>CAJMPP010000007.1 GCA_905215325.1 uncultured bacterium | reverse complement strand
CCGTACGCAACGGAGTGAATAGATGTCCTGGACACACTTTTTGTCCTATAAGCCTGAAAGGCAACCCTCCCTTTTTGCTATGCTGAAATCAAATCTGGATATCTACCAGACCAATTCGCTATGTGCTCGATCGATGGCATTTACCAGGTTCGCCATGCACCAGCTGTTTTCATGGATGTTGTCGGACATGATTGCCACAACATAGGGGTGGTCGCCGCGCATGACCAGATAGCCTTCATTGTGCGAATTAACATAGCCGTTTACCCATCCTGATTTTGCATAAACCGTCGATCCGGTCCAGGACAGAGCGCCGCGTGATGTGATATGGGAGTTGTTGCCCATAACGTTTTGCAGCCATTCGGCGTTCTGGCCGCCATTGATAAGGTAGTCTGCTACATCAACCCACATTTTGCAGAGGTCTTTAGAGCTGTAATACCCGTGATCGGCACCTCGCTCGATTGTGCTCGATGTTGCTTCGTCAGCTATGGCGATGCTTGCGTTTCCCGCGCTTGAGATCGCGGCGCAGCACGCTGCCGCCAACGCGACGATGGCGGCTTGTCGAGTGGCGCTTCGGAAGTACGCGAGCGCTGTGAAGCGTCTGTTCTCCATCTTGTTCCTTTCCTTGGTGTCCGTGAAGCCTAGCTTCCGAGATTACATCTTTGTCGATTGTCTCTTGTGCGGCACTTTACAAGAGGTTTGGCGGCAAGCGCAAAACGCCGGGGCGCAGGTTGGTTTTCATCTGCGCCCCGGCATAATATGCTATCGGTCTTATCCCATGTATGTTACGACTTTTGTGTTGTATGGGATGTTGTCGTATACCCATTTCGCTCGATCAAGGGTCAATCGAACGCAACCGTGAGAGATGTTCACGCCTTGGCGGTTATCCATTTCCACGAAAGTTCCCTGATAGTACTCGCCGGAATGAATCAGGTAGTCACCATAGAATTGGGTGTAATAGTAACAGCTGAATCCCGATCCGAACACGTATCCTTTAATGCCGACGGTATACTCGCCGAGAACAGTAGGCGTGGCCCAGGCTCCCGTTGAACAGCTCCAGTGGTATTGAAGCTTCCAATTGCCCTGCCATCCCCAATATACGCCGAATTCGTTGTTAACGGTGTCTATCATAATGAGCCAGTTTGTGGCGCTGTAATAGCCTTGTGCTCGCTGGGTCATGGGGTCGGCATAAGGATCCCATGCTCCACTGGCGTTGAAGTAGTAATAACCTCCATCGACGTATTGCCAGCCGGTTACCATGGCGCCGCTTGCACTGAGCCAATACCATGTTCCGTTTTCGTTGAGCCATCCGGTTTTCATCGCGCCCGATGAGGGGTCGAGATAGTACCAGGCTCCATCGACGTACTGCCAGCCGGTTTTCATTTCGCCGCTTTGAGCCATGAGATACCAAGCACCGTTGGCACCTGTCCATCCGGTTGCCATCGCTCCTTGGTTGCCGAACCAATACCAGTTGCCGTCGATCATCTGCCATTGTGTTGCCATGGCTCCCGAATCCGGTTTGGCATAGAAGTGAAATCCACCGATTTTGACCCATCCAGATAAGGGCGCATCGGAGTCGTCTAACAGCACCAGTTCGCCGTTGGTCTTGCTGGCGTTTGCGGTTAGTTCGCCATTTGTCGTGGCAAAGCGGTATTTTCCGGTGTCGTCGATGGGAACCCATTGTTTTTCAACCATCGATCCAGATTCGGCGAAGTAATAGTCCTGCTTGCCGATTGTTTCCAGGCCGGTGGCCATCTTGCCGGTCTCGGGGTCGAGCCAGTACCAGGACCCGCCCCAGGACAGCCAGCCCGAGCCCATGCGGCCCGACGCGTCGACCCAGTACCACGAGCCCGCCCAGCCGGCGACCCAGTGGTTGCCGGATAGCCTGCCGTCGGGCGCCAGGAACCACCATGTTCCGGCGCCGTCCTGGGCCCACCACGTCGCCATGGCGCCGGACTCGGGGTCGAGCCAGTACCACGCGCCGTCCCACAGCCAGCCCGTGTCCATTCTCCCCGATCCCGCCAGGTGGTACCAGCGCCCGCCGGCGGCCTGCCAGCCGGTGAGCATGCGGCCCGAGCCGTCCGCCAGGTACCAGTCCCCGCCGCCGTCGCGGAACCAGCCGGCCGCCATCTTGCCGCTCTTCGGGTCCAGCCAGTACCACGCGCCGTTCCACAGCCAGCCGGTGGTCAGCGCGCCCGAGGTGCTCGTGCGGTACCACGCGCCGTCCCAGGCCCAGCCCCGCCCGGTGAGCAGCGCGCCCGAGGCGGTGGCGTGCCACAGCGACCCCTGCGCCTCGAAGGTGCCCTCGGCCATGCGCCCGTCCTCGCCCAGCCAGTACCACGAGCCGCGGTCGCTCACCCAGCGGGCCTCTGCGGCGCAGGGGGAGCCGTCGAACCAGTACCACGCGCCCTCGAAGCTCTTCCACCCGCTGGCGGCGCACGGCTCGCCGTTCTTGGTCCACGTCAGGTGCGGGGACGACTCGGACGGCACGAGGGCGTAGACGTCCTCGGCCGGGGATGCGGGCTTCGCTTCGCTGCCGCCTTCGTCGGCGGCTGGGCTCGCGTCCGCTGTGGGTATGGTGATAGCCGAAAGAGCGCTTTTGTTCGATTTGTCGGTTGGGCTCTCTTTCGCGGTTGCATCGACCCCAGGCGAAGATTCTTCGACTGTCGAAACCTGTGCAAGGTTTGCTTCGCTGTTTTGAATCGGCTCCTCGGCGATTGCTGGAGATGTGTATCCCATGCACAGTGCTAGGCATGTCGCCGTCGGTAAAACGGCTAGTTTTCGCCATTGAAACGGATTTCGGTGCTTTCTTCTGCTCACAAGATGCTCCTCTCCTCTATAGTGGTGCTACTTACGGTTCCGAATTTCCAAGTTCAGAATAGCGTATAGGAGTGTGTTGGTCTTGTTTAATCGGGTGACTTTGCCTTTGATTTGTGCGTTAGCGGTGGCGCTGTCGCTTGCTGTTCCTGTTTGCTCGTTTGCCGATGTTGCTGATGATGCATGCGCCGAGCGCGTGTCGGATGGATTTGCTAACGAATATGACCAAGGCTCCGGTTCGTATGCAAGTAGTTGGCGTTACGGAAACCCTGATGCCTATGGAGAGGGAACCGGTTTCGCGTTGTTTGCAAACCGGTTTAATTCGTGGTGGAATGAGGGCGGCGTTTGGTATGGCTCTAACGGGACGATAGTCAATAGCGCCGTGGGATTCGGCGTTGATGTTTCGGAGCATCAGGGCTATATCGATTGGTCTCAGGTTCAGTCTTCCGGTGTGACGTATGCGATTCTTCGATGCGGCTATGGAAGCGATTATTCGAATCAGGACGACAAGCAATTTCTGAGGAATGTTCGGGAATGCCAGC
The DNA here is from genome assembly GCA_905215325.1 of uncultured bacterium. GTDB lineage: Bacteria > Actinomycetota > Coriobacteriia > Coriobacteriales > Eggerthellaceae > Senegalimassilia. The sequence goes on along the minus strand of CAJMPP010000007.1, from coordinate 64,857 downwards.
GTTATGGAATTCCTTTTGGCGTGTATCTGTATTCATATGCTACCGATAATGCAATGGCCCAAAGCGAAGCAGAGCATACCTTGAGGCTCTTGCGAGAAGCCGGCCTTAGCCCTTATAGCCTTTCTTATCCTGTTTACTATGATATGGAAGACGAGAATCAGCAGGGGAAACTTGGCTCCGCGGCTTTAGGGAGTATCGCTTCGACATATTGCAATGCTATTGCTGCTGCTGGTTATACGCCAGGTGTGTACGCGAATACCAATTGGTGGACTAACCGTTTGACGGACTCCGTTTTCTCGTCTTGGCCTCGTTGGGTTGCTCAATATAACTATAAATGCACGTATTCCGGCAAATATGGGATGTGGCAGGCTGACAGCAATACATTGATTAACGGCATTGCCGGGGGAGTAGATATCAATTTCGATTTTGCGGGCCCGATTCGTCACAAAGATACATGGGTTTTCTCTTATGGCTCTTGGTGGTATCAGTATAAAAACGGGAGCTACCCGTCGAATGGTTGGGCCTATATCGATGGCGCATGGTATTACTTTGATTCCGCTGGTTGGATGCAGACCGGTTGGGTGCTTTCGAATGGCAGTTGGTACTATTTGAACTCATCCGGCGCCATGTTGAAAGGTTGGCGGTTGATCAATGGTTCCTGGTACTACCTCAGCCCCGCAAACGGCGCCATGGCAACCGGATGGTTGAAGGATGGTCAGAGCTGGTACTGGCTAAACGGATCTGGAGCTATGGGCATCGGCTGGTTGTTTGTAAACGGTTCTTGGTATTGGTCTGATAACTCGGGGTGCCTGAGAACGGGTTGGAATCAAATCGGGGCTAACTACTATTATTTCGACCCTACTAGCTGCGCTATGCATATTGGTTGGATAGACGATGAAGGTACCTGGTATTACTGCGACGGTTCTGGCGCGATGGGTACGGGGTGGCAGTTCGTGAATGGCAGCTGGTATTGCTTCTCCGATGCAGGCAAGATGCTGGTTGGGGAGCAGATTATCGAAGGCGTTGCGTATCGATTCGCGTCATCTGGCGCAATGGTTACGGGTTGGTTTAACGACGGAGTTGCCTGGCGCTTTTATTGCGGTTCTGGAGCGATGAAGTCATCTTCGTGGGAAGGGGATTACTACCTTCTTGAAGATGGCACTATGGCAAAAGACCAGTGGATCGGTTCGTATTATGTTGGATCGGACGGAAGATGGATTCCTGGATACTAGATTGATGCAGTTGGCCGGCTGGAAATGGCCGGGCTGCGCTTAGCGTCTTCCTCTCATACAAAAGCAGGCCGGGTCGCTTTGGCGGCGATCCGGCCTGCTTTGTTGTTTGGCGTGACGTTGGCGCATCGCGCGTGGGTCTTCGGTCCCTGCCGGCTGATGCGCCGCCGCACCCGCTGAGCAAGCGTTGGCGTTTCGCGCGTGGGTTTCCGCTCCCTACCTCCTCAAAACCTCCCGTAAGGCGCTGACTGCCTTCTCGTACGCCTCGTCAAGCTCTGGGAGCAGCTTGGCTGCTGCGGCTTCGTTACCGTCTCTTAGGGCGTCGTTTATGCTTTTCGCCAGCTTGTGCACGCTAGTGAGCGAGAGGTTGCCGGCTACGCCTTTGAGGGCGTGTGCCTCCACCTCCGCGGTTGCCAGATCGCCTGCGGCGAATGCGCGGCGGACGTTGGGCATGTGGGGGTCGTCGAGGAACAGCTCGGCCAGTTTCAGGTACAGCGATTCGTTGCCTTCGAAGCGGTCGATGATGTCCTCGTAATCTATGTCGGCGTTTCGCAACGCGGCAATGTCTTTTTCGTCCATTGTGCCTCCCTGGGTTTCGGACGTGTTCGTCCTTGGAAGTATAATCCGGGCCATGACGAATCGTAATCAACAGTATTATGACCCTTTCGAGCCGGGCGTTTCCTCGCCCGAGTTCGAGCAGTACGCCCGCGAGAGCTACGCCTCCCGCGGTGGGCGTGGCGCGGGGGGCCCCGGCACCCGTGGCGCGGCACGCCCCGGTACTCCCGGCGGCCCCGGCCCGGCATCGGCTCCCGGCGCACCCGCCGGCTACGGCGCCGGTCGCGGCGCGGGCCGAAGCGGCGCACCCGCGGGGTACGGCGGGCAATCCGCGCAGCCCGGCAACACTCCCTATAGCCGCTGGTCGCGCGGCGGGTCGGGGACTACGCGCATGCCGGGCGGCTCGGCTGCCGCCGGCGCTCACGCCGGCAACTCGGCGCAGCCTGCGTATGCGCGCCACGGCCGTCACGGCGCCGTGCGCCCGCAGCAGGGCTGGGCTTCGCCTTCCGAAACCTGCGACATGGGCTTCGCCGGCTCTGCCGGCGCCTATGTCAGCCCGCTCAAGCGCTTCGCCGGCATCGTCATCTGCGTGCTGATCGCCGTGCTCATCGAGGCGTTCGGCTTCAACCTGGCCTTCTTCACGTCCATGACCTACCCGCAGGTGGGGACGTACCTGGTCAACGGCGTGTCCGCGGGTACCGAAGGCGCGCTGACGCTCGATGCGTCCGCGAACTATTTCGAGATCACGGGCCTTGACGATACCGTCCGCAGCATCCACTTCACCCCTCAACTCAACGACCCCGCCGCGGCCGCGAAGGCCACCGACAGCAAGCTGCAGGTGGTCATGTATCTGCAGGACGAAGGCAACGCGAACTACTATCAGCTGCCGGCGGTCTCGGTCGACCCGAAGGACGCCGCCAGCACCTATATCAGCTTGGACCCGGCGGGCGACTGCCATTCCATCTACGTCTCAATCACGAACCTGACCGACGTGGGCTCGGTGACCGTGACGGGCATCGGCCTGAACCAGCAGGTCCCGCTTGACATCGATCCGCTGCGCTTCGCCTTCATCCTGGCGGTACTGCTGGCGCTGTACGCCGTTCGCCCGCAATCGGTCCTGTTCAGCCGCGTGTTTGACGGTCGCATCACGCGTCAGGGCTGGATGGTCATCGCGTTGGTGGCGGTGCAGTGCGTCGTCATCTTCATTCTGGTCATGTCCAACACGCACTTCCTGTCCATCACGCACACCGCCAGCACGGAAAACCAGTTCCAGTACCAAAAGCTCGCCCAGGCGCTGCTTCAGGGGCACTTCTACTTGGACGACGTGCCCTCGGCCGCGCTGCAGGCCATGGACAACCCCTACGACACCGCGGCGCGTGATTCCGCGGGTGTGCCCTACCTATGGGATCACGCGTACTACCAGGGGAAATACTACGTGTATTTCGGTGTGCTGCCGTGCCTGGTGTTCTACGTCCCATGGCTGTTGCTCACGGGAACCGGGTTCCCCACGTGGCTCGGCGTTGCCATCTGCGACTGCGCGTATGTGGCGGGTATCGCGTATTTGCTCACGCGCATCTCGCGCCGGTGGTTCCCTCGCACGTCGATCGGTGTGCTGCTCGTGCTCGACATCATGATGTTCGTGGCTGGCGGCGGGCTGATCTTGGCGCGCACGCCCAGCATGTACTTCCTGCCTGAAGCTATGGGCCTGGCCCTGATCAGCTGGGGTCTGGGACTGTGGGTGTCGGGCACCACGGGCGGTTTCATAGATCGTCGGCGTGTGGTGGCCGGTGCGGCGCTCATCGCGCTGACGCTTGCTGCGCGTCCGCAGATGGTGCTGGCTGCCGTGTTCGGGCTGGTGCTGTTCTGGCCGTTTTTGCGCGACGCCCGCGGCAACGCCCAGGCGCGACGAGCCTGCTTGGGCGCCTTCCGTGCCGCGCTCACGCCGTTTCTGGTGGTCGCTGCAGCGGTCATGGTGTACAACTTCGCGCGCTTCGGCAGCCCGTTCGACTTCGGTGCGAACTACAACCTGACCACCAACGACATGACGCATCGCGGGTTCCACGCCGACCGCATCTCGTTCGGCCTGTACGCGTACCTGTTCCAGCCTCCGGCGCTTGGCAGCCAGTTCCCGTTCATGCACCAGACCTACATGGACCCGGCGTACCAGGGCGTCACCATCTACGAGCCCATGTTCGGCGGCTACTTCTTCCTGTATCCGATGACGCTCGTGCTGCTGGCGCTGCCGCGCGTTCGCCACGGCCTGAAGGCGAAGGGCCTTATGCCGCTGTGGATCTGCGCGGTGTGCGTGGCGGTGGTGCTGTGCATCTTCGACCTACAGGGCGCCGGCATCCTTATGCGCTACATTTGCGACTTCGGGCTGTATTTCGCCCTTGCGGCGGCGTTGTCGTTTCTGGAGTTGTTGCAGGTGCGCTCGAGCGAACCGCTGTCGAAGGGCTGGACCACGCAGCTGGGCGCCCATGCGCAGGTGCCCGTGCAGCAGGCGGGCGCACATGCGGTGGCGTCGGCCGCCGTGGCGGGGCAGACGGTGTCGGTATATCGCATCGCGCTGTACTTCATGTTCGGATCGCTCGTGCTGATGATCGGTGCGAACGTGCTGCTGTGGAACGCGTTCGGGATTTACTAGGGCCTGTGGTGGTGCGTGGTGCCTGTCCTCGGCGTGGCGCTTGGGCGCCGGCTCGCCGGGTGGGCGCCCGTGGCCTGGCGGCTGGCGTCGCGTCGCAGTGTGGCGAAGGGTGCGGTTGCGTTATCGTACGGCGAAGCGGGGCATGCGCTTGCGAATCGAGTTCCTTCCTCATGATGCCTCCTTCTTTTCGGGAGGGCCCTGCGCCCTCGCCTCCGGAAAGGCACTTTCCCAGACTCAGCCGTACATGTCCGGCTGAGTTCGATAACGAAATCGAAGCGTCCGGATGAACTTGCAAATCAAGCGCACCCCCCGAAATGGGCTGCTGAAAAAATTTTTGAAAAAGGGGGTTGCGCCGAAAATTGAAATGTCTATAATACTTTCTTGCGCCAAGGAAACGAAGCGCACCGAAGAAATTCCTCGGTAGCTCAACGGCAGAGCATCCGGCTGTTAACCGGAGGGTTGTAGGTTCGAATCCTACCCGGGGAGCCATGAAGCTCCAAGAACCGCCAGCGCAAGTTGGCGGTTCTTTTTTATTTGAACGGATTCCCTCAGGCTGATCCACCTTAGACGGATTAGCTTGGACGAATCACCTTAAACGGATCAGCTTGAGAGGATTCTCCTGGACGAATCTCCGAGAGGATTCCCTTCGAGCGGATTGTGCGGGATGGGTCATCCCGAGCGGATCGCCTCGAAAGGGGTCTCGCAGACGGCTTCCCCGTTTGCGGGGGGCACGATCTCCCTCTCTGCGGGGGCGTCCGTTTTTGCGTTCATTTCTCGGTGTCGGCTGCCCGCTCCCTTCGCGTAGGTTCGTTTTAGCGCTAAAGGAGTTGTCGCACCATGATCATGCAGGTTGAGCATCTGTCGAAGTCGTTCGGCGGGCGCACGCTGTTTTCCGACGTCACGTTCAAGCTGGAGGAATACGACCGCCTGGCGCTCGTAGGCCCCAACGGCGCCGGCAAAACCACCATGCTCAACATCATCAGCGGCCGCGAGGACGCCGACGAGGGCCGCATCCTGTTCGCGAGGGGCGCCCGTGTGGGCTACCTGGAGCAGGAAGCCATCGAGATGCCCGATCGCCCCATCTTCGAGGAGGTCATGTCCTCGCAGGTGGAGATCTTGGAAGCCGAGCAGCGCCTGCGCGAGCTGGAGGAGTCGCTGGGCGACAACCCCACCGAGCGCCAGCTTGCCGCAGCCGGCCGTGCGCGCGACGCCTACGAGATGCTGGGCGGCTACACCATCGAGGCAAAGGTCCGCGGGGTGCTGTTCGGCCTGGGATTCAAGGAAGGCGACATCAAGCAGGCCACCACGAACTTCTCCGGCGGCTGGCAGATGCGTATCGCGCTGGCTAAGCTGCTAGTCCGCAATCCCGAGGTGCTCATGCTCGACGAGCCCACAAACCACCTGGATCTTGAGTCGGTGAAGTGGCTCGAGGGCTTTTTGCGCGGCTACGAGGGCACTGTCATCGTGGTCAGCCACGACCGCGAGTTCATGGACAACATGATCGACCGCGTTGCCGAGGTGGCCAACGGCCGCGTCAACCTATACAAGGGCAACTATTCCGCGTACCTCAAGGCGCGCGAGGAGCGCATCGAGCGTCTGCGCCAGCAGCGCACCAAGCAGCTTGAGGAGATGAAGCACCTGGAGGACTTCGTCGAGCGCTTCCGCTACAAGGCCACCAAGGCCCGCCAGGCCCAGGAGCGCGCACAACGCCTTGAGCGCCTGAAAGAGGAGCTCATCGAGATTCCCGAGGAGAAGAAGCCCATCCACTTCAACTTTGTGCAGCCGCCGCGCACCGGCGACGAGGTGGTGCGCTGCCGCGGCCTGGTGAAGGCCTTCGGCGACAAGCGCGTCTACGACAACTTCGACTTCACCATGTACCGCGGCGACAAGGTGGCGCTTGTGGGCCCCAACGGCGCGGGCAAATCCACGCTCATGAAGATGATCGCGGGCGTCATGAAGCCCGACGCCGGCACCATCGACTACGGCGTGCACGTGGCGCTGACGTACTACGCGCAGCACCAGCTGGAGGAGCTGCACGCGGGCAACACCGTGTTCGAGGAGCTCGACCACGTGGCGCCGGGTTGGAACATCAGCCAGGTGCGCAGCCTGCTGGGCGCCTTCCTGTTCGAGGGCGACGCCGTCGAGAAGAAGGTCAGCGTGCTCTCCGGCGGCGAGAAGGGCCGCTTGGCGCTGGCGAAGATGCTCGTGGCGCCCAAGCCGCTGCTGTGCCTTGACGAGCCTACCAACCACCTGGACATCGCCAGCGCCGACGTGCTCGAACAGGCGCTCAACCGTTTCGAGGGCACTATCCTTCTCATCACGCACGACCGCCACCTCATCCGCAGCATCGCGAACCGCATCGTCGAGGTGAAGCCCGGCAAGGTCACCGTCTACGACGGCGATTATGACTACTACTTGTTCAAGTCCGGCCAGCTCGACGGGCCCGAGCCCACCGACGAGTCGCTGGTCGACGAGCTGATGGAGCGCAAGCCCGCCGGAAAGGGCAGGTCGGGGAAGGGGAGGGCGTCGAAGAGCGGCTCTTCCGCGCCTGCTGTGCCTGCTTCGCCTGCGCCTGCCGCCTCGGGAGAGCTGACGGCCAAGCGCGGCAGCTCGCCGAAGACCAAGGAGCAGAAGCGTCGCGAGGCAGAGGCGCGCAACCGCGCCTACGCCGCGCTGAAGAACCACCGCAAGCGCATCGCCGAGCTCGACAAGCAGATGGAGCGCGACAACGCCCGCATGGAGGAGCTTTTGGCGAAGATGGCCGACCCCGACTTCTACATCAACGAGGATGCGTCGTCGGATGCCGTCGCCGAGCACTCCAAGCTCAAGCAGCGCCTGGCCGCCGCCGAGGAGGAATGGTTCATGTTGAACGAAGAGCTCGAAGAGGAGATGGCCAAGCAGGTCGAGGCCATGGGAGTGTAGAGGCGCTGCGCCGAGCTTGCGATTGTGCGACCGGCGGCGCTTGCCGCTGTCAGGGCTCGGTCATTTGGGGTTGCGGCGCCTGCGGGCTTGAAAAGGCGGGTGCGCAACGGCGGGAAGCTGCGGGCGCCATGCTGTGGATGCCGGTGCATCGCGGCTGCCGAATGGCGTGAACAGGTAAGCGCGCGGCAGTGGGAGACTGCAGGCGTGCAAAAGTCGGGTTGTTCGAACGAAAGGTTGTAAGGATGCTCAACATCGTGTTGGTGGAGCCTGAGATCCCGCAGAACACGGGGAACGTGGCGCGCACGTGCGCGTGCATCGGCGCGCGGTTGCATCTGGTGGAGCCCATGGGTTTCGCCGTCACGCAGCGCAACCTTGCCCGCGCGGGGTGCGACTACTGGGACGATGTCGACATCGTGCGCTGGTCGTGCGCCGACGAGTTCTTCGAGGCCCACGCCGCCGATGAGCTGCACCTGTTCACGGGGCACGTGCAACGCAGCTTCGCCGACGTTTCGTACGGGCCGGACGCATGGCTGGTGTTCGGGCGCGAAAGCCGCGGGCTCGACGAGGCCGTTATGCAGCGCTTCGAGTCCGCCTGCGTGCGCATCCCTATGCGCGACGGCATGCGCAGCTTAAACTTAAGCAATTCAGTTGCAATAGCCGCATACGAGGCTTTGCGCCAGCAAAACTGGCCCGGCTTGGCATAACGGCGACTTTTGAGACGAACGGGGAAAGGAGGGAAGGCGATGGCGGAGCAGAACGCGCATGACGACGAGCGCGATACGGCGGATCTGGCCACCAACGATGCCGCGGATTTGGCGGCTGGCGACGCGACGGACTTGGTCACCGAAGATACGGCAGACCTGGCAATCGATGATATGTCGGATTCGGCCGTCGATGATGCGTCGGACCCGACCGCCGGCGACGCAGCGGATTTGGCTGCCGCTGATGTTGCGCGCTCTCAGGCGCCCGCTAAGCAGCCGACGCCCAATGGACGCGCCGTCAGCCCTTCCCCTAGCCCCACGCCCACGTTCGCCGCGACCGACCGCCCTGCGCGCCGCGCGCGCAGGCTGCGGTGGAAGCCCGGCATCACCCGTCCCATGATGGCGCTTTCGGCCGCGTCGTTCGCCCTGATGGTTGCAGGCGTCGGCGGTTACGTGTCCACAATCCCGGCCGTGGTTGCCGGCGACAAGCCCAGCACGGTGGTGATCCCGCTTGAGTCGGCGCTGTGGCTTGACGACCAGATGCGCGAGGTCCAGGCCGGCCCTGCGAGCTCGACGCGCGCAGCGGGTCCCTTGACGACCGAAGGGTCGAAGGCCGACGCCGCTGCGCCCGATGCCGCGGCTGCTTTGGGCCTTGGGTCGAGCTCCGGTATGCTTGGCGTCGTTTCGCTGACCGGGGCATCCGGGGCTTCCTCAGTGGATTCGTCGTTCACCCGTGCCCAGCAGATCGCCGGCGGCGCCTCGGCTGCGCTGGGGTCTGGCTCGTCGTCGGGCTCTGCGTCTTCGGGCAGCTCCTCGCAGGCGGGCGCGGGGTCTGCGGGAGGCGGATCCGCGTCTGGTTCCGGCTCGGGCGGCTCCGGCTCGGGCGGTTCGGGTAGCGCGTCGGGTGACGCGAGCGGTTCGGGATCGGGTTCGGGAAGCGCCGGCGGCTCCGGTTCCGCACCTGCGCCCGCCGGCCCTACGGCCGAGCAGGAGGCGGCGGCGTATGCCGTGCTGGTGGACCATCAGGCTCGCGTGAACGCCTATGTTGTGCGCCTGAACAACGCCGTGGCGGCGTTCAACAACGACTGCATGAGCGCATCGCGCTCCCTTCGCCAAAGCGACTACAACGAGTGCGCGGCCATAGACAGCCAAACGCTCACGGACTTCCTGCTGCTGCGCAATTCGAGCGCGTTCGCCGAAGGCTCGCGTTGGCAGGAGCAGAAAGGCAACCTTCAGCGCGCCTACATTGCGTTGGACCAGTACCTGACCGTCATCTACGACGCGTGGCAGCTGAACCTGGAATACGATAACCCGGCGGAAGGGGTTGATCGCTGGATGGAACCCGTTCGCGCCGATCAGGGCGCTTCCGGCAGCGTGGCGGCGGCGCGCCTGAACGAGACGTTAGCGAGCATCAGCTTATGAGCGGGCTTGGGGACAAGGGCGCCGCGCTGGCCTCGTCGGGCGCCGTGCAGGGCATGCGCCTGGTGCGCGTGGCCGATTTCAGCGCGCCGCTTTCGCTTTCCGACGCCGATCGGCCGTCCTACGTGCGCCGTTTCGTCACGTTGTTCGTGTCGCAGGGGCAGGGGCACCGCGGTGGCACGGGCCGTGTGGAGCACGCGCGCAACGCCCAGGGCGAGCACCTGGCGCTCAAGCTGCTTTCGCTTCCGCATCGTCGCGATGGCGAAACCGAGGACGATCATGAGCGCCGCGTGCGCGCCTCGCGTGCCGCGTTCGAGCGCGAATACGAGTGCCATATCCTGCTGTCGGGGCTGAAGGGCTTTCCCCGTCTATACGGCCGCGGGACGGTCGATGGGGTGCCGTGCATCGTTATGGAATGGGTTGAGGGCATCACCTTGGACCGCGTGCGGCGGCAGCTTGCCGTCGACGGTTGCGGCCGTGTGAGCCCGCTGGTGGCGGCGCGCCTGGGCCGCGACCTGTTCGACCTGGTGGCGCGCATGGGGTATGTGGAAGGCGGGTTCGTGCACCGCGACATCAGCCCGCGCAACGTCATGGTGCGCACGTCGCGGCTGTCCTTGGAGCAGCAGGTGGACGAGGGCGTGTTCGACCTGTACCTCATCGACTTCGGCTCGTCGGCCGAGTCGGAGCCCCGCTCCACGTCGTTCACCAGCGAGAACGCCGTGTTCCGCGGCGCCACGGCCGATTTCGCGCCGCCCGAGATGCTCAGCGACGACATCCCGGGCCTGGCCGAGCTGCGTAAATCGCCGGCGATCGACGTGTACGCCGCGGCTAGCGTGGTGTACCAGCTGGCGTGCGGGCGCGTCCCTTACGACCTGCATACGGTTGGGGAAGATGGGGCGCCCGTTTCGCCGTATCGCGCGAAGATGGCCGCTCCCGCGCCGGCTGCGGTGATGGCGCACGCCCGAGCCGACGAGCTGCTCGAGGCGCTTGCCCGCGAACCCGAGGTGGCGGTTGCGGTGCAGCACGCGCAGGACAAGCTGTCCGCGCCGATGGGGGTGTCGGAGGCTGCCGAGGCGCTGTCCTTTGTGGATGAGCAGCTGGGTATCGTGTTGGGCGATTGCCTGGCTCGCGGGCAATCCGATCGCCCTGACGCCGCGGCGGTCCGCGATGCGCTGTCGTCGTTCTCCATCCACTACGCCGACAACGTGGAGCGGTCGTTTTGCGGTCGCCCGCTGGTGCCGTGCGTGCCCGGCGGGTTTGCCGCGTCGGCGCTCGATGTGGCCGATTCCACGCTGGCTCATGTGCGTATGGCGTGCAAGGGCGTCGCGGCGGCGGCATTGGCGGGGGTTGCGGTCTCGGCGGCCGTGCTTGCCAACGGGGCGCAGGCGTCGCTTGATGCGGTGGGTTTTGCCGTGGCCGACGGTGTTCCCGGGGCTGCAGTGGCCGTTGCGGCGCTGTTCCCCGCGTTGGTGGGGCTATCGTTGCGCTTTGGCGGTTCGCGCACCATAGCGGGCTTTTTGCGCGGCACGGCGGGCCTTGCGGTAACGTTCGCGGCCCTGTGGCAGGTGCTTGCCGACATGCGCTTCGAGGCGGCGGCGCAGCAGCACTTGCTTTCCATGGCGTTGGTGGCCGCAGCGGCGGCGGGCTGGTGCATCATGGTGGCCGATTTTGCGCTGAATGCGGCGTTGCCCCAGATGATTCGCCGTCGCGCGTTGCCGTCAGGGGGTTCCGACGAGGCAGTGGCGCTTCCGAGCGCGGCAGCGCCGGTCCTTGCAAGCGAGGCCGGGAACGGCGAAGCGCGGCAGGTTTGCAGTTTGCGGGCCGCAGACGGGCGCAATGCAGGTGAGCCCGGGGTTTCCGCCGATGTGCAAAACCCGGATCGCGGCGACGATCCGCAACCCGAGTACGAGATTGACGATCCCGCGGGTGGGGTTTCGAGCGCAAAAGCCCGGTTCGCCGGCGGGAGCGAAGCTGCAGATGACGATGTAAACGAAGGAGCGTGAGGCTGATGGCAACGGAGTTGACGCCGTGCGGCGCCCTGTTCGAGACCATGAAGCGCTATGGCGGCATCAGCCATAAGGACCTGGCGCGCCTGGTGCTGTCCGGCCGCCCGCTTGCCGACGGCAAAAGCCCGCTGTCGCGCTGTGACGACCGAACGTGGGTGTCGCGTTTCATCGTGCACGCCCCCGTGGGGTCGTTGCAGGACCGCTACTTTTGCGACTGGGGCGTGGCGGCGCTTCGCGTCTCGGCGCGCCTGCGCTCCCGCGACGGGAAGGGTCTGTCGGCTGAGGAGACGTTATCGCTGGTCACGAACCAGGGCGGTGCGCTAATGGAGCAGGCGCTGCGCGAGTGCCATCAGGACCTGGCGCTGTATCGCAATGTGCTGGAGCGCCTGGCTCGCGGCGCAGGCTATAGCGTTGAGGAACGCGCCGAGCTGGCCATGGTGCTGTTCGTGGCGGCGGGGTGCAGCGCGAACGTGAAGCGTGCGTGCGCTTACGTGCTCGATTACGTGAAGACGGTGCATGGCGGAAGGCTTGAAACCGTCCCCGCAGCCGTCATGGACCAAGGTGAGCAGCCTGGCACGGCGTCCGCGGACCCGCGCGAACAGGCGCAGGCGCTGGGCCTGTTGCGCATGGTGGGAGGCCTGGTTTCCGGGGGCTTGCACTGGGTGCAGCCGCTTTCCGACGGCGTGGAGATCGGCGCGCTGGCCCTGGGGCCTGACGACATCAACGACGTGGAGCCCGACGTGTCGGGCCATCATCTGCGCGTCTGGTGCAACGAAGCGGGCCGGTGGTGCGTGCAGGGCTTGGGAAGCTCCAACGGCACCGTGCTGATCAGCGGCGAAGACGGCTCCGAGACGGTGGTTGAGCCGGCGCGCTCGGGTGCTTCCGCATGCGCGGAGCCGGTCGAGGTGCACGCCGGCGACGAGCTGGTTCTGGCCGGGTCGACCCGGTTCATGCTGATCGAGGGCATGCCGGAAAGCTGGGAATAGCAACACGCCGGCGGAAGCGCCGGCGTGTTGATGATGAAGCGGGGGACGATGCGCGTATCGTCCCCCGCTTCTGGTTTTGCGGGTGCGCTGGATTGTTTATGCGATCAAGGAAGCGAAATGCATACGGCGCGGATGCGCGCGGCGTGGGCGATTGACCCTTTACGCTTCCTGCTCGTGGGGGAGCAGCGGGGCTAGGAAACCTTTGTCCGCGAGCGCGCGGCCGATGGCCTCAAGGGCCTCGTTGCTTGGCGCCGATACCAGGTGATAGTGGTATCCCGAGGTGGCGGTGCTCAGCGGCGACGATTTCCCGCTTTCGATATCATTGATGAAGCGTTCGATATCTGCCTGGTCGGCGATCTCCAAAGGCGCGGTGATGCGACCGTAGGCTCGATGGCTGATGGACACGTTGTGCACGCGACCGCCGAGCGCGATGATGGTTTGCAGCTCTTCCCTTGTTTGCTCGACCTCGTGATGCAGCTTGAACGTGCGTGCGGGCTCGTCGAGGACCGCGGCTGGTTGCTCGGCGTTTTGCGCCATGGTTTGCGTTGCGTTTTGAGCTGCGGTTTGCGCGGCATCTGCCAGTACGTAGCCTTTCGTGGTTGCCACGATGTTCGCGCCCGCCTCGCGCAGCAGCGCGATGTCCTGCACGATGATCTGCCGGCTGACGTTGAGGGTGTTCGCAAGCTGGCCGCCAGATACCGGTGCATCGGCTGATCGGAGCGCATCGAGCAGCGATGCGCGTCTGGCCTCGGCTTTTGCTGCCATGGCTACTGCCCGCTTTCCCGGTGTATATCGGTGACCGGTGCGTTGCCGTCAGCGATCGCGGTGCTATCGGCCTTGCTGTCCAGCATGCGCAGGTGCTTCATGGACACGTCCAGGATGGGCGCCGAGTGGGTGAGCGCGCCGCTGGACACGAAGTCGATGCCCAGGTCGGCGATGGCCTGCACGTTGTGCGCGTCGATGTTGCCGGAGCACTCGGTCTTCGCTCGCCCGTCGATGAACGCGACGGCCGCCGCCATCGCGTCGTGGTCCATGTTGTCGAGCATGATGATGTCCGCCCCGGCGGCGATGGCCTCCTCGACCTGCGCGAACGTCTCGCACTCCACCTCGATCTCGCGTATGAACGGGGCGTGGGCGCGCGCTGCCTCGATGGCTTCGCGCACGCCGCCTGCGGCGGCGATGTGGTTGTCCTTCAGCAGCACCCCGTCGGAGAGGTTGTAGCGGTGGTTGCGCCCGCCGCCGCACCTGACGGCCTCTTTCTCGAACACGCGCATGTTCGGCGTGGTTTTGCGCGTATCCACCAGCTGGGTGGCGCTGCCCTTGAGCAGCGCGGCCACGCGATGCGTATAGGTGGCGATGCCGCTCATACGCTGCAGGTAGTTCAGGGCCACACGTTCGCCCGACAGCAGCACGCGCACGTCGCCGGTTACCGTCGCAAGCGTCTGGCCTGCGCAAACGTTGTCACCATCTGCGGCGAAGCGCTGAACGCGCGTCTCGGGGTCCAAGATGGCGAACGTGCGCTCGAACACGTCGAGGCCGCACAGCACGCCGTCGGCCTTCGCGATCAGGTCCACGGCGGCGGGGCGTGCGTCGGGCATGATGGACGCAGTGGAAACGTCCTCGTTGGTGATGTCCTCGGCCAGCGCCTGGCGGATAAGCGGCTCGGCCACGGTTGTCAGCGTGATGGGGTTCATGCGCAAACGACCTCCTTGGAGCTTGCGGTGCGATCGGTGTCGGATAGGGAAGGGTTTTGCGGGCAGGTTTGCGCTGCGGTTTGCGAACCGGGCTGCCCGGCGTTGTGGGGCTCGGTTCGCGTCGCGCTTTGCCCGGCGTTTTGCGTGCAGGTTTGCGCTGCGGTTTGCGGCTCGCCGCTCGTCGCGCTTTCGCGGGTTTTGCGCTCGGCTTCGGCGCAGAGGCGCTTGTAGGCCCGCGCGTCGGCGCCGCAGGGCTGCTCGGGGTAGGTTTGCGCGACGGGCGCTTCCACTCCTAGCTTGCGGCACATGTCCCACGCTGCGCGCTGGGCGAACACGAGCGACTCAAGCAGCGAGTTGCTGGCCAGGCGGTTCTTCCCGTGCACGCCGTTGCAGCTGGTCTCGCCGGCGGCGTACAGCCCCGGCAGGTCCGTAGCGCTGTTGCGGTCAACCCGCACGCCGCCCATGAAGTAATGTTGCGCAGGTACGACGGGGATGGGCTCGCGCGTGATGTCGAATCCTTCCTCCAGGCAGCGCTTGTAGATATTCTTGAAGTGCCCTGTGACCTCGTCTTTCGGCATGCTGGCGAAAGAGAGGCGCACGAACTTCGAGCCTTCTGCGGCCATCTGCCGGTATATGGCCGCGCTCACCACGTCGCGCGGCTGCAGCTCGTCGGTGAAGCGCTTTCCGTCGGCGCCGAGCAGCACGGCCCCTTCGCCGCGGCACGATTCCGAGATCAGAAACGCCCGGCCCGGCCGCGTCGAGTACAGGGAGGTGGGGTGGATCTGCACGTAGTCCATGTGCTCGAGGGCGATGCCGTGGCGCGCGGCAATGGCGCACGCGTCGCCGGTGAGGCTGGAGAAGTTGGTGGAGCGCGGGTACGTGCCGCCGATGCCGCCGCACGCCCAAAGCGTCTGACCTGCGAAGATGCGCAGCTGCGCCCCGTTTGCCGTGTGTGCAACCACGCCGCAGCAACGCGTCTGCGGCGGGCGGCGCTCGTCATCATCCTGCGTGACCAGGATGTCGTCCATGCACGTGTGTTCCAAGATGCGGACGTTGGGCAGCTCGCGCACGCGAGCCAGCAGCGTGGAGGTTATCTCGCCGCCGGTGATATCGCCGTGGAAGCAGATGCGCGGACGGCTGTGCGCGCCTTCGCGGGTGTAGCGCAGGTTGCCCGCCTGGTCGCGTTCGAAGTCCACGCCGCGTTTCACCAGGTCGGAGATGATGCTGCGGCTTGCGCGGATCATTAAATCCACGCTCTCGCAGCGGTTCTCGTAATGGCCCGCGCGCAGGGTGTCCTCGAAAAACGGCGCGTAGTCGGCCTCGTCGTGCTGCACGCAGATGCCGCCTTGCGCCAACATGGAATCGCATTCGTCCACGGTCGTCTTCGCCAGCATCACCACCGAAAGCGTGGAGGGAAGGTTGAGCGCGCAGTACAGCCCCGCCACGCCGCAGCCGACGATGACCACGTCGCAGGTGATGTCGTGCGGTGCAGCACCCATTTCGTCAGCTTTCTCATTCTTTTCGCTCATCTTCGCCGCCTACTTTGCCGCGTACTCCAGCATGCGCTCGAGCGTCAGGCGCGCCGCGGGTGCCAGGCTGTCGCCAACGTGCACCTCGTACGGGGCGGGGTTGCGCAGGCATGCGGCCAGCTTCGGCAGCGTGACCAGGTCCATGTTCTCGCAGCGCGGCGTGGTGGCGGGGAAGTGGAAGCGCTTGCCCGTGCCCTGGGTGCGAAGCTCCAGCTCGCGGATGATGCCGACCACGGTGCACACGATGAACTCCTGCGCGTCCGACGCGGCGGCGTGCTCGATCATGCCCTTCGTCGATCCGATGTAATCGGCTTCGGCGAGCACGTCGGCCGGGCACTCGGGGTGCGCCATGACCACGGCGTCGGGGTGGGCTTCCTCCAGGTCGATGATCTGCTCCACGCTGATGGTCGCGTGGCGCGGGCAATAACCCTTGTTCAGGATGACGTGCTTGTCGGGAAGCTGGCTTGCCACGTAGCGGCCCAGGTTCATGTCGGGGATGAACAGGATGTTGCGCTGCGGCAGGTTGCTGCAGATCTTCACGGCGTTCGAGGAGGTCACGCACACGTCGGACCAGGTCTTCGCCTCGGCGGTGGAGTTGACGTAGCACACCACGGCCAGGTCGTCGCCGTATTCGGCGCGCACGCGGTCGATGTCGGGCTTGCTGATCATGTGCGCCATGGGGCAGTCGGCTGCGGGTTCGGGCAGAAGCACCGTTTTGTCCGGATTGAGCAGCTTCGCCGATTCGCCCATGAACTCGACGCCGCACAGCACGATGGTCTGCTGCGGCAGGTCGACGGCCAGTTTCGCCAGGGCGAAACTGTCGCCGACGTAGTCGGCCGCGGCCTGCACCTCGGGCGGCACGTAGTAGTGCGCCAAGATCACGGCGTCGCGCTGCTCTTTCAGCTGCGCGATCTCCTGGGTGAGCGCCGCGATGGGCTCGGTCGCGCCAGACGCTTGCGTGCCTGCGCCAGTTTGCCCTGCGTTGTTTTCGATGACCTGCTCGCTCATGTTCGCTCCATGCTTCCGTGCGGTTATTTGACGCTGCAGTATGCCGCAAAACTTTACAGCTGACTTGACAGCTGTAAAGTTCCCATCGTTTCTCCATTCAGCTGTGGAGGGGCTCGCCGCCCGCGGAGCGCCTTCGCCGTTTGCCCTTAAATCCCGTATCGCCGGTAGGTTCAACATGCGAAAGGCACATACTAGACCGGTGCGGAACGCGCTTGCGCTTCGCGGCTGGCGCTAACCCGTGCCTTCGCGGGCGCGCTGCATCCATTCGTCAACCCAAGGAGGTTCAGCATGGCTCGCGTGTACAATTTCTCGGCCGGTCCGGCAGTGCTCCCCGAGGAGGTGCTGTCCTCCGCCGCCGCGGAAATGCTCGATTATCAGGGCACCGGCATGTCCGTGATGGAGATGTCGCACCGCTCCGCCGCGTTCAAGGGCATCATCGAGACCGCTGAGCAGGACATCCGCGACCTCATGAACATCCCCGACAACTACCGCGTGCTGTTCTTGCAGGGCGGCGCCACGCAGCAGTTCGCGGCCATCCCCATGAACCTCATGCAGAACAAGGTTGCCGACTACATCGTGTCGGGCAACTGGTCGAAGAAGGCCTTCAAGGAGGCGAAGCTCTACGGCGACGCCCGCTGCATCGCCAGCTCCGAGGACGAGAACTTCACCTACGTGCCCGACGTCGACGGCCTCACGTTCAGCCCCGACGCCGATTACGTCTACATCTGCCAGAACGAGACCGTTTACGGCAACCGCTACACCAAGCTGCCCGAAACCGGCGACATCCCGCTGGTCTCCGACGTTTCCAGCATGTTCCTCTCCGAGCCCATGGATGTGTCGAAGTACGGCCTGATCTACGGTGGCGTGCAGAAGAACGTCGGCCCGGCCGGCGTGGTCATCGTCATCGTGCGCGACGACCTGATCCGCGAGGACGTGCTGCCCTTCACGCCCACCATCATGCGCTACAAGACGCAGGCCGACGCCGGCAGCCTGTCCAACACCCCGCCGTGCTACGGCATCTACATGTGCGGCAAGGTGTTCCAGTGGCTCAAGGGCCTGGGCGGCCTTGAGGCCATGCAGAAGCTCAACGAGGAGAAGGCCGCCATCCTCTACGACTACCTGGATCAGTCCAAGCTGTTCAGCGGCACGGCGAAGAAGGAGTTCCGCTCGCTCATGAACGTGCCGTTCGTCACGGGCAACCCCGAGCTGGACGCGAAGTTCATCGCCGAGGCGAAGGCCGCGGGCATCGAGAATATCAAGGGCCACCGCAGCGTCGGCGGCATGCGCGCCAGCATCTACAATGCCATGCCCAAGGCCGGCGTCGAGGCGCTGGTCCAGTTCATGGACAAGTTCGAGCGCGAGAACGCGTAGGTTCGCGATAGCGGGCGTCCGGCGCGGCAACCGACGGTCCCGGCCCGTGGCGCGCTTCGGGCTCCATACTCGATAACGCTTCCAGGCGGGCGGGCGGCCACCAAGGTCGCCCGCCCGTTTTGCGTTGTCAGGATGGTGCGTGCTGCGCGCAGCGGTTGTGTGTGGCGCACACTTACATCGTGGTGGGAAGCAACCTGAAGGGCGCATGTTACGCGTGGTGGTGCGCGTATCGCGCACATCTACATTGTGAAGAGAAGCAACCTGAAGGGCGCGTGTCACGTGCAGTGGTTGCGCGTAGGCTGCGTGGTTGTGTGGTTGCACGTTGATGGCGTGTTGCCGGGGTTGCGAAAAGGCCGAGGTCAACTTCTGGGCGGTTTTGCAGCTAAGGGCGCCCGAAAATGACACCTCCTTCGGGGTTCTGGATGGTTTTTCGGCCGTTTGTTCGAAAGACTCCCGAAAAAACGGCCCAGAACTCCGGGAACCATGTCAAATTGAGGGGGTCTAAAGCTGCAAAACCGCCCAGAACTCGTTTTCGGGTTTGAGCTCGCGTTTCCCGTCCCCGTATGAACGGGGGAAAATTTAGCGCCTGCCGTCAGATCATCGTTTCGCGGCGCGGCGGCTATTGAGCTTGCTTGTGGTTATTAGTGTTACGAATGGGTTTCAGAACAGGGGAGATCGAGCGCCCGCCGCCGGGTTGTCGTTTCGCGGCGCGGCGTCTATCGAGTTTGCTTGTGCTTATTGGCATTACGAATGGGTTTTAGGTCGGTTGTCGGTTTCGCATTGGCGTTTGTGGCGTTATAATGGTGCGATTATGACTACACAGCTTCCTTATCTCATCTGCTCGATCTTGAGCTTCGTTCCCGCCATCGTGTTGCACGAGATGGCGCACGGCTTTGCTGCCTGGAAACTGGGCGACCCTACCGCCAAGCGCGCGGGGCGCCTGTCGTTCAACCCGCTTGCGCACGTCGATCCGTTCGGCACCGTTATCATGCCGTTTTTGCTCATGGCCATGAACATGCCCGTGTTCGGCTACGCCAAGCCGGTGCCGTACAACCCCGCGTACTTCAAGGACCCGCGCAAGGGCGACTTGATCGTGGGCCTGGCCGGCCCCGCCGCCAACCTGTTGCTCGCCGTGCTGGCGGCCGTGGTCGCGTGGGTGTTCTACGGGTTCGCCCCCGTTGCGCAGTGGGTGGTGCAAAGCCAGGCGTTCGGCTATTTCTACCTGATGTTCCTGCCCATGTTCGCGCTGATCAACCTGTACCTTATGTTCTTCAACCTGCTGCCCATCCCGCCGCTGGACGGCAGCTCCATCTTCGCGTTCTTCATGCCGGTGAAGTGGTTGCCGAAATACTACAAGGTGCAGCAGTATGCGTTCCCGATCTTCATGATCGTGGCCATTTTGCTGCCGTATATCATCCATGTGAACGTGTTCGGCATCTACCTGGACGTCACCGCCGGCAATCTGGGCAACCTGCTGTTCCCCTTCGCTATTTCGTAGGGGCGGCGGGGCATCGTGTCGTATCGCGTTCGCACCGACAGTTTCGAGGGGCCGTTCGATCTGCTGTTGTACCTGGTCAGCCGCCAAAAGGTTGACATCGGCGCCATCAACATCACGCAGATCGCCGACCAGTACCTGGCCGAAGTGGGCCGCATGCAGAACCTCGACTTGGACGTTGCCAGCGATTTTCTGCTGGTGGCCAGCACGCTATTGGAGATCAAGGCGCAAAGCCTGCTGCCGCGCGAGCATATCGAGGTGGAGGATGACATCGCCGAGCTGGCGCCCTCCGAGGCGCGCGACATGTTGGTGGAACGTCTGCTGGAATACAAGCAGTACAAGAACGCCGCCGCGGCCCTGCATGCGCGGTTTATCGTCGAGGGTCGCATGCATCCGCGCCCGTTCGGCCCCGAGGCGTGCTTCCTGAACCTCATGCCCGATTTCTTGCGCGATGTGTCGCTTGACTCGCTGGCGCTGCTTGCCGCCCGCGCGCTAGCGCGGCGCGAGGTGTTCCTGCTGGAAAGCGAGCACATCGCCGCGAAGCCCATCCCGGTGGAGGTGCACGTGCGCGCCATCCATCAGCGCATCCGCAACCTCAAGCAGCTGCGTTTCTCGCAGCTGATCGCCGAAGATGCCCCCACGCCGCTGGTGGTGGTCACGTTCTTGGCGGTGCTCGAGCTGTACAAGCGCTCCATGGTTCGCGTTGAGCAAAGCCAGCTGTTCGGCGACATCGACATCGAGTACATCGAGGGCTCGGGCGAGCTTTTGCTGGATGGCGACGACGCGCTGACGTCGGTTGGGGAGGAATAGATGTTCGAAGGACTTGATCAGGCGCAGTTGCCTGGCGCCATAGAGGCCATGCTGTTCGTCACCGACGAACCGGTCGGCGTCATCGAGCTGGCCGATATGCTGGAGGCCGACCCGAAGCTGGTCGAGCAGGCGCTGGTGGACCTGCGCGAGAAGCTGGAGCGCGAGCAGCGCGGCATCCAGCTGCGCGAGGTTGCCGGCGGCTGGCGGCTGTATACGCATCCCGCCTACCACGACCTGGTGGAGAAGTACGTATTGTCGTGGGACACGCGCAAGCTTTCGCAAGCGGCCATGGAAACGCTCGCCATCGTGGCCTACCTGCAGCCCTGCACGCGCGCCGGCGTTGCCAGCGTGCGCGGCGTGAACTCCGACAGTTCCATAAACTCGCTGGTGGAGAAGGGTTTGATCCGCGAAGCGGGGCAGGCTGACGCGCCGGGCAACCCCACGCTGTACGCCACAACGCGCGGCTTCCTGGAGAAGTTCGGGCTGCGCTCGGTGCGCGACCTTCCCGATTTGGACGAGTTCGCGCCCGACGATGCCACGCGCCAGCTCATCCGCGAGCGCCTGAGCGCGGGCGGGCAGGAGGCGCGGGTAGCGCCCGAGGCGCAGGTGTCGGATGGGGAAGCCGCCGATCCGCTCGACGGCCTGCAGTTCGACTTCGATGACGAAGGTGCCGGCGCCGCGTTGACCTCGCAGCAGGGTGCCGGCGGCGGCGAGGCTCGCGGACCCCGGCAGGCGGCGCCTGAACGCGCCGCGGCGGATGGTCAGCTGGCGTTTTCCGCCGACGACCCGGCGCCCGACGCATCGGGTTCGCAGGTGGCGTTCCCGGCCGGCGATGGTCCTGCGAGCAGCGCCGCGCAGCAGATGCTCGCCGATGCCATGGCGCAAAGCTTCGGGCTGGTGGAGAAGATCGACTTCGACAACCTGAAGTTCGAAACCGACGACGAATAACCGGCCCCCGGCAAACCTCGACCGACCTGTGATGGGAGAATCATGACCAGGCAACTCAAACCCAACCAAACGCAGCCCGAGGAGCGCCTTGTGCCCATGCGCCTGCAGAAGTTCCTGGCGCGCGCCGGCGCGGCAAGCCGCCGCGGGTCGGAGAACCTCATGACGGCCGGGCGCGTGACGGTGAACGGCCAGGTGATCACCGAGCTGGGCAGCAAGGTGGACCCGCTTGTGGACCAGGTGGCCGTTGACGGCGTGCCCGTGCGCTTGGAGGGCGGCCCCGTCACCATCATGCTGCACAAACCCGCCGGCTACGTGACCACCATGTCCGACCCGCAGGGCCGTCCCACGGTGGCCGAGCTCGTGCCCACCGACCGCTTCCCGGGGCTGTTCCCCATCGGACGTTTGGACTTCGACACCACGGGGCTTTTGCTGTTCAGCACCGACGGCGAGCTGGGCAACGGCCTTTTGCACCCGCGTCATCACGTGGAGAAGCGCTATTTGGCGCTGGTCAACGGCAAGCCCACGCCCGAGCAGCTGGGCCAGCTTGAGCAGGGCATCCAGCTGGACGATGGCATGACCGCGCCTGCGAAGGCCGCGCTGGTGGAAGGCGCGGAAGCGAAGCGCGCGCTGTCCATGCTGGAGGTGCCGCCCGCCGTGCCCGACCACGAGCCCAACGGCAGCGTGCCCAGCCCGCAACGCGCCGCCATCCTGCGCAAGCGCTCCCAGCAGCGCGCCGTGGTGCGCGTGGTGTTGCGCGAAGGAAGGAAACGCCAGGTCAAGCGCATGCTGTCGGCCATCAAGCACGGTGTTTTGGCCCTGCACCGCGACAGCTTCGGCCCCATCGAGCTAGGCGACCTGCCCCGCGGCCAATGGCGCGAACTCACGCCTGAAGAGGTAGCGGCGCTGCACGCGTCCATTAAGTAGGGGACGGCGCGTGAGCAGGCGACGTGCGTGTGAACAGGTGGCGGAGGTGCGTTCACGAGGGCTCTTTGGGAAATGAAAGGGCAACCGTGAACGCACCTCCGTCCCCTGTTCGTGTGGCCCTCGTGCTTGCGTGGGGCGCGGGATGCGTGCCGTCGGGAAACGGCTATAATGGTCACCCGGGTAAACTGCTGGTGTTTGCGAACTCGGCGTTTCGCCTTGTCGCGGGACTTCTTTGACCTGCGCGGCGGTTTCGCGCATGCCGATGCGATGCCGGCTTGCCCGCAACGTCCTATCCTAGATCGGATTCGGAAGGTCTGCATCGCCTTATGGCACAAGCAATCGATCAAGCGAAAACAGGCGGCTTCGAACGCATAGCCGTCATCGGCTTCGGCCTCATCGGCGCCAGCTTCGCCGCCGCATTGCGCGCGGCAAACCCATCGGCGCAGGTCATGGCTGTCGACACCGACCTGTCCACTCGCGTCGAGGCCGTCAACAGGGGCTGGGCCACCGCAACCGCCGCCCCCGATGCCGCGGAGTTCCGAGCGTTCATCGAAGACGGCTGCGACCTGGTGGTTTTGGCCACGCCCGTCAGCGTGGTGGAAGGTTATCTGAAGGACTTGGCTGCGTGGGGCTATCGCGGCATCATCACCGATACCGCCTCCACGAAAAGCCGCATCATCGAGATGGCCGCGCACACGCTTCCGTATCCGCAGAACTTCGTCCCTGGACACCCCATGGCCGGCTCCGAGAAGAACGGTATCGTGGGCGCTCGCGCCGACCTGTTCAAGGGCGCGTACTGGATCTTGTGCCCCGACGCCGATACGCCGGCGGAGCATTTCACGCGCCTGCATGAGCTGATCACCGGCATCGGCGCGCGCGTGATCAGCCTGCCGCGCGAGCAGCATGACGCGGCGGTTGCCGTGGTCAGCCACGTGCCGCATTTCACCGCCAGCTCGCTCGTGCAGCTTGCGGTGCGCCACGCAAAGGGCCAGGATTCGCTTATGCGCCTGGCAGCGGGCGGGTTCAAGGACTCCACGCGCATCGCGGCCGGCTCGCCCGAGCTATGGTGCGGCATCGCCTTCGACAACAAAGATGCGCTTTTGGGTGGTTTGCGCGAGATGCAGGGCATCATCGGGCAGTTCGCCGATGCGCTTGAAGCGGGCGATCGCGCAACGTTGACCAGCCTGCTCGCCGAGGCCGCCGACGCCCGCCGCACGCTGCCGGCTGCTTGGCTGCCGTGCACCGAGCGCCTGCTGGAGGTGCGCATCCCCATGGAGGACCGTCCCGGCGTGGTGGCAGAGGTCACCACCATCACCAGCAAGGTGGGGTGCAACATCCAGTCCATCGAGATCGATCACGTCACCGAGGACTCGGCCGTGCTCTCGCTCGTGCTCACCGACGAAGGCGACATCGGCAAGCTGTCGGCGCACCTGATCAACGCCGGTTTCTCCGTTTCGTTCAGTCCGCTAGCGCCTAAGGAGCACGCCCATGTCGGATAACGTCACCGTCATCGAACCGTTGGAAGGCCCCATGCACGGCTCCACGCGCGTGCCGGGCGATAAGTCCATCAGCCACCGAGCCGTGCTGTTCTCCGCCATGGCCGAGGGCACCTCGCGCGTGTCGGGCGTGCTGGATTCCGCCGACGTGCGCAGCTCCATCGGGGCCGTGCGCGCGCTGGGTGCCCAGGTCAGCCTGGAGAAGCAGGCCGACGGAAGCCTTGCCGGCGGCATCACCGGTTGGGGCGCCGCCGGTCCCGGCCAGCCCGCCGAGCCCGTGGATTGCGGCAACTCCGGCACCACGGTGCGCCTGCTCATGGGCATCCTGGCGCCGTGGGATATCCAGGTCACGCTCACGGGCGATTCCTCGCTGTGCAAGCGCCCGATGCGCCGCATCACCGCGCCGCTCATGAAGATGGGCGCGCGCTTCCTTCCCGAAGGCCGTGAGACGCTGCCCATCACCATCCACGGCGGCGGGCTGCGCCCCCTCGTCTATGATGCCCCCATGGCATCGGCCCAGCTCAAGACCGCTGTGCTGCTTGCCGGCATGTACGCCTCGGGAACCACTACGGTCAACGAGCCGGCGCCGAGCCGCAACCATACCGAGCTCATGCTGCCCGAATACGGCGTGGCAACCACGGCCGGCTCCTGCACGGCCAGCGTGACCGGCCCCGCCCAGCCCCAGGCCGGCGAGGTTCTTGTGCCGGGCGACCCTTCTTCGGCGGCGTTCCTTGTGTGTGCGGCGGTTTTGCGCCCCGCAAGCTCGATTCAGATCGAGGACGTTAGCCTGAACACTGCCCGTATCGGCTTCGTGCGCACGCTCGAACGCATGGGCGCCCAGGTCAGCGTCGCGCACACGGGGGCGGCGGGCAAGGAACCTTACGGCATCATCGAGGCCTGCTATACGCCCGACCTGCGCGGTTGCGAGGTGCCGGCCGATAAGATCGCAGGCATCATCGACGAGATCCCCGTGCTGGCGCTGGTGGCGGCCCATGCTCATGGCATTACCGTGTTCCGTCAGGCGGGGGAGCTTCGTGTGAAGGAAACCGACCGACTTGCCGCTATAATGGACGGTCTGGCCAAGCTGGGCGTGGACGCATGGTGCGAAGGCGACGACCTTTACATCGAGGGCCAGCCCGGCTTGCAGGTCCCCGAGGGGCTCGAGTTCGACTCGCTCGGCGACCATCGCCTTGCTATGACCTGGTCGCTTGTCGGCCTGACCGGCAAGGCCCCTGTGAGCATCAAGGATTTCGAGGCCGTGTGCGTCAGCTATCCCGGCTTCTTGGACGATATCGAAAGGCTTGCACGATGATCATCGCAATCGACGGCCCGAGCGGGGCCGGCAAATCGACCGTTTCGAAGGCGGTCGCGCGCCGTCTGGGCTTCTCGTGCCTGGACACGGGCGCCATGTACCGTTCCATCGCCTGGCAGGCGCTGCAAGACGGCGTCTCGCTGGAAGACGGCGAAGCGCTCGGCCGCATCGCCGACATGCACGAGATCGGGTTTTCCCATGAGCCGGGCGACCCGCTGCCGCGCCGCGTCTCCATCGCCGGCGTGGACGTGACCGACGCCATCCGCACGGCGGAGATCGACCGTTCCGTCAGCGCCGTGGCCGCTGCCCCCGCCGTTCGCCAGGCGCTTGTGGCCCAGCAGCAGCGCATCGGCCGCGCGGGCAACTACGTGGTGGAGGGCCGCGACATCGGCACGGCGGTGTTCCCCGAGGCCGAGCTGAAGGTGTTTCTGACCGCTAGCGCCGCCGAGCGCGCCCATCGCCGCGTGGCGCAAAACGAGCGCCGTGGCGTGGGAAGCACCGATTACGCCGAGGTGCTCGCCGACATCGAGCGCCGCGACGCCATCGACTCCTCGCGCGACACCAGCCCGCTCAAGCCGGCGCCCGATGCCGTGCAGATGGATTCCACCGGCCGCACTATCGAGCAGATCATCGAGCGCATCTGCGGGCTGGCCCAGGAGAAGGGCGTGCACGTATGAGCCTGTTTCTGAGATACGAGGACATGTGGGACCGCGCGCTCGGAGGCACCACCGACGAGAAGCAGATCCCGCATTGGTTCGCGAACTTCGCGTATGTGCTGATCGGCTTCGTCTTCAAGCTGCTGTTCCGTTATCGCGTGGACGGGCGCGAGAACCTTCGCGCGTTCAGGGACCGCTGCGGTGTGGTGGTGGTTTCCAACCACACGTCGTTTTTGGACGTGGTGCTCATGTATGTTGCCGCGCGTCCGAGCCAGTTCGTGCGCCTGATGGGCCGCGACTCGCTGTTCGGCAACGCCCACGGCTTGGCGGGGCAGATCCTCTCGCGCGTGGGCGCGTTCCCCGTCAAGCGCGATTCGGCCGACCGCACCGCCATCAAGCGTGCGGCGCACATGCTGAAGGGAAACCAGCTGGTGGGCATCCTGCCGGAGGGCACGCGCCGCGGCAAGGGCAGCAAAACGCCCCAGATCCATTCCGGTGCGGCATTCATCGCGAAGATGGGCAAGGCTCCCATCCTGCCCATGTGCGTGCGCGAGGCGGAGAACGTCAAGCGCCAAGGTGAGCGCATTCATTTCCCCAAGATCACGGTAGAATACGGAAAGCCCCTGGTGGTAAGCGATTTCGACTTCCTGCCGAAGGAAGATCGCCTGGACGGGTGCTCGTGGTACGCCATGCGCGAGGTGTTCGCGCTGCACCAGCGCGTGCCGCGCGAGCAGGTGGATATGGTCGCGCTGTTCCCCGATGGCCGCGACTTCACGGAGGTGTTCGCCGCCCATCCCATTCCCGAGCACACCCCCGCCGAGGCCATCGAGCTGACGCGCCCCACGAAGAAGGCAGCGAAGGCCGAGCAATAGCAGGTTTGGGGGGTCAGGGGCCGCGAGAGCGGCCCCTTGCGCTATCGTGCGCGGCGCGATTCGCAAGCTGCAAAGCCGCTGATCGGCGGACCGCGGTCTCAAGTCGCAAACCCGCAAACCGCAAGGTGCGTACCCGCACATCTCGGTCGTAAGCCGCAAACCGTTATCCCGCAGGCAGCTATCCGCAAGCCGCAAACCATATGAAAGGATCGGACATGGAAGTCATCCGCAGCAAGAACGCAGGCGCATGCTACGGCGTGCAGCGAGCCCTTGACTTGGCCCTGAAGGCCAGCGAGGGTGATGGCAGCGCGTTCACGTTGGGTCCGCTCATCCACAATCCCCAGGTGGTGGCCAACCTTGAGGCGCGCGGCGTGCTGGCGGTCAAGGAGCCCGAGCAGGCAACGCACGGGGCCATCATCATCCGCAGCCACGGCGTCACCCCGGCGGTGCGTCGCTCGGTGGAGGCACGCGGGCTTCCTGTGATCGATGCCACGTGCCCGCATGTCGCCCGTGCGCAAAAGGCTGCGGCCACGCTTGCCGAGGAGTGCGGCTACGTGGTGGTGGTGGGCGAGGAAGGCCATCCCGAGGTGGAGGGCTTGGTGGCCTACGCCCATGAGGCCGGTGCGCAGGTGCACGTGGCGGAAACGGCCGCCGACCTGCCAAATGACCTGCCCGAGCACGTGGGCGTGGTCGTGCAGACCACGCAAACCCGCGATGCGCTCGACGACGTGCTCGAGGGCATCCGCGCCCAGGGCGTCGCCGCTCAGGTCAAGGACACGGTGTGCACGGCCACGCGTCAGCGCCAGCAGGCCGCCGCGGAGCTTGCCAGCCAGGTGGACGCCATCGTGGTCATCGGCGGGCGCAATTCGGCCAACACCACGCATCTGGCCGAGATCTGCGCTGCGGAATGCCCGCGCACGCACCACATCGAGTCTGTCGCCGAGCTTGATCCGGCGTGGTTCTCGGGCTGCTCCTCCGTGGGCGTCACGGCAGGAGCCAGCACCCCCGACGATCAGATCGACGAGGTGGTGCAGCGCTTGGAGCGCATGTAGCGATCCATCGGCGTGCGGGTGGGCTGACGGCCGGCCTTTCACCATCCGCTACCGTGGCGTCGCCTTCCCTATATATCCCCATGTGAACCGTCCCCGTCTGCACGTGCTCCGGCATGTGAGGGCGGGGACGGTTTTGTGTATGGACGGTGAAGAAACGGCCCGATTTGTTGCACAACAAATCGGGCGAAAACCGGGTTAGCCTTGAAGCATGAACGAAGCCGTTCGGCGCCGCAAAAGCATCGGCGCGCGAACGCGATGCGGAGGTTGCCACCATGTGCAGGATATTGCTCGTCGAAGATGCCGTGCCCGAGCCCGAGGCGCTGCGCGTGCTCATCGAGCAGCATCCCTGTGCCGGCGCCATCCAACTGGAGAGCTGTGCGTTTTCCCAGGTGAGCGAGCGTATCTCCCAAGGTCCGCGCATCGATGCGCTGTTCGCTCCCGTGGATGCCCCCGGCGCCCTCCCGGCACGCGTGTCCGATGAGCGCGCCGGCATCGCGCTGGTGCGCGAGCTGCAGGACCGCGGCATGCTTCCGCTGACCGTGTACTGCACCACGCGCGCCGCCTACACCTCGGCGGTCTACGGCACCGACCACCAGTATCTGCTGCTGGCGCCGTATTCGCCCAGCGAGGCGCGCAACGCCCTGGACAAGGTGTTCGGCCTGCTCGGCCATCGCGCGGCAAGCCCGCTTGCGCTGCGCAGCGCCGGGACCGTGCACATCGTGGACCCCGCCGACGTGGTGTACGTGAAAAGCCTCGGGCGAAAAGTGCTGGTCAGGCTGTCGGATACTCGCGTGCTGGAATCGTATGCGGCGCTGGCCGAGCTTGAGCAGCAGCTGTCCGGCAGCTTCGTGCGCTGCCACAAAAGCTATCTGGCGAACATGGGGCATGTGGTCCAGGCCTCTGCCGATGGGCTGGTCATGGACTGCGACGAGGCGGTCCCCATCAGCCAGCGCCAATACCGCACCGTTCGCGACGCCCTCAGGTCGTTCTCCGCATCGTAGGGGAAAAGGGCCGCGATCGCCGGGTTTTGCGCCGTTGGCTTCGCGTCCCTTCTGCAGAGTGGGCGCCGAGCCGCTCTTCGCCACAGCTTCTTCGCGCCGTTCCCGCCGGGCAAATGCGATTCCGCCCTATGCCCAGTTGCGCTGATTTTCCGCGTCGCGTTCTCGCCGTGCGCCTTGGCGGGCGCAGCATGCTACCATGATATGCTGCGAAAAAACGACGGCATACGGGCGAACGGAAGCGGAAAGGCGGTGTTGACGTGGGCATTTATCCTCCTCAGGATGTGGCGAATCAGGCTGCGCGGTCCACGGGCGGCCGCAAGCGCCGCGCTCCCGAGCCCCCGAAGGCCGTCATCGAATCCGTGCTGCCCGAAAGCCCTGCCGACGACGCGGGTTTCACGCCGGGCTGCATCATCACCAGCGTGGACGGCCAGCCCGTGCGCGACATGATCGACTGGCGTTGGCTTACCGCCGACGACGTGATCACCCTCGGCTACACAGACACCGACGGCGATTCCGGCGAGGTGGAGCTTGAGCGCTACGAGGGCGAGGAGTGGGGTTTCGAGTTCTCCGGCGTGGTGTTCGATGGCGTCAAGCAATGCCGCAACGCCTGCATCTTCTGCTTCATGCGCCAGCTGCCCGACGACATGCGCCCGTCGTTGACCCTGCGCGACGACGATTTCCGCCTAAGCTTCCTGTCCGGAACGTTCGTCACGTTCACCAACTTATCGGCCGAGGACGAGGCGCGCATCATCGAGCAGCACATAAGCCCGCTGCGCGTTTCCCTGCACGCGTCCAACCCCGAGGTTCGCCGCCGCATCATCGGTCGGCATGCCCAGCACGGCATCGACGTGATGGACCGCCTGCTTGCCGCCGGCATCGAGTTCCACGCGCAGATCGTGCTCATGCCCGACGAGAACGATGGCGACGCGCTGCGCGAGACGCTTGACTGGGCGTATGCGCGCCCGGGAATCCTGGACATCTGCATCGTGCCGCTGGGCTTCACCAAGCACCAGACGTGCTTCACGAAAAGCTTCAACGACCCGGTGGCCGCCCGTGCCGCCATGGATAACATCGTGCCTGCTCAGCAGCGCGCCCTTGCCGAACGCGGCCACCTGTGGGCCTTCGCCGCCGACGAGTTCTACTGTAACGCCTACGGCGACGAGCTGCTGGAGAACCTCCCGCCCACCGAGCATTACGGCGACTTCGGCATGTTCGAGGACGGCGTGGGCATCATCCGCTCGTTCGTGGACGATTGGGAAGCAGCGGAAGCGGCCGGGCTTGACGCGCAGGCTGCGCAGGCGCTGCAGCAGGCGGGCATGCGCGTGCGCTACATCGCCGGCATGGCCACGCCGCATTTCTTCGGTCCGCTGTTCTCGCGCGGCCCGCTTGCCGGGGTGGTGGAGCCGCTGTTCGTGGAGAACCGCTTCTTTGGCGGGAACGTCGACGTCACGGGGCTGTTGTGCAGCTGCGACATCGCCGATGCCATCCGCGCCGATGCGGCCGAGCGCCCGGGCTGGACGTACGTGGTCCCCAAGGTCATCTTCAACGACGACGGCGTCACGCTCGATGACGCAACGTTGGAGGATATGGGGAAGGCGGCGGGCGTGCCCGTGAGCGTGGTATCCTGTAACGCGACTGGGTTCTTGCCGGAACTCGTCGAACTGGCGCGCGAATAGCGGCGCCGCAAACGTAGTATTTTCCTCAACCGAAAAGGATTTGATATGGCTCTGCCCATTGTGGCGGTTGTTGGACGGCCGAACGTCGGCAAGTCCACCTTCGTTAACCGCATTGCCCAGGCCGACGAGGCCATCGTGCACGAGATGCGCGGCGTCACCCGCGACCGTTCGTACCACATCGCCGACTGGAACGGCGTGCCGTTCAAGCTCATCGACACGGGCGGTATCGAGATGGGCGACGACGACGCGTTCCAAAGCTCCATCCGCACGCAGGCGTTCGCCGGCGTGAACGAGGCCGACGTCATCGTCTTCATCGTCGACGGCCGCACCGGCATCAACGCAGACGACGAGGAGGTGGCGCGCGTGCTGCGCAAGACCTCCAAGCCGGTGTATCTGGTGGTGAACAAAATGGACAACCCCGATACCATGGACCAGGTCTGGGAGTTCTATCAGCTGGGCCTGGGCGATCCGTGGTCCGTCTCCTCGCTGCACGGCAACGGCACGGGCGACCTGCTCGATGCCGTGGTCGAGGACCTGAAGAAGGTCGAGATCGCCGACGACGAGGAAGAGGACGGCGGCATCAACATCGCCATCATCGGCCGCCCCAACGCTGGCAAGTCCTCGCTGACCAACCGTCTGACCTCGGATGACCGCTCCATCGTGTCCAACATCGCCGGCACCACGCGCGACGCCATCGACACCGTCATCGAACACGACGGCCAGCGTTATACCATCGTCGACACCGCCGGCCTGCGCCAGAAGAGCAAGATCGACGAGGACGTGGAGTACTACGGCTTCGTGCGCGCTATGCGCGCCATCGACCGTGCCGACGTGGCCATCCTGGTCATCGACGGCTCCATCGGCCTGACCGACCAGGACCAGCGCGTGGCCGGCTTCGCCGCCGATCGCCAGTGCGCCATGGTCATCGTGCTGAACAAGTGGGACCTGGTGGAGGGCCCCGACGCCAAGGCCGAGGTTCGTGAGAAGATCGCCGACCGCATGACCTTCGTGGGCTATGCCCCCGTTGTGGCCACCTGCGCGCTCACGGGCAAGTCCGTCCATCGCATCTGGGAAGCCGTTGACGTCGCCTACGAGAACTTCTGCAAGAGCATCCCCACCAACCAGCTCAACGTCTGGCTTGGCGAGATCCGCGAGGGCGGTCACACCGTGTCGAAGGGCAAGGCCATCCTGCGCATGAAGTACGTCACGCAAACGGCAACGTGCCCGCCGCAGTTCACGTTCTTCGTGAACCGCCCCGACCTGGTCAACGATAACTACGAACGCTTCCTGGAGAATCGCCTGCGAAAGTCGTTCGACCTGACGGGCACGCCCATCCGTATGAAGTTCAAGAAGAAGGACTAGGAAAGAGCCGCTGTGGAACTGCTGGTAGCATTAGGGGTTTTCGTCATCTCTTTCTTGCTTGGGTCCATCCCCTGGGGCGTCATCATCTCGAAGGTGTTCTACCACACCGATATCCGCGAGCACGGCTCGGGCAACATCGGCACCACCAACGCCATGCGCACCATGGGCAAGGTGGGCGGCAGCGCCGTGTTCGTGCTGGATTTCGGCAAGGGCATCGTATCGGGCCTGATCGCGGCCGCGGCTGCGGCCATGTTCGGCGGCGGCGTATCGCTGTCGGGCCATGTGATCGGCTACGACGACTTCGTCACGGTGGCCTTCCTCGGCTGCGTGTGGGGGCACATCTTCAGCCCCTGGCTGGGATTCAAGGGCGGCAAGGGCATCGCCGTGGCCGTGGGCTGCCTTTTCGTGACGTTCGGCTGGCAGGGCGCATGCCTTGAGCTGGCCATCTTCGCCGTGTTGGTGCTTGCCACCAAGTACGTGTCGGTGGGCTCCATCGCCGCCGCGGGGGCGTGCCCGCTGTTCGCCGCGTACTATTTCCTGTACGCCACGTTCGCGCCGGCGGCGTGGGTATGCACCACGGTTGCCGCGTTGACGGTGGTTTGGGCACACCGCGGCAACATCGAGCGCCTGCGCGCTGGCAACGAGCGCCGTATCGGGCAAAAGGGTAAGGAAGCGTAAGGAAAGTGGACGACGACATGAAGGTTGCAGTCATCGGCGCCGGTTCGTGGGGAACCGCGCTGGCGCAGACGCTGGCCCTCAACGGGCATAACGTGAGCCTGTGGGCGCGCAAGGATTCGGTGGTGCACGGCATCAATCACGAGCACGTCAACCCGCGCTACCTTTCGGATGCGAAGCTGTCCGACAACATCGTGGCCACCACCTCGTACCGTGACGCGCTGCATCGCGCGAAGGCCGCCGTCATCGTGACGCCCTCGAACCTGTTGCGCGGCGTGGCGCGCGTGCTGTCCGATGTGGTGGACGATCAGTTCCCCATCATCATCTGCTCGAAGGGCGTGGAGGCTGAAAGCGGCTATCTGCCCGTGGGCGTGTTCGAGTCCGAGTTGGGCAACAGGGATCGTCTGGCCGTGCTCTCGGGCCCCAACCATGCCGAGGAGGTCATCAAGGCCAAGCCGGCGGGCACCGTGATCGCGTCGTCGGGCCAGGACACGGCGGTGCTGTTTCGCGACCTGTTCGCCTCGCCAACGTTCCGCACCTACACCAGCGACGATGTCACGGGCGTGGAGCTGTGCGCCGCGTTCAAGAACGTCATCGCCATCGCCGTGGGCGTGGCGTACGGTCTGGGCTACGGCGACAACACGGCAGCCATGCTTATGACGCGCGGCCTGGCCGAGATGAGCCGCTTGACGGTGAAGTGCGGCGGGCAAGCCATCACGTGCATGGGTTTGGCGGGCGCGGGCGACCTGATCGCCACGTGCACCTCCGAGCATTCGCGCAACCGCTCGTTCGGCGTGGAGCTGGCGCAGGGCGGCACGCTTGACGGGTATCGCGAGCGCACGCATATGGTGGTCGAAGGCGCGTTGGCGTGCAAAACGCTGAAGACGCTGTCGGAGGCCTACGACGTCGAGCTGCCCATCACCGACGTGGTGCGCGGCGTGGTATGGGAAGACGCCGACCCGAAGGCGGCCGCCAAGGACCTGTTCGCAAGGCCTTTGACCACCGAGTTCTACGGACTGTAGGATTGACCTGGGGGTTTCTGGGCTGTATAGTCCTCCTTGATATAGTTTTGCCGATGAGCGGTTGTTAGCAGCAACCGCTCTCTTTTTAGGGTCGGATAGGTGGATCGACGCCCTTCCTCCAAGCGTTCGCCGGTGAACGCGTCTCCGTGTTCGTTTCGTTATCAAGTTCCGTAAGGCGCGAACCGGCAGGCGGATGACGGGCCCCTCCCTTGCGAAAGGAACCGCATGAGCAATCACCCGTCAACTGTTGATGCCCTTGCGCATCAGGCGAAGATCATCGCTTCAAGCGCGGTCGCGGCCATCGCCCTGGCACTGGCCTTCGCGGCCGCCCCTGCGCCTGCGTTCGCCGTTGATGCCGCCGGGGCTGACTACCAGGACTTGCCGTGCATCCCGACCGAGGAGCAGGTCCAGGCGTACCGCGCCGACGGCTCGTTTGACGAGCGCGCGCAGGCCGCCGAACGCCTTGGCCACGAGCGGCCGTCCGCCGACTTGACGCAGCAGGCCCTTGCCCGGCAAGCGGAGGCCCTCGGCTCGTATGCCGGTGCGTCCCCGATGCGTTCCGCGGTTCCGTCTGTTTGGAAAAGCGGCATGGCCACGGTCGGCGTTGGCCGCGCCCTTGCGTTGCGCGTTTCGTTCCCCGACTGCTCCTTCGCCGACGATGATACGCTTGAGGCGCTCGATGCGTTGTTCAGCGGCAACAATGTGTCGGGCTTCCCTTACGAAAGCCTGCATGCGTACTATGAGCGCGCAAGCTACGGCAAGTTGGACATATCGGGCACCGCCGTGGATTATCAGACGAAGCACGAGCGCAGCTACTATCAGGGCGATATCAACATGTTGTTCGTTGAAGCGCTCGATGCGCTTGACGAGACCCTTGATCTTTCGCAGTTCGACGCCAACGACGACGGCTATATCGACTGCGTGTACATCCATTTCGCCGGCCCGGTCACGGGGTGGGGAAGCACCTGGTGGAGCCAAGAATGGACGGTGCAGCAGCAGGCCTCGCCCGAGGTGTGCGAACGGTCCTGGGACGGTAAGCGCCTGTGGAACGCGTGCCTGCTGGCCGAGAACAGCGCCGAGGGCACGGCGGCCTCCACGCTCATCCATGAAACGGGCCATGTGCTCGGCCTTCCCGACCTGTACAGCTATCGTAGGACCTCGGCGGATCCGACCGAGCGTTCCGGGTGCCTGACGTTCGACCTGATGGACAACAACACCGGCGATACCAACGCCTTCTTCAAATGGATGCTCGGTTGGGTTGACGAGGACAAGGTCGTGCGCGTGGTCGCGAACGCCGGCGGCGTCGACGTGCTGCGCGACGGTGCGCTGGAGCACTATGACGGGCACTCGCTTGACCAGGTGCTTTCCGCCTTCACGGGGCCTGACTTGCATGAATGCGGCGGGTTTATCGCCGTATCGGATTCCGAGGATCTGCTGGACCCGGAAAAGGGCCTGTTCTCGTCGTATTACCTGCTGCAGTACGATCGCTATGCCGGCAACCAGTCGGTGGTGTACAAACGCGGGGGTCAAGATATCCCCCTGCCGTCGGGCTTCAGGCTTTTCCGCGTGCAGGCGACGCTTTCCCAAGATGGGGACGACTACCTGTACAAGAACACCACCGGGACGCCCGGCAACCAGCTTATCGAGCTGGTCGACCCCGATATGGACGAAGCCCACACCTCCGGCATAGGCTATGCCCCCGCCGCTGTCACGGGCACCGGCTACGGGTGCATGCTCCGCGACGGCCAGGAGGTGTCGCCGACGACGTATCCCTCCACGAACTTCGGCGAAAGCATCGGCGGCGGCTTCACAGGCTTGACGTTCTCGGTCGGCGAATGCGGCGAGGGCTCCGGCGCGGTGACCATCTCCTGGTCGGACGCCGCTAAGCCCGTCCCCCTCGAGTTCTCCCTTTCGTTGAAGCCGACGACGCTGCTGAACTGGGGCCCGGTGTCGTTTGCCATGTCGTATCCGGCGCTTTACAAGGCCTATGAGACCGGAGCGTTCCCGTACCTTGAGATAGACGGGAAGCGAATCCTTTCCGTTGCCGATGCAAGCGGGGATACCGTTTCCATGGATTACAAGCTCAACCCTGGCGAGGTGTCCCCGAACAGCGCCTGCGAGGCGGTGTTTCCTGCGGGGTGCTTCCTGTTGGGCGTGGTCGGCGGGCAGGAGGTGTATTCCAAGGAGATTCGCGTGCCGTTCTCCCCGTCTGGCCTGACCGGATTCGGCGCGCACGGCTTTTACGAGCTGGAAACGGACCCGGTGGTCGAGAACGTCGGCATATCGTCGGTGTTCGCGCGCGCCGACGGGTCGCATTGCTTCATGCGCGCGGTCGGCGAGGACCTGTATCTGGAGACCATCGACGAGAACGACCCGTCGAAGGTGGGCGAGGCGATGATCGAAGGGGCTGTGCTGCCGACGTATCCGCTGACCAGCACCGTGCTGCGCTGTGCCATGCTGCCCGAGGACCGCTGCCTGGTGACGGCATCGTTCGAGTACGGTGAAGCTTCCGGCCTGGCCCGCGCCTATCTGGTGGATCTGGATACGCGCCAGGTGATCCGCGAGGCGCCTCTAAGTCGCTACACCGGGCTGTTCCGCGCCATGGCGGTGGGGGATGCGCCGGTCGTGGGCTCGTATGCCTATCAGTTCGGGCTTGGCGACGGCTATGTGCTGGCGCCGGCGTTCGCGGGCTCCGATGTGACTGCGCGAGCCGCCGACGACGCGTCCTCGAACGGCGAAGGCGTGCTTTGGACGCGGGCAAGGGATGTCTACGATGCGGGCAACGGGCTGATCGCCGCGGTGTTTTCCGACAACGGCTTCGGCAACCCCGACGGGCCGAGCTATGCGGTCCGCCTGTATGACGCGGATGCGGTTGAGGCGTGCCTCGCGAGCGCGCCGGCCGAGCTGGACCCCGATGCGGTCGAGGATTTCACCGAAAGCTTGGAACCGGTGCGTACCTGTAAGCTTGGTGGCTATCAGGTCATCTGCGATGTGGAGGCTCGTGAGGATTCCGTTTACGTGCTGGCGTCGGGTCGCGTGGAAGCCGATGGGGCCCAAGACGACGCGTTTCGCGAGGGCGCCGTCGTGAAGTTCAACCTTGACGGCGAGCAAATAGCTTGCCGCGCGCTTGCCCCGGTCAGCTCCTTCGCGTCGACCTACACGGACCTGGTCATCGGCGAGCAGGGGGCCGTTGCGGCAACGCGCATCGCCATCGGGGAGAAGGGCGCGTTCGAGCCTCAGGAGACGCACCTGTTCGATTCGTCGCTGAACGATGCGGGCTCTTATGACTTCGTCGGGAACTCGACCGGCGGTTGGGTAGGCGGGCGTTGGGTGGCGCTTGGCTGGGATAGCTCCAGGTTCGGCAACCCCACCGCCGCCGGGGCCCCGCCTGCGGGCGGCGCTGCGCAGGACAAGGCGGCTGCTGCATCATCGGGTGCTGGGGGTTCGGCCGACGGTGCTGGTGAGCAGGTGCCTATCGAGCCCTGTGACGAGCATCTTCGGGTCGGTTATGCGGTAACCGGGGTGCTGGATGTCGATCCCGATCCCGGCTCCAAGGATCCGGGGGATCGACATGACCCCGAGCCGCCCGGCCCCAAGGATCACGGTGGTTCGAAGGACCTGGCCGATCCGGACGATCTGCGCAAACCGGGCGATTTCTCCCCGGAAACCGGCGATGATGTGCCCGCCATCCCGCTGGCCATCGTTGCTCTTGCCGCCCTTGTCGCGGCGATAGCCGCGTACCGACGTAGCCGCTAGCCGGTTAACCGCTTTACGGCTTTCAGCCAGGGGCTTTGCTGGGTGGTCACCGGCTTGCACCGGTTGATGAGGCGTTGGATGGCGTCCATCTGCGACGGTAGTCCGTGGCCTTCCGTCGCGATTTAGGCCCTGGGCCCTAGAGCGCGCCCGTTGGCCTGCCGGTCGCTTGCGATCGGGATGGTTTGCCGAGCCGGTTGCTGCTTTGCGCCGACGGTTGGCTAAAAGCCGCCGGTTACAACGAAAGCCCGCGAACCTTAAAGGGTTCGCAGGCTTTCTTGATTGAAGTGTTTGTGACTGGATAGTCGTTACTCGGCGGTTTCCTCGTCCTGCTTTTCGCCAGCTTCGACGATCTTGTCGATGATGACGTCCAGCTTGCCTTCCACGTCGTAGTCCTCGACTTTGCCTTCGTCGCACAGGCGCGCGAACTTCGGGTCGATGGGCAGGGTGGTGTAGGCGGGGATGTTGTAGCGCTCGGCAACCTCGGCGCCCTGCGGCTCGCCGAAGATGTGATGCTCTTTGCCACAGTCATCGCACTTGAAGTAGGCCATGTTCTCCACCAGGCCCAGCACCTCGACGTCCATGTCGTGCGCAAGGTTGACTGCCTTGCCCACGATCATGGCCACCAGCTCCTGCGGAGCCGACACGGTGACGATGCCGTCGACGGGCAGCGACTGGAACACGGTGAGCAGCACGTCGGAGGTTCCCGGAGGCATGTCGACGAACAGGTAGTCGATGTCGCCCCAGTTCGTCTCACTCCAGAACTGGCGGATGGCGTTGGACACGACCGGGCCGCGCCATGCCACGGGCAGGTCGCCCTTGGGAAGCATGAGGTTGGTGGACATGACCTTGATGCCCGTTTGCGTCTGGCCGGGCAGGATGCCGTCGGCGTCGGCGGTCAGCGGGTTGGTGATGCCGAAGGTCTTCGGGATGGAGGGGCCGGTGATGTCGGCGTCCAGGATGCCAACCTTGTTGCCGCGCTTGTTCATTTCGCTGGCAAGCAGGCTGGTGACCAGGGACTTGCCGACGCCGCCCTTGCCGGAGACAACGCCGATGACGTGTTTGACGTTGCTGCGCTTGTTCGTCTCAAGCTTGGTGGGGCCGGCGGCGGTACGCTCGCCGCACCCCGATACACCGCAGCTGCCGCACTCGTGCGAGCACTCTTCTGCCATGATTCCTTCTTTCTTATTGTGCTCCCAGATACCTGGAAGCGTCACTCGTCCTGAAGGGATGATAGCACAACGCATCCAAGCAGCACCCAATTAGCACCTACTACGTGACATAAACAGGACACTTTGGGGACGTAGCACTAACTGTCAGGACACTTCGGGGACGTAGCACTAACTGTCAGCTTGCACGGTAGCGGGTGCATTGCCCGTTTCGTCCTGTTGCGGTTTGTGCGTGCGTTTGTCGTTTTCAGCCATACGAGCAAAGTCCTTAGTGAAGATCGTCCGTTGGTGTGCAGCCCTGTAAGTCTGACAGATAACGCTACGTCCCCAAAGCGTCTTTCCGCCTGCGGCCGTGCAAGGTCCTTGGCGAGGGCGACCCGTCGGTGCACGGGGCGCATAGTTAACAGATAACGCTACGTCCCCAAAGTGTCCAACCTACGTTCCCGAAGTGTCTGCCTAAGTGTCGGGCCGAGCTTGTTTCATTTGCCAAGCTCGGCGGGCTTGCTTCGTCTAATGCGCCTGCTGGACTTCGGTGCCGTCCATGTCGAAATCGGCGAACGCGGCGGTGGTGTAGGCGGCGTCTTCGTAGGTGTTGAAGTAGTAGCGCCCCTCGCGTGCGGAATAGGCGCTGGTGAACACGGTGAACTCGTTCGCGCCGTCGTTCATCTGCGCGCTTCCTTCCACCATGGCCACGCCGCCGAGCGTGCGGAACACGCGCGCCACGTTGCCGCGCTCGGTGTCCTTCGGCGCATGGTGCGCGTTCAAGTATGCCGCGCGCACGAAGCGCGACGGGGAGTACACGTCGCCGGGCAGCCCACGCATGCCTGCGCCTGCACCGTAGGGTGTTAATGTCGCGTTTCCCCAGGTCACGGAGTTGGGTGCGCTGGGGGTCACGTTCATGTAGCTGCGCAGGTTCTCCAGATGCCACGCAAGGCCCGGCTGATTGGCCAGCACGTCGGCGGGGTCGCGCATCACCTGCAGGCCGTCGGCGGTCGACTCCACCACGATGCAACCGCTGGCGTCGGCGATAATCCAGTGCAGCAGGGCGATGGGGAAGTCGCCGAACCCCTTGTTCACCAGCGTGATGTTAGCCAGCGCTGCCTCGACGTCGTCAACGTTGTCGAAGTTCGAGGTGACCCACAAGGGGAACTCGTACGGGGCCACGGCTGTGGTTCCCGGGCGCGCATCGTCGGGGAAGTAGGCGTAGCCGGGGAAGTTCAGACCTGCGATGGCTAGGCCGTTCTCGTTGGCGCAGTCGAAATACAGCGGAAACCCTTCCGATGCGATGGCCATGCCCAGCACTGCGCGATGCCCCGTGTTCGCGGGGTGGTTGCGCGGCGTGAACGTGATGGTCTCGCCGTAGTCGTACGCCCAGTCCAGATTGCGGCCGAAATACAGGTTTCCGTCAGGATCGGTGAATCGAATCGCCGTGCACATACGTGCCTCCGTTCAATGTTGACGCGCGGGTTTGCGCCTGCGTTTGCTCTTTCGGGGCGGTTTGCCTCTGCTAGAAAGGAATAGTACGCCTGCGGCAGCGGGTTGCAATGGGGAAAGCCCGAGCGTTGCCTTCACGTTGCGAAGCCGTTGAGCGGAGGTTGGCGCGGCATGCGGGCAAAGGAAGCGAATGGCCTGCGCATCGCTCAAGGCGATGTAGCTGTTGCGTTGCGATGTTGCCGAACGGGGGTGCGTGCAGCTCGTAGGGCGGGAATCGCGACGCGGAATGTTCGCTCTGCCGTAAAACGGTGCGCGGACGGATGATATCGAGAAGGACTTGGGGCTAAGAGAGAGAACAGCCCGCGCATCGCACAAGGCGATATGCGGGCTATGGGGTTCGTAGAGGGGCTGATGGGAGGGAAAGGCTAAGGAGTGGCGAAACCCGCCGCCCCTTGCGCTATTTCCCGTTGCGGATCTTCTTGATGCCGCCGGCGGCAATGGCGGCCCCGGCGCCGATGGCGAGCACGCCGGGCCCGGGCAATATAAGCATGGGCACGCCCACCGCCATGACGGCGGCGCCGGCGACGGTTTGGGCTGCGCCCGTCAGGCGCGATGCGGCAGCGGCAGCATCGCCTTGATTGCGAACGGGATTGCCGCGACCGTCGACGAACGTGGTGTGCAGTGGCTGGTTATCCACCTTCCCGACGCGCTTGCCGAACGAGGGCGGCATGAAGGGCTCCGCAGCGGCTTGGGTTGTCGCGGCGGAGCCGCGCGCCGCGTCAACGGGGGTCACGTCGATGATGGGATGTTTCGGGAACGCCATGAGCTGCTCCTTATGCGTAGCGCCGCACGGGGCGGCGCGGGTAATCGTTGTGCGGGACGGGCCTAGCAGCCGCGTTCCGCTATCCGTAGGGTATCGCGTCGCGGGTGCCGCGGGCCCGCGCATGCCGACGCTGTCACCAACGCGTAACGAGTTCGCCACATGTCTCATTTCGCCTTTTTGCGGTTTGATGTTCCGGTAGCGCCTTGGTTTCCCGTTTGCTTTTTCCTTAGCGTTCGCGCTCGTCTCCGACCCTCCTTTCCATAATGCCTTCGAGACACCGCGGTTTTCCCATGCGGCGCCTTCGCCCGTCGATGGACGCCTCCCTGCAACGCCTCGGGGCGTATCCATCATCAGGCGTTTTATCGGCTCGCGTTGGGTTTTGCGCTACACTATCGGTAGTGTTCCGACCGTTTGGTTCGACTGCGTTTCGCGCTTGAATCGAGTTGGCGAATCGGGCGCGACGCCTTTATAAGGGGAAGGTGATCGTATGGCAGCTCCTGCTACCGAACATGTCCGAAACATCGTGCTGGTGGGCCAAGACGGCGCCGGCAAAACCTCGCTCGCCGAGGCTATGCTGCACGTTTCAGGCCGCACGCCGCGCATGGGCACCACCCATGACGGCAAATCCTACCTTGACTACGATCAAGAGGAGATTCGCCGCAAGTTCACTTTGGGTACCTCCGTCGCGCCCATTCCGTACCATGATTACAAGATCAACCTGCTCGACACCTCGGGCCATCCCGACTTCATCGGCGACACGCTTGCCACCATGCAGGCTGCCGAAATGGCGCTGTTCGTCGTCGACGCCGTCGCAGGCCCCCAGGTCATGACCACGAAGCTGTGGCGCGAGGCCGAGGGCATGCGCCTGTCGCGCGCCGTGTTCATCAACCACATCGACCGCGAGCACGCGAACTTCGACACCATCATGGCGCAGCTGCACGCGCGCTTCGGAAGCCGCTTGGGGCCGGTCACCATCCCCATCGGCGTTGCCGAGGACTTCAAGGGCGTCATCGACGTGCTGCGCATGAAGGCCCGTTACTTCGATCAGGACGGCACCACCGACGACCGCATCGAGGATATCCCGGCTGAATACGCCGAGGCGGCGCAAATCGCGCGCGATCGCCTGTGCGACCTGGTGGCAGAGGCCGACGATGATCTGATGATGAAATACCTGGACGGCTCCGAGCAGCTCACGCAGGAAGAGCTTGAAAGCCTGCTTGACAAGGCCATCGCGCAGGAGCTGTTCATCCCCGTATACGTGGGTTCCACCATCATCGAGCAGGGCATCCGCTGCGTGATGAAGGATATCTGCACCTACTTCCCGCACCCGCGCCACCACGGCGCGTTTCGCCTTGCCAATGGCGAGGAGACGTTCGTGGACGAGGACGGCGAGCCGGCGGCGTTCGTCTTCAAGACCGTTGCCGACCCGTTCGTGGGACGTTTGAGCTACTTGAAGCTGATCAGCGGCGTGCTCACGCCCAGTATGGAGCTGATCAACGCGCGCACGGGCAAAAAGGATCGCCTGGGCCATCTGTATGTGATGATGGGCAAGGAGGCCACGGATGTGAAGTCGGCGAAGGCCGGCGACATCATCGTGGTTCCCAAGCTCACCGATACGCGTGCCGGCGACACGCTGTCGCAATCAGGCACGATGTCCATCGATCCGCTGCCGCTGCCTGTGCCGCAATATCCCGTTGCCATTGAAGCGGCTAATAAGAAGGAAGAGGACAAGGTCGGCACCTTCCTTACGCGTGCGGTTGAGAACGACCCCACGCTGCGCGTTGCGCGCAACGAGCAGACGCACCAGACCATCGTCACGGCAATGGGCGAAGCTCAGGTGGAAACGCTGCTTGCGCGCATGAAAGAGCAGGCGAAGGTGGAGGCGCGCCTGGTTCCCGTGCGCATCCCGTATCGCGAGACCATCACGAAGACGGCTGAGGCGCAGGGGCGTCATAAGAAGCAGACCGGCGGTGCAGGTCAGTTTGGTGACTGCTGGCTGCGCATCAGCCCCAACCCCGGCGAGGGCTATGAGTTCTCCGACGAGATCAAGGGCGGCGCCATCCCCGGCGGTTTGATCCCCGCGGTTGACAAGGGCGTTCAAGAGGCCATGGCAGAGGGCTTCTTGGCGGGGTATCCCATGGTTGACATCAAGTGCGCTGTGTTCGATGGCTCGTACCATTCGGTCGACTCCAACGAGATGGCGTTCAAGACCGCCGCGCGCATCGGCTTCCGTGCGGCATGCGAGCAGGCTGGTGCCATTCTGCTTGAGCCCATGGCAACCATGGATATCGTCGTGACCGAGGAGTATGCCGGCACCGTTATGGGCGATATCGCCACGCGCCGTGGACGCATCGTGGGCACCGACTCCACCGACGAGGGTGAGACGGTCATTATGGTGCGCGTGCCATATGCCGAGGTCATCAGCTACACCAAGGATCTGCGCGCCATGACGCGCGGTTCTGGCAGCTACTACATCGAGCTGGAGGGTTACGACCCTGCGCCCGCCGACGTGACGAAGAAGCTGGCCGAAGCTTACCAGGCATCGAAGGCATAAGCAGGTCCATAAGATGATTGCAGCGAGCCGTTCTTCGGGGCGGCTCGCTGTTTGCTGCGATGAAGCGTTTCGGCTTGATGTTCGCATTCGCGCCTCCTGGTGCGTTCTTGTCGGGACGGTTTGACGGTCGCGTGGTGTAGATTGGGGGCATCGGCGTGCGTGGGGCATGGAGTTGCCTGCGTTTTGTGGCGGTCTGCTTGCTTGTGGCGGGCAGGCCCTGAGTTTGCGAGGAGCCCGCCCGTTCCAAAGGGAGGAGAGGCGATGGGGAGTGAAGCAGCAGGTCAGGAGCGTCTCCCATGACACGGCCCGCTTAAATCCAGCCGCCTCATCGCCTGGTTCGAGTATGACGCCGCCATCTTGCAGAACCCTTGTCCGTTGCACTGAAAACTGTCCGCTGAACCTTGCAGATTTGGGAAGAATCCGTCTGCTAGAAAGCACGCCGGAATGACCGAGGAACTCTGCGCCGTAGGCCGGTTGCAGTCTCTTCTGTCTTGCGAAGATGGGGTTCTCCCAGGTTATAGCGGGCTTCCGTGTCGTGCGAGTTAGCGTTTCGGGCCGTCTGCCGCATCTTCTTCTAGCCCCGGTAACTTTTCCTCATGTGGGCATTTACCCTAGACGCTTTGCCGAGTTCTTGGTAGGCTCGAAGCATTGATTCCGCGCCATTTCCCAAGCATCGGCGCAGGCAAGTAAAGGGGAATGCCATGTCTTACGTATTCACGCACGCAACGCTGCTCGACGGCACGCGCGATATGCAGCCGCGGGAGAACATGACCGTCGCTGTGGGCGACGATGGCCGCATCAGCGCAGTCGGGCCGGCCGCTTCCACGGTGGGTCCTGCGGGTGCGCAGGAAGTTGACTTGAAGGGTGCGTATTTGATGCCGGGCCTGGTCAACCTGCATGTCCATCTGTGCGGTAGCGGCAAGCCCACCAGCGCCGGCGCGGCGGGCGACCTTATCGAGAAGGTGGTTGCCAACCCCGTTGGGCGTTGGTATCTGCATCGCACGCTTCGCAAGCATGCTCAGCAGCAGCTTGCCAGCGGCGTCACCACGGTGCGTAGCGTGGGCGATCCGGGGTTCGCCGATGTGTGGGTACGCGACGCCATCAATGCCGGCAAGTACCAGGGTCCGCGGCTGGTCACGTCGGGCGTGGGTGTGACGGTACCGGGCGGTCACGGCGCGGGGCTGTTCGCGCACATTGCCGAAACGCCTGATCAAGCGCGTGAAATCGTGCGCGACTGCTTCGCGCATAAATGCGACCTGGTGAAGCTGTTCATCACCGGTGGCGTGTTCGATGCCGAGAAGGAA
The DNA here is from genome assembly GCA_905215325.1 of uncultured bacterium. Lineage (GTDB taxonomy): Bacteria > Actinomycetota > Coriobacteriia > Coriobacteriales > Eggerthellaceae > Senegalimassilia. Next base: position 20,455 of record CAJMPP010000007.1, on the reverse strand, counting down.
GGCGAGCCGGGCGTGCTGCGCATGCCGCCCGAGATCGCGGCGGCAGTGGTGGACGAGGCTCATAAGCTGGGCATGCATACCGCGGCGCATATCGAGAGCACCGAGGGGGTTCGCGTGGGCCTGGAAGCGGGTGTGGACACCATCGAGCACGGCGGCGTTTTGGACGACGAGCTGCTGGCGCTGTTCCGTGAAAACGGCGTGGGCCGCAAAAGCTCGCTGACCTGCACCGTCTCCCCGGCGCTGCCGTTCATCAAACTGCCGCCCGAGATGACCCATTCCACCGAGATCCAGGTGGTCAACGGGCGCATCGTCTTCGACGGTATCGTGTCCGCCGCAAAACAGGCCTTGGAGCAGGGGATTCCCGTTGGATTGGGTACCGATTCGGCGTGCCCGTACGTCACGCAATACGATATGTGGCGCGAGCTGGTGTACTTCGAGCGCATCGTGGGCGCAAGCCGCCAACTTGCGTTGCATGCAGCAACGCTGGGCAACGCGAGCATCATCGGGCTTGGTGACGAGACGGGTTCAATCGAGGTAGGGAAATCGGCTGACGTGATCGTGCTGGATGCGAATCCGCTTGACAACCTGGAGGCGCTGCGAAACGTGCGGCGCGTCATGGTCCGCGGCAAGTTTGCCGATGGCCTGCACGTGAAGCACCTTCCCGAGCTCGATTGCGAACTGGACAAGTTCTTGCCGGCTTGATGACCTGGTGCTTTGTGCGGTCAGGCTACGTTATCCAAATTGGATAGCCTGCTTTTCGTTTATGCGGTTGGTGTTTTGATGGCCTCGCGCTAGGGTGGTAACCCTGTGATGCGCGAGGCTTTTCGTTTTTTTGCTCGTGCCGGCCTTGCCGGCTAACCCTGCTATTTAGGTTTTCGTTTCGCTGGTCTTTTCGTGAACCGAGACGGCAATGAGGCGTATCTGCGAAGGACATGGGCCGGGTTCCGAATGGGAGCGGACGGCATCGCCGTTTAGAATCCTTTGCCCCCTAGAGTCACCGCTCTTGTTCTGCTGTTAGTGATTCGACGGTTGGTATCCCCATTTCCTTCAGCATGGAATTCGGGTCGACAATGCGCATAACCGTCTTATATGTATCGAATAGCTGTGATAGCTCGTTGAAGAAGTCGAAAAGCTCTTCTTGCGGCAATATCGGGACCATTTGCTCGACCATGTCCTTGAAAGCTATGTCATGAGAGCGGCCGGTTTTGGCGCAGTATAGACGCTCATCGTGGGCGCATAGATTGCGGAAATCCACCAGAACGGAGAAGGCGTGCAGCAGCTCTTGCGGCGTGATTTTCTTATTGGAGCCAGAAACCGATACGATTGTCTTGCATGTGCTGTTTTGGACGCTTCGGCGCTGAAGCTGATAAAAATGGGCTATATGGCCGAACGTCAAGTCGTTCGCGAGCACCCATAACGGCACAAACCCGTAACGGTTTACGTAGTGCGATATAAAGGCTTTTCCGTCTGAGCCCGCAACCTTTTTGTTCAGCACGCTCATAAGCCTCGACAGATTTGTTTGATGTATCTTCGCACGGTTGCCGGAGAAACCTTTTGCAAACAGCATTTCCTTTGCGGATGCGTATGATGAAGTAGCAAGATAGTCGTTTGGGCCTGGATTTGTCTTGCAGAAGGAATACACCACCGCATTTTTCATAATCGCTTCCGCCTTCGCGATGTACTTGAACGTTAGCGAGCGCAAATCGCGATCGAACAGGAACAGCGAGTAAATCCACTCGAAGCGTGTCCCTTTTAAGAAAATATCATCGGCGCTTTCCTTCATTGCCTGAGTGTCAAGGAAGGGCTTTTTATACCCGTTGACCACAGCATAGTGGCTTTCACGCATCAACTGGGTTTTAGTGTTTTCGTCCGTTATGACGTTGCGCGATTCAAGAAGGTCTATGAGCTCATCGATAGTTTTAGATTCTTTTGCCATGGTGACTCCTAAAATCAAAGGGTCGCTAGCCCAATGAGCTAGCGACCCTTCTAGTCCCCGCCTCACTTAGAGTCCACGGGGCCGTGTCACTAGTCAATAATCTACATTGCGGAGCGTCGCCGGTCAAGTGCCTTACGCTGGTTTTGGCCGAAACTCATTCAAATTGGGAAGCGCATAGCATTGCCTATCAATTACCGCTCTCTTTGAAGCCAACTGCCCGGACGGGTCGCAGGGTGGTACTTGTGCGCTCTCGTGGGGGCGCGCTTGTGCGTTAGAGCGCCTCGCGGCTCTGGAAGTACGCTACGTGCTCCACCTTCACTTGACGGTTGTCCTGGGCTGCTATGTACAGGTTCACGTGTTTGGGATTGTGCGACTCGGGCGATAGGATCAAGTCGCCATTGATCACCGTCATGCGGCGCATGATGGAATCGGCGCCGTCGATGGTGGCAACAACGACGTCTCCGCTTTTCGCAGGGACGCCTGGTTGCACGATCGCCACCATGCCGGGAGGGCAGATGCGGTCCATGCAGTCACCGTCAACCTCGAGGGCGTAGCTTCCCGGGTCACGGTCGATCAGAAATTGCGGCACAAGCACCTCTGGGAAATCGTCGAGTTCCTCGGGGAGGTGCGGCTTGCCGGCATGCGTGCTGCCGACCAGCGGGATCCCTGCCATTGACGAGGCCTTGACGGAGAAACTCCCGTTAGAGAAGCGGTCATGGTCTCTTGTTACAATGCTGGCGTTATCAGACGCGGCTCCTTCTTCAATGATTTCGCTTTTTGCGATTCTCAATGCTAGAGATAGTTTTTCAACTGCACCCATTCTTGGGACGGCGCGGCCGTTTTCCCACTGCGATACGGCCATGCTTGACACGCCGGCAAGCCGACCGAACTCTTCCTGCGTCATCCCTGCAGCTTGTCGGATGTGCCTGATGTTGTCAGCTATTGTCATAGCGCCTCACTTTGCCGTTTGCTAAAACCAAATATCATTTTGCTATAAGACAACTATATAGATTATAGTATAACTATAGTTTAGCTACTGTGAAAAAGATAGATGAATGAACGGGTTCTTGCTGTGAATTTGACGGGGTTTTGCGGAGGAATCTGCTGTTACCGCAGGTCATACAGTGTGAAAACGCAATAAAACAAACGTTCGATTTTTCTTGAACGCGGGGGTTTCGCATGGTACAGTAGGTGCAGCGGAACCCCCTTTCATGTATTCGCAACCCGTCTGTCCATATCAATGTAGGAGGCACGAGCACCCGATGATCAGACCGATTATGCGAAACCAGCTGTTTTTGGCCATGCCATCGGAGGCCGCAACCATCGAGGACGCGCCTGTTGGACAGGACTTGCTCGACACGCTTGAAGCGCACGCTCATGAGTGCGTCGGAATGGCGGCGAACATGATCGGCGTACGCAAGCGTATCATCGTGTTCGATGACAATGGCACGGCCAAGCTCATGTTCAATCCCGAAATCGTGCACGCCTCAAGCGAGTATTCCACTGAGGAGGGGTGCCTGTCGCTTGTGGGGCAGCGGCCATGCCGGCGATATCGCAAGATACGCGTGTCGTATCAGGACGAATCATTCAAAGCCTGCCAGAAAAGCTTCAGCGGCTTTACCGCACAGATTATTCAGCACGAAATAGATCACTGTGATGGGATTATCATCTAGGCGTTTATTGCAGTGTTTTCCCAGATGAGACGCTTTTGGATCAGTTTTGAAAACTGTTGGAAATCGCGATTATCTTGCAGGATTGCGGGGCATGATCCTGAAATCGCGCATTTGCATTTGTATTTAGATTTGCGTTCGCACTTTACGCATTGTGGAACTTGTTATTAGGGAAAGGTTTGCCGTGTCGGTACCTATAGAGCAGGCGCGCTTGGCGCTGGAGATGCATTTCGGCTACAAGGATTTCAGGCCGGGTCAGCAGGGCGTGGTGCAGGCTGTGCTCTCAGGTCGCGATGCGCTTGCGGTTATGCCTACCGGCGCCGGCAAGTCGGTGTGCTATCAGATACCGGGCGTTGTCATGAGCGGCCTTGCGCTGGTCATAAGCCCATTGGTGTCGCTGATGGGCGACCAGGTGCGCAGTTTGCAGGATGCTGGTATTCAGGCGGCATATCTGAACTCAACGCTTACCCCGTCTCAGCAGGGTTCTATCATGGCGCGTGCCCTGGCGGGGGAGTTCGACCTGCTCTATGTTGCGCCCGAGCGTTTGGAGGACCCGCGCTTTGTGGAATTCGCCTCGCAGGCGCCCATTCCGCTGGTCGCGGTAGACGAAGCGCATTGCGTATCGCAATGGGGCCAGGATTTTCGCCCGTCGTATCTGCGCATCGGTACGTTCATCGAACAGCTTCCCGTGCGCCCCACCGTTGCTGCACTCACCGCAACGGCAACGGAGCGCGTTCGCGCTGACATCGTGCGTCTCTTGGGATTACGGGATCCCTACCAAGCGGTCACCGGTTTCGACCGGCCAAACCTCCACTTTTCCGTAGAGCGCCTCGAGCCGAATAAAAAGCTGAACCGTATCACAACGTATGCGAAGGCGCATCCCGAGGACTCAGGCGTGGTGTATTGCAATACGCGCAAGAATGTCGAGAAGGTGCACGAACACTTGGTGCAATCTGGCGTGAAGGCAACGCGCTATCACGCAGGATTGAGAAAGGAAGAGCGCAGCGCCAATCAGCAGGCATGGATCAACGACGATGCTGCGGTCATCGTGGCAACTAACGCCTTCGGCATGGGTATCGATAAATCGAACGTGCGTTACGTCATCCACTACAACATGCCGTCAAGCATCGAGGCTTATTATCAGGAAGCGGGCCGCGCGGGACGCGACGGGCTTGCAAGCGAGTGCATGCTCTACTGGAGCGATGGCGATTTGTCCACTTGCAGGTTCTTCCTTGAGCAGGACGGCGGCAACGAGGGCATGAGCCCCGAGGAGGCTGAGGTAGCACGCGCTGCTAGGCGCCGCATGCTGGCGGCCATGGAGGGCTATTGTCTGACGTGCGAATGCCTGCGCGGCTACATGTTGCGTTACTTCGGCGATGAGTCCGCGGCGCAGCAGGACGATGGCTCGTGCAATAACTGCTCGAACTGCGAGGGCGGGTTCAGGGCGGTGGACGTTACCACCGAAGCGCGTGCTGTCATGCGTTGCGTGCAGGAGTTGCGCGGAAGGTTCGGCAAAGGCGTGGTGGTTGATGTGCTGCGCGGCACAAACATGGAGCGCCTTGAGCAGTTCGGCCTTGCGCAGGCGAAGTGTCTCAACTCCGTCAACATGTCGCAAGTGCAGCTGAAAGAGGTCATCGAGCTGCTTGCGGCGGGCGAGTACCTGGAGATATCGGAAGGCAAGTTCCCTGTAGTTGGGTTCGGCCCTCGTTTCCGGGAGGCTGCAGCGCCTGATTTTCGATTGCAGATGAAGCAGGTGCTGCGTCAACCGCAGCGCAAGGCGGGCATTGCCGGCGGTCACTCGTTCGGCGGGTCGGGTACGGCAAGCGGTCCCGATGCGGCATACGACCAGGATCTGTTCGAAAGGCTGCGTGCGTTGCGCAAGCAGCTGGCAGTTGAAGGTGGACTGGCTCCGTATATGGTCTTCGGCGATGCATCGCTGCGTGACATGTGCGCTCGCATGCCCGAAACCGAGGATGAGTTCATGGATGTCAGCGGCGTAGGCATGAAGAAGCTCGAGAAGTACGGCAAAGCCTTCCTCGATGAGATCGCAGCCTATCGCTCCGAAGTGCAGTAGCCGAAAACGCGATTGGGCGGATTGGGTGGGGCCTAAGCGCATGATGCAAACGGGTATTGGGTGCGCACGATGCAAGAGGCTCGAAGTGCTGGATGTCTCGTTATCAGCGGGCTGACATTGCTATGGGATCGGATCGATGTTTAAAGAGGTATGAATGACGATGTCTCATTGTCGTTCATCAAAGTGGCGCATTGTAAACTTGATGCCATATGGGAAGAGGGGCTTGTGCCCCTCTTCCCATATGCGATGGTATCGATAATGGAAGCGCTAGGCGCCTCTAAAGCCCGTTACGCTTGACGGTAGTGCGACAGGAAGTCGCCGAGCTGGCCCATGGCTTCGGAGAGCACCTCGATACGCGGTAGGTATACCACGCGGAAATGGTCGGGCGAACCCCAGTTGAAGCCTTTGCCGGGAACCAGCAGGATCTTCTTCTCGTGCAGCAGGTCAAGCGCGAACTGCTCGTCGTTGGTGATGTTGAACTTCTTCACGTCGATCTTCGGGAAGATGTAGAAGGCTGCACGGGGTTTGACGGCGGTGATGCCGGGGATGTCGTTGAGCGCCTTGTACACGTAATCGCGCTGTTCGCATACACGGCCTCCGGGCACCACGTAGTTGCGCACGCTCTGATGGCCCCACAGCGCGGTCTGTACGATGGACTGCGCCGGCACGTTGGAGCACAATCGCATGTTCGACAACATGTTCAGGCCCAAGATGAAGTCCTGGGCGCAGTACTTCTCGCCGGACAGCACCATCCAGCCGATACGGTAGCCAGCGATCATGTGCGATTTCGAAAGGCCCGAGAAGGTGATGCAGAACAGGTCTGGAGCAAGGCTTGCAATGGATACGTGCTCAAGGTCGTCCATGACCAAGCGATCGTAGATTTCATCGGACAGGATCATCAGCTGGTGCTTGCGAGCAACGTCGACGATCTGCTGCAGCACCTCGCGCGGATACAGCGCGCCGGTGGGGTTGTTGGGGTTGATGATGACGATAGCCTTCGTGCGCGGCGTGATCTTGCTCTCGATGTCGTCGATGTCGGGATACCACTCAGCCTGCTCGTCGCAGATGTAGTGAACGGGCGTGCCGCCGGCAAGGGTGGCGCAGGCCGTCCACAGCGGGTAGTCGGGGCTGGGGATAAGGATCTCGTCGCCGGTGTCGAGCAGCGCCTGCATGCACAGGTTAATGAGCTCGCTGACGCCGTTGCCGGTGTAGATGCTGTCCATATCCACATTGGGAAGGCCCTTGATCTGAGAGTATTGCATGATGGCCTTGCGTGCGCTGAACAAGCCCTTCGAATCGCTGTAGCCCTCGCAGTCGGGAAGCTGATGACGCATGTCCTGAACCACCTCGTCGGGCGTGCGGAATCCGAACGGGGCAGGGTTGCCGATGTTCAATTTCAAAATGCGCATGCCTTGGGACTCCATGCGAGCGGCTTCGTCCACAACCGGACCACGAACATCGTACAGAACGTTATCAAGCTTCGAGGATTTCTTGAACTGACGCATAGGTACGCTCCCTTGATCATCAGACACAGCAGGTTCATTAGTTTTGGAAGGTTCAAAATCGTTTTGAACCTCATGAACAAGTGGTTCAGGTGCAGAAGGTTCATGTTCGGGAGGGGTCATAGGTGCAGACTCCTCGCCGCCCAGCCACTCAGGAGTGACGTTCAATAGTTCAGCAAGCAGCTGCATCACATCGGGGCGGGGGATGGTCTTGCCGCTGACATACTGGCTGACCTGGCTTTTCCAGAGTTTATGGCCTTCTTCTTGCGCTGCATGGATCAAATCTGCCTGCTTCATGCCGGCGGCATCCATGGCAATCTTCAGTTGTTCGGCAAACACGTTCTGATCCATGCCGTTCCTTTCGTTCAAAGTTCAAACTATAGGTTCAAAGGCCGGTTCAATATGAAATTGAACTTTAAATTGAACCAAAGTATGAACAACTTGGCCCATGAACCTTTAAATTGAACTATGAACCGAGGTTACTACTTATCTGCGGTTCATAGTTCATTGGTTCAATTTCTTGCAGTGTAGCACGTTCGTAAAGCTGTGTGTTCAATTTCATAAAGCAATCGAGGTTCATAATAAACCTTCCCCGGTCAATGGCGGTTTTGCTCGCTTTTCTCTTTTCGGGAAGGGTATTGCGTTCCCCTTATGGTGTTGCCGTTTCGGGTCCCGCCTCCACCGTCCGTCGCTTGATTGCTCCTGCATCAAAACGGGGCAATCAACCAGGGAGTCGATGGATTCATGAGCTGCAGACCAGGCGAGCAGGTGCATTGTCTGAAAGCGCGTGTGTTGGAGATGGTGTTCTATAGCGCACACGTTGGAGGCGGGGTTCTGGGCGGTGGTGCTCCTCGTCCGTCTTCTTAATCCTCCCTGTTTCCTCAAAAGCATTACCCGCACCTGAAGTTGGCCTTACAGTCGCTTTACATATCGCCCCTAGACTTTCTCTTTGCATGCCGAGGGTGTGCTGCGCCCTTGAAACGTCGTAGTAACGCGTTCGGGATCGTCGAGCTCTCATATGGGGTAGAGCTTCTCGAACGTTCGATGTTTTAACGACGCAATGAGGTTTTCGAAGGGAGAACGAAAGTAATGGATCCGGCAACGCTGGTAATCGTCGGCTTGGTGATCGTCACCGCATTGACGTTTGACTTCACGAACGGTTTCCACGATACGGCCAATGCAATGGCCACGTCCATCGCTACGGGCGCGCTCAAGCCCAGAACCGCTGTTATCGCCGCGGGCACGCTGAACCTCGTCGGCGCGTTTCTGTCCGTAGAGGTCGCAAAGACCATCTCCGGTGGTTTGATCAACGAGCAAGTGGTCACCATCGCCCCCGAGTTCATCTTGGCGGGCTTGATCGGCGCCATCATTTGGAATCTGCTCACCTGGCTGGTGGGCCTTCCTTCCTCAAGCAGCCACGCGCTGTTCGGCGGCCTGGTCGGCGCCGTCATCATCGGCGCGGGCGTTGAGGGCGTTAACTTTGCCGCCGTGATCACCAAGATCCTTGTCCCTGCTCTGGTGTCTCCCATCGTTGCCGGTTTGGCGGCCTTCTGCGCGGTCAAACTCATCTTCGCCGTGGTCAAGCACATGAGCGAGAAGCAGATCGAGTCCGGCTTCCGTCACGGTCAGACCGTCACCGCCTGCTTGGTTGCTCTTTCGCACGGCACTAACGACGCACAGAAAACCATGGGCATCATCACGCTGACGCTCATCGCCGTGGGCCTGCAGCCTTCCGGTTCCGGTCCTGAGCTTTGGGTCGTTGCCGTTTGCGGCCTTGCCATCGCCGCCGGCACGTACATGGGCGGTTGGCGCGTCATCCGCACGTTGGGCAAGGGCCTGACCGAGATCAGCACCCCGCAGGGCTTTGCCGCCGAGGCTGCAAGCGCGACTACCATTCTGGTTTCGTCCCACCTTGGCTTCGCGCTTTCGACTACGCAGGTTTGCTCCGGTTCCATCATCGGCACCGGTCTTGGCAAGAAGGGCAATCCGGTCAACTGGGGCGTTGCTGGCCGTATGCTGATCGCCTGGCTGGTCACCTTCCCCGCGGCAGGCATTGTGGGCGCCCTTGCCTGCGCGCTTGCGAAAACCGGCGTCTGGGGGACCGTGGCAACGGTTGTTATCGCCGTGTGCGTCGCGCTGATCATCTTCCGCCTTTCCAAGCGCAATCCGGTCAACAGCGGCAACGTCAACGATAGCCATAAGGTGAACATCAACGCCGAGAAGACTCGCACGGTCCAGCCCCAAGCTCAGGCTGCTTAAAGGAAGGTAGAACATGATCACGACTGAAATCATTAGCTTCGCCACCGTTCTATTCACCGCTGTATGCGTCGCAAGCCTGATCAGCATCCTGTACGCCTGGGGTTTGCGCATGTGGGCAGACGGCTCGGTGGACGCCCAAGGCAACGCTCATCTGATGCACCGAGTGGTCTCCGTCATCTGCTTCACCGCTTGCATCTCGATCGTCCTATTCGCCCTTTGGCTCATGATTCCCATGTTCCACTAATCAACGATTGCGGATAGGTGCTTTTGGCGGGTATCATTTTGTGACCGATATCCGAATGCGATCACTTCGTTAGGAGTTGCAATGGGAAGCATTTTGGTAGGCATTGACGGCAGCGATCGCGGGCGCCGCGCCCTTGATTGGGCAGTGCGATTCGCTCGCGTGGTCGGCTACGACGTCCACATGCTGGCGGTCATCGATGAAGCGATCGCCAACAAAGCCGGAGTAGGCGTGGAAACCATCACCGACACCGTGACCGCCGCGCTCGAGAAGAAACGCCAAGCAGCCCTGGAAAGCTATCCCGACATGCGTATCCAGGCAAGCGTCTCCGTTGGCGACATCGTCGGCGTGCTCGCCGATTCCGCAGCCATGCACGACCTGATCGTGTTGGGCAGCCACCACGGCCACACCATCGGCGAAACCATCAGCGGCGCGAAGGGCCTGCGCGTTTCCGTCTCCACCAGCGTGCCCACCGTCGTGGTGCCTGCGGACTGGGATGCGAAGCAGCAGGGCACCGGGATCGTCGTGGGCGTCGGCCCCGACGAGGTGGTCAGCGTCCGCGCCATCGACTTCGCCGCGCGCGCGGCCGTGGCAACCCAGCAGCCGCTTGAGTTGATCAGCGCTTGGGGCGTTCCCGCATGGCTTGAGCGCACCGCGGAATCCATGGGCGGCGGCCTTGCCCCCGTCGGCGAGCAGCGTCAGATCGAGCTTGACCGCCAGCTCGGCCGACTTGCCTTCGAGCACCCTGCGTTGCAGGTCACGGGCCGTACCGTTGAGGATTCCTCGCCCTCCCGCGCCCTTGTCGAAGCCAGCAAGGAAGCGTCCATGCTGATCATGGGCACCAACTCGCGCAATGCGCTGGGCCGCACGCTGTTCGGCAGCGTCACGCACAGCGTTCTTTTGAACCTGAAGGTGCCGACCATCATCGTCCCTTAGGCATAAGCGCTCCGCAACATATCCGATGCCGCGTCTCCGCATGGCGGCATCCCCTCCAAACGGAAACCGGCGCCCTCGAGCGCCGGTTTCCGTTTCTATAGGGTTTTGCGGGCCAGCAAATCGCCGCCGGGCGGTGGCGATGTGGGGTTTGCGGGCGAAAGAAATGCCGTCGGGAGGATGGCCTCATGACGGTAACTCATTCGCGAATCGCTGCCGCCGCGCCTGTGCGTTTCCTTGCCTTACGCCGTCCAATCGCGGCGGATCTGCTCCCATTTTGCGTCGCGGCCTGCTTCCACCTGGGCGATCTCGTCGTCGGTGAGCGCGCGGAACCTGCCTTGGCGTCGCAGATATGCCTCGACGCTGGCGAACTCCCGCGGGTTCCTGCTGAGCCTGAACTGCCCGCCTGGCACGCCGCTGAGCTGGGGTCCTTCGTACTCGGCCAGGTACCACAGGCCGCAGTCTACGATGTCGCGCGCCACGTCCACCATATCAGCCTCGGGGCAGCCCCAGCCGGTCGGGCAGGGCGCGATCACGTGGATGAAGCGCGTGCCGCGGATGTCGCGGGCGCGTACCAGCTTGCGCAGGAAGTCGGGCAGATACCCCACGCTCGCCGTTGCCGCATAGGGGATGCCGTGCGCGGCCACGATCTCGAACACGTTCTTCTTCTGCGTCAGGCACCCGTGCGCGTTGCGTCCGGCCGGCGTGGTGGTGGTCTTCGCGCCGAAGGGCGTCAGCGAGCTCTTCTGGATGCCCGTGTTCATGTACGCCTCGTTGTCGTAGCAGATGTAGAGCACGTCGTCGTTGCGGTCGATGGCGCCCGAGAGCGCCTGCAGGCCGATGTCGGCGGTGCCGCCGTCGCCGGCGAAACCCACCACGGTGCAGTCGTCAGGCTTGATGCCCTGCGCCCGCAAACCGGCCTCGATGCCGGTGAGCACGCTTGCCGTTGCCGCAAAAGGCGTGATCATCGCGTTGTTGGCGAAAGAAAGCTGCGGGAAGTTGAATCCGACGGCGCTCATGCAGCCCGCCGGCAGCGCCGCCACCGCGTTCGGGCCGAGCACCTTGAGCGCCGTGCGAACGGCAAGCGAGCCGCCGCATCCGGCGCAGGCTTTGTGCCCGAAGAAGAACTCGTCATCGGGCAGGGTCTTCGCATTCAAAGCCATGGCTATCGGCCTCCTTTCGCATTGGTTGCGCACGCGTCGCCGCGTGCGCTTTCAAGGTCGCCACCGGCAACGGCAACGGCCCCGGTATCGCCGCAGCCTTCGCAGCAGGGGTTCCCGAACTCGTCGGCCACGGAGTCGACGCCCAAAAAGCCCACGCGCGGGCAATCCTCGGGTGCGATGCGCCCGGCGGCGATCTGCTTCAGCACCTCGAACATGCCCCTCATCTGGGCCTGCGTGATGTCGTCGCCGCCCAGGCCGCCTACGAAGTTCACCACCGGCACGGCGTTGCCCGCCTGCTGCAGCGCGGAGCACACGTTGGTCATGACCGTGCCTTCCGCGCCGAAGCTGACGTCCTTCTCCAGCACGCCCACCGCGGCAGCGCCGGCCAGCGCCTCCACGATTTGGCGCGCGGGGAACGGGCGCATGTAGCGGATGCGCACCAGGCCCGCCTTCACGCCTTGTGCGCGCAGCTGCGCCACGCGCTCGCGCGCCAGGCCGGCGATGGAGCCCAACGTGACCAGCACGATGTCGGCATCGTCGCAGTTCACGGCTTCGATCAGCCCCGGGTAGCTCCTGCCGAACACCTCGGCGAAGCGCGCTTCGATGCGCTCCACGGCGTCGGCGGCGGCCAGCATGCCCTCGTGAGCCGAGTGCTTGAAGTAGCGGTTGAACTCCGGGCCCGCCGAGTAGCCGATGTTGACGGGGTTTGCGAAGTCGAAGCGGTTGCCCGCGCCGTCATAGGGCGGCAGGAACGCATCGGCCTGCTCCTGGGCGGGGATGTCCACGCTTTCGTAGGTGTGCGTGAGCGCAAAACCGTCCAAGTTCACCATGAACGGTGTGCGAACCTTGGGATCCTCGGCCACGGCATAGGCCATAAGCGCCAGGTCGAGCGCCTCCTGGTTGTCCTGCGCGTACGCCTGCACCCAGCCATGGTCCAGAAGCGCCAGGCTGTCGCGCTGGTCGCCGTAGATGTTCCACGGCAGCGCGGTGGCGCGGTTCGCGTTCATCATGACGATGGGGAAGCGGCCGCCCGCGGCGTAAGTCAGGCACTCGGCCATGTACAGCAGGCCCTGGCTCGACGTTGCCGTGAACGTGCGCGCGCCCGTGGCCGACGCGCCGATGGCGCATGACAGGGCCGAATGCTCGCTTTCGACGTGCACGTACTCGGCCGCCAGCTGGCCTTCCTCGACCATCTCGGAAAGGCGTTCGACCACGACGGTCTGCGGCGTGATGGGGTAGGCTGAGATCACCTGCGGCCGCGCTAGGCGCACGCCCTCGGCGAACGCCTCGTCACCGGATAGAAAACGCTTCATGCGCAACACGCCTCCTTCGCGTTCGCTTCGGGCGCCATGGAAAGCGCGTTGAACTTGCAGGCGGCGGCGCAAACCCCGCAGCCTTTGCAGAAATCAAGGTCGATATCCACCGAAACGCCCGCCTTGTTCTGGCCGGCAACCTTGAAGATGGCGCCGTCCGGGCAGTACAGGTAGCACTGCAGGCAGCCCGTGCACGCGTCCGCATTAAGCACTGGGCGCACGTTGCGCCAGCCCGCGTTGACCTGCGTCAGGTATCCTGCGGCATAGCAGGTGGTGCCGGCATAGGCGGAAGGCTCGGGAACGGTGGCGAACAACTGCGGCATATGCGCTGCCGAAGAATGCGCCGCACGGTGCAAGCCGGTCACCGGTTCCGCTTGCTCACACGGATGACCTGCGGATTCGTCGTCAGCAGCCTCCTCATGCCCGGCAACGTCGGCCTGCTGAACCAGCGCGATGGCGCGCTCGACCACCTTGATGTTGCGCTCGTGCAGCTTCGCAGGCATGTACTGGCGGATGGCCTCCTCCACGCTTTCGCGGTCCACGCAATCGGCAAGCTGCGCCAAAGCGCCCAGGAAAACCGTGTTGGGGATGGGCCTGCCCAGTAGCTCTTCGGCCAGCCCGTCCGCGTCGATGGCCAGCAAACGCGGGTCGTCCAGCGTATCGGCGGTGTTCACCAGGCAGATGCCGCCCGGCTTCAGCTCGCGCTCCCAGCCGGGCGCCAGCAGCGTTCCGTCCAGGTAGATCACGAAGTCCGCTTTCGAAACGGCGCTTCGGTCACCGATTTGCACCGTATCAATCTTGGTGAACGCGCGCATGGGAGCGCCACGTCGCTCGGGGCCGAACGAGGGGAACGCAAGCGCGTGCCGCTTGCCGTCAAGCGACGCCGCCGCGCCCAGAAGCCGAGCGGCGGTGAAGGCCCCCTGTCCGCCGCGGCCATGCCAAAGCACTTCTATCATGTGAAACCTTTTCCCGTCTTGGATACGCCGCTCTATCATACGCCAGGCTTTTGCCCGGCACCCGGCGGGCCCGGCGTCGGCCCGCAAAACGCCGAAAAGGGGACGAGCGCGCTCGTCCCCTCCAAGGTCGCAAAACCGTGTTTCCTAGAACTTGGCGTAACGCTCCAGGTTCTTCTCGAGCGTTGCCACGAAGCGTGCCGCGGTGCCGTCGAGCTGTGCGCCCTTCTTCTTCAGGTAGCCCAGGCGCAGCGTGACGTCCGCGTCGAGCGCCACCGTGCGCAGCTGCGCGCCGTCGGAGATGCCCACCAAAATGCCGGAGGTCACCGTGTAGCCGTTGAGCGCCACGATCAGCTCGGAGAGGCTGGCGCGGTCGGTGGTGGCGATGGACTTGGTGCGCGGCTGGTCGCCCAGGGCCTCCTCGAAGAAGGCTGCCGGAGCGTCTTTGCCCTGGTCGAAGTAGATGTAGGGGTAATCTGCCAGCTGCTCGAGCGTCAGGCTGGACGCGTTGACCAGCGGGTGGCTTGCCGGCAGCGCCACACGCGGGGCCGACTCGACCAGCTGCACGAACTCAAGGCCGGCGGCGTCGAAGGCGGCGTCAAGCTCCGCGGCGGTCGCGGAGGTCTCGAACACCACGCCCAGCTCGCTTTCGCCCGATGCCACGTCGTCGATGACGCCTTGCGTGGTGCGGTCACGGAACGCGTAGTTGTAGGAGTCGCCGCCCAGCGCCAGCACCGTGTGTGCAAACGTCTGGACATTGAACAGGTAATGCTGCCCGGAAACGGAGAAATCGTATGCCATGGGAAGATCCTTTCGCTCGATGCCGCGCCCCGCAAAAGCCCGTTGCAGGGCGCGGCCGATGTAAACCAGGTGGTTTTGCGCCGTTGCTTACTTCGCGCTGTCGCGCTCGTCGATGAAGCGTTTCGCCTTGTGCTCGCTTGAGGTGCCCAGCTTGTCGGCGTCGAACACGATGACCTTGGCCGGACGCACGCCCGTGTGGGCCTTCAGCGCCGCCTCGACGCGCTTGGACACCTGGTCGTAGGGCTCGTCGCTGCCAAGGGCGCGCTCGACGGACACCTCGTAGCGAGTGGTGAAGTTCTCGTCGTACACGCGGATGGAGTACTCGCCGGTCAGGCCCGACTCCTTGCGCACGACGTACTCGACGTCGGAGGGGAACACGTTCACGGCGCCCACGATGAACATCTCGTCCTTGCGGCCGGTCACGTGGATGCGGGCGTGGGTGCGGCCG
Organism: uncultured bacterium; assembly: GCA_905215325.1. GTDB lineage: Bacteria > Actinomycetota > Coriobacteriia > Coriobacteriales > Eggerthellaceae > Senegalimassilia. The sequence goes on along the minus strand of CAJMPP010000007.1, from coordinate 5,162 downwards.
CAGCTGCACTTCTCGGTGGAAACGTAGCCGATGTCGCCGGTGCGGAAGCGGATCATCGGGCGGGCCTTCTTCATGAGCGTGGTGTAGGTCAGCTCGCCCACGCTGCCGGGCTCGAGCACCTCGCCGGTGACCGGGTCGACGGTCTCAACGAGGATCTGATCCTCCACGATATGCAGGCCGTCCTTCGCCTCGCACATGGCCGCGCAGGCGCCGTAGATGTCGGACAAGCCGAAGAAGTCGACCACGTTCGCGCCCCACAGCTCCTCGATGCTCTCGCGCGTGGATTCAATGGAACCGCCCGGCTCACCTGCGACGATGATGGTGCGGATGCTGAAGTCGTTGCGCGGGTCGAGACCCTTCTCCTTGATCTTCTGGCCCAGCGTCCAGGCGTAGGAGGGGCTGGTCCAGATGATGGTGGGCTGGTACTGCTTCAGCACGAAGATCAGACGGTCGGAGGGGATGGCGCCCGCCCAGATGGCCAGCGCGCCCAGGCGTTGCGCGCCGATGACGTCGGGGCCGCCGACGTACAGGGCGAAGTTCAGGCCGTGGACGTAGCGGTCGTTGGGGCGCATGCCGGCCTGCCAGAACAGACGGGCCTCGGTGTCCTGCCACAGGTCGAAGTCCTCCTGCGTGAACGGGCTGACCGTGGGCACGCCGGTGGAGCCGGAGGAGGTGGCCATGAACACGACGTCCTCCTCGGGCACGCTGCACAGCTCGCCGAAGAAGCTGCCCACGTGCTGGGTTTCGCGCTCGGTCTGCTTGTTGATGAACGGGAACTTCGCCAGGTCGGCGAGCGTTTTGATGTCGGAGGGCTTCACGCCGGCGGCGTCGAAGCTGCGCTTGTAGTAGACGGTGTTGTCGTAAGCGTACTGCACCATGGTCTGCAGGCGCTCAAGCTGCAGCTGCTCAAGCTCGGGCCGCGGCATGCACTCGATCTCGGGATCGTAGTACTTCTGGTCGTACGGGATGTTCTTCTTTGCCATGATGCGGTGCTCCTTGCTATCGCGTAGTGCCGGCGGCGGTTCGCCTGCCGTGGTTTTGCTGTTCGTATTGAAACACCGAATTGCCCGGTATTCAACGCAGGTTACTAGGATATTTATCGATGAATTGTTATCGGGCAAATCGATAACCTAACTGACCTGCGTATATGCTGCGAATCCAAGGTTTGCGAAGGGTCAAAAACCGCAAACCCGCCTACGCGTCCTGCGCCAGCTCGCGCAAAAGCTTGATCTCGGCTGCGTAGCCGGGCAGTTCGTTGGGGGTTTCCAGGATGAAGGGCAGGTCGCGAAGCGCGGGGTGCGTGACGATGCGCTGGAAGGCGTCGACGCCGATGAAGCCTTGGCCGATGCATTCGTGGCGGTCCTTGTGCGCCCCGCAAGGGTTCTTCGAGTCGTTGATGTGCACGGCGCGCAGGCGCTCAAGGCCGATCACGCGGTCGAACTCCTCAAGCACGCCGTCCAGGTCGTTCACGATGTCGTAGCCGCCGTCGTGGATGTGGCACGTGTCCAGGCACACGCCCATGTGATCGGCAAGCTCCACGCGGTCGATGATGGCGGCCAACTCCTCGAACGTGCGGCCGACTTCCGTGCCCTTGCCTGCCATGGCCTCCAGTAGCACCGTGGTGGTCTGCTCGGGGCGCAGCACCTGGTTGAGCAGGCCCGATATCAGTTCGATGCCCGCTTCTGCGCCTTGCTTCACGTGGCTTCCCGGATGGAAGTTGTAGTAATTGCCGGGCACGGATTCCATGCGCATCAGGTCGTCTGCCATGCATTCGAGCGCGAACTCGCGGGCGTGCGGCTTGTCCGAGCAGGGGTTGAGCGTGTAGGGTGCGTGTGCCACCAGAGGGCCGAAGTTGTGCTCGGCCATGAGCTCGCGAAGCGCCGCGGCGTCGGCGGGATCGATGGCCTTCGCCTTGCCCCCGCGCGGGTTTCGCGTGAAGAACGCGAACGTGTTCGCGCCGATGGAAAGCGCGGTTTCGCCCATGGCCAGAAAGCCCTTCGACGTTGACAGATGGCATCCGATGGTCAGCATATCGACCCTTTCTTCGCTTGCGAATTTGTTTGAACCGCGGAAACGGCGGTTTTACAGGATGACGGCGCGGGCGTCGGATTCGGGTTCAGCGGCTCCGGCGCCGGGCGCTCGGCGTTCGCGCGGCGGGCGCTACCAGAGCCCCAGAATGTGCTGCGCCGCCAGGCTCGTGCACGCGATGGCAACCCAGCATGCCGCGCCCAGCACGATGGGTTTTGCGCCCGACTTTACCAGGCCCACGACGTCGGTGTTCAGGCCGATGGCGGCCATGGCCACCACGATGAAGAACTTGCTGAGCGTTTTGAGCGGCGCGAAAACGGCCGGATCGACGCCCGCGGCGCTGGCGCCCGTGGCCACCAGGGAGGCGCATACGAACAGCACGATGAACGTGGGCAGCGCGCGCTTCAAGCTGAAACTGCTGGTAGAAGCCGTATCCGCGCCGTTTTGCGCTGCCTGCTTGCGTTCGCGCGCGGAAACCCACAGCGCAAGCGCGAACGTGATGGGGATGATGGCCAGCGTGCGCGTGAGCTTGACGATGGTGGCGTAATCGAGCGCGTTCGCGCCGGGGTGCATGCCGTCCCACACGGCGGCGGCGGCGGTGACCGACGACGTGTCGTTGACCGCGGTGCCCGCGAACAGCCCGAAGCCGTTATTGCTCAAACCTATAACGTCGCCCAGGGTGGGGAAGATGAGCGCCGCCAGCACGTTGAACAGGAACACCACCGATATGGCGTGCGCCACTTCCTGATCGTCGGCCTTGATGACCGGCGCGGTGGCCGCGATGGCCGAGCCGCCGCAGATCGAGGACCCCACGCCGATGAGCGTGGCGGTGCGCCCGGGCACGTGCATTGCGCGGCACAGCACCGCCGCGGTGATCAGCGATGCGGAGATGGTGGACAGAATAACGGGCAGCGACATAACTCCCACCTGGGCCAACTGCGTCAGCGGCAATCCGAAGCCCAGCAGCACCACGGCGGTTTGCAGGATCTTCTTCGACGCGAATTTGATGCCCGGCCCTGCCGCGCCCTTCTGCTTCCAGAACGTGCCGATGACCATGCCCAGCAAAATGGCGAACACGGCGCCGCCCACCAGCGGCACCGCCTGGCCGAGAAACCAGCAAACGACGGCGATAAGGGCGCTTACGGCAATGCCGGGCGCAAGGGTTTTGATGCGGGACATGGGGTGCTTTCTACGCGTAAGCTGTATGACGCGGTCAACTATAGCGCAACGTCCCGGTGAAGCTACTCGCCAGCGCGCGCATCCGCCTGAAGAACATCGATGGCGATGTCCACGGCGTCTTGGATGCAGCCGGGGCAGGAGCGGAGCGGCCCCGCAGGGTTGCCGATGCCCTTGAGCTCGGCGCAGATGGTCGTGCCGTTTTGCGTCTTGAATCGCGCGCACATCTGGTCGGCCAGCCGGTACGTTTCCATCTTGCTGACAGGGTTTTCGCTACCGGCGCTTTTGACCCATCCGGCCGCCATAACGGCGCCCGACACCGCGCCGCAGGTCTCGGCGTAGCCGCCCATGCCGCCGCCGAAGCCCTCCATCAGGCGAAACGTCTGGTCGACATCAAGCCCGATCGCCGGCGCCAGCGTGCAAGCGACCGCCTGCGCGCAATTGAAGCCTTGCTCGAGATACGCCATCGCCTGCGTTTTGCACGAATCGTGGTCAAGTTCCAAAATCGCCTGTTTCGACATGGCAGTTCCCTTCCCCCTAGGTTTGCCCTATTGTAACCGCTAGCATTTTGCAGCTTGTCGGCAGAAACGCGTTCAGGTTTGCCCAACGCGGTAAGCTGAGCGTGAACATAACGAAAGGGGAGGCCGCCATGAGCCATAAATCTTGCAATCTTTCGGCAGATGAGGCGCTCGAGCGCCTGCGCGAGGGAAACGCCCGCTATCTGAACGCGAGTCAAGCGCAGGGCGACGTGTCGCCGGAGCTGCGCCAGTCGACGTTTTGCGAAGGCCAGCACCCGTACGCCATCGTGCTGGCGTGCTCGGACTCGCGCGTGATCCCCGAGGCCATCTTCTCGGCGGGCATCGGCGACCTGTTCGTCATCCGTGTGGCCGGCAACGTGGTGGACAAGCACCAGCTCGGCAGCATCGAGTACGCCGAAGACCACTTGGGCTGCAACCTGGTGGTGGTTTTGGGGCACACGGGCTGCGGCGCCGTCGACGCCGCCATGCACCACGAGCCCTACGGAACGGTGAAGTTCATCACCGACGAGATAGCCGACGCCATCGGCAACGAAACCGACGAAGCCGCCGCCTGCTTGGCGAACGTGGCGCACAGCGTTCGCCGCATCGAGGAAAGCCGCAAAGTTCGCACCGACGAAGCAGAGCACGGCCTGCGGGTAGTAGGCGCCCTCTACCAAACCGACACCGGAGAAGTCCAGTTTTTGGAGTGATAGCCGAAATCGCCCGAAGCGCGTTCGGTCACCGCGCCGGCACCGACACCCCCTCTTGCTGGCGATTTTGTGTGGTCGGGCGGTGGGTGGCTTTGCCGCGTTACCATAAATACCCTCTTGCGGCTAGGCATGCCGTACAATCTGAAGACACATCACGCTCCATCCGGGAAAACGGCCCGGTTGGGGCTTTGTCGTCTCCACCACCCGGCGGGTCGCGTTGCAGGAGCTTTGAAACCGACAATCCCGACGCGAAACGAAGGCCATGCAGCGAGACAAGATCAAGCCTATATTATTCAGCATCATCAAGCACTCCAGCAAAGAGGAGTTGCGCCGCCAAATCCCGAAGGACATCGTCTCGGGCGTGGTGGTTGCCGTGGTGGCGCTGCCGCTTTCCATCGCGTTGGCCATCGCATCGGGCGTAGGCCCTGAGCAGGGCCTTTACACCGCCATCGTCGCGGGCTTCCTGATCGCGTTCTTGGGTGGCAGCCGCGTGCAGATCTCCGGCCCCACGGCTGCCTTCGCCACCATCGTTGCGGGCATCGTTGCCACCGACGGCATGGAGGGCCTGGTGGCGGCCACCATCATCGCCGGCGTGATGCTCGTGCTCATGGGCTTGCTGAAACTCGGCACGCTCATCCGTTTCGTTCCCTACACCATCACCACCGGCTTCACGGCGGGTATTGCGGTGACCATCTTGATCGGTCAAATCAAGGATTTGCTGGGGCTGACG
>CAJMPP010000006.1 GCA_905215325.1 uncultured bacterium | reverse complement strand
GTATTTCTCGCATATGAGAATACAATTGACTATAATGTTCTTTTTGAATAATCACCTCGCCGATCTGGCTTTGCAGCGAGGCGATCTGCTGATTCAGGCCGTCGATCTCATCGGCGACATGCTCGAGGAAGACATCGACCTCGTCGACGTCGTAGCCCTTGCGATCGATGGAGAAGCTTTGGTTATGGATTTCAGCAGAGGTGATAGCCATCTTTGTATCCCTTCATCTGATGTGCGGGAATGCGCAGGTGCGCACCTAGAACAAGTTTACCAACAAACGTACACCGAATTGTAGTACAAGCAGCGCGACGATGGGCGTCACGTCCACCATACCTCCAATAGGGGGAATCAGGCGCTTGAACAGGTTCAAATACGGGTCGCATATGCGCGCGAGCACGTTGTTGATGTCTGCGAGGATGCCCCGATCGGTCGGGAACCATGACAGCATGACGTATACGAAGATGATCATGCTATACGCATCGGAAAGCGACACGATAAGGTACTTCAAACTGAGCATGCGGGGTGTTTCGCTCCTTGCTAACGCCCCGGGCGCCAAGCCCGGGGTCGGTTTCGATACGTACGGTTACAGGATGCCCTGAGAACGCAGGCTTGCACGCTCGGCGTCGCTGAGAGCCGCCCCGCGCGCGATGACGAAGACCTTGTCGGCGACGCAGTCGACGCTTGCATCGAGGGCGCTCGAAACGCCGAACGAGAAGTCGAGCACGCGCTTTGCCAGCGCATCGGGGGTTTCCTTGAGCGCGAGCACCACGGCGTCTCCGGCTTTGAGGGCTTTCGCGACCTTCTCGCACTCGCCGTAGCTGGCGGGCTTGACGATGGTGACCGAACGCGTGGGGCTGTGCGTGCCCGTTGCGGTGCCCTCGTAGGCCTTGTACGGGTCGAACGAGGAGGCGGCGGAAGCAGCCTTGGCAGCCGCCGTGAACGCGCCTTCGACAGGCTTGGCTGCCGTTTGGGCGACCGGGGCGGCGCTGGACTCGGCGGCTTCTGCGGCGGTGGTGCTGAACAAGGCGTTCAGGCTTTCCGAACGCTCCTGGTTAGCCGCTGCCGCAGCCCTTGCGTTGGGCGTGTTGGCCGGAGCGGTGAACGCCGGGTCGACCATGGTGCGGTTTCCGAAGGATGCGGAGCTCACCTTGCGCGGCGGCAGCGGGTCGCGATTCAGGCTGTCGGGCACGGTGGTGTGCGCACGCACGTCGTCGATGGAGACGAGCTTGGCCGGTCGATACCCGCCCGAGCCTACCGAAGTACGGGCATGGTTGCCGCGCGCGGGGCGCGTGGTGACCGAATCGTACGGATCGTAGTTCGAGCTGGGAGCAGCATCGTCCTCTTCGTAGTCGTCCTCGTAATCGTCGTAATCACCGGAATCGTAGTCATCGTAGTCCTTGCGGCCATGATCGTAGTAATCGCCGCCATCGGAGAACCCGAGCTTGGACTTGATGCTGTCGAGCATGCCTTCGGGCTTGTTGAACTTTGGCATTGCCATACCGCTCTCCTGCTTCGTATCTTAAGGACGGCGGTCGACGCCGCCGCTGCATGTTCGGTATTGCGGACGCGAGCCTTATGCCTCAACGGACTCGAAGGAGTCGCTGAACAGAGCTCGGCCTATCCGTACCATGGTAGCACCCGCGCAAACGGCCTCGCGCCAGTCCTCGCTCATGCCCATGGAAAGTTCATTGAAGCGTGCGGCCTGCTCAGAGGGAAGCTGGCTGCGCAGCGCATCTCGCAAGGCGGCCAGACCCTCGAAGCACTCGCGCGCTGCTTCCGAGTTGCCCTGCGGGGCCATGGTCATAAGACCGCGAACGGCGATGCGGGGGAACGTCTCGGCAACCTGCAGCGCATGGAGCGCCTGGTCCGGGGTGAAACCGCTTTTGCTTTCCTCCCCAGACACATTGACCTCGAGCAGGATATCCTGCACCTTGCCAAAGCGCTCGGCCGCCTGGTCGAATTTGGCGAAATGGTCTTCTTTGCAAACCGAGTGCACGAGCGTTGCGCAGGCGACGATCTCGGGAATCTTGCGCGACTGGACGTTTCCGATGAAATGCCAGGTTTGCTCCGGCAGCTGCGCCACCTTGGCGGCAAGGACGTCGGGACGGTTCTCGCCGAAATCATGAGCTCCCGCGGCGATGGCTGCGGAGATGGCAGGGGCATCGACCGTCTTAGAAACGGCGATGACCTTCACCTCACGCGGATCGCGCCCGCACGAGGCGCACACGCGGGCGAGCTCTTCAAGCGTTTCCTGATAGTGTTGAGCAAATGGCATGGCTATGCTTCCTTTCGAAATGCGATGGCGCCATGACGGCCGCACGTGCCGCCGGATGCCCTATACGAGAAGTACTGCTGCGGGTTGCATTGGGTGCAGATGCCCGCATCGCAGATGCGCGCAGGATCGATGCCGACGGCGGTCAGCTGCACGCGCAACGCGTCGAGCATGCTGACGTGACGCGAGGGGCGAATGCAGCTTTGCCCGAAAAGTCCGGCGAAGCGCTGCTCGACCTCGCTTCCCACCTCGAAGCAGCAATCGTGGATGTGCGGGCCGATGTAAACATTGTAACCGGCAGCGATTTCGCGCTGCTCATCAGGCGTTTTCGCGCCATCTTCGAGCGATAGGCGCTCAACGCACGAAGCCGCGATGCCGCCGACCACCCCGCGCCACCCCGCATGGGCCACGGCAAAACGCCCCGTGGGCGACACCGCGATGACAGGCGTGCAATCGGCGAAGCATAGCATGGCCGCTACGTTAGGCGCGGTGACCACGAGCGCATCGGCAGCGGCTTGCGCACGTTGCTGGGCCGCAACGACGCTGGCGGGATCGGAGGCGTGGATGGAGACGATCTCGGTGCCGTGCACCTGGTTGGGCACGACGACCGGAACGCCTTCGCCGTCGAGCGCCTGCATGGCAAGTCGGCGGTTCTCCATGACGTGATCGAGGTTGTCCTGCACGTGGGCACCGAGGTTCAGCGAGGCGAACGGCCCCTGGCTTACCCCCCCATCGCGGCCGGTGAAGGCAATGCGAACCCCGCAAGCCTGAACGAGCGCATCATCGGTGAGCATGGAAATGCGACGCGCGCCGCAAGGGCGCGCGTCGAGTGTCGGTGCAGGTAATGTTTCGCACACGGTATGCAAAGCTTTTACTCCTTAGCGCTGGCGCTTCAGAAAATCGGGGATGTAGTCCTCGTCGGCGAAGCGGCCGGGCGTGCTGGTGAGCGTGGAATACGTGGACGGCTGGGGCGCCGGTGCCGGCTCGGGAGCGGCCGTGGAGGCGAACAGGTCCTTGCGGTTGAAGTCCATAGCGGACTGCTGGGGCGCATTGACCTTGAAGCCGGTGGCGATGACGGTGATGCGCACGCTGTCGCCCATGCTCTCGTCGATGATCTGGCCGTAGATGATGTTGGCGTTTTCATCGGCGCATGCCTCGACGGTGCGGGCAGCCTCGTCGACCTCGGTGAGCGTGAGGTCGGGACCGCCGGAGATGGAGAACAGCACGCGGGAGGCGCCGGCGATGGAGGCCTCGAGCAGCGCCGAATTGGTGGCCTGCTGCGCGGCGTCGAGAGCGCGGTTCTCGCCGGAGGACAGGCCGATGCCCATCATGGCGGTGCCGGCGTCCTTCATGACGGTGCGGATGTCGGCGAAGTCGAGGTTGATCAGGCCCGGGATGGTGATCAGGTCGGTGACGCCCTGGATACCCTGACGCAGCGTATCGTCGGCGATGCGGAACGCATCGAGCATGCTGGTTTTCTTGTCGACGATCTCGAGCAGACGGTCGTTGGGGATGACGATGAGCGTGTCGACCTTCTGGGACAGCAGGTCGATGCCCTGCTCCGCCTGGTTGCGGCGGGTGCGACCCTCGAAGGAGAACGGCTTGGTGACGATGCCCACCGTCAGCGCGCCGATTTCCTCGCGGGCGATCTCGGCGATGATGGGTGCGGCGCCCGTGCCCGTGCCGCCGCCCTCGCCGGCGGTGACGAAGACCATGTCGGCCTCGGCCAGCGCCTCGCGGATCTCCGCGCGGGACTCCTCGGCGGCCTGGCAGCCGACCTCGGGGTTCGCGCCGGCGCCCAGGCCGCGCGTGAGCTCCTCGCCGATGTGGATGGTCTTATCGGCATCCGACATCAGAAGGGCCTGACGGTCGGTGTTGACGGCGATGAACTCCACGCCCTTGACGCCCGCCTCGACCATGCGGTTAACGGCATTGGTGCCGCCGCCGCCGACGCCGACGACCTTGATGACCGCCAGATGCTCGCCCGAATTGTTTGGCATTGTATTCCTCCACACTATTACGCTTGCTTTGAGCTGCGTTTCACACACTCGTGGTTGTATTCACGTGGGATTATTGTACACAAAGAGGGTGGGTTTGCAACGCTTCGCCCCCCAACGGCAACCACATGCACATATCAGAGCGGCCCGCACGCCTGCGCGACGGGCCGCTTGAGGTTATAGAGAACGCCACGTGGGCCTATCGGGCGTGCGCACGTTGATGTATGTGACGCCCTCGGGATGCTCCTTCATGATCTGCAGGCACACGCGCTCCTTCTCGCGGATGTTGTCCGCCGTGCCGAAGACGATGTCGGGGCCGTCTTTGATGGTGAGCGTGGTGGATGCGGTTTCCGTAGCCTTCACCGAGGTGACGCGGTCGGCAAGCTCGGTGGTCATGCCGGCCACGATGGCGAGCGCGTTGTTGACGTTGGCGTCGGTGCAATACGAGCCGACGGCGGGCTTGGTGCCATAGGGCACGTCGGTGATATGCAGCACCGATTCGGCGTCCTCGTACACCTTCGAGTTGGTACGGCGCCCCGCCTCGGAATCACGGTCAGGGATGGGCATGAGCCACATGCCGTCGGAGGCGATAGCCCACTGCGTGGAGTTCTGCGCGTTCTCGTTGGGGACCTCCACCACCGCCGTGATGGTGCGTTCGGTGATGTCGATCTGCAGCGTATCCGGGAACACGCGCTTGATCTTCGCATCGGCGACCCATGCGTCTTTTATTAGGTTCTCCTTGATGCCTGCGGCGTCCACGCGCAGAAGCGTGGTTCCGGCGGGCACGCCGGCAAGCTGCTGCATGTCGGAGGCGGTAAGGTGATCGGCGCCCGAAACCGAAACGCTTTCTATGGTGAACAAGCTGGAGTTGTACACGATGACGGCGGCAATGGCGAGCGCCGCTGCCGCGGCGGCGAGAGCACCGAGGCGCACCAGGTAACGCTGGTAGGTCTGCCGCGCCCGCGAGCCGTGGTCGCTTTGAGGAAGGTCGCCTACACGCACCGATGTGAGCCGCGAGCCGGGCGCGGGGTTGTATGGGCGCTGCGGACCCCGCGGAGGGCGCGACCCGCCGCGAGACGCCTGAGCGCGCCTATGCGAACCCGAGGAAGCGGACTTCCGGTTGTAATTCGATGCCATACGCCTCGTATACCTTCGACCTTGCCATGTTAATGAGTTCCAACACGTCTTGAGCAGTTGCATTGTCCCTGTTCACGATGAAGTTCGCGTGAACCTCGGATATCTGCGCGCCGCCGATGCGCTCCCCTTTGAGCCCCACCTGCTCGATGAGCTGGCCCGCAGACGACCCTTCGGGGTTCTTGAACACGCTGCCGCAACTCGGAAGCGTGAGAGGTTGCGTCTTCTTGCGACGGGTGTGTGCGGCCTCCATCTTCCCACGCAGCAAATAGGGGTCGGCGGGCTTGACCGCAAGCTCGCACTCGACGATGACCTCGTCGGGGGCGAACGAGCTGGAGCGGTAACCCCAACGGATATCCGCCGCCTCGCGGCGCACGAGCCCCGCCTGCGGCGATAACGTGGTGACCGAGACCACCCTGTCCGCTATCCCCTGCTCGCGGGTGCCGGCGTTCATGCGCACGGCGCCGCCGACGGTGCCCGGCGTGCCCACCGCGAACTCAAGCCCCGAAAGGCTGCGGCGGAACGCCTCCTGCACGACGCTTGACAGCGGCACCCCGGCTCCCACGATGAAGCTGCAGGTTTCCTCGTCGAAACGGCATGCGCGGAAATCGCGCCCGAGGGCGATGACGACGCCCGGGAAACCCTCGTCGGAGACGAGCAGGTTCGACCCGCGGCCGACCGCCACCCACGGGATGGCGCACTCTCGGCAAGCGGCCACCAAGCGCTTGAGCGCGCCGATGGAACCGACCTGCACATAGAAGCGCGCTGGCCCGCCGATGCGGTACATGGTATGACGGCGCATGGGCTCGTCGGGATAGACATCGGCGTCGAAGGCGCTGTCGACGAGCAGCGCCTCAAGCGGCGAGCATGCGTGACGCGCGCACATGGCAGCCTAGCCTCGCGCCTTGAGGAGCGCGTCGATGATTTGCGGGCCCATGGCCGTCACGTCGCCGGCGCCCATGGTGATGACCAGGTCGCCCGGCTGGAGCTTGCCCATGAGATGCGGGACGACGTCGACGCGATGGGCCACGAAATCCGCCTGGGGATGGCCCTTGTGCTCGAGCACGACGTTGAGGAACGTCTTTCCGGAGACGCCGGGCACCGGGGCCTCGCCTGCCGGGTAAACGTCCATGAAGGTGACGCTGTCGGCCTTGTCGAACGCGGCGCCGAACTCGTCGTGGAGCACCTGCGTGAACAAGGGCGCACGGGAGTAGCGATGCGGCTGGAAGAGCACATGGACGTGCTTATATCCAAGCCCCGCCGCGGCGGAGATGGTGGCGGCGATTTCGGTGGGGTGATGCGCGTAGTCGTCGACGACGGTGACGCCGCCCACTTCGCCGACCAGGTCGAAGCGACGGCGGACGCCGGCGAAGCCCGAAAGCGCCTGGGCGACCTTGGCCGCATCGAAGCCGAGCGCCCACAGCAGCGTGATGACGCCCGTGGCGTTCAAGACGTTGTGACGGCCGGGGTTCTGCTTGATGGCGCCATCGACCTGCGTGCCGTCGGGCATGACCGCCGTGTAGCGGCTGCCGATGCCGTGGGGCTCGTAGGAGGTGATGCGCACGTCGCAGCCCTCGTTGAAGCCGTACGTGTACATACGACGGCCCTCGGAGCGGGCGATGTCGACCACATGGGGCTCTTCGCCGCATGCCACGATGACGCCATCTTCGGGAACCAGGCCCATGAAGTCGTGGAACTTGTCGTAGATCTCGTCAAGGTCCTTATAGTGGTCGAGGTGGTCGGCCTCGATGTTGGTGACGAGCACCGCCTTGGGAGACAGGTACGTGAAGGACTTATCGGACTCATCGGCCTCGACGACGTAATGGTCGCCGGTGCCGGAGTGGGCGTTGGTGCCGTAGGCACGCACGATGCCGCCGATGAGGAAGGTGGGGTCGGCGCCCAGTGCGTCGAGCGCGCTGGCGAGCATGGACGACGTGGTGGTCTTGCCATGCGTGCCGGCCACGGCGAGCGTATCGAGGCCCACGCCGAGATGCGCGAGCATCTGGGCACGATGCCAGATCTCAAGGCCGCGACGTCGCGCCTCGATGAGCTCGGGGTTGTTCTCGAGGATGGCCGTGGAGATGACGACGACCGGGTCGCCCTCGGGGATGTTCTCCGCCTTCTGGCCGATGAACACGGTGATGCCGGCCTCGCGCAGCTGCTTGGTGTAACGGCTTTCCTTGATATCGGAGCCCGACACCTGCATGCCCTGGTCATGGGCCACGCGGGCGATACCGCTCATGCCCACGCCGCCGACGCCGATGAAGTGCACCTGCTTGATGCGCTCTTCGCTCATGTTGCCTGCCTCCTGAAGCCTATGCGCCGAAGCCTTAGCCGCTCGCAGCGCGATGATGTGAAACCCGGGCGCACCCGGGAAACGGGCGGCGCCAAGGCCGCCCGTGCTTGCTCAAACTCTAATATCTTACCCTATTGCGCCGACTTGGATTCGCACGCCTTAAGGACTACATCAGCGAGCAGCCCCGCCGCATCGCGCGTCTTCGCCGCGGCCGCTGCAGCCGACATGCGTTGACGGGCCGTTTCGTCCTCGACAAGGGTTTTAAGATGCTCGGTGAACTGCGCGCCCTCGACATCGGCGTCGGCCACGAGGAAGGCCGCACCCGCTTCCACGCATGCGCGGGCGTTCATGGTCTGATGGTCTTCGGTGGCATACGGGAACGGCACGAGCAGCGCAGGGATATGACGGGCCGAGATCTCGGCGAGCGACGTGGCGCCCGCACGGCTGACGATGGCGTCGGCGGCGGCCATGGCAAGTCCCATCTGGTCGGTGTAGCCCATGAGGTGCCAGCGCTTTGCCTGCTCGTCGGTCAGGGCAAGCTGCTCGGTGACGCTATCGAGCTCCTTGGGGCCCGTGACGTGCACGATATGCAGGTCGGGGTAGCCAAGCAGCATATCCTTGCGCTGCACGATGGCCGCGTTGAGATGGCGGGCGCCCAAGCTTCCCCCGGTGACGAGAAGCATGCGCGCATCCTCGGGGATGCCGAAAGCGGCACGGCCCTCGGCGCGCGTTGCGGCGAACACGCTTGCGCGCACGGGGTTGCCGGTTAGCACGACATGGCTTTTGTCGGAAAGCGCCTCGGCGGCGTGGTCGTAGGTCAGGCACACGGCGCGGGCCCTACGGGCCAGGTACTTGTTCGCCATGCCCATGACCGAGTTCTGCTCGTGGACCACCACGGGGATGCCGCACTGCTCGGCGGCGCGGGCGACCGGGATGCAGACGTAGCCGCCGAAACCCACCACGCAGTCGGGATGGACCTCGGAAAACCACTTGCGCGCCAGCTTCGTGGAACGCTGGATCTTCATGATGGCCTTGGGAAGCGTGAGCGGATGATTGCGGTTGAAGCCCGCGGCCTCGAAGGCCTTGTACGGGATGCCCGCCGCAGGGACGAGGCGCGACTCGATGCCGCCGGGCGTGCCGGCGAAGAGCACCTCGTGCCCGCGTTCGCGCAGCACGTCGGCAAGCGCGAGGGCCGGATTGATGTGGCCGGCGGTACCGCCGCCGGAAAGGACTATGCGCATGATGTCACCTCCGGGATGAAGAACGCGTTTGACGGCGCCGCGCACCTTGCGGGGCGCGCGTGCGCGAATCGGCCCTGCCGCCGCGCGGTGCGTTGCGGGAGCCGTTGGAATCGTCGTCGACCGCGCGCACGACGCGCAGGTTCGCGCGGCGTCGATCGTAGACGGTGGTGTTATCGGCGTTTCGCGCAACGGCCATGATGATGCCGACCATCATGAGCGACGCGATGAGCGACGAGCCGCCTGCGGACACGAACGGCAGGGGCTTGCCCGTGGTGGGCACGAGGCCGATGACGCAGCCCATGTTCAGAAACGCCTGGAACACGAGCATGATGGTGACGCTGCCCGCCACGATGCGCTCGTTGGGCGTGGCCGCCGCGCTCGCGATGCGCATGCCGGCGAACAGGATGCAACAGAACAGCGCGATGACCACGAGCGCGCCGAGCATGCCGAACTCCTCGCCGATGATGGAGAACACGAAGTCGGTCTCGGCCTCGGGAAGGTAGTCGTACTTCTCGCTGGAGTTGCCCAGGCCCACGCCGAACAGGCCGCCCTCGGCGAACGCGTAGAACGAGTGGATGGTTTGGTAGCCGTTGCCCCTGCCGCCTTCGCCGTCGTTCCAGGGGTTGTACACCACGAAGCGGTCCTGGCGGTAGCCCGAGCCGAACAAGACGATGGCGATAACCGCAAGGACGGCAACGCCGGCGATGGCAAGCATGAGCTTGCCGGGAGCGCCGCCGAACCACAGCACCGCGTACACGCCCACGAAGATGATGATGGTGGTTCCCAGGTCCGATTGCGTGAACAACAGGAACAACGTGGGGGCGGCCACGTAAAGCGCCGCCCTGATCATGACGGAGTTAAACTCGTCCCCTTCGTTGAGATCGTCCATAAGGTTGGCGGCCATGAGCACGATGGCTATCTTGGCGAACTCCGATGGCTGCAGCGAAAGCGGGCCGATGACGATCCAGCGCTGAGCGCCGAGCGCGGCGGTTCCGAAAAGGAACGTGATGACGAGCAGCGCCACGCATACTCCCCAATAGCCTTTGACGATGGCGCCCTTCCAACCGCTGCGGGGGAGCATGAACCAGATGGCCACGGCGATGAGGATACCGGCCAGGGAGTAGATGAACTGGCTGATAAGCTTCGCCGAAGGGTTTTGCTGAGCGATGTAGTCCGAATACGAGATGGTATCGCGCAGGTACTGGCCCGCCTCGGTGTCGGCATAGTAGTTCGTGGCGGCCTCGGAGAGGATGGTCACCTGCGAGGCCGAGTAGATCATGACGAAGCCGATGAGCGTGAGGGCCACCACGGCCACCACAAGCAGCACCTGGGGCCAGATGACCGATTCTGCATCGGAGCGCCTATTGCGCGCGGTAGCCATGTAAAACCGCCCTTACGCGCCAAGCTTGGCCGCGCGAGCGGCCACGAGCTTCTTGAAAACCTCGCCGCGCTCCTCGAAGGAGTGGAACTCGTCGAACGATGCGCAAGCGGGCGAAAGCAGCACCACTTCCCCAGCCTTCGCCTGTTCGAGCGCGACCTCGAGCGCAGACTCCATGTTGTTCGCCGTGAGCAGTTGGAAATCTGCCGGCGCCTGAGAGACTTGCTCCTTGAACGCCTGGAAGAAGCGAGCGCCCGCCGCGCCGAAGCACACCACGGCGCGCGTGTGGGCATGGGCCGCCGCGACCAGATCGGCCAGATCGGTGCCCTTGTCGTCGCCGCCGAGCAGCACGATGGGACGGGTATGCGGGAACGCCGCCAGCGCCTTGAGCGTGGCGTCGACGTTGGTGGCCTTCGAATCGTTATAACATTCGGCGCCGCGCACGGTGCCGCAAGGCTCGATGCGATGCTCGAGCGGGCTGAACGTGGCAAGCGCCTCGCACACGGCCTCGTCGGAAGCGCCGGCGGCCAGCGCCGCCGCGGCGGCGGCAAGCGCGTTGCCGGCGTTGTGCGCGCCCTTGATCTTGAGGCGATCGGCGTTGATGAGGGCATGCTCCTGCCCCTTGAGGGCCACGATGAGCTCGCCTTCGCCGTTGATGAACGCGGCGTTGTCGGCACCGCAACGGGCGCGCATGTCGCCCTGCAAGCCTTCTGCCGTGCCCATGGGCACGATGGCGAAACCGCAACCGCCATCGATGCTGCGCAGGCGGCGGACCTCGGCGCGGACGACGTCGTTGGAGGCGTCCATGACCGCGACCGAGCCGGGGACCCGAGCAAGGTTGTCGAGCACCTTCATCTTGGCGGCGGCGTAGTTTTCCAGCGTATGGTGCCAATGCAGATGGTCGGGCGTGATGTTGAGCAGCACGGCCACGTTGGGCGCGAACAGCTTCGTGGACGCGAGCTGATACGACGACACCTCGGCCACGTAGACGTCGGTTTCGCCGGCGGCCACGGCGGAGATGCACGTATCGCCGATGTTGCCGACGGCGGCGCTTGCCATGCCCGCGGCGCGAAGCAGATGGTTGGTCAAAGCGGTGACGGTGGTCTTGCCGTTGGTTCCCGTGACGGCAACCCACGTGCTGGAGCTATCGGACTCGCGCCATGCGAGCTCGACCTCGCTGACGACCTCGTCGCTTACGGCAGCGGCCGAGCGGTACAGGTCGGAGAACTCGGAGATGCCCGGGCTTGCGATGCACAGCTCGAAATGCCCTCCGCACGCTTGCGCCAAGCGATCGACCGCGCCCTCGCCGAACTCGACGATGGCGCCGCGGTCGCGCGCCTTGCCCGCATACGCATCGGAAGCGGCATTGGGCTGCCCGCCGAACACGGCCAGCTGAGCCACGCGGCCGCCGAGCTGCGCCATGAGGTAATCGACAGCATCGTGGCCGGACTTGCCCAGACCGAGCACGAGGACGCGGCCCAAGCTTTCGGGAGCGT
This sequence comes from uncultured bacterium, assembly GCA_905215325.1. Taxonomy (GTDB): domain Bacteria; phylum Actinomycetota; class Coriobacteriia; order Coriobacteriales; family Eggerthellaceae; genus Senegalimassilia. The sequence continues at coordinate 58,443 of CAJMPP010000006.1, read as the reverse complement.
GTTTCTTGCCTGCAAGCATCTTCTGGTTCTCCATACCCTATGCCACCGCCATCAAGGTTTCTGCGAAGTACACGGCGAAGCCGAGCGCGGCCAGCACGCCGGAGACGATCCAGAAGCGCACGACGACCTTCGTTTCGGACCAGCCCTTCTTCTCGAAATGATGATGAAGCGGGGCCATAAGGAAGATGCGCTTATGGGTTTTCTTGTAGTAGAACACCTGGATCATGACCGACAGGGCCTCGGCCACGAACAGGCCGCCTATGACGAGCACGATGAACTCGGACTTGGTGAACACCGCAAGACAGCCGAGCGCCATGCCGAGGGCAAGGGAGCCCGTGTCGCCCATGAAGATGTCGGCGGGAAACGAGTTGAACCAGAGAAAGCCCACGCAGGCGCCGGCGAGGGCGGCGGCGAAGATGGCGGAGTCGAGCATGTCGGAGCGATATGCGATGGCCGCCATGACGATCATGACGATCATGACCGTGCCTGCTGCCAGGCCGTCAAGGCCGTCGGTAAGGTTGACGGCGTTGCACATGCCCATGAGCAGGATGTCCACGAACAGGATGTAGAGCCACGGCACCTCCACGGAGCCGAAATGCGTGGTGAGCACGCCAAGGTCGAACGTGTAGACGAACGGGATCTCGACCGTGGGGGCGATGCCCATCACGTTGACGGCCACCAGGCCGAACACCGTGGCGATGACGAACTGGCCCACCAGCTTGGCTTTCGGGGTAAGGCCCAGGCTGCGCTCCTTGACCACTTTCTCGGCGTCATCGATAAGGCCCAGGCAGCCCGTGAGGACGGTGGCGATGAGCAGCGCGAACGTTTCAGGCGTGGGATGGCCCACCACGAGCGCCGTGAGGATGACGGAGACGAGCATGATGACACCGCCCATGGTGGGCGTACCCTGCTTCACCAAGTGGCTTTCAGGGCCGTCAGCGCGCACCTGCTGGCCGATATGGCTAGATTTGAGGAACTTGATCCACGCCGGCATAAGCACCATGGTGACCGCAATGGCAACCACGATGGCCACGAACACCAAAAACGTGGGGTATGACGCGAATATGTGCAACATAGCTATTCAACCAATCCTTCTACCACTTTCTCAAGGGCCATGAAATGCGAGGCCTTCACGAGCACCGCGCTGCCGGAGGCGACGTGTTCGCGAACGTCCGCAAGGGCGGCGGCGCCGTCGGCGACCATCGCGATGCGGTCAGCCGGCATGCCGGCCTTTTGCGCGCCGGCCGCGATGCCCTGGGCAAGCTGCCCGACGCACACCAGGCGGTCAAGGCCGCATTCGGCGGCGAAGACGCCCACTTCCTCGTGAAGCTGCGGCGCGAACGAGCCGAGCTCGCCCATGTCGCCGAGCACCGCGATGCGCGCTCCGGCGACATCGAGCGCGGCGAACGTGGAAAGCGACGCGCGCATGGAATCGGGGTTCGCATTGTAGGCGTCGTTGATGACGGTGAAGCCGCCCGGAGCCTCGATGACCTCTTGGCGTCCCGCCTCGGGCTTGGCGCCCGAAAGCGCCGCTGCAACCTGCGCGGCCTCCATGCCGGCGGCGAATCCGACGGCGGCGGCGGAGCAAGCGTTGGACACGTTGTGCATGCCGCGCAACTCAAGGGCGCATTCCACGCGCACGGGCTCGGGCATACCGTCGAACCCGCAGGCGCACAGCGCAAAACGCGGGCAGCCCGACGCATCGAGACGCACATCCTCGGACCACACGGCAGGACGCGCCGCGTCGGCGGCGGAAAGGGCCGCACGACGCTCGGCGGCCTGAGCGGTGCCATCGTAGAGCACGCACGTGACGCCACGGGAGTCCAGGTTGGCGAACTCGAGCAGCTTCGGGGTCATATCGTTCGCGGCGTTGACGAACGCCATGCCGCCTGCGGGCAACGCCTCGAGCAGCTCGGCTTTGGCGCGCGCAATGTTCTCGCGGCTGCCCAGAAGCTCGATGTGACTTTCGCCGACGTTGGTGACAAGGCCCCATTGCGGGCGCACGAACCCGCACAGCTCCTCGAGCTGATGAAGGCCGCGCATGCCCATCTCGACGATGACGTTTCGCGTGTCGGCCTGGGCGGCCAGCACGGTGTTGGGGACGCCGAGCTCGTTGTTCTGGTTGCCCTTCGTTGCGCACACGCTGCCGGCGGCGGCGAGCACGTCGCGCACGAGGTTCTTCGTGGTGGTTTTACCCGTAGACCCAGTGATGCCGATGACGCGGCCCTCGAGACGGTCTCGCCATGCGCGCGCAAGCGCCGTGACGGCCGCCTGGGTGTCGGGAACCTGGATAACGGCTGCCCCCGCGGCTGCGATCTGGTCCGCCGAAGCCTGGTCGAGCTCATGCTGTGCGAGCACGCACGCCGCGCCCGCCGCCACGGCGGAGGCGGCGAAGGCATGCCCGTCCACCCGCTCACCGGGCAGCGCAACGTAGAGCGCCCCGGGTTCGACGCTGCGAGAATCCCAGGTCAAGCTGGTGATCTCCGTCTGATCGCTTACAGGGTCGATGGAAAAGGAGCCGCCCGTGGCACGGGCGGCTTCGTCGATGGTGAAACGCATTGGTTACTCACAAGCTCCTTCGCCGAATGCACGTTCAAGCTCCTCGCGGGCGACGACGCGGTCGTCGAAGGAGAGCACTTCCTTGCCTACCAGCTGATAATCCTCGTGGCCCTTGCCGGCCACCAGGATGGAATCGCCGGGTTCGGCGAGCTCGATGGCGCGCGCGATGGCGGCGCGGCGGTCGGGCTGCACGTCGAAGCGGCCCTCGCCCTGCCCCATGCCCGCCACGATATCGGCGATGATGGCATCGGGGTCCTCGGTACGGGGATTGTCGGACGTGACCACGGCATGGTCGGCCGCAAGCGCGGCGCGGCCCATGATGGGGCGCTTGGACGCATCGCGGTCGCCGCCGCAGCCGAACACGCAGATGGTGCGGCCGGGCGTGAGCGCCATGATGGAGCCTAAGGCCTTCTCCAAGGCGTCGGGGGTATGCGCGTAGTCGACGAACACCGACACGCCGCCGTCATGCGGCGTATGCACGCGCTCGAGGCGGCCCGGGGTCTGCGGGGCCTCGCGCAGCGCGTCGATGATGGTGGACACGCCGATGCCCAGCTGGATGCCGATACCGAACGCGCACATGATGTTCTCGACGTTGAACTTGCCCACGAGCGGGTAGTCGAACTCATAGTAGGAGCCGCGCACGTTGAGCGTGATGGAGGTGTGCGTGGAATAGTACTGAACATCCTTGGGATGGATGAGCGCCGAGCGGTCGAAGCCCGTGGTGACCACGCTGTCGCCGGCCTCCGAGCAGCGGCGCAGCAGCTCCTTGCCCCACTTGTCGTCGATGCAGATGACGCGGCGGGCAGGGTAATCCTTGCCGAACAGGCGCGCCTTCGCCTCGAAGTAGGCCTCGAAGGTGTGATGGTAGTCGAGATGGTCCTGCGTCAGGTTGGAGAACGCCGTGACCGCGAACGACGAGGCGTACGTGCGCTCAAGGTCGAGCGCGTGGCTGGAAACCTCCATGGCCACCACGTCGCAGCGCGCGTCGCGCATGCGGGCGAGCAGATGCTGCAGGTCAGGCGATTCCGGCGTGGTGTGCGAGGATTTCTCATGCACATCGCCGATTACGGTGCCCACGGTGCCGATGACGCCCGTTCGCTTGCCCGCCACGCGGGCGATATGCTCCACCAGATACGTGGTGGTGGTTTTGCCGTTGGTGCCCGTGACGCCCACCAGCGAAAGCGCGCGCGACGGATCGTCGTAGAAGCGCGCCGACGCCTCTGCCATGGCCTTGCGCGTATCGGACACCACGACCTCCGTGACGTCGGTGGCGTCGGCCAGGTAGACCTTGCGCTCCACCACGAGCACCTTCGCGCCATGGTCGATGGCGTCCTGGGCGAAGGTGTGGCCGTCGGTTTTCATGCCGACGATGCAGAAGAACGCGTCGCCGGGCTTGACTTTATCACTTCGATAGGCGATGCCCTCAACCTCATCTTGCGCGTTGCCGATGATGGTGCAGTCCATGCCTTCAAACAGTTCGGTGCAGGTCTTACCCATTTGGATACCTCACTCAGACGTAATCCCGAATCGATCGATTGCCGCAGTCATTATATCCTTAAAGATAGGCGTGACGACGCCGTCCCCAGGAACCTCATTTGCGCCCACAAAGCACACCAGCTTGCTTGACGAATCCGCCAAAAAGCCCGTGAACGCCAAGTTATACACGTTCTTGCGGTAACCGCCGTTCTCCTCGTCGTAGATCTCGGCCGTGGAGGTCTTGCCGACCACGTTGAACCCGTCGATGGCGGCGTTCTTGCCCGTGCCATCGGTGACGACGGTCTTGAGCATCGACTGCATGTCGCCGAGCGCCGCGGTGTTTTCAATGACCTGCGTGGTGCCGTAGCTTGGCGTGGTGCCGCTTTGCGGCATGCCGATGAGGAAGTGCGGCACGCACTCGACGCCGTTGTTGACGATGGCGCCGTAGAAGCGCGTCATCTGCAGCGGGGTGACCGACACGCCCTGGCCGAACGATACGTTGTATGCCTGGACCGCCGACCACTGGTCGTAGGGCGCGAGCATGCCGAGCACGTCGGTGCCCTCCTCCCCTTCGCCGGGATAATCCACGCCGGTGTCGGAGTGCAGGTTGTAGCGGACGATGTGGTTGTACAGCTCCTCGAAGCCCATCTTCTCCGTGGCAAGCGAGATGCCGACGTTGGAGGACTGGTCGAGGATCTGGCGCAGCGTGAACGTGGCGTCGCCGCGCTCATGGGCGTCGGAGATGGTATAGCCGTCCGCGGTGATCGAGGCCGGGCAGAACAACTCGGAATCAGGCGTGAGCGTGCCCGTCTCCAAGATGGCCATGGTCGAGACCGACTTGAAGATGGAGCCGGGCTCGAACAGGTCGGTGACGCACTTGAGCTGCATGGCGCCTTCCTTGACCTCGCTTCGATCGGCGGGGTTGAACAGCGGAAGGGATGCGGCGGCGTAGATCTCGCCGGTGGAGCCGTCCATGAGCACGGCGGAGCCGCCCGTGGCGTTGAGGCCCTTGCAGCCCGACGTCAGGGAATCCTCGACCTGGCGCTGCAGCTCGATGTCGATGGACACGACGATGTCCTGCCCGTCGATGGCGTCCACCTTCTCGTGCGTGCCGCTAGGAATGAGCTGGCCGGTCTGGCCGTATTCCTGCTCCATGTAGCCCGGCGTGCCGGAGAGCACGTCGTTGTACTGCGCCTCAAGGCCGCAGATGCCGTAATAGTATTCGCGGTTCGTGTCCGAATCCACGCCGATGCTGCACGCGCCGACCACCTGGCCGCCCACCTGAGCGTTGGGATACTCGCGGCGGCTTTCGGAGACATAGTGGATGCCCGAGGCGATGGTTTCGGCTTTGCGACCCGCCGCCTTGGCGTCGGCCGTCTCCTTGTTCTGCGCCTCCTCGACGCGCTCGGAGGCCAGCTGCCTGACCTCGTCGCCGACGCTCGTGTCGGCCTTGCGCTTGATGATCGAATAGTACGTGTCGCTGACGGTGACCTTTTCCAGATAGTCCTTCGCCTCGCCGCCGAGCACCTGCGCCAGGATGCCCGCGGTCAGGTTGGGGTCGCTCACCTCGACGGGGTTGACGTAGATGGTGGTTGCGTCGACGCTGGTGGCGAGCACCACGCCGTTGCGGTCGTATATGGTGCCGCGACGCGGCTCGAGCACGATCTTGGACGTGCGCTGCGCCTGGGACTGCTCGGTGAACTCGGGGGCCTTGATGACCTGCAGCCACACGAGCTTGCCGAAGAACAGCGCGACGATAAGGCCGAACAGGAACAGCGGCGCGAGTGCGCGCTCGGCATTGAGGAACGCGATGAAGCCCGCGGCGCCGCTTTTAGGCTGGGCGGGCTGGCGGCGGGATGCGCCGCTTCGCGAGCGGGACGCGCGCGCATCGCGTTCGGAGCGCGCGTTGCGGGAACGGCTCTGCCCCGAAGCGCCGTGACGCCCGGAGCGGTATGCGCTGCGGGCGTCGGTGCGGCTTGCGTGTTGGCCTGACGAACGGCCGGATCTGCTGTTGTTCGCGCGACGCTGGGCATCGCGGGCGCCGCCGTCGTTGCGAGGCGGGCGGTTTCGATTCTGCATAACGGGCTACTCCCCGGCGTTGGTGGCGGTCTCCACGCTGCGGGACAGGGAAAGCGACCCATCGTCGTTGGTGGAAACCACGTCTTCGGGCATGTTGATGGTACCCACTTCCGCAGGCGCCGCCATGCCGAGCTTCTCGGCCTGCATACGCACGCGGGTGGAGTTGGAAAGCAGGCTTTGCGTGACCTCGAGCGAGCTGCCCTGTGCGCGGGCGTCGTCGATCTGGCTGGAAAGCGCCTGGGATTGCATGGAGGTGGTCACGGTGGCCGCCGAAAGGGTGAGGCTTGCGATGCCCACCAGGGCCAAAACCGCCATGACGATGATCGCCGCCTTCAGCACGAGGCCGGGCGTGACGGTGGAGGCGGGAGCGACGGAGCGGGTGCGCTGGCCGGGCACGACGGAGATGCGCGTGCGCGGGGCGCGCTCGACGGCGCGTTCGGGATACAGGGAATACGCGGGCTGCGCGCTCATGCTCCACCTCCTTTCGTGTTTCTGCTTCGTTTACGGTGGCACGTTGCGCGAACGGGTTTGCTCGGTTGTCGTGTTGTTGCTGTCTTCGTGCTGCGCTACAGCTTCTGCGCCACGCGCAGCTTGGCGCTGCGGGCGCGGGGGTTGCGCGCTATCTCATCGGCCGTGGGGACGATGGGCTTTCGGGTAAGCACCTTGAGTATCGGCTCCTTGCCGCACATGCACACCGGAAGATCGGGCGGGCAGGTGCAACGGTTCGCGAAGCTTTGGAACATATCCTTGACGATGCGGTCCTCAAGCGAGTGGTAGCTGATCACGCAGATGCGCCCGCCGGGGTTCGCCCAGCGGATGGCAGCTTCCAGGCCGCTTTTCAGAACGTCGAGCTCGCCGTTGACCTCGATGCGCAGGGCCTGGAACGTGCGCTTGGCGGGATGGCCGCCGGCGCGGCGCGCGCTTGCCGGGATGGCCGCCTTGATGACGTCGACCAGCTGCGCGCTCGTTTCAAGCGGGGCCTTTTCGCGGGCGCGGACGATGAAGTCCGCGATGCGGCTGGCCCACCGCTCATCGGAGTAGGAGCGGATGATCCGAGTGAGGTCTGCTGCGTTGTAGGTGTTCACGACCTCTGCTGCGGTTAGGGTGTTTTTCCCCGGATCCATCCTCATATCAAGCGGGCCGTCCTCCTTGAAGGAGAAGCCCCGTGATGGCGTGTCGATCTGAACGGAGGATACGCCGATGTCGAACAAGAACGCGTCCACACCGGGAACATCCACGCTCAGAAGCGCTTCGTCCATGTTGCCGAAGTTGTTGCGCACCAGTTCCAGGTGCGGGCGCAGCTCATCGGGCAGCGAGCCGAGTTTGCGGGCGGCCGCGGCAAGCGCCACGTCGTCCTGATCGATGCCGATGAGGGTGCCCCCGCATCCGATGCGCTGGGCAACTTCGAAGGAATGCCCTGCCCCGCCGAGCGTTGCGTCCACGAACGTCTGCTGCGGTTTGAGGTTCAAGTGCTCGAGGCACTCGGGGAGCAGGACCGGTATATGCCGAAACTCTTGGTTTGCCAATTCGCTCACGCCTTCCGATTAGCTGAACAACACGCTCAAGTCGATGTCGTCATCCTGCTCATCGAAGCGCTTTGCGTCCCAGATCTCGAAGTAGCCCGTGTTGCCCAATGCGACGACGTCCTTGTCGATGCCGGCCTTCTGACGCAGCTCGGCGGGGATGCCGATGCGCCCGGCGTTGTCGACGCTGACGTTGTTGGCGCGGCTCTTCAGCTTGCGGCGCAAGCCGACGTGGGCCTTGGACGTGGGGTCGTAGCCGCCGAACTTGCTATCGAACAGCGACACGATCCAGTCCTCGAACGCCTGAGGCTCGAATGCGTACAGGCACTCGTCATCGGGACTGAGGGTTACCACCAGATCTTCCGAAAGGACCTTGCGAAACGCGGCGGGCAAGGACATGCGGCCCTTGGCGTCTACCTTGTGTCGGTAGGAGCCGTTCATGTCGATCGGCTTGTCGACGCCTTCTGCCATGCCTTCCTTCCGCTGCTTTTCGTTTGCTCCGTTCGGTGTTTGGGATTCTACCCCACTTCATCCCACTTCGCAACATCTTGCGGCACGTTTTAGGCGGTTTTGCGCAGGCGTTGACCCCTTGTAACCTGCCTGATTCATTCGTAAAACAGGTGTTTTCAGGGGTGGTTTCCATATGGTGCGCAAGGTGGTTCGCCAACCACAATATATAGATTTGCGTTAGGGCGAAAATGGGGTGGGATGAAGTGGGATTGCATTTGTGCGGATTCGGTGGCGTGGGGCGATGTGGGATGAGTGGGACAAAGTGGGAGGCGTTGGCGCGATGGCTGCCGCCGCGCTGCGAGAGGCGTTGCCCGTTGCCCGCCGATGCATTGCGGGAAGCGAAGCCGGTGACCGCTTTTAACCGGTAGCAGGACCGGTTGCAAACGGTTGCAGGACTTTGTCATGCTTGGGCCGCAAGGGAAGGCGCCGGGGCACACGGCGTCAGCAGGACTTGGGCGCACACCGGCTTATCCAACGCAAGCAACGCACGCCTGAGCGCACTGCGAACCGCCGCCAAGCCGGCCGGCGCTTGCGTCTTTGCCTTTGAAGCTTAGGCACGCGGGTGCGCGTGCAGGTATTCCTCGCGCAGGTGGCTGCGATCGACGTGGGTGTACACCTGCGTGGTGGAGATATCGGAATGCCCCAAGATGTCTTGGATAACCCGCAAGTCCGCCCCGCCCTGCAGCATATGCGTGGCAAACGAATGGCGCAGTGTGTGCGGATGCAGGTTGCCAACGCCGATGGCAAGACCCGCGCGCGCCACCACCTTGAACACGCTTTGGCGCGTCAGGCGGCCGCCGCGAGCGTTCAGGAACACAGCATCGGTGGGTTTGGCGTAAGGCTTGCATAGCTGCGGGCGCGCGTTCGCCAGATAGTCGCCCAATGCAATGGCCGCCTCACCCGATATCGGGGAGATGCGCTGCTTGCCGCCCTTGCCGAGCACGAGCAGATACCCCTGGTCGAGCACCACGTCGGACCGGTCGAGACCGCACAGCTCGCTGACGCGCAGACCGCATCCGTAGAGCACCTCGAGCATGGCGCGGTTACGCACGGCCGCGGGACCGCCCTCCTGCCCCTCAAGCTCTTCAAACAAGCGTTGCACCTGGTCGATCGACAAAACATCGGGCAGGCGCTCCGGGGTCTTGGGCAACGGCAGCCCCGCCGCGGGGTTGCTTTCGGCGTAATCCTCGGCCACGCAAAACCGGTGAAAGCCCTTCACCACCGAAGCTCTTCGGCACACCGTGGAAGCCGCGTAACCTTGCGCGAACAGATGCTCCTGATACGCCACGATGGACTCGCGCGACACCTGCGAGAGCTTCTCGATGCCCTGCGAGGACATGAAGTCCCGGTAGGTTTCCAAATCGGCCTCGTAGGCCTCGATGGTACGCGGCGAGCTGCCGCGCTCGATGCGCAGGTAAGCGATGTATTCCGCCGCCAAATCAATCAAATCGTCGGTATCGATGCTCTCGTCCACTTGCGCTTTCCTTCCCTCTCGGCCCATCCTTATATACCCCATCACGCGGAAAAGGCCGCCCGATTCGGCGGCCTTTTCGCAACAACAACATTATGTAAACCTTCAACCGGTTTAGTCCGAACCCCGGAACCCGTCTAACTACTCGCGGTGCTCAAGGGCTGCGGCGACGAAATCGCGGAACAAGGGGTGTGGCCTGGTGGGACGGCTTTTGAACTCAGGGTGGCCCTGACTTGCCACGAACCACGGATGGTCGGGCAGCTCGATCATCTCCACCAGGCGATCATCAGGGGAAACACCGGAGATGACCAGGCCCGCCTCCGCCAAACGATCGCGGAACGCGTTGTTCACCTCATAGCGATGACGATGGCGCTCGTAGATAAGCTCCTCGCCGTAAGCCTTGAAGGCCATGGATGCAGGGGCGACTTTGCACGGGTAGGCGCCCAGTCGCATGGTGCCGCCCTTGTCCTCGACGTCCTCCTGCTCGGGCATCAGGTCGATGACGGGGAACTCTGCGTTCTCATCGAACTCCGCCGACGTCGCGCCGGGCATGCCCGCCACATCGCGCGCGAACTCGCACACCGCCGCCTGCATCCCCAGGCAGATACCCAAAAACGGCACGTCATGGGAACGGGCGTAGCGCACCGCACAGATCTTGCCCTCGAAGGCGCGCTGGCCGAAGCCGCCAGGCACCAGGATGCCGTCCATGGACCCCAGCACCTCTTCGACGTTACCGTCGTTGAGCTCCTCGCCATCGATAAGATGCACGTTGACCTGGGTATTGTTGTACACGCCCGCATGATGCAGCGCCTCGATGACCGAAAGGTACGCATCGGGAAGGCTCGTGTACTTGCCGACGATGGCCACGTCGCAGTCATGCTCCACGTGGGCGGCCGCATCCACGAACGAGCGCAAGGGGCTCAGATCGATCTGGCGCTCGGGAAGACCCAGGCGTTCGAGCACCTTCACGTCGAAACGCTGGTCGTACAGGCCGAAGGGCACCTCGTAGATGGAAGGGCTATCGGTGCACGCGAGCACCTCGTCGGGTCGCACGTCGCAGAACAAGGCGATCTTCTCGCGGACCTTGTCCGAGATCTCATGGTCGCTGCGGCAGACGATGAAGTCGGGCTGCACGCCGATGGAGCGCAGCTCCTTGACGGAATGCTGCGTGGGCTTGGTCTTCACCTCGTGGGCTGCGGCGATGTAGGGTACCAGCGTGACATGGATGAACAGAACGTCGCCGCGCTCCTTTTCCTTCCTGAACTGACGCGCCGCCTCGATGAACGGCTGGGACTCGATGTCGCCGATGGTGCCGCCGATCTCGGAGATGACGATGTCGGAGCCGGACTGGTCGGCGATGCGGCGCAGACGCTCCTTGATAGCCTCGGTTACGTGCGGGATCACTTGCACGGTGCCGCCGAGGAAGTCGCCGCGGCGCTCGCGGGCGATCAGGGTCTTGTAAATGGATCCCTGTGTGAAGTTCGATTCGCGGGACAGGTTCTCGTCGATGAATCGCTCGTAATGCCCCAGGTCAAGATCGCCTTCGTGACCGTCTTCGGTGACGAAGACCTCACCATGCTGGAACGGGCTCATGGTACCCGGGTCCACGTTGAGGTACGGGTCCATCTTCTGCATGGTCACCTTGTAGCCGCGGGCCTTCAGCAAATGCCCCAGGGAAGCCGCCGTGATGCCCTTACCCAAAGACGACACGACGCCGCCGGTTACGAAAATATGCTTGGCCATAGCTCTCCTTCGCGCTTAGAAACCGGTATTTCCCCACCGCCGATCGCGCTGCGCCAAGGCCGATACGCCTGCAGCACGCCAACGGCAAACTCCAAACGTTGGCTTATTGTACGCGCCGCGCAACTTCTCCCCTAGCACGACACTAGCCTTTTAACAGAGGGGAAACCAAACTGAAACGAGATGGACGGCAAGGGCGACGGCACCGCTTAATGGGCTTTTGCGGAACCGGCCCAGCGAAGCCAAGCGTCATCACACCGGACCCGAGGACGAGCCATTTCGCCCTCCTTCACCATCTTCGGCGAACACGATCGATAGGGCTTCATCTCCGCATTTCACGTGTTGATGGTCGCTTCTCTTCTCGCTTTCGCGCGCGAGCCTTATACTGGTTCGGTTAAACCTACCGTCATGGAAAGGGGTTGCGCCCATGCGCATCGGTTTCGACAACGATAAATACCTGGCTTTGCAGGCTGAGCATATCCGAGAGAGGATCGGCCAGTTCGGCGGCAAGCTGTACCTGGAGTTCGGCGGCAAGCTGTTCGATGACTACCATGCCTCGCGCGTGTTGCCCGGCTTTCAGCCTGACAGCAAGATCCGCATGCTGCAGCAGATGGCAGAAGACGTTGAGATCATCATCGCCATCAACGCCAACGATATCGAGAAGAACAAGGTGCGCGGCGATTTGGGCATCACCTATGATGAAGACGTCCTGCGCCTGCTGGATATCTTCCGCTCCATGGGGTTCGCCACGGCCGGCGTGGTGATCACCCGCTTCGAGAACCAGCCCAACGCGCTGGCGTTCCGTCATCGCCTAGACAGCCTGGGCATCAAAAGCTACCTGCACTACCCCATCGCCGGGTATCCCTACGATACCGCGCGCATCGTCTCGTCGGAGGGCTACGGCAAAAACGAGTTCGTTGAAACCACGCACCCCTTGGTAGTGGTCACCGCCCCCGGCCCGGGTTCCGGCAAGATGGCCACATGCCTCTCCCAGCTCTACCACGAGCATGAGCGCGGCGTTGAAGCGGGCTATGCGAAGTACGAGACCTTCCCTATTTGGAACCTTCCGCTCAAGCATCCGGTGAATGTGGCGTACGAGGCCGCAACCGTCGACTTGGACGACGCCAACACCATCGACCCCTTCCATCTTGAGGCATACGGCGAAACCACCGTCAACTATAACCGTGACGTCGAGATCTTCCCGGTGCTCAAGGCTATGATGGAGCGCATCCTGGGTACCAGCCCCTACCAGTCTCCCACCGACATGGGCGTGAACATGGCAGGCATGGCCATCGTGGACGATGAGGCCGTGCGCGAGGCCGCGAAAATGGAGATCGTCCGCCGCTACTTCCAGGCCGCAGTCGACGAGCGCCGCACCGGTTTGCATCACGAATACGTGGAGCATCTTGAGCTGCTGATGAACCAGGTGGGCGTGGACACGAACTTCTCGCCCGCACGCTCGGCCGCCTTGCTCAAGGCCGAGGCCACCGGCGCGCCGGCCGGCGCCATGGTGCTGCCCGATGGCCACGTGGTCACCGGCAAGACGTCCGATTTGCTGGGCGCAGCTTCTTCGCTGCTCATGAACGCACTCAAAGGTGTGGCGGGCGTCGACGAAGATCTTTTCGTCATCTCCGACGAGGTCATCGAGCCGATCTGCGAACTGAAGACGTCCACGCTGCATGCGAAGAACCCGCGCTTGCATTCCGACGAGACGCTGCTGGCGCTTTCCGTGTCCAGCGCCACCGACCCGATTGCCAAGCAGCTGGTAGATGCAGCCGATCAGCTGCGCGGCTGCGATGCGTTCTTCAGCGTGATCTTGAGCCCCACCGACGAGAAGCTCTACCGCACGCTCGGCATCAACATCTGCTGCGAGCCGAAATACGAGCAGCGCAGGTATTTCCACAAGTAGGAGCTAACTGCATATTTGCTTGACGCTCATCGTCAAAGCACTCACGCCCCGCGAGGTTGCTCGCGGGGCGTTTTTCGTTTCGGACCAATGCTCACGCGCTATATACCGTTTCCGGACAAGGACACGCTCGAGGGCTTTTGCAGTGTCATATGCGAGGCAAGCGATTTTGCAGATTGCTTACCGAACTTGCGCTTTACCTGGTGCATATCGGTGATTCCTGTTTTACTTCTATGCTTATAGGCTTTCCCTATTTTTGCAGATTAAAGACTAGTTTGCCCAGAAACACCATTACAGCAGGCCCTAGAGGGCCCTCAAAGCCAAGAACCGAACGAAGGAATCACGGCACCGATAACCGGCAACCAAAAAAGGCGCGCAGAAACCGGCACGCATGATGATATGAGGACGTGATGATAGGTTGCAAAATGGCCTGCATAACATACATGCACCGCCAACCAAATGCAGCAGCAAGGACGAGTGGCGACAAACAAGGAATCGGAGCAGGGGCAGCACAGCACATCCGTTACACCGATTCGCTCAAAGAGGGCCTCACGCACGCAGCGCACGGCAATGTCATGCAAAATAGCAGCCTGCGAAGGCTTGGCAACAACCCGCAACGCGCATCAAGCCGGATGCAAGAAGCAAGGGCCATACCCAAGAACCCAAACACAAAAGTGCCCTGCGCTCTAAAAAGCGCAGGGCACTTTGAAACCCATAGGATTCAGAAAGCGGCAAGCAAAGCGCGCCACTCTATGAAACGGACGATATCTACCGACCCAGCTTCCCACCGATCAAAGGCGCGATATCTACCGACCCAACTTCCCACCGATCTTGCGAACGATGGTGTTGACGAAAGCCGCCTCAGGCACGTTGAGCTTGCAAGCCGGCACAAACGTGACCGCCAAAGCAACCAGCCCACCAGCCGCAACATACGCCAACGCCTGCACGATAGACCCCGAAAGCGGGGAAACCAGCGTCTGCAGCAACCACAGCACGGCACCGCCGGCAGCAGCACCGGCACCGCCCAGCAACACGGCGGTGGCCAAGGCGCGCACCACTGAGCGCAAGCCGAACGGCCCCAACGTGCGTCGCAGATACCCGAACAGGCAAACATCCAGAACCAAGTAAAACAGCGCCTCGGCAACGGCAATGGAGCTGATGGGCACGACATCGGCATGGCTGGCAGCGAGCATGGTCAAGCCAATCTGCACAGCACCAGCGACGAAATTGAAGCCCGCAAACACGCCCATGCGGCGAAGGCTGGAGAACGTCTTCTGCAAGTACGTGTTCACGCCGTACAGAGGCAAGGCAACGGCCCATACAGCCAGGTAGGTGGCGATAGCGGACACGTTCTCCATGGTGAAGGCACCGGCATGATACAGGGTGACCAGCGGCATGCTGAACACGGCCAGGTACATCGCAAACGGGATCATGAAGAACAGAATCTGATTGGTGCCCGATACGATACCGCGTTTCACGCCTTCCATGTTCCCTTCTGCCTGCATATCGGAAAGCTCGGTGAACATGGCGGTGGTGATGGGCACAGCCAAGAACGAATACGGCAGCGTGAACCACAAACGCGCGTATGCCAGGATGGAAGGACCGTTATCTGCGAAGTTGTAGGAAGCGGCGTTTTGCACCGACACGATGGCGAAGGAGCACAGCATAACGAGCACCGCAGGAACGCCGATTCCCAATGTTTCGCGAAGCGCCGGGTCGCGCAGGTTCACGCGCGGACGGATTCGGATACCGTTGCGCTTGAGCGCGGGCAACTGGATAGCCATCTGAATGAACACGCCGGCGGGATTGCCGATGGCGATGATATAAAGCGCCAACTGCTGATCATACGGAGCCACAAACGAATAGGCCAAGAACGTGACGATGACGATCAGGTTGTTCGCCACCGGAGCGATGGAAGACCACAGGTAGTCGCGGCTTGCGTTAAGAAGGCCCGACACAATGGCCGAACAACCATAGAACACGATTTGTATGGCAAAGAACTGGAAGAAGAACACCGAGGTGGCCATCTGCGACTGATCGGAATAGAAGCTTTGGGTGTAGATGACCGCCGAGGGGAACAACATGCACAGAAGCGAAACCGCTCCAAGCAGCAGCACCACCAGCGTAAGCAGATTCGAGGCGTATTCGTTGCCGGCACGCTGCCCCAGCCTCTTCTTCACCGAAACGTATACCGGCAAAAACGCGGTGACGATCATGCCGCCGCAGACCAGCTCGTAGAGCTGATTGGGAAGGTTGTTCGCCACCTGATAGGAGCTTGACAGCAGCGTGGAGCCGAGCGCGAAGGCCATGGCCCAGGTACGAGCGAAACCGGTGATGCGGGAGATGATGGTGCAGATGCTGATGAGGGCCGCAGACCCGCCGATGGCAGCAGTGGACCCTTGGTCGGCGCCGCCCCGAGAGGGGCGAGGTTCACCGGATACGTTATCCGCCTTGCGTATGGCTTGCTGGGTTTGCGGGGAAGCGGCCGAGGCCGCGAGATCGGCAGAACGAGTGTGTCGAGCTCGTGCGAGCTTGTCTGACATGAAAATGCGCTTTCTCGTGATGGTATGATTGCTCATCATAGCAAACACGGAAAGAGGCCCCGCATGCACATCCTCATCGTGCGTAATAATTCCAACTCGCAGGCGATCGATGCATCGTTGCTGCTGGTAACGTACCTGGCCACACAGGGAATCGACTATACCGTGGTGGATTCCTCGAAGCTTGCCTCCCCCCTGGCGGCCCCGGAGCTTTCCGAGCTGTTCGATCGCGGCGTCGACATGGCGGTGGCGTTGGGCGGGGACGGCACCATCCTGCGCACGGCACGCCAAGTGGGCTTCCGCGGCACGCCTATCCTGGGCATAAACTACGGCCGCTTGGGCTTTTTGGCGAACCCGAACGAATCGGGGGTCATGGAGCCGCTGGCTGCAGCGCTTTCCGGCGATGCAGCCCACGAGGTTCGCACGAACCTGGATATACGGGTGGTGTGCGAAGGCGAAGCCGACCCCTATGCCGATGATGGCGCCGGCGCCGAGCCGAACGATGCACGCGAATTCTTCGCGTTGAACGAAGTAGCCGTCACCCGCGGCGCCAACGGCCGCATCATCGACTTCGGGCTGGGCGTTTCAGGGTCGCACTTGGCGAACATGCGCGGCGACGGCTTGGTGGTTGCAAGCGCCACAGGCTCCACGGCCTATGCGCTATCAGCGGGCGGACCGCTGGTGGCGCCGGGCTTCACGGGCCTGGTTGCCGTCCCCATAGCGCCGCATACGCTGCACTCCCGCGCGGTGGTCACGGCTCCGTCCGATGTCGTGGAAATGGACCTCTCCGAAAACCAGGACGATCGCGATGCCACCCTGTTCATAGACGGCGAACTAGTTGAACTCGATCGACCTTTGCGCCGCCTGTACGTACGCCGCGGCGACGTACCTACCACCCTTCTGCGTTACAAGGACGAAGGGTTCTACAACCACGCTGCGAAGGTATTCTTCTAGCAGGTATCGCCCAACCCGTAGCAAACAGGAAAACGAACGCGAATCCTTACAGCTCCACTCGCTCGAAGAACTCTTTGCCGACACCGCATACCGGGCAGACGAAATCATCGGGCAGTTCGTCGACGTACTCCATATGGCCGCAGATAGTGCAACGCCAGGCAACCTTAGGCTGTTCGGCGCCGTTCGACTCAGCCGACGCGACAGCGGATTGCTCTTCACCCAGATAGCTAGACGCCTTCGGAGGGGTTTTGCCGCCCTTGACCTGATGGTAGAACGCATACGTCATGGGAGCGGCCGCGTCGGTGACCTTGGCACACTCCTGCACCTCCCCCACGAACAGCACATGCGTGCCCAAATCAAGCTCGGAGACCACCTTCGCGGAAAACCACGCGCAGCATTGCTCGGCCACATAGGGCATGCCGGCCTCATCGCGCGCAGTTGCATGCTGCGCGAATTTGTCAAGCTCGGTGGAGGTATGGAACCCGAACGTGCCAATGAGCTGCATGTCGGCCTGCTCCGACAGGCATGAAGCCGTGAACCGACCGGCTTGACGCACGGCGGCCGTGGTGGCGTTTTCCTTGTTCAGCGCCACGCTCACCTGCAAGGGAGATGAAGTGACCTGGGCAAACGTGTTTGCTACGCAACCGAAATCCCTGCCATCGCAACGCGCGCCGATGACATACATGCCGTAGCTGAGCGAATGGAATGCCTGCTTATCGAACATAGGAGCCTCCTTAATCCTGGTTTACTCGCTTTATCCTTAATGGGATTTGTTCCTAATACAAGTAGCTTACCATTTTCGCGACAAGAAACGGAAGAGCGAAGCGACGAAAATGGCAAAGGCGAAGCAACAAGATGCAAAATAGTTGATGAAACAGAGCCCCGGCCGCGCCTTCAACCGCACGCCGCACAGCGCTTCATCCTTCGCGCCTTCGACTATACGCCGCTCAACACCCCGATTTCGGCGCAAGAGCAAAGCGTTACCAACATGCCGCATACGTGCAATGCCCCAGAAACGCAGGAAGGCCCGCTTTCGCGGGCCTTCCTGTTGCTTTTTGTGCAGTGCTTTTTGTGCTTGATGCTGTAGTGCTATTCGGCAGCGGTCTCGGCAGCAGCCTCAACCTCGGCCTCTGCGGGAGCCTCGACGGCTTCGGCAGCAGCGGTAGCGGCCTCGATCTCGGCAGCCTTCTCAGCCTCGGCAGCAGCCTTCTTGGCGAACTCCTCGGCACGCTTTGCCTTAGCGGCGGCCTTAGCCTCGCGCTCGGCCTTCTTGGCGGCCTCGACCTCGGCGGCCTTAGCGGCGCGTTCGGCCTTCTTGGCGGCCTCGCGAGCAGCCACCTGCTCCTTAGCGGAACCGAACTTGTCGGCGAAGCGCTGGACGCGTCCGCCGGTGTCGACGAAGCGCTGCTGGCCGGTGTAGAACGGATGGCACACGTTGCAGATGTCGACCTTCAGCTCGGACTTCGTCGAGCGGGTGGTGAAGGTGTTGCCGCAGCTGCACTTGACGGTGCACTCCACGTACTCCGGATGGATTCCTTGTTTCATAGTCTGGTACTCCTTTTACCGTGCCTTGGTTTCCGACCAAGGCGGAAGACAAGCCTTTGCATTATAGCACGGAAAACGCCGCACGCGATGACGTTCGCGCGCGGCGTTCACATGTTTTCCGCGAATGAGGATCCGGGGGGAAGGCCGCACATGCCAGCTGCAGGCCGACGCAAATTCAACGCTCCCCCACGCCGTATCACAAAGCGGCAACTCGGCCTACTCGGCCTTCTCGGCCGCAGGCTCCTCGGACACGGTGATGTCGGCATGCTCGAGCAGCCAGCGGTTGGCCTTCAGGCGGCCTGCAGTCTCACGCAGCACGAAGGCCTGGCCGTTGCCCTCCATCTGACGGCGCGCCGTGGTGGGGTCGGCGGGGTTCATGGCACGGCAGGCGGCCATGATGTCCTCTTCGTCGAGCGTCATCTTCTCGTGGCGGAACACCGCGTCGAGCGCGTAGCCCTGCACGAGCATCTGACGGGCCTGTATCATGAGCATCATGCCGAACTGCTGCTCGCCGCCCTGCGACTCGACGAACTGCTCGAAGGGGATGCCCTGCTGTGCAAGGGAGCCGCGCACGTTCTGCATGAGCGTGTCGCGCATGGACTCGTATACCTCGTCGGAGATGGCGCCCTGGAAGCGACGGGACAGCTCGTCGGCCACCATGGCCAGCTGCATCTCCTGGTACTGGGCACGCTGCTCGGCCTGCAGGCGCTCGGAAACCACCTGACGGAGCGACTCCACGTCACGGGCCATGGGCATATTCTTCTCGATAAACGCCTGGTCGACCTCGGGCACATGCTTCTCCTGGCACTCGAGCACCGTGACCTTGCAATCAAGAGGCGCCTCGCCCTCGGGGGCGCCGGGCATATCGAAGGCGAACTCCTTGACATCGCCCTCGGTCATGCCAATGAGGTTCTTCTCGAACCCATCGGGCATAAGGCCCATGCCCAGGATGTAGGTGCGCCCGTCGGTGCACAGGCTATCCAGGCGCTTGCCGGACTGGGAGACCTCGAGAGCGATTTTCGCGGCGCCGGAAGCGTCGAGCGGCTTGGCGTCGCACTTCTCGTAGGTGGAGAAGCTCTCAGCGAGCTGATGGATCTGCTGATCGACCAGCGACTCGTCGAAATTCAGCGGCGGGACGGTGATGGACACGGGCTCGTAGCTGGTCAGCTCGTAATTGGGCTTGGGGGTCACATGCACCTTGAACTCGAAGACCTGGCCACGCTTGATGGGCTTGTCGATGATGGGCGTGGGCGGGAACGCCGGGCACAGGTTGCGCTTGTCCACGGCGAACGGCACGAGATAGTCGATGGCCATCTGCTGGGAAACGGAATCCAGGTCCTTGATGCCAAGCTTCTCCTCGGCTGCATGGGCCGGCGTCTTGCCCTGCGGCACTTCCACGCCCATGCTCGCGCAGAACGAATAATGCGCGACGTTGAACGCCTGCGCCACCTCGGCAGTTGCGGCGGCGGCGGTGAGCTCGATAAGGCCGTCCTGGAGCTTCTTCTCGGTAACCTTCATGGGATCCCCTTCTGATTGATGATGAAACGCTCACATTGTAACGCAACCCGACGGCGAACAACCCTTGGGGCTTGCCAAGGCTCCGCACCGTCTGCTCGCGAGCCGGCGCAGGCGGCGGCGGGGCCTTTGCGCCCGCCGCCCGCCAAAGGCTACTCGTTGGACTTCAGGCTTTCCACCATGTCGATGCGGCGCAGCTTGCCGCGCATGGCAAGGGCCACGATGCCCGAGAACACCATGGTGAGCGCGAACGCGATGGTGAAGCTTGCCGCATGGATGTCGCGGCCGAACATGACCTGATCGACCTCTGCGGTGGTGATGACGAAGCCTTCCATGAAAACGCCGAGCACCAGGCCGATCGCGGCGCCGATCACCGACAGCAGGATGGTTTCGCGGAAGATGTACGCATCCACCTCGCGCGAGGTGAAGCCGAGCACTTTGAGCGTGGCGATCTCGCGGGCGCGTTCGGTGATGTTGATGTTCGTGAGGTTGTACAGCACCACGAACGCCAGCAGCGCCGCTGCGACCACAAGCACCACCACCACGCTATCGACCGTTTTGAGCATGGTCCGATAGCTGTCGATGGTCTCATCGCTATACGTGACGGTTTTCACGCCATCCATGGAAAGCAGTTGGTCGGAGAATGCGGTACGATCAACACCTTCCCCGAGGTCGGCATACACGGTGGCGAAATCCGCCGGCTTCCCCATGGCCTGCTCGTACACATCGGCGGTGACATAGGCGTACTGCGCCACATAGTTCTCCATGATGCCGGCGATGGTCACCGTGCGCCCGTCTCCTACCAGGTTGCCGATGTCGTCCTCGTCGTAGAGCGTCAGCGTATCGCCCGCTGAAACCCCCAGTTGGCTCGCAAGCTTCTCGCTGATGATGGCGCCGCCCCCGTCGAGCGTGAGAGGCTGGCCGCCTACGCGCTCGCGCATCTGCACGAAACGCTGCAGCTGCTGAGCGTCTTGAGCGCACACCAGCTCCAGGCGATGCTCGGAGCCGCCATCGTGGGCGCGAGCGATCTTGTTCTCGGTGGAAACCCAGGCAAATTCCTGCCCATCCGAGCCCACCGCATCCGAAACCGCATCCTTGGCCTCCTGGCCTGCTTCGTCGGCATCCATGCGCACGATGGTATTGAAGCTATACACTTCGCCGTATTGCTTGTCGATGATGTCGTTGATGGCGTTTTGCAGCCCCAGGCCCGTGAGCAGCAAAGCAGTGCAGCCGGCGATGCCGATGATGGCCATGAAGAAGCGGCGCTTGTAGCGGAACAGGTTTCGCGCCGTCACCTTCCAGCTGAACGTCATCCTGCTCCACAGCGGGCGAATGCGCTCGAGCAAGATGCGCTTGCCGGCCTTCGGCGCGCGCGGCAACATCAAAGAAGCCGGGCACTCGCGCAGGGTGGCCGCCGCCGCGAACCATGTTGCGGCCACGGTGATGCCCACGCCCAAGCCGGCGGCGCTTGCGGCCACGCCCGGATTCACCGGGGTGGGCATGCAGGGCACCATGTACATGATGGAATACGCGTTCATGATGAACCACGGCAGGAACTGGGAAAGCAGCGCGATGCCCACGGCCGCGCCCACGCCCGACGCCACCACCGCATAAATGAGGTACTTCGACGTGATGCGCGCATTGGAATAGCCCAGCGCCTTGTACGTGCCGATGAGCACGCGCTCCTCCTCCACCATGCGGGTCATGGTGGTAAGCGACACCAATGCGGCAACCAGGAAGAACATGAGCGGGAACACCGCGGCGATCTGGTCCATGCGGCCTGCATCGCTGCGGAAGCTCTCCGCGCCCAGGTTCTTCGAGCGGTCGAGCACGTACACGCTGGCGTCCCTATCGGCGATGGCGTCGATTTCGGCCTGCGCATCCGCCAGCTGCCGCTCGGCGTCGGCGAAGCGCTGCTGCGCCTCGGCGCGCTTCCCGTCAAGCTCGGATTGCCCGCTTCGCTGCTCGGCCAAGCCGGATTCGTACTCGGCGCGACCCTGCTCGTAGCTTTGCTGCCCGGCGGCGTATTGCGCGCGCCCGGACGCCAGACGAGCCGCTGCGTCGTCGAGCTGGGATTGCGCGCTATCAAGCTGAGCCTGCGCCGCGGAAAGCTGAGCCGCGGCCTGCTCGCGCTGCGCATCGAGCTCGGCGCGCCCAGCGGCCAGCTGATCGGGTGCGCCGGCGGTTTGCGCGTCGATCTGCGCGATGGCGGCCTCCAGCCGAGCAGCCACGTCGGCTAGCTGGGCCGCACGGGCCTGCTCGAGCTGCGCCTCAAGCTGGCTGCGCTGCGCCATTGCCTGGTCGTACTGCGCTTGCGCGGCATCGAGCTGAGCCTGGGCCTGCGCTATGGCCGACTGAGCCTGTTCACGCTGCTCGGCAAGCTGGGCAGCGCCGCTGTCATGCTGCGCCCGGCCGCTGACAAGCTCCGTCTCGCCCTGGGCAAGCTGCGCCTGGCTGCTGGAGAGCTGCGCGGCCGCAGAGGAAAGCTGAGCCGCAGCGCTATCAAGCTGGGCGCTCGCATCGTCGAGCTGCGCTTGGGCATCGTCCATCTGAGCGACGGCATCGGCCTTCTCACGCTCGAACTCCGCACGCTTATCGTCAAGCTCCGCCTGCGCATTGCGCTGCAGCTGCTCGACGCGCGATGCAGACAACCGCGGGGAAAGGTCGTTAAACCGCTGCGCCACCGCGTCGACGCGCTCCTGATAGGCGCTATCGGGCCATGCTTCGCCAGCCGCCCCGTCGACGGTGAGAAACGCTTCCGTATAAGGATAATCGGCCGCAAACGCCCCTTCGGGCACGAACACGAAGGACGAAAGCTCTCCCGAGCCAAGCGAGGTGGCGCCGGTATTGGTGGTGCACGTGTAATACGACGACCGCACGAAGCCCGTGACGGTGAAGGTGCGGGTGGTGAACACGCCATCCAGATCCTGCGTGCCCTCAAGCAGCTCGACGGTATCGCCGATGCGTACCGGCGACGTCCACACATTGTCAGCGGACAGCAGGCATTCATCATCGGATTCCGGCCAGCTGCCCTCCACCAAGATGGGCCTGTTCACATAGTCGGCGTCGTCTGATCGCACCTGCATCCCATCGTCGCAGCTGCTCGCCTTCGCAGCGTCCACGTCAAGCGAGTGATAGCGAAGCGTGTACTGCACGCCAGCCAGCTGAGATATGGCATCCGCCTCAAAGGCGGGCATGACGCCCGACACGCCTTCGACGCCTCGCAGCATATCGATCTGCTCATCGGACATACCCAAAGACGACACCACGCGAAGATCGCACAGTTCGGTGGCGTCATAATACTCGTCCCCCGCCAATCGCATATCGGGACCGGTCATGCGCAAGCCGGCATAAAAGCCGCAACCGAGCGCCGCCATCACGGCGATAGCCAAGAACCTTCCCCATGAATGCGTAATGGAGCGCAGGACTTCTTTACGAAAGGCCCCCATAGCTACCACTCCAAATCTTCGGCGTTGCCAGGGTTCGGATTGATGAAACAGCTGGCAACACGGCCTTCGCGCACATGGATGACGCGATCGGCGATGTCGGCGAATGCGGAGTTATGGGTGATGAGCACCACCGTCTTGCCAGTGGTGCGGCACGTGTCCTGCAACAGCTTCAGGATAGCCTTGCCCGTTTTGTAATCCAAGGCGCCGGTAGGCTCGTCGCACAACAGCAGCTTGGGGTTCTTGGCAAGCGCTCGGGCAATGGCCACGCGCTGCTGTTCGCCACCGGAGAGCTGCGCGGGGAAGTTATCCATACGATGCGCAAGGCCCACCTGCGCGAGCACCTGCGCCGCGTCAAGCGGATGCGGGCAGATCTGGCTGGCAAGCTCGACGTTCTCGAGCGCCGTAAGGTTCTGAACCAGGTTGTAGAACTGGAACACGAAGCCGATGTCCAAGCGGCGGTACTGCGTGAGCTGACGCTCGGAGAATCGGCTGATCTCGCGCCCATCGAGCATAATGGTGCCGGACGTGCAGGTGTCCATGCCGCCGAGCATGTTCAAAAGCGTGGTCTTGCCGGCGCCCGAAGGGCCCACCACCACCACGAACTCGCCGGCTTCGGCGGAAAAGCTCATGCCATCGGCAGCGGCAACCTCCACCTCGCCCATCTTGTACACCTTGCGAACATCGTTGAATTCCACGAACGCCATGTCCCCACCTTGCTCTTCGGGTGCTTTCCTTCCCTTGATTATACAAAAGAGCGCCCCGGCATAGGTGCCGGGGCGCTCTAAGCGGTTCAAGCGTTAGCTTGGTGTAACGTCAACCTTAGTTGGCGCCGAACAGCTCGATGGTATCGCCTTCCTTCAGCGTGACCATGGCCTTCTTCCACGTACGGGTCTGACCGACCTGGTAACGCACGCGCTTGGGCTTCGGCTTGACGTTCAGGGTGTTCACCTTGACCACGGAGACGTTGAAGATAGCCTCGATGGCCTGGCGGATCTCAACCTTGTTGGAGTCCTTGGCCACCTCGAAGGTGTACACGTTGTTCTCCATCTGGTCGTAGCTGTGCTCCGTCACGATAGGACGGATGATGACCTCGCGGGGATCCTTCATTATGCGAGCACCTCCTCGATGCGCTTCAGGGCCTCAGCGGTGAACACCAGCTGCTTGTTGTCGAGCAGCTCGTAGGTGTTGGCCTCGGCGACGGGCAGGATGTTGACCTTCTCCAGGTTGCGGAAGGACAGCCACGTGGTGACATCGTCGTTGCCGATGACCAGCGTGGTGCGCTGGCCCTCGAAACCCATGGCCTTGATGAACGCCTTGGCGTCCTTGGTGCAGGGCTTCTCGAACTTGAACTCGTCGACAACGGTGAACTGACCGTCGGCCACCTTGGCGGACAGAGCGGAGCGCATGGCCAGCTTGACTTCCTTGTTGTTCACGCGGAAGGCGTAGCTGCGCGGATGCGGACCGAACACGGTACCGCCGCCAGCCCACTGAGGGGAGCGGATGGAGCCCTGGCGGGCACGGCCGGTGCCCTTCTGGCGCCACGGCTTCTTGCCGCCGCCGCGGACCTGGCCGCGGGTGAGGGTGTTGCTGGTGCCGGCACGCCAAGACGCACGCTGAGCGCGCACAACCTGGTGCATGACGGGCACGTTCGGCTCGATGCCGAACACGGAAGCGGAAAGCTCGGCGTCGCCGGCCTTCTTACCGCTTGCGTCCTTGATCTCGATAGTCGTCATGGTAGTGAAAACTCCTTATAGATAGTCCAGGTTACGCCATGCGCACGCGCACGATGCCGTTCTTGCCGCCGGGGATGGCGCCCTTGACCAGGATCAGGTTCTGCTCCTCGTCGACGCGCATCACGGTCAGGTTCTTGACGGTGACGGTGTCGCAGCCCATGTGACCAGGCAGACGCATGCCCTTAAGCACGCGGGAAGGCGTGGCGCACATGCCCACCGAACCGGGAGCGCGGTGGAAGTGAGCACCATGGCCGCCCGGACCGCCGGCGAAGCCGTAGCGCTTCATGACGCCGGCGAAGCCCTTACCCTTGGAGGTACCGGTGACGTCAACCTTCTTGACCTCGGCGAAAGCCGCCACGGTCTGCTGGTCGCCGGCCTTGTACTCGGCGGCGTCCTCGACGCGCACCTCGCGCAGGTAGCGGGTAGGCTCGATGCCCTGCTTGGCGAAATGGCCGCCCATGGGCTTGTTGACCTTCTTGGCCTTGATCTCGCCGAAGCCCAGCTGCACGGCCTCGTAGCCGTCGGTGGCCTTCGTCTTGACCTGGCACACCGTGTTCGGCTCAGCCTGGATCACGGTCACGGGGATGAGCTTGTCCTCCTCGTTGAAGATCTGGGTCATGCCGATCTTCTTACCAAAAATAGCGTTAATCATGCTAATTGACACCCCTTACAGCTTGATCTCGATGTCGACGCCGGCAGGGAGGTCCAGACGCATCAGGGAATCCACCGTGTTGGGGGTGGGCTCCAGGATGTCGATCAGGCGCTTATGGGTGCGCATCTCGAACTGCTCGCGCGAATCCTTGTCCACATGGGGGCCCTTGACGACGGTGAACAGGTTGCGCTCCGTCGGCAGCGGGATGGGACCGGACACCTTGGCACCCGTCTTCTGAGCGGTATCGACGATGAGCTTCGTGGACTGGTCCACGATCTCATGATCGTATCCCTTGAGGCGGATGCGAATCTTCTGATTAGCCACTTTCATTTCCTCCGTTAAGCTTTCGGACGTTCAACGCTTAAGCGTTGCCGCCGGCCTTGCTGATAATCTCTGCAGCGACGTTCTTGGGAACCGGCTCGTAAGAGTCGAACTGCATGGTGTAGGTTGCGCGACCCTGCGTACCGGAACGCAGATCGGTTGCGTAGCCGAACATCATGCCCAGCGGCACCTTCGCGGAGATGGCGACGGAACCGGTGCGCTGCTCCTGGCCCTGGATCATGCCACGGCGAGACGGGATGTCGCCCATGACGAAGCCCGTGTACTCCTCCGGGGTCTCGACCTCGACGGCCATGACGGGCTCGAGGATGACCGGGTCGGACTTGCGCAGAGCTTCCTTGATGGCCATGGAACCGGCAACCTTGAAGGCGGCTTCCGAAGAGTCGACGTCGTGGTAGGAACCGTCGATGAGCTCGACGCGGACGTCCTCGACGGGGTAACCGGCCAGAACGCCTGTGTTGAGGGCTTCCTGGATACCCTTGTCGATGGAAGGAATGTATTCCTTCGGCACGACGCCGCCGACGATCTTGTTCTCGAACTCGTAGCCCTTGCCCGGCTCCTGCGGGTACATGTTGATGACCGCATGACCGTACTGGCCGCGACCACCGGACTGGCGGACGAACTTGCCCTCGGCGGAGAGAACCTCGTGGCCCGGACGCTCGCGGTAGGCAACCTGCGGCTTGCCGACGTTAGCCTCGACCTTGAACTCGCGCATCAGGCGGTCGACGATGATCTCCAGGTGCAGCTCGCCCATGCCGGCGATGATGGTCTGGCCGGTCTCATGGTTGGTGGACACGCGGAAGGTCGGGTCCTCCTCGGCCAGCTTCTGCAGGGCGATCTCCATCTTGGTCTGGTCGGCCTTGGTCTTCGGCTCGACGGCGATGTCGATAACCGGGTCGGCGAACTCCATGGACTCCAGGATGATCGGAGCGTCGTCATCGGCCAGGGTGTCACCGGTGGTGGTGTTCTTCAGGCCGACGACGGCGACGATGTCGCCAGCGGAGCAGGAATCGATGTCGACGCGCTGGTTGGAGTGCATCTGCAGCAGACGGCCGACGCGCTCCTTCTTGTCCTTCGTGGCGTTGGTCACGTAGGAACCGGCGTCAAGGGAGCCCGAGTACACGCGCAGGTAGGTGAGCTTACCCACGAACGGGTCGGTCATGATCTTGAACGCCAGGGCGCTGAACGGGGCCTTCGGGTCGGAAGGACGCTCGTCCTCCTCGCCGGTGCCGGGGATGGTGCCCTTGATGGCGGGAACGTCGACGGGAGCCGGCAGATAGTCGACGACGGCGTCGAGCAGCTCCTGGACGCCCTTGTTCTTGTAGGCGGAGCCCACGAACACGGGGTTGATCTTGCAGGAGATGACGCCCTTGCGCAGAGCGGCCTTCAGTTCCTCGACGGAGACTTCCTCCTCCATGAGGACCTTCTCCATGAGCTCATCGTCGCAGTCGGCGGCAGCCTCGACCAGCTCCTGGTGAGCCAGCTCGGCCTCGTCGGCGAACTCAGCGGGAATGGCGTCCATGGGCTCGGGGTAGGTCATGCCCTTGTCGTCGGCCTTGAAGTCCCAAGCGGTCATGGTGACCAGGTCGATGACGCCCCAGAAGTTATCCTCCGCGCCCATGGGCAGCTGAGCGGCGACGGCGTTGGCATGCAGGCGATCCTTCATGGTCTGGATGGCATGCTGGAAGTCCGCGCCGACGCGGTCGTACTTGTTGATGAACGCGATGCGCGGCACGCCGTAGTTCTCGGCCTGACGCCACACGGTCTCGGACTGCGGCTGCACGCCTGCAACGGCGTCGAAGACGGCAACGGTGCCGTCGAGGACGCGCAGGGAGCGCTCGACCTCGGCAGTGAAGTCCACGTGGCCGGGAGTGTCGATGATCTGGAAGCGGTACGTCTCGTCGTCCTTCTTCCAGAAGCACGTGGTGGCGGCAGCGGTGATGGTCACGCCGCGCTCCTGCTCCTGGACCATCCAGTCCATGGTAGCGGCGCCATCGTGCACCTCGCCGATCTTGTGCGTCTTGCCCGTGTAGTACAGGATACGCTCGGTAGTGGTGGTCTTACCGGCATCGATGTGGGCCATGATGCCGAAGTTACGCGTGAGTTTCAGATCGTTAGCTTTAGCCATGTTAGGTCACGCCCTAGAAGCGATAGTGCGAGAACGCACGGTTGGACTCGGCCATCTTGTACAGGTCCTCGCGCTTCTTCACGGAGGCGCCGGTGTTCTCGGCGGCGTCCATGATTTCGGCGGCCAGGCGCTGCTTCATCGTGTGCTCCTTGCGCTTACGGGAGAAGTCCACGATCCAGCGGATGGCCAGCGTGGTGGCGCGGCGGGAGTTGACCTCCATGGGCACCTGGTAGGTGGCGCCGCCGACACGCTTCGGCTTGACCTCGAGGGTGGGGCGGACGTTGTCCATGGCCTTCTTGAAGATAGCCAGCGGATCCTCGCCCGTCTTGGCCTGGACCAGCTCGAAAGCACCGTAGACGATGCCCTCGGCGGTGGACTTCTTGCCGTCCAGCAGGATCTTGTTGATCAACTGGGTGACAAGACGGTTGTTGTAGACGGCGTCCGGCTGAACTTCACGGCGGACTGCTGCTGCACGACGCGGCATGTAAAACTCCTTCTGATTCCTGCGCGCTTCGGGGAAGCTTTCTCCTTCCCATTAGGTTGCCGCCTTCCCGACCCTTTCGGGAGAGGCGCTTTCATGCAACCCGCGCGGCTTAGCGGTTACTTATTTCGGGCGCTTGGCACCGTAGCGGCTGCGAGCCTGCTTGCGGTTGTCCACGGCGGCGCAGTCCAGCGCGGCGCGGATGACCTTGTAGCGCACACCGGGGAGGTCCTTAACACGACCGCCGCGGATGAGCACCATCGAGTGCTCCTGCAGGTTGTGGCCGATGCCGGGGATGTAGGCCGTGACCTCCATGCCGTTGACCAGGCGTACACGGCAGACCTTACGCAGAGCCGAGTTCGGCTTCTTAGGAGTGGTGGTGTACACGCGGGTGCACACGCCACGCTTCTGCGGGTTGCCCTTCAGAGCCGGCGTCTTCTTCTTGTCGACCGACTTCTTGCGGCCCTTGCGGACCAGCTGGTTGATGGTAGGCAAAATCGTCTCCTTCTATATTTGCCTCCGGCGGTGTACGAGACCACCGCCGCATTACTCGCGGGTTTCCAAGTGCGTTCAGCTGATACGCACGCGAAAACCCTGCCCCTTTCGGAGCGCGAGTTGGAACTTTATCACCGGGTATAGGGGCTGTCAAACGCCACGCACCCGGGCGTATCTATTGCTATTTTACCGTGTTTTGGCTGGTCATGCAACGTTTTGATAATCCGCGATGCACGTTTTGCACACAATTTCGCGAAAAGTTGTTGCAAAAGTTGCGAAACGGTGCGGGGGCCTCGTCGAGATGGACGTCGCACATCCCCGTAAGCCCTGCAATGAGCGCGAAACAGCCGTTTCGCGGACGCCGGCAGCGCCTCCCTGGACCCTTCCCCGTCGGCTAAACCGCTCGCGACGCGGCCGATCCGCTATTCACGGGCCTCGAGCACGAGCTGCTCAACCAGGCGCGCGCAGCCGTTCAGGTTGTCCACGGTGATGTACTCCTCGCTTGAATGGTAGTTGGCCATACCCGTGGCAAGCGTGATCGCCGGCACGCCGCGACCCGCCAAGATGTTCGCATCCGCTCCTCCGCCGGATGCGGCAAGGCGAGGAGGCAGCCCGGCTGCCCGGGCCGCCCGCATGGCGCCTTCTACCACCGGGTGATCGACAGCGTAGGAAATTGGCAGGTAGTCGGTGCGCCACTCGATATCCACACTGCCGCCGGCCTGCGCCGCGGCCGCGCGCATGGCGTCGTCTATGGCGCTGCGCTCGGCACGGGCGCGCTCAAGGGAGGTGGAACGGCATTCGCCCGACAGCCAGCACGTGCCGGGCACCACGTTCGTGGCCCCATCGCACTCGATGACGCCTACGTTGGACGTGGTATGCGCGGAAATGCGCCCCAAGGGCATATGGCAGACCGCCTGGGCCGCCATGGCAAGCGCCGAGACGCCGCGCTCGGGCTCGACGCCGGCATGCGCGGACTTTCCGCGGAAAGTTGCGGTGAACGTGCAGTGGCACGGTGCCTGGTTGATGATGGTGCCCGGTTCGCCGTCGGCGTCGAGCACGTAGCAGAACGCGCCTTCCGGCAAAAACGAGGCATCGAGCGCGCCGGCACCCAGTAGATGCATCTCCTCGCACGTGGTCAGGACGACATGCACACCGGGAAGCGCCTCCCCTGATTCGATGAGGCTGCGCAGCCCCTCGAAGATGGCCGCCACGCCAGCCTTGTCGTCGGCAGAGAGGATGGTATCCCCCGCGCTGCGGATCACGCCGTCTTCCACCACGGGTTCGATCCCCTTGCATGGGCGCACGGTGTCCATATGCCCGCATAACGCCAGAGCCCCGGGAACGCTTCCAGCGCGGAAAGCGATCAGGTTGCCCGTGTCGGAACCGGTCTGTTCCGCGGAATCATCAAAGCGGACGGTAAACCCCAGCCCTTCCAGTTCGGCCTTGCATCGTTTCGCCATAAGGGCCTCATGGCGCGACGGGCTTTCGATGCGCACGAGTTCGCAGAACAGGTCGAGCAGGCGGTCGGGCTTCACAAGTTCCCCTTTCAGTCAGGATGTCGGGCCATCGGGATGTCGATGCGCCGGGATACGCGGAAAGCCGCACGCGGGCGGCTTTCCGAAATGGTTCATATATAGATATAGGTCAGCACCCGTGAGAACGCAAGGAATGCTTGAAACGACCACGTGGCGCGAGGAGGCATAGTTATCGCGCGGCTCGCGCTTGCGCCATGGCGTCCTGAGCGTCCTCCTCTTTGCGCAGCCTATCGCGTTCACGGTCGATGGCGCAGTTACGGAAGTACACCACCCAATTTGCGGCGATGCAGACGACGTTGATGAAATACACGGCAAGCACCCAGTTGATGGTGCCGGACACGAACTTCGCGGCGATGCCGGCGAAATAGCCGAGCGTGATGAGCAGGATGAACTGCCAGCTGGTTCCCGCGGCCGTGCGGGCCTTGAAGTTCTTGTACGCGTTCATAGGCCACGAAAGCCCGAAGCAAATGAGCATGATCGCTTCAAGCGCCTCTGCCATTTCCGTCATCTCCCTTGGTGGTATTCTGCAGGTTCGCCGCGGGCGCACGCCCTCGGCGATTCGCTATGGTAAAACTGTCAACGTTATAGGTTAAGAGTTTTCCATAATCTGCGCGTTATCGTCACATTGAGGCTGAAGGAGGTGCGCATGGAGCTGTTGCAGCTGCGCTATTTTCACGAGGTGGCGCAAACCCAGCATATGACGAACTCGGCGAAGCGGCTGGGCGTGGCGCAGCCGGCGCTGACGCAGGCCATCCGCCGCCTTGAGGGCGAGCTGGATGCGAAGCTGTTCGAGCGCGTCGGGCGCAACATACGGCTGACCCCCTGCGGCGAGGCGCTTGAGGGCAAGGTGGCGCCGCTGCTTGCCGCGTTCGACGAGATCCCCCTGGCCATTGCGCAAGCGAAGGGCCAGGAACGCGACACTGTGCGCATCGACGTCGAGGCTGCCACGTCCATGACGGTCGACGCCATCGCGGCGTTTCGCACGACGGTGCCGCAGGCCGCGTTCGTCATCAACCAGGCGAACAGCGAGGCTCGCTGGGACGTGCGGGTGCGCACGGAGGCGCACGGGGACGCGACGAGACCGGATGCGCGCACGTCCCAGATGTTCCGCGAGCGCATATGCCTGGCCATCCCCAAGGAACAGGCGAGCGGCAAGGCGGTTTGCCTGGCGGACTTCGCCAGCGCGCCGTTCGTGTGCCTGGCGGGGACGCGCGGGTTCCGCGGCGTATGCGACGAGCTGTGCCTGAAGGCGGGGTTCGCGCCGAACGTGGTGTTCGAGTCGGACAGCCCCGATGTGGTGCGCAAGTTCATCGCGCTGGGGCTTGGCGTAGGATTTTGGCCCGAACGCAGCTGGGGTGCGCTGGAGGGGTCGGACGTGGCGCTGGCGCCGATCGCCGATCCCGGGTTCGCACGCGATATCGTGGTAGAGACGGCCAAGCACCCGCTCGGCCAGAAAGCCGCCGAGTTCCACGCGTTCCTGCTCGACTTCATAAGGCGCCGCATGGAAGAAGCGGACGCGTAAGGCGGAATGATACCTCGCAAGCGGAAAGCCGAGCGCCCGGGATACGCAAGTCGCGCGGCAAGATGGGGACGCCCGGCAGACCAAGGCCGTGCGGGACGGAATGTGACAGATATCGCTACGTCCCCGAAGTGTCAGGAAAAAGCGGACGCGTAAGGCGGAATGGGGCCTCGCAAGCGGAAGCCGGGCACCCAGCATGCGCGAGCGCGCGGCAAGATAGAGACGGCCGGCAGGCGAAGGCCGTGCGGAACGGGGTGTGACAGATAACGCTACGTCCCCGAAGTGTCAGGGAGCGGGTGCGCAATGCGTACGGAAACGAAAGGAAGCCCTCGCGCGGTTGCGCGGGGGCTTCCTTATGCGATGACGTTTGCTAGCGCAGAGCTAGAGCGCCAGGATGGGTGCGGCCACCTGCTTCTTGCGGGAAAGCACGCCGGGCATCCAGACGGACTTGCCGGTGCAGTCGATGTCGAAGGCGCGGTTGACGAAGTCGGTGTCGCCCTCGCAGATGAACTGGCTGCCCTCGGCCAGGATGTCGGTGGCGAAGAACAGCACGAACTGGTAGCCCTTGTCCGCGACAAGGCCCTTGATGGCCTCGCGGATCTCGGCCTCGCGGCCGAGCACGGCCTGCAGGTCGACCGTTTCGTACTGGCCGATATAGACCTTGTTGCCGTTGGACAGCTCGAACTCCTTGGCATCGGCGTTCACCAGCTTGTCGACAGGCAGCTCGGCGGGGTTGGAGCGGCACTTGAAGATGGACATGCCGTACTCGACCGGATCGACGCCCACGGCAGCGGCCGTGCGGGCGATGATGTCGCGATCGAAATCCGTGGTGGTGGGCGACTTCATGATGACGGTGTCGGTGAGCATGGCGCCGAGCAGCAGCGCGGCGATGCCCTTCGGCAGCTCCACGCCCTCGATCTCGAACTCGCGCGCCACGATGGCGGCGGTAGAGCCCACGGGCTTAGCGTTGAAACGCAGCGGCTGTGCGGTGACCAGGCCGCCCAGGCGGTGATGGTCGACGATCTCGACGATCTCGGCGGCGTCAAGGCCGTCGGCGGACTGCAGGGCCTCGTTGTGGTCGACGAGGATGACCTGCTGGCCCTCGGAGAGGGATTCGATCAGGCGCGGGGCCTCGATGCCGTTCTCGCCCAAGATCCACTCGGTCTCCGGCGGAAGGCCGCCCAGACGGCACGCCTCATAGACGGCGTCGGAGCCGGCGCGCTTGGCCAGCTCGTTTTTCAGGTACGCATAGCCAACAGCTGCGCTGATGGCATCGTTGTCGGGGTTCTTGTGACCGAACACCAGGATGGGTGCCGCCATGTGATCGCTCCTTCGCTAGCCGGGTTACGCCCGGCCCTTCATCGTCCTACCCTTTTCGGCGAAGCGTTCGCAAAAGACGCAACGCCGACCATTAATTATAACCTCGCTTACCGCGCATGCCCAAAACCCTAACGAACAGCCACGAACCGAGCGCAAACGGCCGGCGGATGCAGCGTTCGGACGCAGCATCCGCCGCCTGCTGCCCAAACCGCGGCCGAAAGGTGACGCAAGGTCCGTCCGCCGTCCATTACAGTCCGAGATAAGCCGCCGATGAACTTCTGTGGCGAGTATTCGGCACATGGCCTACAGTTTGGCCAAGCCCCGAGGGGCCGCCGACCGGGCATCCCCGGATGACCGTGCGTCCCTCCCCCTCGAGGGCTCCCGGGAGAGTGTTGCCACCGAAGACGCTCGCTGCTCCGAACGACTGATAGGAAGCCGCCGGGCCCGGAGGCCACGGCCAGGTAATACAGCCAGATAATGTGGGTGTCGAGGGGAGGGTTTCCGATCGGCTTACCGTTTGGAGGATGCCACCGGGGCACCACCCCCCCCCAGCGCGCGCCGGGACGAAAACGCCGGGCGGTCAAAGTCGTGCGCGTAGTTGCCGGGCGAGTCCCCAGCGCGCCAGGACGAAAACCGGGCTCCGACGCACACCACCCCCCAGCGTGCGCCAAGACGAAACCGGGGGCCCAGCGCGCGAAAACGCCCCAACGCGCACCGAGACGAAAACCGGGCTCGAAGCGTCAACCGAGCCGAGCATCGGACCCCGGAACGTTAATCGAGCTAAGCACCAAGTTTCGAGCTAAGCACCGAGCTCCCAGGGCATTAGCCGAGCCGAGCAGCGAGTTCCCGCGGCGAAGAATCGTCGTTTTTGTCCGGCCGTGGTCAAAATAGGCGATTCTTCGCAGCCTCAAGGCCAAAACGCACGATTATTTGCGCTATCGGAAAGCCCAAACGCGAACAACCGGCAAAAACGTCCACTTCCCACTTCCGAGACCGCGAACAATCGTCTGTTTTGACCGCCAGCGACCAAAACAGACGGTTTTTCGCATCGCGCACCCCCAAGGCGAGGGTCACGGCCCTCCAGGGTGGCGTGGGTCGCGACATCGTGGCGGGAAAACCGCCCAGAACTGGGAGGCGCAGCGCCGGAGCGATGATCGTAGCCCCAGGGCAAAGGTCACGGCCCCCCCAGGGCGAGGGCGCGGCGCCGAGCTCGAAAGCCCCATGCTAACGAAACGGCACCAAGCACGGTTTCCTCCACATGTTGGAACCGATAACCCTGCATAAACCGTTACGCGCTGCGCCCCCAAGCCGGTATAGTGTACGGAAACGGAAACGACCGCATAAGGCGGCGATGCGCGAAGGAGCGAACATGGAGACGATTGGGTTGACCGATATCATCGGGCCGGTGATGGTGGGACCGTCGAGCAGCCACACCGCCGGCGCGCTGCGCATCGCATACATGGCGCGAAAGCTGGCCGGGGACCTGCCGGCGCACGTGGAGTTCCGCCTGCTCGGCAGCTTCGCGCATACCCTGACCGGCCACGGCACTGATAAGGCCTTGGTTGCCGGCATGCTCGGCTTCGCACCCGACGACCTGCGCATCCGCAGCTCGTTCGCGCATGCCCGCGAGGCGGGGCTCGACTTCACGTTCACCCCCCTGCCCGACTGCGACGACTACGAGCACCCCAACACCATCGATATCGTCATCGACACCGCCGAAGGCGGCCGCATGGAGGTGCGCGGCGAAAGCATAGGCGGCGGCGCGGCCGTCATCCGCAAGATCGACGGGGTGGACGTCTACATCACGGGTGAGAACCACTCGATCGTGGTGCAACAGCGCGACCTTCCGGGCGTGCTCGCGCATATCGCCACCAGCCTTTCGGCGCACGGCGTCAACATCGCCACGGCCCGCCTGTACCGCGAGCAGCGCGGCGACACGGCATGGACCGTGCTTGAGACCGACCAGCGCATCAACGACGATGCGCAGGCGGCTATTCTGGAAAACCCCCTGATCCGCGGCGTGCGCGTCATTCCCGCCGCGTCGCTTGGCCAAGCACAGGCCGCCATCGAGGAAGCCGAGCAAGCAGCGGCGCTCGAGCATCTGCGGACGCTCGATTTCACGAACGGAACCCAGCTGCTTGCGCTTTGCACCGCACAGAAGGCCACCATCTCCGAGGTGTTCCTGCGCCGCGAGGCCGCCGTGCAGCAGACCGGCGGACATGCCGACGGCACGGACACGTATCTTGCCTACGCGCTGCGCGTCATGAAAGACGCCGCGTTCCTGCCGCTCGACGCGCCGGCCGCATCCATGGGCGGGCTTTTAGGCGGGGAGGCGCAGCGCATGGCGAAGGTGCGCGATTCGGACGCCGACGTGCTCGGCGAGCCCATCGCCAGCGCAGCCTCCTACGCCATGGCCGTGTTGGAGACCAACGCCTCCATGGGCCGCATCGTGGCAGCCCCCACCGCCGGTTCGGCCGGCGTCATCCCCGGCGTGCTGCTGGCGCTGCAGAAGGCGAAGGGGTATTCCGACGAGCAGCTGCAGCGCGCGCTGGCATGCGCTGCCGCCGTGGGCTACCTGATCACCCGCAACGCCACGGTCTCCGGCGCCGAAGGCGGCTGCCAGGCCGAAATCGGGTCGGCGGCGGCGATGGCGGCGGCCGCGTGCGTGGAGCTTGAAGGCGGCACGCCCGAGCAGTGCCTGAACGCCGCCGGCAACGCGCTCACCAACATGATGGGCCTGGTGTGCGACCCGGTTGCGGGCCTGGTGGAGGTGCCGTGCCAGAAGCGCAACGCCTCAGGCGCGGCAACGGCGCTGGTGAGCGCCCAAGCCTCGCTTGCCGGCATCGGCAACCTGGTGGGCTTCGACCAAACGGTGGAGGCCATGTACAAGGTGGGCCGCAGCCTTCCCTTCGAGCTGCGCGAATCGGCCCTGGGCGGCCTGGCGGCAACCCCCGACGCCTGCGCCTGGTGCGAATCGCACATGTGCGGGAAGTAAGGGGCGTCGCGCAGGCCTTCCGCGCTCATACGCGAAGCCGGCGCGAACAAGGCGCCGTTGCGAACCATCAGGGCTCGCAACTTGTACGCACCTCCGTCCCCTGTTCGCCGGCGGCAGCAGCGCCGGCCGCCGGACCCGACCATGAACACACCTCCGTCCCCCGTTCAACCGTCCCCCCACTCAATGCCCAACAAACGAAGCGCCCCGCAAACCATCGAGGTTTGCGGGGCGCTTCCGTATGCAGACCACAGCATGACGGCATCGCACCGTCGCTTTTGCCCTAGCCGATCTTGACGATTGGCGCGTAATCTTTCAGCAGCTTCTTCGTTTGCCCGGACTTTGAGAAACGAACGTAGAGCGTATCGCCATCCACCTTCGTCACCTTGCCGCGGCCGAACGTCTTGTGATCAACGGTATCGCCGGCGGCGAAGGTCATCTTGGCGGCCGCCTTCTTCTCCGCACCGGGACGCACATAGGCGCCCGATACCGAACGACCTGCGCCGATACGGTTCGTGCGCGCCTCGCGGCGCTCTCGCTCGGACCTGCCGCCGGGGGCGCTGGCGCTCGAGCGGCCGAACACGCGGCCGCCGCCGGCCTCCACGCCGCTGCCGGAGATGCCCTTGCGGCTGCCGCGCTTCTCCCAGCCGGTGCCGGAGAAGCCCTGGCTGCCCACGCCCATGGTCTGGCGAAGTTCGCCGGGGATCTCATGGATGAAGCGCGAAACGGGGTTGGCCTGCGTCTGACCGAAGATCTGGCGCGTGTAGGCGCAGGTGAGGAACAGCACCTTGCGGGCGCGCGTGATGGCGACATAGGCCAGGCGGCGCTCCTCCTCGATGCCGGCGGCGTCGCCGACGCTGTTCATGTGCGGGAACAGCGT
Source organism: uncultured bacterium (assembly GCA_905215325.1). Taxonomy (GTDB): domain Bacteria; phylum Actinomycetota; class Coriobacteriia; order Coriobacteriales; family Eggerthellaceae; genus Senegalimassilia. Next base: position 21,102 of record CAJMPP010000006.1, on the reverse strand, counting down.
CTCTTCCATGCCCGCCACGAACACGCAGTCGAATTCCAGGCCCTTCGAGGCGTGCACCGTCATCATGGTGACCGCCTGACCATCCTCGTCCATGGTGTCGAGGTCGGTGCGCAGGCGCACCCACTCCAAAAAGTCGGCCAGCGAATCGCCGCGTAGCACGCGCACGGGCTCGGCGGCGCCTTCACCTTCCCCGCCCTGCTCGCCTACCGTGGGAGCGGCGTAGTCCGCGTCTTCCTCGTCGTGGGTGTCCACGAACTCGTCGACTACGGACAGGAACTCCTGAATGTTCTCCACGCGCCCGCGCGCCTCGTCGGTGTTCTCGGCTTGCAAGGCGCTGATCAGGCCCGACTTGTCGATGACGGCTTCAATGCACTTGCGCAGGTCGCCCGAGTAGGACTGCGCGTCCTTGATGATCTGCACGAACTCCCCCACGCTGCGACGCGTGGCGGCGCGCAGCTCGGGATCGGCGATGGCGATCTCGGCACCCTCCATGAACGTCATGTCCATCTCGCGCGCGAACTGCTCGATACGCTCCACCGTGGACTTGCCGATGCCGCGGCGCGGCGTGTTGATGACGCGCTTGGCCGCGATGTCGTCGGCAGGGTTGACCACCAGCGTGAGGTAGGCCATGACGTCGCGGATCTCGGCGCGGTCGAAGAATCGCGTGCCGCCGACGATGCGGTACGGCACGCCGGCGCGCAGCAGCATATCTTCAAGCATGCGCGACTGGGCGTTGGTGCGGTAGAACACCGCCACCTGGTTGTAGGACAGCCCCTTCTGGCGCTGCTTCTCGATCTCGCCGGCGATCCAGCGGCCCTCGTCACGCTCGTCGGAAGCCATGTACACGTGGATCTTCTCGCCGTCCTCCTGGTCGGTGAACAGCTTCTTCACCTTGCGATGCTGGTTGTTCGCGATGACGGCGTTGGCCGCCGCCAGCACGTTGCCCACGCTGCGGTAGTTCTGCTCCAGCTTCACCGTGGTGCACTGGGGGTAATCCTTCTCGAACTCCAGGATGTTGCGGATGTCGGCGCCGCGCCAGCTGTAAATGGACTGGTCGTCGTCGCCCACCACCATGATGTTGCCGTGCTGCTCGGCCAAAAGGCGCGTGATCTCGTACTGCGCGTGGTTGGTGTCCTGGTACTCGTCGACCATGATGTAGCGGAAGCGCAGCTGATAGGCCTCGAGCACGTCGGGATGGTTCTTCAGCAGCAGATACGCGTAAAGCAGCAGGTCGTCGAAGTCGAAGGCGTTGGCCTGCTTCAAGCGTTCCTGCAGCTTCTCGTACACGCGCGCGGCCACCTTGCCCACCGGGTCGTTGGCCTCCTTGGCGAAGTTACCGGGCACCTTCAGCTCGTTTTTCGCCGTGGAAATGCGGTTCATCAGGGCGTTTATGGGAAAACGCTTCGGGTCGATGTCCAGCTCGGCCATGATCTCCTTGTACAGGCGCTTCTGATCATCGGTGTCGTAGATGGTGAAGCTCTTCGAGAATCCCAGGCGCTCGGCGTCGGCGCGCAGCATGCGCACGCACATGCTGTGGAAGGTGGACACCCACATGCCGCGGCTGCGCGGGCCGACCAGGCCCTGCAAGCGCTCGCGCATCTCGGCGGCCGCCTTGTTGGTGAACGTGATGGCCAAGATCTCCCACGGCGCCACGTTCAAATCTTCCAGGATGTGCGCGATGCGGTACGTGAGCACGCGCGTTTTGCCTGATCCAGCACCAGCCAAAACCAAAAGCGGGCCTTCGGTGCATTCGACGGCCTGACGCTGGGGGCCGTTGAGCGTGGTGATGTCGACGGGCATAGGGCTTCCTAACATGATGTTCACGTGCGGTTGCAGGTTCAAAGCGCGCAAGGCGCGACTGATGATTGTACCGCTTCCGAGCGGCGCGCGCCCTATTCATGCCGAGCATGCACAGCATGGCCAGAGGATGTTCGATACCGCACGCGAAAAAAGCGGACCGGTTTCCCGATCCGCCTTCGTTACGTTATGCAAAACGCTTCGCGACTGCTAGACGATCTTCTTCCCGAACACCGCGGCGATCTCGCGCAGCTCCTCGACCAGGACGCGGAACTGCGCCGGGGTCAGCTGCTGCGGGCCGTCGGAAAGCGCCGCCGGCGGGTTGGGATGCACCTCAATCATGATGGAGTCGGCGCCCACGGCGACCGCGGCGCGCGCCAGGCTGGGCACCAGGTCGCGAACGCCGGCCGGATGGGAAACGTCCACGCAGATAGGCAGCAGGCTTTGCTTATGGATGACGGGCACGGCCGAGATGTCGAGCGTGAAGCGCGTGGCCGTCTCGAACGTGCGCAAGCCGCGCTCGCACAGCACGACGTTGTCGTTGCCCTCCATGGTGATGTAGTCCGTAGCCGCCAGCCACTCGGCGATGGTGCCTGCGAAACCGCGCTTGAACAGCACCAGCTTGCGGGAATCCTTCGTGACCTTGCCGATGTTTTTCAGCAGGCTGAAGTTCTGGAAGTTGCGGGCGCCCACCTGCAGGCCGTCCACGTAGGAATGCACCAGCTCGCAATGCTCGGAATCCATGACCTCCGTAAGCGTTTTCAGGCCGTACTTCTCGCCGCCGGCCTTCATGATCTTAAGGGCTTCCTCGCCAAGGCCCTGGAAGCTGTGCGGGTTGGTGCGCGGCTTGTACGCGCCGCCGCGAATCCAGGTAAGGCCCAGGTCGCTGATGCACTCGGCCACCTCGAAGAACTGCTCCTCGCTTTCGACCGAGCAAGGGCCGGCGTAGATGGTTATCTCATCGGTACGGGTGCCGTAATCCGGCAGTTTCGCTTCGATTCTCTGCTCGCTCATGCTGACGGAGTCTCCTTCATGACTTTCAGGATAGTACCGTAGATCTCGCGGAGGTTATCGTTGTAGAGCGGGCCCTCGTTATAGCTGTCCACCTTTTCGAAGATCTCCTCTTCGCGTTTGGGGTCGTACAGACCCAGGTGCGCACCGGGCTTCAGGCCGCGGATGACCAGCGAATGACCGGCGCGCTTGTTGAGCAGCGCGACGATCTGGCGGTCAAGCTCGTCGATCTTTGCACGATGTTCCTGGATCTGCTCGAACGAGCTGTTCTGATCAGACATCGGCGTTCCTTCCTGTTCTTGAGCGGTAACGAGCATGGCCGCGCGGCGCGTCGAGTACCAGACGCGCGCTGTGCAGGACGAAAGCGGCCCTCGCGTGGGCATCATCATAGCAAAACCACATGCCGATTCGGGAAAATCTGAGGAATAGAGTAGGTAAATGGGGCAAATGGAGCAAGCGCCCCGCCCCGGCTACAAAACAACCGAGAACGTTGCCAGCAACGGGATGGTGACCAGCGCCAAGATGGTGGTGACGAAGGTGCCCTGCGCCATGGTCTTGGCGTCGCCGCCGTACTGGTAGCAGAACATGGTGCCGTTGGTGGCCACAGGCATGGCCGCCAACACCACGACCACTCCCAGCAACGCGCCGCCGGCAAGGGACCGCATGACGGCGAAGATGAGCAGCGGGATGGCCACCATGCGCATCAGGCACGCGATCCACAAGCGAGGGGTTCCCAAAAGTTTGGCAGCGGGAAGGTTCGCCAGCGACGAGCCGACGATGAGCAGCGTGGCGGGCGTGGTGAAGCTGCCGATGGTGGAAAGCGCCGGCCCCGCAACGGGCACGGCATGCACGCCGCAAAACGCCAGCGCCATGGTGGCGAGCGTGGCGATGTTGCAGGGCGTGACGAAATCGCGCCAGCTCATGCGCACCTTGACGCCGTATTCGTTGTCCGATGCGATGAGCCAGGCGCCGAAGGTGAACGACAGCAGGTTGAACACGATGTTGTACACAACCGCGTATACGACCGTCTGCGGCCCGAAGATCGCCGACAGCACAGGGTAGCCGATGAAGCCCGTGTTGCCGAAGATGAGCATGAAGCGGTACACGCCGCGCCGGCCGTCGGGGATGCGCAGCGCATAGGTGACAAGGTACGCGATAGGGATGAATATCGCATAGCTGAGCACGGAAAGCCCGATAATCTGGGCCATAAGCACGGGATCGGGCAAGGTGCCCACGTTAAGCACCGATGCCAAGATCAGCGCCGGCAACGTGGCGCTCAGGACAAGCCCCGAGAGCTTCTTGTCGAAATCGGCGTCCATAACGCCCGTTTTCTTGCAGATATAGCCGACGCCTATAGCGGCGAACAGGGCCACCATCTGCGTGAAGATGCTGCTGAACTGGCTAAGCACCGCTTCCCTTCCCTTTCCCCGTGCATTGCTTGAGCTCACGGAGCGGGCGGAGAAGCGCCGAGCGCATGCCTTTACGTCAGAATGCCCGCGGTTTGCAGCGCGAAGACGCCGAGCACCAGCGCGCCCACCACGATGCGGTACCAACCGAACGCCGTGAAGTCGTTCTTCTTAATGTACCCCATCAGGAACTTGATGAGCACCACGGACATGACGAACGCCGAAACCATGGCCTGCGCATGAACCTTGCGTAGCGTTGTGTTGGAGATACACAGCTGAGAAGTATGGATTCACGCAGCTTAATGTACAATCGCCGATACGAAAACCCAGGCAAAAGTGCAGCCGCAAGCGCGGCGGGCGCAGCGTGATACAACCGAAGAAGGAGCCTCTAGTGAGCACCGCATCGTCCAGTTCCATCAGCCAGAAAGTCGTCGTGTTCGACTTCGGCGCGCAGTACGGGCAGCTGATCGCCCGCCGCGTGCGCGATTTGCACGTGTACTCCGAAATCGTACCGTGCGACATCACCGCCGACGAGGTGCGCGAGATGGCACCTGCAGCCATCATCCTGTCCGGCGGCCCGGCCTCCGTCAACGCCGAGGACGCGCCGCGCGTCGACCCTGCCATCTACGAGCTGGGCGTGCCGATCCTGGGCTTTTGCTACGGCCATCAGGTGACCTCCGTCACCTTGGGCGGCAGCGTGTACCACCCCGAGGTGGGCGAATACGGCCCCGCCGAGCTGCACGTCTCCGGCGGCGCGCTGTTCAAGGGCACGCCGGCCGATCAAACCGTGTGGATGAGCCATTTCGATGCCGTGAAGGACGTTCCCGCCGGCTTTTCCGTAGTCGCCTCCACCGACGTGTGCCCCGTGGCCGCCATGGAGTGCCCCGAGCGCAAGATCTACACCACGCAGTTCCACCCCGAGGTCAAGCACACCCAGTTCGGCAACCAGATGCTCAAGAACTTCCTGTTCGACATCTGCGGGCTTGAGCCGAACTGGACCATGGACAACCTGGTGGACACCCTGACCGCCGACTTCCGCGAGAAGGTCGGCTCCGACCGCGTCATCCTGGCCCTTTCGGGCGGCGTCGACTCCTCCGTGGTGGCCGCGCTGGGCGCTCGCGCCGTCGGCAAGCAGATGACCTGCGTGTTCGTCAACCACGGCCTGCTGCGCAAGGGCGAGCCCGAGCAGGTCGAGGAAGTGTTCACCAAGCAGTTCGACGTCGACTTCATCCACGTTCACGCCGAGGAGCGCTACGCCAAGCTGCTCGACGGCGTCACCGATCCCGAGCAGAAGCGCCGCATCATCGGCACGCAGTTCTGGGAGGAGTTCTTCGCCGTGGCCCAGCAGCTCGACGGCGTGAAGTACCTGGCCCAGGGCACCATCTACCCCGACATCATCGAGTCCGGCGCGCGCAAGACGGGCGGCAAGGCGGCAACCATCAAGAGCCACCACAACCTCATCCCGTTCCCCGAGGGCGTGCATTTCGATCTGATCGAGCCGCTTGACCACTTCTTCAAGGACGAGGTGCGCGCGCTCGGCACGGCGCTGGGCCTGCCCGACCATATCGTGCATCGCCAGCCCTTCCCCGGCCCTGGCCTGGCCATCCGCATCATCGGCGCGGTTTCCCCCGAGAAGCTTGAGATTCTGAAGAACGCCGACGCCATCGTGCGCGAGGAACTTGACGCGTACAACCAGCGCCTGTTCGAGGAAACCGGCGAACGCAACAGCGAGCACAGCTGCTGGCAGTACTTCGCCGTGCTGCCCGACATCAAGTCGGTGGGCGTCATGGGCGATGAGCGCACCTACCAGCACCCCATCATCCTGCGCGCCGTGGAAAGCTCCGACGCCATGACCGCCGACTGGGCGAAGCTGCCCTACGATCTGCTGGCGAAGATCTCCAGCCGCATCGTGGCGGAGGTGCCGGGCGCCAACCGCGTGTGCTACGACATCACCCCCAAGCCCCCCGCGACGATTGAGTGGGAGTAGGCTGATAGGGTTCTGACCTGCATTTTTGAGTGCCGCACTGTGCCGCTGAGTTTCGTTTCGTACGAGAGTCATGGCAAAGCCGCCAGCGATGTTGGTGAGTAAATACGATAACCGAGCCTCCGTTCCCGCGTTGGGACGGAGGCTTTTTCTTTGTCGTTTTACTCCCTTTCACCTGCGATTTCGCAATTTACTCCCCCGTGTTTCAAGACGGCAAGGCACGGTGCGGCATTCGGAGGAACGGGAGTAAGGATTCATCCCAAGTGAGTAGACGCGCGATTTTTGTCTCCGAGAGCCAAACGGGGCCGTTTCGGGGCCTGTGAAACTCAAATCGAACTCAATAGGCTTTTCGGCGGTCTTCTCACAGCGTTTTCCCAGGTGGTTAATGGGGAGTAAAGAATCTCGCCGCCTCAATGAAAACGGGAGTAACCAGGGGAAATGCCGCGGCGTACTGCCGCGTGCCGCCGTGTAAGCCACCGCGTCATTTACTCCCCAGGTGCACCGGAAATGCCTTGGCATGCAATGGGGAGTAAAAACTCAGCTTACGCAGGCCCGAGCGGCGCTCGCCGCCTGGTCCACCGTCCTGATTCGGTTGCGTTGATCGCGAAATGCGGAGAGCCGCTACAGCGAGGCTTTCCAGTCCTCGTATTCGTCGGCGTCGATCTTGCCGTTTTCGAGCTGCGCGCGCTTCTCTGCCCACAGTTCGATCGCCATCGCGGCTTTGGGCGCGTGCGGCGCCTTGGGGTTCAGGGAGAGGCCCGTGCCGTCGGCTGCGGGCACGATGCCGAAGGAGTCCTCGAGCCGCACGAGCAGCGACATGAGGTCGCCCGCAGTCTCGACGCCGTAATCCTTGAGGGCGTTGACGGACACGCCGAGCGCCGCGGAGATGGACTCGAGCAGCTCGGGCTTCACGGCGCGGATGCCGCTCTCGTAGTGGCGCACGGCCCCCTCGGTCAGGCCGACCGCCTCGGCGAGCTGCGCCTGCGTCATGCCGCGCGACTTGCGGTACCGCCTTATGTTCTCGCCTACGGACATGAGCCCTCCTCCTGGAATTACGTACCAGCACATCTTATCAGCGTACGCAAATGTACGCAATTCTATTGACAGTACAGATATGTACGTTTACTCTGAATCTGTGAACCGTACGTATCCGTACGCCATTGATTGGAGGAGCCATGGACGAGAAGGTGGCGAAGACGCCGAGGCCGCACATGCTGGACGCCGACGAGGTTGCGGAGCTGCTGAGGATCAAGAAAGGCAGCGCCTACGAGGTGATCAGGAAGATAAACGCCGAGCAGGAGGCGCGCGGGCGCGTGGTCATCCGCGGGCGCGTTCGAAGCGACGTCTTCGACGCCCTGTACTTCCCGGAGGTGGACTGACATGCCCGTGTACAAGGACGACGGCAACGGCACGTTCTACGTGCAGTGCTACTACCGCGACGCCCGCGGCTCGAAGCGCCACAAGACGAAGCGCGGCTTCTCCTCCGAGGTGGAGGCCGCAGTGTGGGAGAGCCAGTTCAAGAGCCTTAACGGCGGGGCCATGGACATGACGTTCTCCGAGTTCGTCGAGGTGTACGCCTCCGAGGTGAAGCCGCGCATACGCGAGCACACGTGGATCACCAAGGAGTACATCATCAACGACAAGCTCGTGCCGTTCTTCGGGGACATGCGCATGTGCGACGTGAGGCCGATCGACGTCATCAGGTGGCAAAACGAGCTCACCGAGCACCGGGACGCCGACGGGAAGCCCTGGGCACCGACGTACCTGCGCACAGTGAACAACCAGCTCAACGCCATCTTCAACCACGCCGAGCGCTACTACGGCCTCAGCGACAACCCGGTGCGCAGGGTCGACAAGATAGGCTCGAAGAAGGGCGGCGAGATGCAGTTCTGGACCAAGGACGAGTACCTGAGGTTCAGCGAGGCCGTCATGGACAAGCCTCTCTCATTCCACGCCTTCGAGCTGCTTTACTGGACGGGCATACGCTGCGGCGAGCTCCTGGCGCTCACGCCGTCCGACTTCATGCTGGAGAGCTCGCGGCTGCGCATCAACAAGTCGTACCAGAGCCTCAACGGCGTTGACACCGTGACCGACCCCAAGACGCCCAAGTCCGTGCGCACGATCGTCATGCCCGCCTTCCTGCGCGACGAGATGGCGGACTTCATCGAGATGCGCGACGACGTCGCCCCCGACGAGCGCCTGTTCGCCGTGACCAAGCACTTCCTGGCCCACGAGATGGAGCGCGGGTGCAAGGCGTCGGGCGTGAAGCGCATCCGCATACACGACATACGCCACAGCCATGTGAGCCTGCTGATAGAGATGGGCTTCTCCGCGCTGGCCATCGCCGAGCGCATGGGCCACGAGGCGGTGGACATCACCTACCGCTACGCGCACCTGTTCCCCACGAAGCAGGACGAGATGGCCGCCGCGCTCGACGGGGCGAGGGGGTAAGAAGGATGCCGTGCGAGAACAGCGCCCGCAAGCGCAGCAAGACGATGGCGTTCCGCTGCACGCCCGAGGAGCGCAAGCTCATATGCGAGATGGCAGCCTGGAGCGGCATGAACAGGCAGGACTACATCATCGCCAAGCTCACCGATACCCAGGTCGAGGTGAGGCCCTCCGTGAGCGTGCAGAAGGCACTGAGGGACTCGATGGCGGAATTGGCCAAGGAGGTGCGGCTGGCGGCCTCCTACGGCGAGCTGAGCGAGTCCCTGCAACAGAGAATTGAGCACGTGATGAGGTTCTTCCTAGCGCTCGGCGAGCCTCTTGACGCGCCGACGGAAGAGACATCGCCACGAACTACGTTTTTGGAAGAGCCGGTTCCATCCGTCATCGATGCGGGTTCCGACACCGCAAGCATCTTCGAGATGGGACGCAGGTAGGGCTTAGCGCCAGACCTCCAACGCCTTGTCCGCAAGCCATTCGGCGCGATCGGCGATATCGCCCTCGTTCCAAGACTCCTTCTCTAGGGCGCCGGCCATGGTCGCAAGGCCGGCGGCGCAGAGGGCAAGGCCGTCCTTGTATCCCTTTCCCTGCTTCTTGGTGGGCCAATCGGCATCGCGGATGGAGGCGTTGAGCGAATGCGTGATGATGGCGAGGTTGCCGAGCGTGAGGAGCTTCCGGTCCCTTCGCGTGGCAGCCTCATCGTCGAGGGCTCCCCATTTGTTGCGCCACTTCTTGGGCATCATGTGCTCGAGGGTGTACTGGTTGAACCCGAGCAGGGCCGTGCTGCTCATGCCCGGACGAATGGCGCTTTCCAGCAGATAGAGGACGCCCTTGGACTGGAGGTTGTACAGACACGATTCCTCGAATGCCGCTCGAACCTCGGCGTCGCCGGGCATGTACGTCGTCGCCTCGTCATTGGCTTCGAGAGCCTTCCTCAGCGCCTCCGCGTCCTTCACCTCGTTCAAGATCAGCGAGGTGAACAGCCTGTTGTAGTTCTTCGTGGTCGCCTGAACCAGCATTCGGCGGACGATGTAGCTCTCAAGCAGGGCGTAGATCTTAGATTCCTCGCTCGAAGACTCCGCGTTCTTTCGAACGTAGAGCACGTACGGGATGAGCGTCGAGTTCTTGAGGCCGAATATCAGCACGTTCAGGCGCTCGACGCCGGAAGCGGAGGGGATGTCCGCGTCGCAGTAGCCAGGGTCGAACGTGGACTCGAACGCCTCGGCATACGCCTTCATGTTGTCGAGAATCTCGACCTTGTCGCCGTTGCAGTACCTGCCGATGAAATCCTTGTAGGACTGGAAGAGGTTCGAAGTACGCGAATAGAAGAGCTTGTCCTCGGTCGTGACGCCACGCCTCTTGTCCTGGACCAGAATCTGGAGGAACGCGTCGAAGAAGAGGTCGACGAGCGTGCGCTTGATGCGCCCGGTAACGATCTCCTGCTCCCAATACTCCCTCTTCTCAGCCGTGGGCTCGAAGACGTCTTCCCAGCACTCCTTGAACGCCTGCTCGTTCTCGCGGTTGAAGAAGTAGTTCTTAAGGAGCTCCGCCGTCGTCAGGCGCACCCCGAGCGAGTTGATGGTGTCGAATATCTGCTGCTCGTCCTCGCCCTCGGTAAGATCGATGCAGACGAACTGGACGTTCGACTTGATCGTGTTCCTGTCGACCTTCTCCGGGTCGATATTCTTGAGGAAGTAGTTGTAGGCAAGGACGATGGCCGAGGAGCCCTCGAGGGGTTCGCAGCCCGTGGCGCTGACGACCTTTTCGAAATCCTGCCGGTCGTACTTGCCGTGCCGCAAGGCGACATCGCCGGTCTCCAGGACGAAATCTCGCTCAAACAAATTGTTGGTGCCGTTTTTTGCACAGAGTGCCTTGAAGAAGATGACCATGGTCGTGAGTCGCTGCTGGCCGTCGATGACGGTGCGAACCTCGGAGACCTCGGACCAGGTGTTGCCGGAGGAGGCCTGCTTCAGGATGATGGAGCCCAGGAAATAGGGCCGCTTCGAGGCCGTGACGAACTCCATGTCGCCGAGGAAACGCTCCCATTGCTCTTCTCCCCAGACGTACGCCCTTTGGTAAAAAGGTATTTCGAGCAGGCGCGATCCGTTGAACACGCCGCTTATCGTTGCTTTTCCTGCATCCATCCTTAAAGCCCTATCTATCCTTTGCGGTTATTGCTGGCGGGGTCAATTTTATCAATACGCTGCTTGACCCTTTAATGTTCCCGGTCCTTGCCGTCTTCTCCCCAGAAGGTGCTCGAAGATGATGCGCAGGTCCTCGTCATCAAGGCAGCCGCCCTCGAGGCAGCCACGGTCGATGGTATCGATCATCGTCTGCCCCTTCTTCTTCGAGCGGTCGTAGATCACTGTGTCGAGGGATAGCTCCCTGCCGTCGCGCGTGAACATCTCGTGCATGAATTCGGCACTGTTCGCTTGACTCCAATCGCGTACCGCGTGCTCGAGCGGGCCGCTTCCCCTCGATATGGCGACATCCCAATGCTCGCAGTTAAGCAGAAGAAGTCGGTTCATGAACTCGACGCCCGAAAAACCGAGTCTCGCAAACGGCGGAAATAGAGGGTCATCTGAAAAGACCGCAGCATACTCACTGCTCAACGGCATATACGCGAGATGAAAATCGTACGAGTCGTCCTCGGGCCCGATGATGAACATAGGCATCGACGTCGTAACGAACCCTGAGCCGACGGGTGCCCTAAGGATGGAGAAGCTCTTCTCAAAAAAAGCCTTTCGAATACGGTTAACTGGCACAATATCATCGTTGGAGAAGAGCATGGTTGCGGCGGCGGCAAGCTCGACCACCGCTTGGGAATCCCCGCGCCAATCCGACCAATCGAGCAAGCCGAGCTCATAGGGTGTCAGATGAACGTTTCTGAGCAGCTCTTCGGCAGTCTCGCGTGACCATTTCTTGTCGACGCGCATACTGATAGGGTGCCGGACGATGATATTTGCTGCCAGCTCGCAAACGGCGGCTTTCCCATCAGAATACCCTTCGTCTTCGCACTGGTCTTCTTTCTGGCGTTCCAAAAAGCGATCGTAAAGCGGCGCGATGCGGCTCTCGAGCTCAGATAGCTTAACCTCGATGAGGTTCTGCGCATAGAATCTGTCTGTCGCATCGCCTGTCGCATCGGCATGCTCGACCTCATAAAGATCGCGCATGCTGCAAAGGTTCTCGCAATTCGTGCGGAAGAAGGAGCCCTTCTGTCTGCTGTAGGCATGAAGCTGCCCGGAGGAATCCGCGAAATGGCGCAGGTAGAACCGCGGCACCCAGTGCTGCTTTCGCGTCATCTTTCCGGGCAGCTTCGACATCCTAAGCCTTCACCGCCTTTTTATTATGTAATGGCTTAGTGTTATTGAAGACTTACTTACTCACTGTAATCATGTTAGCACACCGACCAAGGATTTCTATGAGTCCTTATTTGTTCCACCCTTTGGCAATAGTCGCTGTCGTCACGAGCAAGCCGCTTGCGACTTCCCACGCGGAGTTAAACAATAATTGCAAACTGAAGCTGCAAATCCGCCCGACAAGGCTCTTTTATAAAACCCATTGTTTAGACGACCAGCAATCTCATCAGGCTTTCACCTTGAATAGTTTCCCAGCCAATCTGCGTGACTGCCTCCGACAGCTGTCTATCATGCGTAACCAACAGTAACGCGCCAGAGAAACCGCTCAGCATTTCCTGCAGCGCCTCAATAGAGCCCACATCAAGATGATTCGTAGGCTCGTCGAGTACGAGGAAGTTGGGATTCGTAACAAGCTGTTCAGCAAGCATGAGTTTGCGGAGTTCGCCAGGACTCAAATCGTCGCCATCGAGCAGTCTGTCAGGGTCGGAGTTCAACCGCGCCACGATGGAGAGGATGCGACCTTTCGTCTCCTGGTCCTGGTCTCGGAGATGCCTCAGGGCTCGCTCGCGTTCCTCTGGCCCGACGTCCTGGGGAACGTACGCAACTTTGACATTATCAGGAACAGATTCGATGATGCTTCGTACCACCAGGCTCTTTCCCGTTCCGTTCGCACCGGTCAGCACCACGTGATCCGTTGGTGAGATCCAGAGCTCCGGCACATCTATCGAGAACTCGCCAGCAGACAGTCGCGATGCCTCCAAGTGCGCCACGCAACTTGAGCGTGCAGTGACGCCGAACTCGCCGATACGATGGTCGTATCTTTTCGAGACGGTTTTCTTGGAAAGCTCTGCCTCGGCCTTTGCGAGCCGTCCGCTCATTTTGGACGAGAGCCTCCCTGCAACGCCGTCCTTGCCAGAGACTATGGCGCGTCCGATCTTCTCGCGAGCGTCGCTGTCTTTTTTGCTCAAACCGCGCTTGCTTCGCTTGCCCTTCTGACGTGCCGCCTCTTCGCTCCTGCGCTGGGCTTCTGCCTTCAGGCGCTTCGCTTCACGAGAGGCTTGCTCGCGATCCCTCATCGCAGAGGCGCGTTCGCTCGCCGCTTGGTCGCTTGCCTTTGAGTACCCGCCGGGGCGCATGGTCCAACGCGCGCCCTCGCACATGAGGCTCTGGCCCACAAGGCTATCGAGCAGGTCTCTATCGTGCGAGATGAGGATGCCGATGCCGCTGAAGGAGGCCAGCGCCTCCTTCACGATGTCGCGCGTGGCGGCATCGAGGTCGTTGGTCGGCTCGTCCATGATGAGGATATCTGGTTGTGCATAGAGGGCGCATGCGATTTGGATCCGCTTCTGTTGACCGCCCGAGAGCGTGTCGTAGCGCCAGAACCAGTCGTCTTCGATGCGGAGCAGTGCCCTTGCCCGTTGCGCCTCCTTGCCCCAATCCGATGCGAGATCGAAGAGATCGTCCGGTTCCTGCGTCGAGTCTTGCTGGCAATACGACGCGAACAGACTCGGGCTCACTGTCCCGGAATCGGGTGTAATAGCGCGGGCGGCGATACGGGCGAGCGTGCTCTTCCCGCATCCGTTGTCGCCGATGATGCCCGTCCATCCCGATGGGAACGTGGCGCTGACGTCTTCGATGGCAGGCGATGCCGTACCGGGGTAGGTATAGCTGATGTGAGTGAGATTCAGTTGCATGGCGAGCTCCTTTGAGAGGAGGTCGCGCAGGGTCAGGCACGCGATGTATGGATTCGGAACGAGAAGACACTGAAGCGATGCGGCACCCTGAAGCGCGACCGGATGTACAGAGTGGTCGTATGGGGTACCCGAAACGGGCATCGCTAGTTCTTCATCTAACCTGACCTAACTCGAAGCGGCGCTTGCCAAAGGCCCCGCTGGATGATTGATATCTAGGATTATAGCATGGTGATGTACCACGAAAGCGTACATATCCGTACGTTTTCGTGGTACACTCCGCTTGTCGGACAAATCTGTACGGTTTTGTCCCGACGCTCCGAGACTCGGGGCGCGCCGGACCGGATGCGGCGAGGCGCGCCCCACGCTAGAGAGGACGCGACCCATGCGCACGATAGCAATTTCCAACTACAAGGGCGGCGTCGGCAAGACGACGACCGCCGTGAACCTGGCGGCCATCTTCGCCGCCCGGGGCCTTCGGACCCTGCTCGTCGACCTCGACCCGCAGGCGTCTGCCACAGACTTCTTCGCCCTCTACGACCGGGCCGCCTCCGAGCGGCGCACCTCGGTCGAGCTGCTCTACGGCGGCGCCCCCGTGGAGGAGGTCGCCTACGCCGCCGGGGAGGACCTCGACGTGGTGGCCTCGACCATCGACCTCGTCGACCAGAACGAGATGCTCCTGCGCGAGCAGCGCCTCAAGTTCGCCCTCGACGACGCCTCGGACTCCTACGACGTCTGCCTCATCGACTGCAGCCCCGTGATGCGCAGACTCGCCTTTAACGCCTACCTCGCCGCCGCGGAGGGCGGCATGGTCGTCATCCCCGTGAAGCTCGACTCCACCGTGATGCGCGGCACGGCGCTCACCGTGGAGGCGACGCGCTCCATCGCCGACGCGCTGCGCATGCCCACGCCCCGCTGGAAGATACTGCGCACCTGCGTTCCCGGCCGCATGACCAACGCCGAGGCCACAGGCGCGGCCGTGCTCGACGGGTTCTTCCCGGGCGAGCAGTTCGAGACGGTTATCCACGCGAGCAGCAAGGTCTGCGAGGGCAGCTGGCAGTGGAAGCCGGTGGCGGCATTCGAGCCTGGGAGCCGCCCCGCGCGCGACTACGAGGCTCTCGCCGACGAGGTGTCCCGTGAGCTCGCCTAGCCAGGTGGCCGCGGGCTTCACCATCACGGGGCTCCTCGACGGCGCGTCGCGCACCCGCGGCCGCTACCCGGTGTCCGAGATCGCGGTGGCAGACATCGCCGACCACCCGGCGAACGCCGCGTACTCCATGGACCCGGCCGGCATAGCCGAGCTCGCCGAGTCCATACGCCAGGACGGCCTCACCGACCTGCCGCTCGTTCGCAAGGTGGGCGACGGCTCGTGGCAGATGGTCTCCGGGCACCGGCGCAAGGCCGCCTACGCGCTGCTCGCGAAGGACGACCCCGCCTACGAGAGGATGCCCTGCCGCGTGATAGAGGGCATCGACGACGAGAGGGCGGTGACGCTGCTCCACGCCGCGAACTACTTCACCCGCGCGCTCACCGTGACCGAGCGCGCCGCCGCGACCGAGGCGCTCAGGGGCGACGCCGTGCGCCTGCGCTCCGAGGACCCCTCGCTTTCCGGCATGCGCGTCGACGACGTGAAGGCCGCCATCATCGAGCGGCAGACGGGCCGCAAGGTCTCCGGCAAGACCATCGCGCGCGAGGAGAGGCTGGCCCGCCGAATCGCGGAGGACCTCTCGCCCGAGTGGGCCGCCGAGGCCGACCGCGGCAACCTTTCCGCCGAGGCGGTGCGCTCGCTCGCGGACATGCCGAAGGAGCGCCAGGCGGAGATGCACGCCGCCATGGAGCCCTGGCGGCGCACCAAGCGGGAGCTCTCCGACTACGTGAGGAGCGAGGGGAAGGCGCAGGCCGGCCCCGACGGGCGCATCGCGAAGGCCGCGAGGCTCGTCGCCGACTTCCTCGAGAGCCCGCCCGAGAGCCCGAGCGCGGCCGACCTCTCGCTGCTGCGCGAGATGGCGATCATGACCGCGCCGTACGCGGATGCGGGCACCGATGCCCGAAAGCGCCGCAGAGGGGCCTCAGGCTCGAAATCCAGCAAGTAGCCTATGGCGTCCGACACTTCGGTCGGGCGTCCATAGCACTTGGGGACCGGGCGGCCTCGGACCCGTCATGCCGCGGGCCGTTTAAGAGCCCGCTTTCGCGAGGCCCGGTCCCAGAGGCGGCGCCCGAGCCGGGCCGCCGCCTGCGGGGGATCCCCCGCGCCCCTAGAGAAACGCGCCCGCCGCACGGCGGGCCCGAGGAAAGGAATCCGCCATGAAAGAGGAAGCCGACGCCGCCAAAGGCAAGGAGCGTCGCGTCACGTTCCGCATGGAGGGAAGCGACTACGACGCGCTTTGCGAGCGGTGCGAGCGCGCCGGCCTCAGCAAGTCGGAGTACCTGCGCTACCTCGTTCGCATACCGCTGTCGACGGATGCCAACGCGGGAGACGAGCACCGCATACTCGTGGACCGCAGGGCCCTTTGGTCGATGTCTCGGGAGCTCACGAAGTGGGGCTACCACTACAACCAGGCAGTGCACGCGATGAACCTCATCAACTTCCACGCCCGCCACGGGCACGTCGACCGGGACCTCGTCGCGGAGAGCATCCCAACGATCGAGCACGAGCTCGCCGACGTGAACGGCGCGGCCCGCGAGATGGCGGCCGAGCTCGGGCGCATCGGCGCCGACTCGCTCGTGGAGGGCTCGCCATGCCGATCCTGAAGCCGATAAGCGGCCACGGCTCGACGGGCGGCATCCGCCGCTACCTCGAGAAGGGAGGCCGCGCCCTGGCGCGCGACCTGTTCAACCTGAGCTACGACGAGCGCGACGCCGGCGCGCTGGGGGAAGACGCCAAGGAGGCCTGCGCCTGGGACGCCGAGATGGACGCCACGCGCGCCGCGTTCGGCACGGACGCACCCTGGAGGGGCAAGCCCGCGCGCACGTTCAAGCACTTCGTGCTCTCGCCGGACCCCGGCGACGACATCGACCTGGCGACGCTGCGCGAGCTCGCGTGCTCGTGGGCGCTCAGGCACTTCGACGACCACGAGATCGCCATCGTCTACCACGACGACAACGCCCGCGGCATACCGCACGCGCACATCGTCGTGAACAACGCCAACCTCCGCACCGGCTACCGCATGCAGACCCAGCACCCCGAGGACCTCAACCGAGACCTGCAGGACATGGCGCGCGAGCGCGGGCTGTCGGGGCTCTCCAACGACCGGGCGCCCGAATCTCCGTCGAAGGCGCGCGGGCGGGCAGGTGCGGGCGGGCCCAGGAGCCGCAGGAGCGTCTACCTGGGCCGGGCCGAGAAGGAGATCATGCGCTCGGGCGGCTACTCGTTGGTCGGCGACATCCGCGCCCGCGTCGCGCTCGCCAAGACCACGGCGCGCGACGAGGCGGAGTTCTTCGGCATCCTCGACGCCCTGGGCGTGCACGTCGCCGACAACTCGGCCAAGGCGCGGCGGGACGACTGGGTGTTCAGCCTGGCGGAGGAACCGTCCAAGAAGGTAACCGGCGAGCGCCTGGGGTTCGTCTACGGCAAGGAGATGCTGCGCCGGCGCTTCGAGCGCGAAGGCGCCTACCGCCCCACGGACGCGAGCGCCGCGCGGATCCGCGAGGCCGCCGAGCGAGCCCTCGAGCTCAACGACCTCTCGGAGCTGAGCAGGCTCTCCTCGGCGCTCGAGACGTGCGCGAAGTGCGGTCTGGCCTTGATGGGCATCGCTGTTTTAGTCGGGTCGAACTACAGCCTCTCTATCGCCAAAGGTGATTTCAGGCTTGATCTGCGCCCTGCGTGCTAGGCGATGCGCCCACGCGGAAGCAACAACCGCTGTTGTGGGACGCGGCGTCGTCGACGCGTGACGCGCCCCAAGGAATTAACTCTCGATTCGAATGATAGGAGACGATATGGAATGCAATGATTTCCCCGAAGTTGGCACCAGGTTGACGTACGGGGAGGCGATCCCCGTTTACGATCGCTTCGAGCGGTCGATGCTCGAGAAGGCGTACGGGGCCGGGCTCCTGCCCGCGGTGGGGCTGTACGACCTGCTCTGGCAGCTTGAGTCGCTCGCGCAGAAGTTCGGAATCGAGGGCAAGGGGGGCCTTCTCAAGGCTCAAGAAGGAGATTCGGTCGTTTTCGAGCGAGAGGACCGCTCTGGCGAACGGGGTGAACGGCGAGAGGTTCTACCTTTTGCAGAACCAATCGGCGCTCAAGCAGCATGATGAGACTCATCTTTTCAAGGTCGGAATCGACGGAAACAAGCTTGCTGATGACCTCGACGAAGCTCTCGAGCTGCTTTCGAAAGAGGCCTCAAAGAGCGACGAGTACGGCGATACGTATTCGCGCGACTGGATGGAGCGAGCTTCCGACAAGCAAGAAAAAGACCCTTTCTTGAAATGGGCCGGAATCGGGTTTTGCGCGATGATGGTCTGCCTCGGAATCTCGATGCTCGTCCATTCGGTCTTCCAGATCGGCTTCTGCTCCAAGTGGTTTCTCTGATGCGGAAGCTGGCAACTAGGACGACCGTCGTTCAGGTCATCAACTCATAGACGCGTCAACGTGGGGCTTCTCGTTTCGTCGATAGATGACGGAGATGTTTGACCTGCGAATTTGCCACCAGCGTGCAAGCCACGGCGCTGCCTCACCTGCGGTTACGGACTGGTGGCTTGCGCCCGGGAAGGCATGAACCCTACGGACATTCCTCGCGCTCCCGCCCTTAAAACCGGCCACGATGGTCTTTAGGGCGGGAGCGCGAGGTCCACGCCCTGGGTTCGAAGTCACTCTGCGCTCGTGTCCCCAAGGTAATTTCCGTCTCTGTAGATGACCTTTTGAGGCCCCATGAGCTTCAGCCCCTCACCGCAGATAATCAGCATCCCTTGTTCAACCAATGAGGGAAGACGGTCAGTTGGGTACGAGATATCGTAACGCTTATGCGATCCGATTCTCTTGAAGTACACACCCGAGAACGATTGGGCTTTTCCATATCGGTCGGGATCGGATTCTTCGTCGTCGGGGCAAGCAAACAAGGCGGCCTCGGGGGAATCGTCGCCATCGAGATAAAAAACGGGAAACTCAAGAGGATTGCCTTTAGGAACGGCCGCCGATGCCACGTAGTTGCAGAGCTTCCACTCCTCGCTTTTCTGCACGCAATCGCTTTCGATGCCGAGGAGGCTTCGCATTTCAGTATCGATGCTGTAAGAACCTAGGACTAAGTAGAAAGCCAAGAGGACTGACGACCGGGCGCTTTCCATCTCGGTCCAATCGTAGAGATTGTCTTTGTGAGCAATGCCGTTCCTCATCGTTCGAGCGCTTTGGAGTGCGCGAATTATCGACTCGTACGTATCCTCGCTTATCGCCGTATCGAGAAGGTCTTCATTGCGGCTGTACAGCTGCTGCTTCTCGCAAACATAGTCGCCGAAGAACCTTGTGAGCCTACCGAGGTCTAAGACATATTCGAAACCATCCGTGAAAAGCTCATCGTTGATTTCGATTTCTCCGTCCTTGACTTCTATGTGTCGCGATTTGTCGGGAACGCCATCTCTTTTCGCAGGCAGGTAGTAAGGGTTTTCTCCGAGCTTTTTGCCGTAGTAAATACGCCTACTCTTCGATTTCGAAGTCTTATGTATGGCGTAAAGAAATCTGTACAGGAATTGTTCGAGCGATTTGAAGTACTCCAACGCGATGGGGGCGAAATCTATGCATCCTGCATGCGTTAAAGAATCCCTTAGCCATTCTGCGGTCTGGAAGCTTACTGCGAAATCCGTGTCACCGGTCAACGCCGAGTATCTGCCGTCTACGACAAAGCTCTTGTCTATGGCCATTCTCTGTTCGGACCCCAATTCCACGTCTGGTTTGTAGCCGATCAGACGGTCTCGGATGTCTCTCCTGAAATGGCCCATGCGCAAATGGTTAAGCGATTTGGTTATGCTCAAGCCATAGTAGGAACGCGCTTTCTGCCTAAGCTCAACCACAGCCTCCTCGAATTTGTCGAACTCCTCTTGTGGAAAGAACAGGCGGAAGAACTCTTTAACCGAGATGTAGGGCGTAGCGTCCTTCACCGACTCGTAATTGAGAACCTCCCTCTTCGCTCCGTCCATAACCAAAGAGACGTAGGTGATTTTCGATACCCCAAAGTTTTCCCTCAGCGAATCCTCAAGCTCTTTCGGGAGACTCTGGTCTAATCCAGGTTCCTTGAATACAAAAACGCTCGGGGAGCCATCGACATCCACCTTGATTATGCGGACCACCCTCTTGCTCGCTTTGAGGACGGTCGGCCCGGCTAGGCCGTCTTTTGGGAGATATTGGTAAGCATCGCTTCTGCGAACGCGGGCACGTAGTGTTATGTATCCATATTCTGTAAGAAGCATGGAAATCGACTCGCAAATCAGTCGATACATGCACTCATTGGCTCTGTCCATGATGAAGGTATAGTTAAGCCGTTCGGACCCTGAGACATTGCATAGATTTTCAGGTATTAAAGAGGTTCCTCCCCTCGACTCGGAATAGCCGCTTTCATCCCTCCAGCCATCTCGAATTTTCTTCAACTCGCTTAAGCCTTCTCCAAGAAGGAATTCTTTGTAGATCGGTTCGCTATTCATCCAATACCTCGTTTTCTCTGCGTGTTTACAGCCTTGCACGAGCGAATCGCTCCCATAGGCGTATCGCGGACCGCATATGAAAAAGGAGGCTACGGAGGCGGGCCAAAAGTGCTGGCTCGGGCCATGCCGCCGTCACCTATATTTTCAGGCTCCATTGCCTGCGTTGGATGGCATTATCTCACCGCGTTGCCTCGGGAGCCATCCCGTGCGGCGGACAAAGGCAAACCCAGGGGCAGTTAGTGGAGAAGCCGCTATTAGGCCCCTAATCGCGAAAGCGGTTCAACTCATGAGTAAGCCACCTGAGACTACTCACTTTTCCCACGAATGGCGAAGGGTCGCGACCTGGGGTTTTGCAAATGGCGCGCAAACCACCCGCGCTGATTCACTTACGATTGCAGCTGGCGGCTTGCGGGTTAAAGGGCGGTTGAGTTTCAAAACGGGCGCTTTCGGCGCTATTGAGCCTCCAAAGTCGGCCCGCTGCACTCTTTGGGACAAAAATAAAAACTCAAAGCCCTGAGTTCGAAAAAAGTATTTGAAGTTGTCCCGACTTTTGTCCCCGAAGCCGACGAAGCGCGACATGGCGTTACCTGGCGGCACTCGATTCGAGACGGCACCGAAAACTGGATGCAACTGGAATGACGGGACATCAGAACTGCTGCCATCGAGTGGGAATAGAACAGACGTTCGATAACAAATATAGTATTAGAAAGCGGGCACGGTTTCAATCGAATCCGTGCCCGCTGCTGTATGCGTGTCCTTGCACGCCCAATATGCGCCGTAAA
>CAJMPP010000005.1 GCA_905215325.1 uncultured bacterium | reverse complement strand
GCAGGTTGTTCACTCGATCCCCTCCTTTCTGTAGGCTCATAAGAGCATGCTTACGTTACATGGTTTGCCATCGTTCAGTTCACGCAGGCTGGCAAACCTTCCACATTATACCGATTTGCAAGATTCCTTCGCAGATAAACGGCGAAATAGGATAACTAATCAGCGAGCTGCTTCTCGCAGACGTGCCACCAATTGTTCCCGGTGCTGCGCGCGTATTCGCAGCCGACGCAGGGCTTCGTGCAGAACTCGGCGCTTCGCATCTGGTCGGGGAACAGGTCGTGCCCGTCGTAAGGGGTGCGAGGCAGCTCGGGGTCGGCTTGCTCCATGCCGCGGATGAACATGGAGGCCATCTGCTTCATGCCCAGCGCGGTGGGGTGGGTTCCGTCGATGGCGTCGTAGTCGTAGCCGAATGCCTGTATATCCACGAGATAGCAGTTGTCGGCCTCGCTGGCGGCGGCGCGGATGATCTTGTTGTACTCGTCGACGCAGATGCCGCGGAACCATCGCGGGGACGTGGGGCGATGCGCGCCCTTCACGCGGCCGGGAAGGAGCGTGGAGACCCAGATGCGGGCGTTCGGGTATTGGGCATGCATCGTTGCCAGCATGCGGCGGTAGGATTCTTCGAAGTTGGCAAGGGCTCCTTCGGGAGCCATGCCCGCCACCTTGCCATGGTCGGGGCACTCGGCCGCAAGCTTCGGCGGTGCGGAAGGCGTTGCCGCGCAGATCTGCGCGTACCCCGAGCCCCAGCCGTAGTCGTTGATGCCGATATGCACGAGGATGTCATCGGGGGTACGCCCGTTTGCCTGCAGGTGTTCGATGCGCTCGGACGAGGCGCCGACGGGGAAGTCGCGTCCCTCCACCACGCAGCCCGACCAGGATGCGTTGGCCAGGAATTGCCCGTCGAAGTGATCGATGACCTGGCCCCACCAGGTATCATGCGGCGTTTTCACGCCGGTGAGCTCAAGCTGCTCGCCCTCGAAGAACACGCGCCAGCCTTGCGGCAGGATGCCCTCGAAGGAGCTGATGGAGTCTCCGTATACGGAAAACATACGTGTCATGCGGTGATAACCCCCTAAATCGAATTGACGTGAACATGGTATACGCTTCGCGCGTGCATGAGGTCAAGACGCAAAGAAAGCCCACCTCGCAATGAGGTGGGCTTTCCGGTTGCAGCCTAAAACCTGATGGTTGTTACTTCAGCTTCGCGTTCTGGAAGTACAGGCCAGTGGTCGGGCTGGGCTCGAAGCCTTCGATGAGGCCGGCCCAGTAGCCGGTGACGACCTTCTTGTGGAACAGCGGGTACAGCGGCACTTCCTCGGAGATGATGTCGAAGCACTTGTTGTACGCCTCCTGGCGCGTGTTCGCATCGGTGGCCTTGCGAGCCTGGTCGAGGTACTCGTTGAACTCCTGGCACTTGCCGTCGCCGGCCTTAGCCCAGCAGGAACGGCCCTGGCACCAGTCGGTGTTCTCGCCGTAGAACCAGGCCAGATGCACGTCGGCGTTCGTGCCGAAGCAGGAGACGTCGCCGGGGGCCAGGAACACGTCGTAGGGCAGGACCTCGTCGGTCTTGGAAGCGGCCATGGTGGGGTAGGGGGCAGCCTGCACGTCGAGCGTGACGTTCATGCCGACGGCCTGCAGGTCCTGCTGGATCTGAGCGGACAGGTCCTTGATCCAGTTGTCGATGACGAGCAGCGTGACCTCGAGGTTCTCCTGGCCGGCCTCCTTGAGCAGGGCCTTGGCCTTCTCGGGATCGTGCTTGTAGACCGTGGAGGCCTCATGGTAGGCCGGGTTGTCCTTCGGCAGGTAGGAGGTCAGCGTTTCAGCGTTGCCGCCCAGCTGGTTCTTGATCAGCTTGTCGTAGTCGATGGCGTAGTGGAAGGCCTGACGGACGCGCTTGTCGTTGAAGGGCTCCTTCTGGCAGTTGAACATCAGGAAGCCGATGCCGTAGCTGTCGACGCTGTCGACGGTGACGCCTGCGCCGACCAGCTGGTCGATGTTGGAGAACGGGATGTTCTCGCCGGCGATGGCGGTACCCTCCTGCAGGGCGGTCACGCGAGCGGTGTTGTCAACGCGCACGAGCCACTGCATGGCGTCGGCGGAAGCCGGCTTGGGGCCGTTGTACTTGGGGTTCGGGACGAAGTTCAGCTCGCCGCCGTCCTCGCCGTTGCACTCGCCGAAGGCCCATGCGCCAGAACCGGTCGGCGGGGTGGTCATGGTCTCCTTGGTAATCTCGGCAGCCGGGAACACGCGGCACAGGGACAGGCGCTCTTTGAGCTGCTTGTCGCTGTCGACGAACGGGTAGGCCAGCGTGAAGGACACGGTGGCGTCGTCCTTGGCGGCGACGGTCTCGATGAAGGACAGCATGTCCTTGTAGGTGGCGTTGGCCTTGTTGGCCTCGATGACGGCCACAACGTCGGCGGCGGTCACGGCCTCGCCGTTGGAGAACGTGGCGCCTTCGCGCAGAGCGACCTCGTACTCGGTCTCGGAGACCTTGACGGGCTCGCCGGCGGCCAGGGCGGCGTTGGCCTGGCCGGTGAAGTAATCCAGCTCATAGAGGCCCTCCAGGCAGTGCTGGATAGCGGGCAGCATCAGAGCGGAGCTTGCGCCGATGGGGTTGTAGTTGGCGTTCTTGTAGCTGCAAGCGGCGGTGATCACGCCGCCGGTGTTGGCAGCGGAGCCGCTGGGCTTGCCGCCCTCGGAAGAGGAGCTGCTGCCGCAGCCGCTCAGAGCCAGGCCGGCCGTTGCGGCGGCAACGGCGCTGCCCGCCAGGAAAGTGCGGCGAGACAGAGAATACTGCTGTTCCATGGGATTCCCTCCGTTCATCTGTCGAGACGGCTTTTCGCCTCGAGCCTGCGCATGCGCCTTTCGCGCACGCACTACAGCAAACAGCTCCATTATCCATGAACGGGCCTCGAAAATAAAGAAGGGGTAAGGCTTTTACCCTAGCGTTACGGGGGAACCCCTCGTGCGCAGGGTGTTTCCGAAAGGTCCCCGAGGATGTTTCCCCGCGGTGGGCGGTCGCGGTTGCGGGGTGAGCGGCGGTCGGGCGGCGCCCGGCAAGCGGGAGGGCCCCGCCTGGTCGAGACCGCTTGCCGAGAGCATCCGCCCCACGCCTGCTCAGAGTTAATCCGTGGGGTTTCGGCGTGTCAGGGCTGCTAATATAGGCGCATTGTACGGCCAGACGATGTTTCCGATCGCGCCGATCGGGGATAGCCTTAGGAGAAGAAATGACGAGAGAATTCAAGTCCATGGACGGCAACACCGCCGCAGCGCATGTCTCATATGCGTTCACGGAGGTAGCCGGTATCTATCCCATCACCCCTTCCAGCCCCATGGCCGACCTGGTCGACCAGTGGTCGGCAGCCGGTAGGGAGAACATCTTCGGCACGAAGGTGAAGGTGTGCGAGATGCAGTCCGAGGGCGGTGCCGCCGGCGCCGTGCACGGCTCGCTGGCCGCCGGTGCCCTGACCACCACCTACACGGCTTCCCAGGGCCTGCTGCTCATGATCCCCAACATGTACAAGATCGCAGCCGAGCAGCTGCCGAGCGTGTTCCATGTCTCGGCCCGTACCGTTTCCACGCACGCGCTGAACATCTTCGGCGACCATTCCGACGTCATGGCCTGCCGCCAGACCGGCTTCGCCATGCTCGCCGAGGGCAACGTCCAGGAGGTCATGGACCTGTCCGCCGTCGCGCACCTGGCCGCCATCAAGGGCCGCGTGCCGTTCCTGAACTTCTTCGACGGCTTCCGTACGTCCCATGAGGTGCAGAAGGTGGCCGTATGGGATTACGCCGACTTGGCCGACATGTGCGACTTCGACGCCGTGAAGGATTTCCGCGACCATGCGCTCAACCCCGAGCGTCCGCGCATGCGCGGCAGCCATGAGAACGGCGACATCTTCTTCCAGAACCGCGAGGCCTGCAACGGCATCTACGACGCGCTGCCGGCTGTGGTGGAAGAGTATATGGATAAGGTCAACGCCAAGCTCGGCACCGACTACAAGCTGTTCAACTACTACGGCGCCCCCGATGCCGAGCGCGTGATCGTCGCTATGGGCAGCATCTGCGACGTTGCCGAGGAGGTCATCGACTACCTGACCGCCCAGGGCGAGAAGGTGGGCCTGGTCAAGGTGCGCCTGTACCGTCCGTTCGTCACCGCCAAGTTCGCCGAGGCCCTGCCCGCCACCTGCAAGAAGCTGGCCGTGCTCGACCGCACCAAGGAGCCCGGCTCCCGCGACCCGCTGTACCTGGACGTCGTCAACGCGCTCATGGTCGAGGGCCGCGAGGGCATCAAGGTCTCCGGCGGCCGCTACGGCCTGGGCAGCAAGGACACGCCGCCCGCGTCCGTGTTCGCCATCTTCACCGAGCTGGCCAAGGACGAGCCGCGCGGCGAGTTCACCATCGGCATCGTCGACGACGTCACCGGGCTGTCCCTGCCCGAGGATGCGTCCGCTCCCAACACCGCAGCCGCCGGCACCATCGAGTGCAAGTTCTGGGGTCTGGGCGGTGACGGCACCGTCGGCGCGAACAAGAACTCCGTCAAGATCATCGGCGACCACACCGACAAGTACGTGCAGGCCTACTTCCAGTACGACTCGAAGAAGACCGGCGGCGTGACGATCAGCCACCTGCGCTTCGGCGATTCGCCCATCCGCAGCAGCTACTACATCAACAAGGCCGACTTCGTGGCGTGCCACAACCCCAGCTACATCACGAAGAACTTCCCGATCGTCAAGGACGTCAAGCCCGGCGGCACCTTCATGATCAACTGCCAGTGGACGCCCGAGGAGCTTGAAGAGCACCTGTCCGCCGAGGCAAAGCGCTACATCGCGGCCAACGATGTGCAGCTCTACACCATCAACGCCATCGACTTGGCCCGCCAGATCGGCATGGGCAAGCGTACCAACACCATCTTGCAGTCCGCCTTCTTCACGCTGGCGAACATCCTGCCGGCCGAGGACGCCGTGCGCTACATGAAGGACGCCGCCACGCGATCCTACCTGAAGAAGGGCCAGGAAGTCGTTGACATGAACCATCGCGCCATCGACGCGGGCGCCACGGCGTTCGTGAAGATCGACGTGCCCGCCGCCTGGGCCGATGCCGAGGACAACTCCGAGGTCGAGCGTCTCGAGGGTCGTCCCGAGCTGGTCAAGCAGGTTCGCGAGATCATGGAGCCCGTCGGCCGCATGGCAGGCGACTCCCTGCCGGTCTCCGTGTTCGTCGACCATGCCGACGGCCAGTTCGAGCAGGGCGCTGCCGCCTACGAGAAGCGCGGCGTGTCCGTGTCCGTCGCCAAGTGGGATGCCGAGAAGTGCACCGAGTGCAACAGCTGCTCGTTCGTGTGCCCGCATGCCTGCATCCGCCCGTTCGGCCTGACCGACGAGGAGGCCGCTGCCGGCCCCGAGGCCATGGCCGTGCTGCCTATGAAGGGCAAGCATAAGGAGCTGAAGTACACGCTGGCCATCAGCCCGCTGGACTGCATGGGCTGCGGCGTATGCGTCAAGTCCTGCCCGGCCGACGCGCTGACCATGGTCGGCGTCGAGGACGAGATGGCTCAGCAGGACGTGTTCGAGTACTGCGTGAACAAGGTGGCCGACAAGCCCGAGATCGAGGGCACCACGCTGCGCGACAGCCAGTTCAAGCAGCCTCTGCTCGAGTTCTCCGGCGCCTGCGCCGGCTGCGCCCAGACGGCTTACGCCCGCCTGATCACCCAGCTCTACGGCGACCACATGTACATCTCCAACGCCACCGGCTGCTCTTCCATCTGGGGCGGTCCGGCTGCTACCAGCCCGTACACGGTCAACAAGCAGGGTCACGGCCCCGCCTGGTCCAACAGCCTGTTCGAGGACAACGCCGAGCACGGCATGGGCATGAAGCTTGGCTATGAGGCCGTCAACGGCATGCTGGCCGCCGACGCCGCCGTCCTGGTTGAGGCCGGCGCCGCCGCCGACGCCGCCCAGGCTTGGCTCGACGCCCGCGGCGACAAGGCCGCCAGCCGTCAGACTGCCGACGCCCTGATCGCCGCCCTGCCCGAGGTTGCCGCCGGCGAAGGCGCCGCAGCCGAGGCCGCGCAGCGTATCCTGGACCACAAGGAGTACCTGGCCAAGAAGTCCGTCTGGATCTTCGGCGGCGACGGCTGGGCCTATGACATCGGCTACGGCGGACTCGACCACGTGCTGGCATCCGGTGAGGACGTCAACGTCTTCGTGTTCGACACCGAGGTCTACTCCAACACCGGCGGCCAGGCTTCCAAGGCTTCCAACATCGGCCAGGTGGCGCAGTTCGCCGCCGCCGGCAAGGACGTCAAGAAGAAGTCGCTCGCCGAGATCGCCATGGCGTACGGCTACGTGTACGTGGCCCAGGTGGCCATGGGCGCCAAGCCGGCTCAGACGCTCAAGGCCATCACCGAGGCCGAGGCGTATCACGGCCCGTCCATCATCATCGCCTACTCCCCGTGCGAGATGCACTCCATCAAGGGCGGCATGAGCAACTGCCAGACCGAGATGAAGAAGGCCGTGGACTGCGGTTACTGGAACCTGTTCCGCTTCAACCCGGCAGCCGACGCCGGCAAGAGGTTCACGCTGGACTGCAAGGAGCCTGCTGGCGGTTACCAGGAGTTCCTCATGAACGAGGCCCGCTACAGCCGCCTGACCCGCGAGTTCCCGGAGCGCGCCGGCGAGCTGTTCGAGCGCAACGAGAAGGCCGCCATCGAGCGTTACGATCACCTGGTGCGCCTGAAGGCCATGTACGACGGCGAGTAACTCGTCGGTCGCGCGCGGCGCCGCGGCTCCGCTGGCAGGAGCAGGAGCTTTGCTGCGGGATATCGGGGGTGCGTTGAGGCTTTCGATCGTGCGATAGATCGGTTTCGGAAGGCCGGTCGTCCGAAAGGGCGGCCGGCTTTCTTACGTTGCGGGGGCGGTGCGGGTTGAGTTGCGGCGATGGGGCGGCGAAACTTCGGGTAAGTCCCATGTATGGGACCGAAGGCGTAAAGGGGGTGCGCTAGAATGTCGGGCATGGATACTTCTATTGCATATGATGTGGTGCTGCTGCCGGATGCCGATCGGGCGGTGGCGTATAGGAAACGGGCCGCGGATAGCGGCTGCTCGCTCATGGGCGTGACGGTTGCCGCGTTCGGCGCCTGGGTGCGCGATCTGTGGGAGCTGTACGGCGACGGCAGGACGTTCGTCTCGCGTCTCGAGCGCGAGGCGTTGCTGCGCGCTGTGTGCGAGCGGGCTGCTGACGGCGACCGCGTCGATCCGGAAAGCGGCAAGCGCGCACAGCTTGATGGCGCTAGCGGACGATCCGAGTTGGCGGAGGCGGGCGACGTTCGTGATGGTAGCGGACGATGCGAGTCGGCGGAAGGCCGCATTGCGGATGGCGCCTGCGCGTTGGTCGGAGACAGCGAAGCGGGAGCGCTCGGGCTCGATCGCGTGGCGGCGGCTTGCGTGGCGGCCGGCGTCGGCCTGCCCGCCTTCGATGCGGCGGTGCAGGATGCGCAGCAGGGCGTGCCGGCGGGTGCTGGCGCGCTTGAGGGGGCGACTTGCGCGGAAGTGCCGGTGCTGCGGATGATCGGGGGATACCTTGATCGGTTGGCGCAACTGGGGATGATCGAGCCGGGGCAGGCTCTGGCTCTGCTCCCCGAACTTCTGCCGCAGCGCCCATTGCGCGTGCTGTTGGAAGATGCTGCTCCGCTTACCCCTGGTCAGGAAGCGTTTTTCTCTGCTTGTTCGTGGATGGAGGTGGAGGTCCGCGCCGCTTCGGGAAGCCAGGGCCCCGTTCGCGCGCCCGAGGGCGTGCGGGTTCGCTTCGCGTTTCCCTCGGGGCAGTATGCGTGGCCGGCCCTGCTGGCGGATATCGTGCGCGATGCCCTTGGCACGGCTGCGGATCGGGGGGCGGCGCCGGCTGCGGTTGCGGTGCCGGCTGCTGCGGCCGCCCCGGCTGCTGGCGATGACGGTGCTTCCGGCGGCGAGGACGCTTCAGACAGCAGCGTCGACAGCTATCGAGGTGGGCGTTCGGCCGGCCCGCAGGCTGCTGCCATGGTAGTTGCGGCGAAGGACCCGGCGGCGCTGTTCGGGCGCGTGGCGCCGGTGCTTGTCCGTCAGGGCCATGTGGTTGCCCTGCGCGGGCGGCGCCGCTTCGCGGACACCGCGTTCGGCAGGGCCATCTGCTCGCTTCACCGTTTCCTTGACGAAGGACAGGCGGGCGGCGTTTCGCATATCGAAGGGTACGGGGATATCGCCCCGACCGATGTGGAGCGTTGGAATCGCGCCTACCTGGCCGATTGGGCGTTGTCGCCGTTCTCCGGCATGACGAGGAAAGCGGCGTTCAAGCTCGATGCCGATATGCGCGCCGATCGCACGGCGCGGCGGTCAGACCTGTGCGTCCGCCTGCGCGGCGACAACCCGATGTTTGCGGCGATGGAGCGGCTTGCCTTGCGGTTGGACGACCGGGCTGCAGCCGAGCTCGAGGCCGCCGTGCGGCGCATGACGAACCGTTCGGAAGTGTGGCGCGCCGAGCAGCTTGCCGGGTTGAGCGCGTTGCGCCACGCCGCCGGTGCCGCCAAGCTGGCGGGGCTGGGGGTGGATGCAGCGTTCGAACAGGTGAAACGCCTGAAAGTCAACGTTTCGCGCATCGTGGCCCCGCGCGGTTGCGATGGCGCCGCCTTTGGTGCGCCCGATGTGCTGGTGACCGATCAGGGCACGGCGGCATCTTTGGGTAGCGGCACGTGCAAGGTGCTCGTGGCGGCCGACTTGACAAGCACCGCCTATCCGGCGGCCGATCCCGAGGATGCTTCCCGGGTTCTCCTCGAGCATCTTGGCGTGGAGCGCGCCGATTCGGCGCTTGCCCGCATGCGCCGTGCGTTTTTCGCGCTCGAGCACGCTGCAACCGATCAGCTGATCCTCGAGCGCTGCCTCAACGATTCGGCCGCCGACCCTACGTACCCGTGCGTGGTGCTGGAGGAGTTCGTTGACTGCTATCGGGACGACCCCACGGCCACCGAGGACATCGACAACCCGTATTCGCTTCCCGAGCGTCTGCAGGACGGGATGCTGCTACGCGGTGAAGATGCCTTGTGCGCCAACGATGCGCTGTCGGATGCGCCGGCGCTTGAAGCGGCGCGCATCGAGCCGCCGCTGACGGGTGCGGTGTCGCCTGAGGCGCGTTCGCTCGTGGTGCTTCCGCGTGTGCTGCAGGGCGGGCGGGTGCTCGACGAGCCGTGCCTTTCGCCTTCCCAGATCGAAAGCTATCTGGAGTGCCCGTACAAGTGGTTCGCTCAACGGCGTTTGCGCCTGGATGATCTGGACGAGGGGTTCGGGCCGCTTGAGATGGGCGACTTCGCGCACAATGCGCTGCACAGCTTCTATAAGCACCTGTCCGAAGATTTGGGCGAGGCGAAGGTGACGCCGCAGCTGCTTGCGCAGGCGCGGGAGCTTATGGCCGACGTGCTAGCGCGCCATAAGGCGCTGCAGCCGCATCTTCGCCAATCGGAGAACCGTTTGATCCCCACGTCGCAGGTGGAGCATCGGGAGTTTGCCGAGCTTGAGCGCAAGCTGATGGATTACCTGGACTTCGAGGTCGAGCTTCTGCCCACCTTCGCCCCGAAGTATTTGGAATACGACGTGGCTGGCGGCGGTGCGGTGGATTACGCGGGTCACAAGCTGCTGGGCACGGCCGACCGCATCGATGTGGACGGCGAAGGGCGGTGCGCGATCATCGACTACAAGGGCTCGATTTCCGGGTCGTACGCGCTCGGCGTGCGCGAGGAGGGGCGCCTGGGCAAGGTGCAGGCGCTCATCTACGCGCAGGTTGTTCGCCGCACGCTGGGCTTGGAGCCGGTGGGCGCGCTGTACGTGTGCTACGGGCGGCGCAAGATGATATCGGGCGCCTACGACGGGCGCGTGATAGAGAACGCCTATCTGCCGAATATGCGCCATAAGGATTGCATGTGCGCCGACAGGTCGTTTTCCGATGTGCTGGACGAGACGGAGGAGGCGGTTGCCGCAGCGCTCGAGCGCATGCTGGCAGGCGATATCCGTCCGCGTCCTGAAACGCCCGAGGCGTGCAAGTGGTGCCCGGTCTCATCGTGCTCGGAAAGGAGGGGATAGCCATGGCGTTGACCATCGGCCAGGAAAAGTGCGTCAACACGCTGGACAAGCCGTTGGCGGTGAGCGCCGGCGCCGGCAGCGGCAAGACGTTCACGCTCACCCGCCGCATCGTGCATGCGTTGGAAAGCGGGTATTTGACCGACATCGACCAGGTTTTGGCCATCACCTTCACGTCGAAGGCGGCGGGCGAGATCAAATCGCGCGTGAAGGGCGCGCTGCGCGCCGGCGGCATGACCGAGCAGGCGCTGAAAACCGATGAGGCGTGGATATCCACCATCCATGGCATGTGTTCGCGCATCCTTCGCGCGCATGCGCTTGAGCTGGGACTCGACCCCGCATTCAAGGTTGCCGACGAGGCCACGGTGAGAACGCTTCTGGACGCGTCACTTGAGGAGGTGCTTGGCGGCAGGGATGACCTGGTCACGGTCGCCGAAGGCGTTTCGCCGCAGCGCCTTGATGCGCTGTTCGCATCGTTCGACGTGCACCCGGCCGGTCCGCGCACGACGTCGGTCGAGGGGATGGTGCGGCAGCTGGTCGAGGCCGCCTCGGCGCATCCCGACGGCATGGTGTCGGTGGTGGCGCCCCCCGAGGCGCCGAGCCCGATCAAACTGCTTGCGCAGCTGGCGGACGTCGCCGAAACCGCGTATGCCTTGGCCGACGGCGTCAAGCCAGGTTCCACGCGCGACAAGTTCCTGGTAGCAACGCAGGATGCATTGGAGGGCGCGCGCGAGCTGGTCGGGCGCGGCTCCGACGGGCTCACGTACCGACGCGTGCTTTCGGCCATGAACGGCTTTCCCGTTCCCGGTCGCAACTTCGGCAAGAACACGCCGTATGGCGAACAGGCCGCCGAGCTGGCTGAACAGTATTTCGCAATCGCCGCGCAGGCACGTTGCGGGCTGGTGCAGGAGCAGCTGGCGACGCTGATCGATGTGGCGAGGTCGGTTGCGGACGCGTTCGCGCGCCGCAAGCGCGAGGCGGGGTTGCTGGACAACAACGACCTGCTGGCCTTCGCATCCCGCGCGTTTCGCGACCATCCCGCCATCCAGGCGGCGTACGCCGATCGTTTCAAGCTGGTGATGGTGGACGAGTTCCAGGACACCGATCAGCTGCAGGTGGACATGATCAAGCGCATGGCCGGGGAGGGTTTCTCGCGCATGTGCACCGTCGGCGATGCGCAGCAGAGCATCTACCGGTTCCGCGGCGCGGACGTGTCAGTGTACCGTCGCCATCTGGAGGATGTGCGACGCCGCAACCCCGAGGGCATCATCGAGCTGCCGGACAACTTCCGCAGCCACGGGGACGTGCTGGCGCTGTGCGACCGCATCTTCGAGCAGCCGCAGGTGTTCGGCGCCGAGTTCATGTCGCTGGCGCCGGGGCGCCAGGAATCCAGGGTCAAGCGCCCGTTTCTGCCCGATGGGCCTCGCGTGCAGGTGCAGGTGACCGTGACCCCGTCGCGCGACGTGTCGTCTGCGGATGCGGCGGCCGTGGCGGCGCGGCGCGTGGCGAAGTCGTTCTCCGAGTTCGCGGCGGCCGGGCACAGGCCGGGCGACATGGTGGTGCTGCTCGGCGGCATGGGCCGCGCGAACGTGTATGCTGAGGCGTTGCGGGCCGAGGGGCTTCCGTGCGTGGTGGCCGGCGGCTCCATCTTCAACCGTGCGCCCGAGGTGGCGCTTATGGTTCGCCTGGCGCAGGCCATCGCGAACCCGAAGTGGACCACGGCGCTGTTCGAGGTGCTCTCGAGCGAGCTGTTCGCCCTGTCCGCCGATGACTTGCTGGAACTGTCCACGGGCATGGACGAGGAGCGCGGTATCCCTCGCAGGCGGGCGTTCGACCAGGGCTTTCGCCATATCGAGCGCAAGGTGGCGTCGGGGCGCGCGGTCTCGCCGGCGCTTGCGGCGTGCGCAAGCCTGATGCGCCGAGCGTCCGAGCAGGTGGGAAACGTGGCGCTTGCCGACATCATGCAGGGCATCGTAGCCGATTCCGGATGGCTTGCGCGCCTTGAGGCTGCCGGCCCCGAGGGGCTGGCGCGCGCGGGGAACGTGTACAAGGCCATCCGCATGGCGCGCGATATGGAGGCGGCTGGCGGCATGGGGCCCGCGGGCGTGGCCGACGAGCTGGCGCTGCGCGTGGAGCTTGCCAAGGAGGCGCCGGGCGCGCTGTCGGCCGAAGGCGGCGATTTCGTGCGCATCATGACCGTCCATGCCAGCAAGGGACTTGAGTTCCCCATCGTGGCGGTGGCCGAGCTGCGCGACGATGCGGCGCGGTCGCAGGCGCTGGAGTGCTGCTCGATCGAAGGGCGCACCTACGTGTCGCTCGACGGCGGCCATGTGCTCGAGCGCTTGAAGGAAAAGACCTCCTCGTTGGTGGCCAAGAGCGGGTCGTACCAGCCGTTTTGCGAGTTCGACGACGAAGAGCTCGCCGCCATGGTCTCGCGCAGCCAGCTTCCCGCCGATAGGCGTGCGGCAATCAAGCTGCACGAGGAGCGCGGCGAGGCCGCCGAATCGCGGCGCTTGCTCTACGTTGCGCTTACGCGCGCGAAGGAGGCCCTCGTGGTGTCCATGCGCGGCAAGTCGTCGAAAGCCGACGCCACCGGCTTGTCGAAGAGCTGCTGGGGCGATGTGCAATCGGCGCTGGTGGGCGAGTGCTGCGTGTTCGAGCCGGGCGTGAGCATGTTCGACTTCGGCGGGCAGCGGCCGGCGCGCGTGGAATGCGTGCACCTGACGCCGGCGGATGTCGAGGAGCTGCTGGGGACGGTATCTGGCGATGCGGATGGCGCGGCCTTGCAGGCTGATGGCGGGCTGGGCATTGATGAGCCTGCGGCCAGCGGTTCGCCAGATGGCGTTGCGACCGATGGCGAATCGGGCGCCGGCGAGGCCGCGCCCGGCCCTGCCGGCGGCAAGCCGGGCATGATCGCCCTTCCCGTGGTAAGGCCCTACGAGCCCGAGCGAGGCAAGCCCTATAAGGGTGCGCGAGCAGGCATGTTCAGCTATTCCTCCATCGCCGAGGACGGCGGAGGGTTCGCCGACTTCTCCGTGGAAGATGCGGCCGACGATGCCGCCAGCGCCTCTTTAGGCGCGCGCGACGCCGATGCGGCCACAAGCCTGGGAACGGCGTTTCACCGTTTGGCGCAGCTTGCGGCGTTGGCTTGGCGGCCGGGTTGCGCCCTTGAGCGCCCGGATGCCGCGCGCCAGCGGGCGCTCGAGCGTTCATGTGAGCTTTCCGCCGAGCAGCGCGATCGCTTGGATGCGGCGCTCGAGCGGTGGTTCGCCAGCGATATAGCGGCACGTGCGGGTGCGTGCGAAAGCGTGAGCCCTGAGGCGCCGTTCCTTGTCCGTGTGGGCGGCACTTGCGATGCGGCCTACCTTGAGGGCGAGATCGACCTGCTGGCATGCGTTGCCCCCGCCGGCACGCGCAAGCAGCCGGCAGGCAGCGCGTTGGTGGTGGACTATAAGACCGGCGGCTCGCCTGCCGAAACCGCCGAGCAGCTGCACGAGAAGCACCTGCTGCAGGCCACATGCTACGCGTATGCGGTGTTGTTGGAGGGATATGCGCAGGTGGAATGCGTGTTCGTGCGCGTCGAGCAGGATTGCGCCAGCTCGCCGGGACAGCCCCAGACGGTGTCGTATCGTTTTGATGCGGCCGATGCCGAAGAGATGGGCCGCGCCCTTGCGCGGGCGTATCATGGGCACGGTCAGCTGTAGGATTTGAAGGGACGTTTGCGTGAACATCCAGATTTTCGGCACGAAGAAAAGCTTCGACACGAAGAAGGCCCAGCGCTACTTCAAGGAGCGTCGCATCAGCTTCCAGTTCATCGACCTGAAGGAAAAGGGCATGAGCAAAGGCGAGCTGCAGTCGGTGGCCAACGCCGTCGGCGGCCTTGACAAGCTGATCAACCCCGACGCCAAGGATGCCGATACCGTGGCTTTGCTGCAGTATCTGGCGGCGGACCAAAAGTTCGAGAAGGTGCTCGACAACCAGCAGGTGCTGTGCGAGCCGGTGGTCCGCAACGGCAAGAAGGCCACGGTGGGCTATCAGCCTGATGTCTGGAAGGGCTGGGAGTAAATCGGCGTCGTCGGTGTCTGAGGGCATGCTGAGGTGCTGCTATGGTAAGCATGTCGATCGTCGCTTACACCTGCCGTTGTCGGCGATGTGCTGGTCGTCAGCATGAGAGTCTCTGGCTGCTGTCGTGAGAAACCCTTCTAATTCCCGAGCTCGGGAATTAGAAGGGTTTCTTGTGTGTGCGAGTTTCGAGGCAGGCGCGATACCGAGGTGGGGGAGGCTGCCGGATCGTTGTTCGGGTTTGCGGTTAGCGTCTTGCGTGCTTTCCGCGTGAGGCTTTGCCGTAGCTAGCGAACGCTATCGCGTGGTAGACGGCTACCAGGGTCGCGCCGAGCAGGATGCCGCCGAGGATGTCGGTGGCCCAGTGAACGCCCGCCATGGCGCGTGCGGCGACGATGCCCACCATGCCTGCGGCGCAGATGACCAGGGCCGCGGTACGCAGGCCGCCTTCGCGGATGCGTTGCACGGCCTGGATCATGGCCGTGCCGCACATGGTGACGGCCAGCAGCGTGTGCGATGAGGGGAACGACGGCTCGCAAACGCCGTCCTCCAGGATGGGCCGGTTGTTGGGCGAGATGCAGTTGAACAGCACGTATAGCACCAGCATGGCAGCGTAGGTTCCTAGCAGCAGCCAAAGATCGCGATCGACCCCGCCGCAGCTTCGGGAACGGATCAGCTGCTTGCAGCCGACTATGGCGAGCATGAGCGCGCTGACGGCGGGCACGATGAGCAGGATGTTGGACAGCTTCTCCATGAGGTCGTTTTGCCCGAGAATGGCTCGGGCATCAAGGTTGAAGGTGGCAAGGCCCACCAAGCTGCCATCGCCTGCGATAGGTTGGCGGTCTACGAACATCAGCGAAACCGTGAGCGCGGCGAACAGCGCAAGGAGCACGCCGGCGGCGATCGCGGAGGCGTGCGCGGTAGTGCGGTTGTGCATGAAAACTCCCATCTGGCCTTCGAGTGTGAAGAGAAGGTAAGGAGATGGTAAAGCCCGAGCGCGTTCGGTATGGTGCCAACCGCGTGATTTCGAGGAATTCTGCAGAAAGCGAAATGGACGGGGCGAAGTTCTGGGCGGTTTTGCAGCTCGAAAGCGTCTTTTAGGGAAACGTGACCAGGGCTTTCGTCGGACGCTTGCGGGAAATGGGCGTGAAAACCACTCAGAACTTCTGCAGCCCTGGCAAATTCAGGCCCCAAAAGCTGCAAAACCGCCCAGAACTTGGAGGGTGCGTCAGGCTCGTGCTCGGCAGCCGGACAGATAAGCCTCCGTCCCCGATTTGTCTTCCGTCCAAAGCCGGACAATTGGGGACGGAGGCTTATCTGTCCGGGTTTTGGGCGGCGTTGACTTTGGCGTCACCCCTGGCTAAGCGATGGTGCTGGCGAACAGGCAGGCGGGGTTGCCCTGGGCGGCGTTTTGCTTGAAGCGTCGCACCAGCTCCAGGCGTGATTGCGTGGATGTTGCCAACGGATGGGGAAGGGCGTCCGGGGCAAACCAGCCTACTTCCAGGCTTTCGTCGTCGGCGACGCGGGGCTGCGCATTGCCGTCTTCGCGGGGTCGGCAGAAGAACAGCAGGTCCATGTATTGGCATTGGTCGCCGTTGGCGTAGGTGACCATGTACGGGGACGACTTCACGCTGACCAGGCATACGGGCTCGATGTCGACGCCTGTCTCCTCGAGGGCTTCCCGCACGCAGGTGTCGGCCGGCTCCTCGGCGGGTTCCACGATGCCGTAGACGAGCGCCCACTGCCCGGTGTCGGCGCGCTTGCCCAGCAGGATGCGGCCTTGGGCGTCCTCCACGTAGGCGGTGATGCCGGTGAGCCACAGCGGGTCGTTGCCGATCTTCTCGCGCAGGTTAGTGATGAACTCGGGCGTTGACATGGGGCGTTCCTTCCAGATGCCGCGCTGCCCGCCGGTTGGGCGGACAATCGGGATAGGGCGGGGTCGGCGGAGCGCGGCGAACGGGCCCCGATAAGGTGCTGCGGGCAGCGGCTATACGAACTTCACGGCGGTGCCATAGGCCAGCATCTCGATGGTGCCGGGGTTGATGGAGCTGCTCGAGAAGCGCATGGCCACCACGGCGTCGGCGCCGAGACGCTCGGCTTCGGCGATCATGCGGCCCTCCGCCACGGTGCGGGCTTGGTCGGTCATCTCGGTGTACGACTTGATCTCGCCGCCCACCAGCTCCTTCATGCCTGCCATCATGTCGCGGCCGATATGGCGCGAGGTGACGATGTTGCCGCGTACCAGCCCGAGGACTTGGACGTTTTGGCCGGGTACCACGTCTGCGGAGGTGACGATCATAAGCGAGCTCCTTTGCGTTTGGGGCGGATGCGACGGTGCGCTGATACACGGCGTCGCGTTGCTTGCCCTATTGTATCGCAGCTGTGTGGGCGCGCTGTGGCTCTGCGTGCTCGTCGGCCAGCCAGGGTGGGCCTTCGGCTTTCGCGGCATTTGCCGCCTATGTGCGCATTTAGCCAGATAGGGGCCTTGCCGGGGTATCGTGGCGAGCGTATCTTGGAGCAAAATAAGAAGTTACGGCTTGGCAGCCTTGCGATCGGGCCCGGGTGTTGCAATTGCGTTTCGGCGGGAAAGCGGACTGCGGTGGCTAGGCTGCGGTGTGCGGGCGCAGGTTCGATTCCGCGTCTGTTCGGGGGGGGGAAGCGGCGTGCGGCAGGTTGGCTGTGGCGTGCGTTTTGCTTTGGCGCCCGTGCGTGCACGAGGCTGCTGCAGGGGAGTCGGTCGCATTGCGCTGGCCCGGGCCGCGGGAATCGGCCGATGCTTGCGCTACGACAAGGAGGGAATCTATGGCGAGGGGTAACGTCATCGCGTGCAAGATATGCGTTGTGGCGCTTGCGTGCGCGCTATCGGCGGCCGCGTGCGGCTGCGTTTCGGGCGGCGACAATGCGCAGGAGCCGGGATCGCAGGAGCGGGAGCGGTTCGAGAACGTGGCGGATGTGCCGCGCAACGGCTCTGCCGATCAGGAGGTGTCACAGCTCTCCGAAGGGGACGTCGCGCAGCAGAAGCAAGCGCAAAATGCCGATGAGCTGCGTGCGAAGCTTTCCATCGTCGATTTGTCGCAGGAGCAGTTCGTGCACGGGCAAAAGCCGGCGGAATGCCAGAAGTACATCGTGCTCCATGACACCGAGGGCGACAGCGATGCCGCATCGGTGGTGAGCTACTGGGCGGGCAACGGCAACCTGGTGGCCGCCCATTTCATCGTGAACAAGGACGGGTCCGTGGCGCAATGCGCGCCGCTCGACGCCATCGTGCACCATGCGGGATACGGCGATACGGGGCATAACGCGCAGTTCGGCGTGGAGGACGAATCGCGCGACGACAAGCTGGGAACCGTTCCCATCGGTTCGACCATGGCAGATTACGGCATGAACTCGTATTCGGTGGGCATCGAGATGGTGCACGTGGGCGGTTCGGGGGATTATCCGCAGGCTCAGCTGCAGGCGCTCGATGACCTGATCGCCTACATCGACGCCTATTATGGGTTCGAAAGCGCTATCATCGACCATAAGGCCTGGCGAACGGGGAATTCGGATACGTCCGAGGAATTCGCCGGCTATTTGAGGAGCTATCAGGAAGCACGCACGCAT
Source organism: uncultured bacterium (assembly GCA_905215325.1). GTDB lineage: Bacteria > Actinomycetota > Coriobacteriia > Coriobacteriales > Eggerthellaceae > Senegalimassilia. The sequence goes on along the minus strand of CAJMPP010000005.1, from coordinate 58,677 downwards.
GACGGTGCGGCGCGCTAGCTTTCGGCGACAACGTCAAGCGGCGCTTAACTGGAAGGAAAGGGATCTGACATGTTCTGCCCCCATTGCGGAGCCTCGGTCACAGACGGGGACGCGTTCTGCTCATCGTGCGGCAAGGCTCTCAGTTCGGCGTCCGGCGGCAAGTCGTCCGCTTCGGGCGCTGCTTCAGCCGGCAACGCTTCTTCGAAGAAATCCATCGGCGACATCCCGACCATTTGGGTGGTCGTGGCCATCGTCGCCATAGCCGCGGCGCTGTATTTCCTGTGGCCTGGCGGCGACGATGCCTCGGATGCCGATTCGAGCAGCGTCCAGACGCCGACGACGGTGCAGCAGCCTGCGGCATCAAGCCAGCCCGCAACCACGTCCTCGGAGCCGAAAAGCCCGTTGACGATGTTCGTGTCGCAGGTGGACAATTCCGCCTATCCGCAGGTCACGCTGTATACGAAGATCGCCGATCAGGCGGGTTCCACGCCAAGCGGCCTTGACGCGTCGCAGTTCGCCGTCACGGAAACCGATTCATCCGGCTCGCAGTATGCGGCGACGGTCGAGCAGGTGGTCCCGCTTGCCGTGGGCGATGCCATGAACATCAACCTGGTGGTCGACCAGAGCGGGTCCATGAGGGCACGCAGCAAGATGGACAGCGCCAAGAAGGCGGCAAGCTCGTTCGTCGACGAGATGGTGAAAACCCAGGGCAATGCGGCTGAGATCACCTCGTTCAACGATTACGTGTACAATCGCCAGCCGTTCACCTCGAGCGCCGCGCTGCTCAACAGCGCCATCGATGCGGTTTCGCCCACCGGCGAGACGGCGCTTTACGACGCGTTGTACTGGGCGTTGCAGCGCACGAACCTGAAATCGGGCTCGCGTGTGGTCATAGCGTTCACCGATGGCGAGGAGAACAGCAGCAATTACAGCTTGAACGACGTCATCACGCTGTCCCAGCAAACGGGCATCCCCGTCTACATCGTGGGCGTGGGCGGCGATGTGAACCGCAGCTCGCTGCAGTCGTTGGCGTCAAGCTGCAACGGCACTTACTACGATGCTGCGTCGGACGACTTGGCGCAGGCGCTTCGCCAGATCTACCAGTCCATCTACGACGATCAGCGCTCCATGTGCCGCGTGGTGTTCACCTCCACGTGCCCCGGCAGCACCTCCGCTACGCGCACCGTGCTGCTCAGCTGCTCGGATTCGGGTCCGTTCGCAGGGCAGATCTCGCATACGTATGTGCCTGTGACCAGCGTTTCCTCCTATGATACCAGCGTGAGCTCGCAGGATTACGTGCTGCCCGGCAGCGCTTCGAAGTACTACTCGCGCTCCGAGCTGGAGAAGCTGTCGCTGTGGGAGCTCTGCCTTGCTCGCAACGAGGTATTCGCGCGCCACGGCCGCGGCTTCAAGAACCAGGACCTGACCGATTACTTCGCCACGAAGCGCTGGTACACGCAGACGTACACGCCCGAGGAGTTCGACGCCATATCCTCCTCGCAGCTCAACGATTACGAGCTGAAGAACGTGCAGGCCATGTACGAGATCGAGCAAAGCCGTAATTCCCCGTATCTGGAGACGGCGAAGTAGGTTGGCGCGAAATCGTATGAGATGAGCAAGGTCCGCGGTTCGCGCCGCGGGCCTTGCTGTTGCTTGGATTGCAGCCTGGGCCGTGCCGGGTCTTACGAGTTCACCCAGGCGCGGATGCGATAGCGCACGCCCAGCTCGTCGCAGATGCGCTGGCAGGCGGCTTCGTCCTCGTGGCTGATGGTCGTCTCCACGGTGGTCATCACGACGTTGGGCACGTACTTGCGCACTTCGCGGGCGAAATCGAGCATGCCCGGGAACGCCGCGTCACCGAAGCGGCTGCGCACGATGGCGGCGTACTCGTCGGCGTTGGGGGTGTTCAAGCTGATGGAGACCGCGTCCACGATGCCCTCGAACTCCGGCGCGATATCGCGGCCGCAGATCAAGCTGCCTTGGCCGTTGGTGTTCACGCGCACGGGCAGGTTGTAACGGCGCTTCACCTCGGCGGCCACGCGCTTGAGCATGTCGAAGGCGCAGGTGGGCTCGCCATAGCCGCAAAAGACCACCTCTTCGTAGCGGCTCATGTCCTGCGCGTCGAACGCGGCCATGACCTCCTCGAAGGAGGGCTCATGGTCGAGCCACAGGTCGTTCTCGCCGCCTTCGCCGTCCTGGCCCACGCCGTCGGCGGTTTGGCGGATGCAGAAGGTGCAGGCGCAGCTGCAGCGGTTGGTCAGGTTGACATAGAGCCCGTTGTGCACGGGGTATACGATGGTCTCGGCTTTCGTTTTCGCCATGATGAGCCTCTCTCGCTTGAGGTGGGGGCGAAGGTTGCGATGCGGTTCGCCTTCCCGTTTCCGTTCAGGGTACGCCTTAAGGTGCGTCTGCTGCAAGGAGCGCGCCCGCGGCCGGCGCGCAGTGCGCGATGCTAGCGCAGGTTGCGCAGCTCCTCCTCGATGGGCAGGCCGTCGGTGCGCGGCAGGTCCATGTCGATGGCGCGCTCGACGCAGGTGCACACGAAGTGCGACGCCTTCTCCACCGACTGGTCCAGCGGCACGCCGTTGACCGCGTCGGCGATGAGGATGGCGGAGAACACGTCGCCGGTGCCGGAGCGCTGCCCGCCTAGGCGCGCGGTTTGCACGGTGAAGGGCGCACGGCCCCGTTCGTAGCACACGTTCGCCACGCGGTCCTGGAACTCCACGCCGGTGACCACCACGCGCGCAGGGCCGGTTTGCGCCAGCTGCTGGGCGAGGTCGGCGGCGTCTTCGCAGGTCATGTCCTTGTCGAAGGGGATGCCCGCCAGAATGCACGCTTCGGTGAGGTTCGGGGTGATGATGTCGGCCTTCGCCGTGAGCTCGGCCATGCGCTCGCACATCTTCGGCGTGTAGGTGCCGTAAGGGTGGCCTTCGTCGCCCATGACGGGGTCGACCATCACGATGCAATCGGGGCCGCCGAACTCGTCGATGAACTCGCTGACCACCGCGATCTGCTCCACCGATCCCAAAAAGCCCGTGCAGATGCCGCGGAACTTCAAGCCGAGCTTGCGCCACTCGCGGATGTGCTTGCGCATGTAGGGCGTGAAATCTTGGAAGCTGTAGCTGGGGAAGCCCGTGTGGTTGGACAGCACCGAGGTGGGCAGCACGCAGCATTGCACGCCAAGCTGGGAGATGACGGGAAGCTGCACCGCCACCGAGCATCGGCCGAAGCCGGTGAAGTCGTTGATGAGCGCGATCTTCTTCTGGTTGTTGTGGTTGGGCAGGACGGTGTCGGCGGGTTCGATGGTGCTCACGGGGCGTCTTCCTAGGTGGTGTTTCCTTTTGCGCACATTATAGGGGAGGGAAGGCCCTGCCGCGGCGCGTCATGCTTAAATGCCCGCGGATTCCGTTTTCGCTAGTGCGGGGTTCTGGGGGCTTGGGAGGCAGCTGCGGCGCGAACGCGCATCCGCCCCCTGTTCGCCCTGTCATTACGCCCTCTGTTTGTTCGGCGCCGAGCTCTGGGCGGTTTGGAAGGCGGTAGTGGCGGGATTTGTGTACGAGGGGGTTGGGTTCTGGGCGATTTTCGGGTCTTCGTGCGGTGATGCTGCCATGTAAACCGCCCAGAACTCCGGGAACCATGTCAAAAACAAGGGCCATTTTCTGCAGAACCACCCAGAAGATGGGGTCAGGGCGCACGCGAACAGGACATGAGCGGAACGTGAGCAGGGGACGGCGCGTGAACAGGGGGCGGAGGTGCGTTCGCGATGCGGGGCGCACGTGGGCAGAGGACGGAGGTGCGTTCACGAATGGGGTATGTGGGCGAACGGGGGGCGAGGGGCGTTCATGCGCCCTGCGTTCGTAGAACCGTGGGGATAGCGAGTTGCTCGCTCCTGTGAAAGCGCCCAGAAGAGGGTGGGCAGCGGCGAGTGATGATAGTGGTACCATATGACGTTGCGCCTGCGTATGCGGGCGCGACGTTTCAGCTTGCTATGGGACGGTTGCCCGAGGTGGCCGTCCCTTTGCGTTGGGAAAGGGAATGGATATGGCGGAAAACGCACCCAAGGCGCCCGTGGCGGCGTCGGGCAAGGAGACGCCGGCCTCGCGCGAGCATTTCGCGTCGCGGCTGGGATTTATCCTGATCAGCGCCGGATGCGCGATCGGGTTGGGCAACGTATGGCGCTTCCCCTACATCACCGGCGAGTACGGTGGAGCGGCGTTCGTGCTGCTGTACCTGGTGTTTTTGGTGATCTTGGGCATGCCCGTCATGGTCATGGAGTTCGCCGTGGGACGGGCATCGCAGCGCTCGGCCGCACAGGCCTTCGACAAGCTGCAGCCGAACGGGAAGTGGCATTGGTTCTCGTGGTGGGGCTATATCGGCTGCATGATATTGATGATGTTCTACACCACCGTGTGCGGGTGGATGATCTCGTACGTGCCGCAGATGGCGTCGGGTATGTTCAATGGCGCCGATGCGGCCTTCGCGGGTGCGGCGTTCAGCAGCATGCTGGAGAACCCTGCGTGGCTGATCGGGTGGATGGTCGTGGCCGTGGTGATCGGCTTTTTGGTGTGCAGTCTGGGCCTGCAAAAGGGCGTCGAGCGCGTTACGAAGGTCATGATGGCCACGCTGTTCGTGGTGATGATCGCGCTGTGCATCCGCGCCGTCACGCTGCCCGGCGCCGCCGAGGGCATCGCGTTTTACCTGGTGCCCGACTTCGGGCGCCTGTTCGCCGACGGGTGGTCGACGTTCGGCGATGCGGTGTACGCGGCCATGGGCCAGGCATTTTTCAGTTTGTCGCTCGGCATTGCCGCCATGGAGATCTTCGGATCGCGCATCGGGCGGCAACGCAGCCTTACCGGCGAGGCCGTCTCCGTCACCGCGCTGAACACCGTGGTGGCCATCCTGGCGGGCCTGATCATCTTCCCGGCATGTTTCGCCTATGGCGTTTCACCTGATCAAGGGCCGTCGCTGGTGTTCGTGACGCTGCCGGTGGTCTTCGGGCAGATGCCGCTTGGCAACGTGTGGGGCTGCCTGTTCTTCGTGTTCATGGCGTTCGCGTCGCTTTCCACCGTCATCGCGGTGTTCGAGAACCTGATCAGCTGGTCCATGGACAAATGGGGCATGATGCGCAGCCGCGCCGTGATCTTCAACGCCGTGCTGGTGCTGGTGCTTTCCATCCCGTGCGCGCTGGGCTTCAACGTGCTGTCGGGCGTCACCATCCCGGCCATCGGCGATATCCAGTCCATCGAGGACTTCATCGTGTCGAACAACATGCTGCCGCTGGGTAGCCTGGCGTTCGTGCTGTTCTGCACCACGCGCCGCGGTTGGGGCTGGGAGAACTTCCTGGCCGAGGCCGATCAGGGCGAAGGCGTGAAGTTCCCGCGCTGGACGCGCCTGTGGCTGAAGTACGGCATCCCAGCGCTGATCGTGGTGATCTTCGTGCTTGGATATGCGCCGAAGGTTGCCATCTGGCTGGGGCTTGCCTAGGGTTGTGCTTGTTCGGGTTGATTGCAAGAATCGGCTGCTTACGACGAAGGGGCTCGACGCGTTGGATCGCGTCGAGCCCCTTTTGCATGGTGCGCAGGTTATGCTGTGGGCGCCTGCGGCGGATTGCCCTCGTTGCGGTTCGTCAATCCCAGGAACGCGTTCTGGATGCTGTAGCCTAGGGCGAACATGAAGCAGGCGGCCGCGATCGGCTTGCCGACGTAGGGCAGCGCGCAGGCTGCGCCGAGGATGGCGCCCATGGCGATGGCCGCCGGGAAGCGCCCCAAGTTCTTGAAGGCCAGCTTGCCCAGCGCGGCGGCGGTGAAGCCGCCCGAGACGATGGTCAAGGCGAGCAGGGTCAGCGTTGCGGCGCCGGCTATGGGCAGCGTGACCACCAGGCAGCACAGGATGATCACCGCCACGGGCGCCGCGATGGCGCCGATGATGCCCGAGGCGACCAGATAGCCGGTGCGGGTTTTCGCCAGGTGGGCGGCGTTGGCGGTCTGCTTGCGCGCCAGCCACTCGGCCGCCGCCGCGGTCACCAGGCATGCGAGCGTGCCGTATACCAGCGCCAACAGCGTGCCGGCCACGTTGAACGCAGGCTCGGCGTCGTCTTCTTGCGTGCCGATGGAAAGCGCCAGCGCGCCGTGCTGCGCGGTGGGCGCTATCTCGGGTTGTTGGCCGGCAGAACCCCGTACGGAACCTTCGATGCAGGCGTTCGGGCCCAGCTGCAAGGTGTCGGCGTTGACCACGAGATCGCCGTGGACGGTGCCGTCGATGACAGCGTGCTCGGCGGCGATGTAGAGCGTATCGCATTCGCCGGAGAAGCTCGTATCGCGGGCCGCAAGTGCCACTGCCTTCGCCTTGGTGTCGCTCACTGTGGCGGTCTTCGCGGCAAGGGTGATGCTGTGCGCCACATCGGCGCCCCTGATCGAGATGTCCTCGGCTGCCGCGCGGATGCTTCCCGATACGTTGCAGGAGCTTACGGCGATGGATTGGCCCGCGGCGAGGATGTCGTTGGGCGCGGTCGTCTTCGTGAACAGCTTGTCCTTCCCGATCCAGACAACGTCGTCTCCGAACAGGCCGCTTATGGCATCGTCGGCGGCTTGGGCTTGGCGCTCGTCCGGATGGTGCGACCCCTCTTCGACTGCGAGGGCCGGCGTTGCGGGTGCGATGGCGAGCGCGCCCGCGGCAGCTACAGCCACGACGGTGCATGCGAGCGTGCCGAGCGCGTTCGCGCCTTTTCGAGCGTTGCGGAGCCATGCGAGCGCGCCCGCCAGGACGACGAGCGCAAGCGCCGCGAGCAACGTTGCAGATGTCATGATGTTCTCCTTTTCGCGTTCGCGCGGCGCGGCCGCGGCCCTGATGCCGCGCGAAAGCCCGTTCGCGCGGCGGCTTCCCCTATAGCACAGCATACTTGGTTGCGCATGGATGGGGGCATTCGTTTACCGTAAGGTTACCTGCGCGCCGTGCAAGGCCGCGCTTCGCAGGGTGCCGGCGGCGTGCGGCGCGGCCCAATGCGCGGCGGGCCGCTCGGGTATGGGCATTTGAGGGCCGGTGCGGGCTCTGACGTATACTTGGTTTTCGAAGGTTTCTCTTTTCGCCGGAAGGGTTGGCATGAAGATCACGCTGCAGCAGATGCGCTATATGTTGAAGATCGCGGAAACGGGGTCGATGGTGGCGGCCTCGCGCGTGCTGTCGGTTTCGCAGCCAAGCCTGTCCGAGGCGGTGTCGGTCGTGGAGCGCGAACTGGGGTTTTCCCTGTTCACCCGCGGGAATACCGGTGCTACGCCCACGAAGGAGGGCATGGAGTTCCTGGGCCGGGCTCGGCAGGTGGTGCTGCAGATGGACAACCTCGAGCGCCGCTACGGCGGCAACCAACCCGAGGGCATGCGCTTCGCGGTTTCCTCGCATCACTTCACGTTTGTGGAGCGGGCGTTTTTGGACGTTGCGCAGCAGGTGGGTTCGGGCAGGTTCGACTTGGTGCTCAACGAGACGCAGACGCAGCAGATCATCGATGACGTGGCAAGATGCGACAGCGACCTGGGCGTGATGTATCTCTCGCGCGCCAACGAGGGTGCGGTGGGGCGCGTGCTTGACCGCAACAAGCTGGAATTCTATGAGCTGTTCGAAGCGGTGCCGCACGTATTTTTGCGTATCGGGCATCCGTTGGCGGGGCGGGAGAGCGTTTCGCTCGACGACTTGTACCCGTATCCGCGGCTGTCGTTCGTGCAGGGAGCTTATGAGTCGTCGGCGTTTTCCGAAGAGCCGCTGTGGGCGCCCTCGGCGAAGACGGTGAAGGTCAGCGACCGCGGTTTCGCCACCAGCTTTATGCTGCATTCCGACGCCTATACCGTGACCAGCGGCGTGTATCCGGAGTTCTTGCAGCGCGGCGCCATCACGGCGGTGCCCATCCGCTCGGGCGAGCGCATGCATATCGGCTACGTGATGCCGCGCGGGCTGACGCTCGATGCGATAGGCGAGGCGTTCGTGGCAGCCATGAAGCTCTACGCGAAGGTGGAGGGCTAGTCCTACAGCTTCATGCTGGCGGGGACGATGCAGTCGTAGCGCACGGCCTTGCCGTCGATGGAGTAGCTGGGTTTGATGCCGGCCAGGTACGGGCCTTTCGCCGGGCGCTTGATGACCAGCTTGCGCGGGCCGCAGGCTATCGCGGCGCGCAGCAGCCCTTCCTCATCGGTGCAGGGCGCCTCCAGGTGGTGCAGCAGCTGGAACTTCTTCTTGACCGCCGCGCTTTTCTGCCGGGCGGGGAACATCGGGTCAAGGTAGACCACGTCGGGTTTGGCCACGTCCATGGATGCGCGCGCGGCAAGCGCCTGCACGCTGTCGCCGCTGGTCAGGCGCATGCGTGCCACGATGGGCGAAAGCTGCGGGTCGGCGGCGGCGCGCGCTAGGCCGTCGGCAAGCAGCGCGGCTATGACGGGGTCGTGCTCGAAGAGCTGCACGTGGAAGCCGGCAGCGGCCAGCAGCAGCGCATCCTCCCCGAACCCGGCGGTGGCGTCGATGGCGCGGGGTTGATCGACGCCTTTGACGCGCGCGGCGCGGACGAGCAGCTCGTGGGAGAGCCTTCCGGGCTTGATGCGCGGCAGCATGCCCGCAAGATCGCAGCGCAGCTCCATGCCTTCGCCCACCAGCGCCAGGCCGCGCTCGTCGCGCACCAGGCTGACGGCGGGGTCGTCGATGGTGGGAAGCATGTTGTCATCGAAGGTCATGGGGAAGCGTCCGATCGTTGGGTAGCGGGGGATTCAAGGCCGCGGGCCTGGGTTAGCGCCGGGCCCGCGGGTTCGTGCGGCCTGGGTTTTCCGAAGTGCCGCGCGAGTGGTTGCCCGGTTGCGACTTAGGCCCGGGTACGCGCGGTGCATGCTGCGCGTGCGGGTCGGTGCCGCGCGTCGCGCGGCACCGGCTCCAAGGCTTGCTAGCCTTGCCGTTCAAGCATGGCGATGACGAGCGCGGCGCTGTTGCGGGCCGCCTGCGCCTCGAAGGTGGGGTAGTCAATGGACGAGGAGCCGTCGGCCTTATCGGAGATGGCGCGCACGATGGCGCACGGCACGCCGTTGGCCCATGCGACCTGCGCGATGGCCGCGCCCTCCATCTCACAGCACTTTGCGCCGAACGTTTCGGTGATGCGCTGCTTTTCGAAGTTGTCGCGCACGAAGCGGTCGCCCGAGGCCACGCGGCCGGTGTGCGTGGTGGCGCCTATCGCCGATGCCGCGGCGACGACCGATTTCGACAGCGCCGGGCTGCAGGGGAACGCCAGCGTGTCCAGTCCAGGCGTCTGACCTGCGGCGTAGCCCATGTTGCATACGTCCATGATGTGGTTGACCGCATCATCGGCCACCACGATGTCGCCGATGTTGATGGATGCGTCCAGCGAGCCGGCGATGCCGGTGTTGAGCAGCGCGCTCACGCCGAAGCGGTCGACGAGCACCTGCGCGCACGTGGCGGCATTGACCATGCCCACGCCGCACTGCACCACGATGACGGTGGTGTTGCCGATGGTGCCCACGTTGAACTCCATGCCGGCGATGCGCGTGATCTTCACCGCGCCGGTCTTCGCCATCTCCTCGCGCAACAGCGCGATTTCCACGTCCATGGCGCCGATGATGCCCATGGTGTTGAAGCTCGTAGTCATAAGCTGCTTTCCGATCGAAGGGGATAGGGCGCGCGCCGGAAGGAAGCCGAGGACGCACGCGTGCGGAACAGAGGTGCGTTCAGGATGAAACTGCGGGAATGGGAGGCTGATCCTGAACACGCCTTCCCTGTTCACCTGCGTTAGTCGAGGAGGGCGGGGTAGTGCGTGTGCGCCTCGTCGAGCGTCTCGAGGGTGTTGGCCATGTAGCGGCGCGCCCACCATTTCGCCTGCACAAGGTCGTTGTCGTGGTAGTTGCCGCATTCCTCGGGCTTGGCGCCGGGGATCTCGCCCTCGAAATCGCGGATGAAGGCGAACATGCGGCGTACGAGGTCGGCCACGTCGGCGGATTCCAATTCGCCGAAGGCCACCAGGTAGAAGCCGGTGCGGCAACCCATGGGGCCGAAGTAGATAACGCGGGCCGACCATTCGGCGTCGTTGCGCAGGAAGGTGGCGCCGAGATGCTCGATGGCGTGGACGGCGGAGGTGTCCATGACCGGCTCGCGGTTGGGGGCGGTCATGCGCAGGTCGAACGTGGTGGTCGTGCAGCCGGTGGCGGCGTCGGAGTCGCGGCGCGACACGTACACGCCGGGCTCGAGCACGCGGTGGTCGACGGAAAAGCTTGCAATGCGTTCCATGGATGCTCCTTGCTGTATATAGGTAACGGCAACGTTGTCGCCGTAGGTTCGCAGCGCCTATTGTACCGCCCGCGAGCAACCCGCTTTGCCGATCGGCATGCGAACAAGAAAATCTCCGCGCAGCATGGTGGCAGGTGCGAGGGCGCACCTGCGTTCGGACACTTGGGGACGGCGGATGCTTGGGCCGGACACTTGGGGACGTAGGCTTATCTGTCCGAATTCGGACAGATAAGCCTACGTCCCCAAGTGTCCGGCCTCCGCCCAATCCCGTTGCGCGTCCGCCTGGCGCGCCTGCGTTCGGGTTGCGCCGTTTACCGGTGTGGGTGTGCGGGGGAGGGCTGCGCGCGGTACCATCGTGCCATCACTGTGCGATGACCTGAGGAGGTTTTCATGGAAGCGGATCAGAAGCGCTACTTGGAATTGTTGGCCCGATCATTTCCCACGCAGGAGCTGGCGGCGGCCGAGATCATCAACCTGAGCGCCATCCTGAACCTCCCGAAGGGCACGGAGTTCTTTTGCTCCGACATCCACGGCGAATCCGAGGCGTTCAGCCATATCCTGCGCAACGGGTCGGGCTCGATCCGCCTGAAGGTCGACGAGGCGTTCGGCGACGACCTCTCCGAGGCGGAGAAGCGCGAGCTTGCCACGCTCATCTACTACCCGCGCGAGAAGGCGAAGCTGATCTTGGCGGGCGTGGAAGACGAGCGCTCTTGGTACGCCACGGTGGTGCCGCGCCTGGTGGCCGTGTGCAAGCGCGCCGCCCGCAAGTACACCACCAGCCGCGTGCGCAAGGCGCTGCCCGCCGAGTTCGCCTACATCATCGAGGAACTGATGAACGAGGACAACCACGGCGTGGACAAGGAAGCGTACTACGCGGGCATCATCGACGCGGCGGTGCGCACAGGGCGCGGCATCGCGCTCATCGAGGCGCTTGCGCAGCTCATCCAGCGCCTGGCGATCAGCCAGCTGCATATCATCGGCGACATCTACGATCGCGGCCCGCAGCCCGACGTCATCATGGAGACGCTGCAGGCGCAGCATAATGTGGACATCCAGTGGGGCAACCACGACATCGTGTGGATGGGCGCGGCCCTCGGACAGCGCGGCTGTATCGCGCACGTGGTGCGCAACTGCGCCCGCTACGGCAACCTGTCCATCTTGGAGGACGCCTACGGCATCAACATCCTGCCGCTGGCAAGCTTCGCGCTTGACGCGTATCGCGACGACCCGTGCGTGGCTTTCGGCCTGAAGGGCAACCCCGACCTGCCGCCGTCCGAGCTTGAGATGAACGTGAAGATCCAGAAGGCCATGGCCATCATCCAGTTCAAGGTGGAGGCGGCGTTGATCGACGAGTACCCCGAGTTCGGGCTGGAAAGCCGCAAGCTGCTGGACAAGATCGACTACGAGGCGGGCACCGTGGTGGTCGACGGCGTGGAGTACCCGCTGACCGACCGCGTGTTCCCCACGGTTGACCCGCAAAACCCCTTCGCGCTCACGCCGGCCGAGGAAGAGGTGATGTGCCGCTTGGAGGCCGCGTTCACCGGATGCGAGAAGCTGCAGCGCCATATGCGCTTCTTCCTGGAAGTGGGCAGCCTGTACAAGATCCGCAACGGCAACCTCATGTTCCATGCCTGCGTGCCGCTCAACGCCGACGGCAGCCTGAAGGAAGTGGACGTGTTCGGCAGCCGCTACAAGGGCCGCGCGCTCTACGATGTGATGGAGCGCTATGTGCGCGCCGCCTTCTTCAGCCATGACGCCGAGGAGAGCCGCCGCGGTCGCGACCTTTTGTGGTACCTGTGGCTGGGCGAGGGAAGTCCTCTGTTCGCGAAGAGCAAGATGGCCACCTTCGAGCTGTATCTCATCGCCGACAAGGCCGCGCGCAAGGAGGTGAAGAACCCCTTCTACACGCTTATCGAGGACGAGCGCGTGATCGCGGGCATCTTCGAGGACTTCGGCATGGACCCGGAGACGTCGCATATCGTGTGCGGGCACGTGCCGGTCAAGGTCAAGGATGGCGAGGACCCCGTGAAGTGCGGCGGGCGCGTGTTCATGATCGACGGCGGGTTCTCAAGGGCTTACCAGCCCACCACGGGCATCGCCGGCTACACGCTTATCGACAACTCCTACGAGTTCATCCTGGCGGCGCACGAGCCGCTGAAGTCCGCGGCTGCGGCAGTGGTCGAAGAGCTCGACATCCACTCGAGCCGCCGCGTGGTCGAGCGCGTCGAGCATCGCACGCTGGTGGCCGACACCGACGACGGCGCCGATATCCGTCGCCGCGTCGAGGATCTTGAGCAGCTGCTGGAGGCGTATCGGGACGGTCAGATCGCCGAGGGCGGGCGCTAGCGCCGGTTCGGGCGGCTCATCGTGTTTTGCGGTCGGGGTGCTGCTGCGCGGCGGCGCCTCGACCGTTGCGTTTCCGGGGGCGGTGCGGGCGGGTTGTCGGTGGAACCGTCGGCGTTCGGCCGCCCGATGGCGCGCGGCGCGAAAAAGTTGATGGAAGAAGCAGGGGTTAAGGCATAGCGTTCGCATGGTCGAATGTAGTATTGTTAGGCGTACGTCAAAAAATTGACGCAGCTCTTACGAGTATGGGGAATTGCATGGCGCTTACGTTTGCTGACTTTCTCGCACAGGCTATGGCTCAGCCTATCCTGTTCGTCATTTTGGTGCTCATCATCGGCGTTACCGCGGTGTCCGGCGCAACCGACGCGCCGAACGCCATCGCGACGGTGGTCTCCACGCGTTGCCTTAAGCCGAACACGGCCATCGGCTTGGCCGCCGTGTTCAACTTCGTCGGCCTGGTGGGCATGACGTTCATCTCCACGGCCGTGGCGAAGACCATGTTCGGCATGGTCGACTTTTCGGGAAACACCGATGCCGCCTTGCTTGCCCTGGTGGCGGCCATGATCGGCGCCATTGGCTGGGGCATCTTCTGCTGGTTCTTCGGCATCCCTTGTTCGAAATCGCACTCCCTTATCGCCGGCATCACCGGCGGCGCGGTGGCTATGAACGGCTGGGCGGGCGTCGTGCCCTCCGAGTGGGTTAAGGTCATCTACGGCATGGTGTTCTCCCTGCTGGCGGGCTTTGCGCTGGGCTGGGTGTTCACGAAGATCATCGAGCGCGTGTTCGAGATGGCCAACCGCCAGGCGGCAAACATCGTCTTCACCGCTATCCAGGACCTGTGCGCGGTGGCGCTGTCGTTTTTGCACGGCGCGCAGGACGGCCAGAAGTTCATGTCCATCGCCATGTTGGGCATCGCGCTTTCCTTCGGCAGCTCCACGCCCGATGCGGGCGGCTTCCCCATGTGGGTCATGATCACGTGCTCGCTGGCAATCTCGGCCGGCACGGTGGTGGGCGGCAAGCGCATCATCAAGTCCGTGGGCATGGATATGGTGAAGCTGGAGAAGTACCAGGGCGTGGCCGCCAACTTCTCCACGGTGTTCACGCTGCTGTTCGCAAGCCTTACCGGCATGCCGGTTTCCACAGGCCACTGCAACACCTCGGCTATCATGGGCGTGGGCGCCAGCCGTTCCATCAAGCGCGTGAACTGGAGCATCGCCAAGAACATGCTGCTGGCATGGGTGATCACGTTCCCGGCATGCGGCCTTATCGGTTTCGTGCTGGCCAAGCTGTTCATGATGCTGGCTTAAAGCCGCGCCTGCTGTTTGTCGGCGCTTTCGGGGTTTCGGCTTCGACCGCTTTTCGAACCGCCTTCCGCTTCCTGGGGCAACCAGGGGCGGAAGGCGGTTTTTTGTTGCCAAGGCATTGCTGCCCATAGGGTTTTGGGTACGCGCGGTGGCAGCGTGGGCAGCGGCGCCCGCGTCCGATGTTGCCTTCTGCGGGACATTCGTCGCGCAGCATCGTTGTTCGTTTCCGCTTGCGCGCATGACGTTTGGCCCGCGTTTCCAACGGGAGGGAAACGGGATGGCGGCGTGCCGTGAACGGGTCGGTTATGCTGCAGGCGGAAGCGCTCCTTGCGGCTTGGGCATGTCGTGTTGGGGGAGGAGCCTTGGCTTGCAAAGCGGGTCAACGGTTACAATATGGCTGACATATCCGCAACGCTGCGCGCCTCCGGTTCGCAGCTTGAAGCCAAGGGGTTTTCATGGGCAAGCTTGCCAAGCCGGCGAACCGGCTGCTGTTCGCGCTGTGCGTGCTGATCACGGGCGCCATCGCCGGCGCGTTCGTGTGGGCGTTCTTCTTCTGCATGGACATAGGCCTGGGGCTTTTGTGGAAGAAGCTGCCGCAGATGCTTGGGGCGGCGGCGGGCCAGGAGGTTCCGGCGCTGGCGTCGGGGCCGTTCGGGTTCGCCGCATGGCCGCTGATCGTGTGCCTGATCGGCGGCCTTGCGATCGGGCTGTACGACAAGCATGTCGGCTTCGCCCCCGAGGAGCTGAACGTGGTCATGGGCAAGGTGAAAGGCGAGGGGCGCTACCCTTACGACCATCTTGGCAAGCGCTCGCTCTCGGCGCTGCTGCCGCTTTTGTTCGGCGGCAGCGTGGGCCCCGAGGCGGGCCTGACGGGCGTGATCGCCGGTCTGTGCACGTGGGTGGGGGACCGCATGCGCCGTTTCGGCGCCGACTTCCGCGCCATGACCGTGGCTGGTACGCAGGCGGCGTTGACGGCCCTGTTCACCGCCCCGCTCTACGGCTTCGCCGCGCCTCTTGCGGGCACGGCCGACGGGCGCGTGCCGGAAGGCGAGGCGGACATCAAGCTGCCGCGCGCCGGCAAAACGGCGGTGTACCTGTGCGCCGTGGTGGGCGCCCTTGGGGCGTTCTTCGGGCTTGCCGAGCTGATCGGCGGCGGAGGCGGGCTGCCGCGTTTCACGACGGCCAACGTGGGGCCGCGCGAGCTTGCGTGGCTGGTGCCGTTGGCGCTTGCGGGCACGGCCTGCGGTTGGGCATACCACGCTTCGGGCGCGGCTGCCGGCGCGTTGGCGCGCCGTATGGGCGACCGTCCCGTCGCCAAGGCGATGCTGGCCGGCTTGGCCCTGGCGCTTTGCGGCATGGCGCTTCCCTATGCCATGTTCGCCGGCGAAACGCAGTCCACCCTGCTCATGGCGCGCTGGACCGCCATCCCGGCGGGCGCGTTGGTGGCGACGGGCTTCGTGAAGGCGGCGCTCACCCCCGCCTGCATCAAGCTTGGATGGCGCGGCGGCCATTTCTTCCCGGTCATCTTCTCGGGAATCGCGCTTGGCTACGGCTTTGCGCAGATCAGCGGCGCCGACGCGGTGTTCTGCGTTGCCGCATGCACCTCGGCGCTTATGGGCGCGGTCATGCGCCAGCCGCTCATGGCGGCGCTTCTGCTGGTCATGTGCTTCCCGCTCAAGGGCGTGATCGTGATGCTGGCCGCGGCCGCCATCGGCGCGGCCATCCCCCTGCCGCAGGCGTTGAGCCCGCAAAAGGCTCAGGATTTGCCCGACGGCGGCGAAGACGCGCCCGGCTCTGATCCTTCGGATAGGGAAGGGGTGCGCCATGCGTAGGCTGCGCATGCTCGTGGAGATCGAGCGGCAGGCAGGCTTCGGCCCCATCACCTGCCTGTTCGTCATCGTGTTCCTGCTGTGCTCGCTGGCGGTGTGGCTTGCCGACCCGGTGGCGAACACGTTCGGCGACGGCATGTGGTTCAGCTTCCAGGCCGTTTCCACCATCGGTTTCGGCGACGTGACGGCGGCGGGTCCGGTGGCGCGCATCGCCACCGTGCTGCTCAGCGTGGTGAGCATCTTCTACATCGCCCTTATCACCGGCGTGGTGGTCAGCTATTGCAACGCCATGCTGCGGCAGCGCCAGGAGGGCACGCTGGCGCATTTCGCCGAGAACCTGGAGCGGCTTGACGAGATGACGCCCGATGAGCTGGCAACGTTTTGCGAGCGCGTGAAGGAGTACCGCCGCGGAAGGTAGCGCTTGGCGGCGCGGCTGTCGACGGCCGTAGGCAAAGCGCCCGCGTCGGTAAAGCGTTCGATAGATGATGATCGAATGACGAAGCGAGGTAGGCGGGATGCGCCGGATGAGAAGGAGGCCCCATGGGCTCGAATGAGAACGTGAACGCATGGCTCGACGCCGCGCCCGATCAGGTGCGCGAAACCACGCAGAAGCTGTTGTCACAGGTGGAGGCCATGCGGGATGCGCAGACCATCTATCCTCCGCAAGACGATATCCTCAACGCGCTTGCGTTCACCGCGCCTGCGGACGTGCGGGTGGTCATCTTGGGCCAGGACCCGTATCACGGGCCGGGGCAGGCCATGGGACTGTCGTTTTCCGTGCCCGCCGGCTGCAAGCTGCCTCCTAGCCTTCGCAACATGTACAAGGAGATGGCCGCCGACCTGGGGTGCCCAATGCCCGAGAGCGGGGATTTGACCTCGTGGGCCGCGCAGGGCGTGCTGTTGCTCAACACCACGCTCACGGTGCGCGAGCACGCCGCGGCATCGCACGCCAAGTTGGGCTGGCGGGTGCTCACCGACCATGTGGTGCGCCGTTGCCTGGAGGTGCCGCAGCCTGTGGTGTTCCTGACCTGGGGCAAGCACGCCATCGATTTGGTGGACGGGGCTTGGAGGGCCGTGGAGGCGGGTCCTGCGGCGGCATCGCTTGCCAACAAGCACGTGCTCAAGAGCACGCACCCTTCGCCGCTTTCGGCCAATCGTGCCACCGCCACGTTGCCCGCGTTCATGGGGTCGCGGCCGTATTCCCGGGTCAATCGCATCTTGGAGGAAGCGGGCGAGCGGCCCATCGACTGGCAGAGCGTGCTTGCGGGGTAGGGGTGGCGCCCTTCGCCGCCTATGTGCCTTTTCGGGCGGCATCGCGTGCTGAAACAAGTCGGGCCCGAAACCTTTGTTCCGGGCCCGACTTGTTTTGGTGCAAGCTTGCGTGTTTCAGCGGTCTATCTGCAGAAACGTCCGGCTGCGGACAGCAGCGCCTGCATATCAAGCGGTTTCGCCAGGTGCGCATTCATCCCGGCGGCCTTCGATTTCTTGCGGTCCTCGTCGAAGGCGTTGGCCGTCATGGCGATGATGGGCACGGTGGACGCGTCGGGGTGGTCGAGTTCGCGTATGGCGCGGGTGGCCTCGTAGCCGTCCATGACGGGCATCATCAGGTCCATCAAGATCAGCGAGATCGTGCCCGGCTTCGAGCTTGCGAACATCCGGACCGCCTCCTTGCCGTTCCATGCTTTGACCACGGCAGCGCCGGCGTGGTCCAAGTAGAACTCGGCGATCTCCATGTTCAGGTCGTTATCCTCGACCAGCAACACGCGCTTGCCGGAAAGGGAGCCCCTAGCTTGCGGGGCGGCCTGCGCGCGTTCGGGGTGCGCCGCTACGTTGTCGTTTACCTTGAACGGCAGCGTGAAGGTTATCTCCGTTCCAACATCGGGCGTGCTTTGCACGCTGATGGTGCCGTTCATGGCGTCGATGAGCGTTTTCACGATGGACATGCCCAGGCCGGTGCCCTGGTAGCGGGTGCGTGCGTTGTTCTGCTCTTGCGTGAACGGCTTGAACAGGTGCTCGGACACGAACTCCTCGCTCATGCCGATGCCGGTGTCGGCGATCTTGAACTCGAACAGCGCCGTGTGGCCGTCGCATGAAAGCTCGGTGATGTACGTATCCACCTTCCCGCCGGGCTTGTTGTACTTGATGGCGTTGCTGAACAGATTGAGCATGATCTGTCGCAACCGCAGGTCGCTGCCGACGAGCTGGGTGTGCCTCATGTCTTTGCGGAACCGTTTGTGGGAAATGCCGCTTTCCTGTATCTGGGCGGCAACGAGCGATTCCACGTCATCGGCCAATTCCAGGAGGTCGAACTCGTCCTGCTCGAGCACCGCCTGCCCGGAGCTGAGCTTGTTCATGTCGAGCACGTCGTTGACCAGGTCGAGCAGGTGGTTCGCCGATGTTTGGATCTTGTCCAGGCATTGGCGGGTTTTCGCGGGGTCCTGCTCGCTCGCTTCGATGATGTTGAGCATGCCCAAAATCCCGTTGATGGGCGTGCGGAAGTCATGGCTCATGCGGTTCATGAACTCGGTTTTCGCCCTGCTCTCGAAGTCGGCGGTTTGCAGCGCCTGCTCAAGACGGTGCTTTTCCGCTTGTTCCCGCTCATGGAACGCCGAGGTGTTCTTGATCAGCACGATGCCGCGCACGACGGGAAGCTCATCTTGGATGTCGATGCGGTATTGCGAATCCTGCGACATGAGCACGACCTTTTGCAACCATTGCGGTTTGCCGTCCGATCTTGTTTCGCGGAATTCGATGGTCACCTCGTTCGCGCCGCCTTTGAAACGCGCAAGCAGCTTCTCCGAGGAATCTGCGAGCCGATAGCTTTCCAGCGTGCCCTCGGTGACGGATCCGGCGTATTTACGGCAAAAGGCCGTATAGGAGCAAGGTAGCTGCATGTCTGGTTCGGCGAAGCCCCCGTCGGGCTCGAAGAACACCTGCTCAAGGCGGTCGTTGGTCAAGTCGACCGAATATGCCGCTTGTGCAGATTCGAGCAGGGCATCTACGTAGCCGCCGCTGTTCTCAAGGATGGATTGCCTGAGCTGGTCGTAGTAGCGGGAGAGCTGCTGCTTCTCGCTTGCCGATCCGTCGGAGAACGGCTCGAGGGCGACCACGAAGTGATGGAGCGCCCCTTCTTCGTTATCGTCTAGGTGCAGCACGGTGACGCGGCCGCGCCATGCCGGGCTTTGCAAGATCAGCTCGATAGGCTCGCTTTGCGGGGTAAGGCGTTCGCGAAGCGTTTCCAGCTGCAGTGCGCGGCGCACCTCGGGTCGTTGCTCTTCGCAAGTCAGCGAGCATGCGATGTGCTCGACGGCGCCCGAGTAGTTGCCGCTGTCGGCTAAAAACATGTTCGATGATGCGCGCAGGATGCGGTACTGGTCGAGCTTGGCGTCGCAGTATATGCAGTTGGAGAAATGGAAGCCAAGGCTGGAAACGCGCTTCAAGATGCGCTCGTTTTGCCGTTGGCGCGCCGCTGCCTCGGCAAGGCGCGCGTTGTTCTTGTCTATGTACATGTTTTTGTCCGCTTGGCGGAACAGCTCGCGCATGGTGGGGGATTCGAATTCGCTGGACAGGGCGTAGCCGGCGGCATAGCTGATGGGCATATCGGGATGGGCCTGGGAATACTCATCGGCGTCGCGCCTTATCCGGTCGAGCAGCTCCGCGGCCTGTGCGGCATCGGCGCCGCGCAGCACCGCCAAGAACTCGTCGCCGCCATAGCGGCCGGTAAAGCACAGGGGGCTTCGCGCTTTCGCCAGCTGCAGTGCGAAAGAGCGGATGTATTCGTCGCCCTTTTCGTGCCCAAGGTTGTTGTTGATGGTGCGAAGGTTGTTCAGATCGAACACGAACACGGCCAAGGGGCTTTCGGGGCCGATGGGCTCGGGCTGCGACAAGATTTCCTCGCACTTGTTCTTGTTGGAAAGGCCCGTTGCCTCGTCAAGGTACACTTTGCGCTGCAGCTGCCTGTTCAGGGCCGCGGTGTGCAGTGCGCGGACAAGTTCGATGGCGAACAACGCCAGCAGGCCCACGATATCGGCTATGACGATGCTCTCCAGGCGGTTGAGCGCGGTGGCCTTCTCTTGCGAGTATTCCTCCGCCAGCCCGGTGGCCTGGTCGCAGAGTACAAAGAAGCCCTCGCTTTTCGCGATGATGTCGGTGTTTTGGTAGCCGGTTTGGCGAACGAGCTCGATTTCGGTGCGAAGGTCGGCGAAGCGGTCGGCTAGCTCGGTCATCTTCGCCTGATAGGCTTCATCGTCAAGACGCACCAAATCCAGGTCGTCGCTTCCGTGGCGCAGTCCATCGATGTAGGAATCCACGGACTCGATCATCTTATCCTGCGCAAGCCCCGCATCTTCCATCTTCACGATGCGTTGCGCGGTGCCGCGCACCAAGCCGGCGTAGTTCACCACGCGCGCGGTGCCTTGCATGTCTGCGACCAGCGACATGATGTCGAGGAACAGGAAGATGAGCACGATGGTGAGCGCCGTCATGAGGACGCGCGAGATTCGGCTGCCTTTGCTGGTGGTGCGCTTGTTCATCCCAAGCCTTTGCTATATGCGGAACCCGACTGAAATCAATGGCGATTCTATCATGGGGGGTCGCTTCCGGCGGACCTTAGCGCAGGTTTACAAAGTCACAGCGGTGCCATTTTCGAAACAAGCGTTGCGTCAGGCGATATCCCTGTTAAAACAAGTCAGGCCCGGAACCATTGTTCAGGGGTCCGACGCATCGGATTCGGTTTGCGTAGGCTGGCCGCTTATTCGCCCCAGACGCGCTCGGCGACCCGTCGCACCAACGCGATCTTGGCCCACTGACCATCTTCGGTGGGGATGACGCCGGTGCGCGACCGGGCCTGGCGGGGGTTTCCCTATGCGCTTGGTATGCGGAAATTGCGCGGCGGTTGCGGGTTCGGCGCGCGATGCGCGTATCATGGAAGCGTTTTTTGAGGCTCTTACGCGGCCCTGTGCCGCCGCATCGGGAAAGGAAGCGAAATGACTCGCATCGGCATTTTGGGATACGGAAACCTAGGACGTGGCGTTGAGCTGGCCATTCGCCAGAACGACGACATGGAGCTTGCGGCGGTGTACACGCGCCGCGACCCCGCAAGCGTGAGCATCGCCACCGAGGGCGTGCCCGTTCGCTCTGTGGCCGACCTGGAAACCGGCAACGAGGACATCGACGTGCTCATCCTGTGCGGCGGCAGCGCCACCGACCTGCCCGAGCAGACCCCGAGGTACGCGGCGCTGTACAACGTGGTGGACTCGTTCGACACGCATGCCAACATCCCCGCGCACTTCGCGAACGTCGACGCGGCGGCCTGCGAGGCCGGCACGTGCGCGCTCATCTCCTGCGGCTGGGACCCGGGCCTGTTCTCGCTGAACCGCCTGTACGCCAACTGCATCCTGCCGCAGGGCGCGGACTACACGTTCTGGGGCCGCGGCGTGTCCCAGGGGCACTCCGACGCGCTGCGCCGCATCCCTGGCGTAGCCGATGCGCGCCAGTACACCATCCCTGTGCCCGCCGCGCTCGATGCGGTGCGCGCCGGCGGCAACCCGCAGCTGACCACGCGTCAGAAGCACACGCGCGAGTGCTGGGTGGTGCTCGAGGAGGGCGCCGATGCCCAGGCGGTGGAGAAGCAGATCGTCGAGATGCCGAACTACTTCGACGAGTACGACGTCACGGTGAACTTCATCAGCCAGGAAGAGCTCGATCGCGACCACGTGGGGCTGCCGCACGGCGGCTTCGTCATCCGCACGGGCACCACGGCGGGCGGCAACGATTGCCGTATCGAGTACTCGCTCGACCTGGGCTCCAACCCCGAGTTCACCTCATGCGTGCTGGTGGCCTACGCCCGTGCCGTCGCACGCCTGGCGGCCGAGGGTGCAACCGGCTGCAAGACCGTGTTCGACATCGCGCCCGCCTACCTCTCGCCCGTAAGCGGCGAGGAGCTTCGCGCCCATATGCTGTAAGGGCGGCGCGGGGCGAAGGGGCGCGCCCGAGAATGTCACGTACGTGTAAATTACTCCATGCCTTCTTCAAAAAGATGCGCCAAGGTGCTATTTTTTTGAAGTTTCCGTCCTTTAGAAGGGGGATGTGCATGGTAGATGAGAAGCCGGAGGCGGTAGAGCAGGTTCAGGAGAAGGCCGGCTCGGCCGCTGGTTCGGAGGAAACCTCCGGTAACGCAAGGTCGCTTGGCGTTTTCTCGTTTGAAGGCGACATGTCGCTGGCGCAGGCCATTCCACTGGGTCTGCAGCATGTGCTGGCGATGTTCGTAGGCAACCTGACGCCGCTTTTGATCGTCACGGGCGCGTGCGGCCTGGCGGGCGCGGAGTTCGCGGACGTGCAGCTTTCGCTGCTGCAAAACGCCATGTGGATCGCGGGCGTGGTCACCTTGGTCCAGCTGTTCGGCATCGGCCCCGTCGGCGGCAGGGTGCCCATCATCATGGGCACGTCCTCGGGCTTCATTGGCGTGTTCAACTCTGTGGCGGCATCCATGGGCGGCGGCCTGTTGGCCTATGGCGCCATCATGGGCGCTTCCATCATCGGCGGCCTGTTCGAGGCCGTGTTGGGCTTTTTCCTCAAGCCGCTGCGTCGGTTCTTCCCGGCAGTGGTCACGGGCACGGTGGTGCTCTCCATCGGCTTGAGCCTTATCAGCGTCGGCGTGAACACCTTCGGCGGCGGCAGCAGTGCCAAGGATTTCGGCTCGTTCGAGAATCTGTGCCTGGCGCTTATCGTGCTGGTGGTCATTTTGGCGGTCAAGCACGCGACCACCGGGTTTTTGAGCGCATCCTCCATTTTGGTCGGCATCATCGTCGGCTATATCGTGGCGGGCATCATGGGCATGGTCCTGCCCACCACCGGCATCGACGCGAACGGCGTCGAATATACGAAGGCGTGGGTTTTGAACTGGGATAAGGTTGCCGCGGCGGCGTGGTTCGCCGTGCCCAACCTACTGCCCGTGGCGCCCGTGTTCGACATGCGCGCCATCGCACCCGTGCTCGTGATGTTCGTGGTCACCGCCGTCGAGACCGTCGGCGACATCTCCGGCGTCACGCAGGGCGGCATGAACCGCGAGGCCACCGACAAGGAGCTTTCCGGCGGCGTGATCTGCGACGGCGTGGGTTCCACCGCAGCGGCCCTGTTCGGCGTGCTGCCGAACACCTCGTTCAGCCAAAACGTCGGCTTGGTCACCATGACGAAGATGGTCAACCGCAAGGCCCTGGCCTGCGGCGCGGTGTTTTTGATCTTGTGCGGTTTGTGCCCGAAGCTGGGTGCGGTGGTCTCCATCATGCCGCAGTCCGTCTTGGGCGGCGCGGCCGTTATCATGTTCGCCTCCATCGTGGTCAGCGGCATCCAGCTGATCACGCGCGAGCCTTTGACCCCGCGCAACCTGAGCATCGTGTCGGTGGCTTTGGGCCTGGGTTACGGCATCGGCGCCAACCCGGCCGTCCTGGCAGGCGCTCCCCAGATGGTCAGCCTGATCTTCGGCGGCTCCGGCATCGTTGCCGCGGCGGCTGTGGCCATCATCTTGAACATCGTGCTTCCCAAGGATAAGGAAACGCCCCAAGGCGGCGCAGACGTATAGCCTTTCGCGACGCATATATGACGAGAATGCCCGGTAGGTCTGCGTGACCTGCCGGGCATTTCGGGCTTTCAGGGACTTTTGCGGCAGCGCAAGCCTGCTCTGCGACGGTGTGCGGCTTTGCTGGTGACGTGTCGGCCTGTCCGATGGCTTGCCCTGCGACGACGCGCCGCTTTGCGGGCTTCGCTGGCTGCGCGCTGCCAGCTCGACGGCTCGTTCCGCTAGCCGAACGAGCCGCGGTTGCTTGCGGAGGCTTTTCGACATTGCTCGATATGCGCCTGCAGCACCTTCAGGTCCTGCACGGTGTCCACGTCGAACAGCTCCCATTCGTTGGCGGCTTCCACGCAGCGCACGCGCTGCGCATGGGTTTTGGCCACGAACCCGCCGCCCTTGCCGGGCGGGAGCGCGCGCAGCCCATCGAACGCCCAGGCAGGGAACAGCACCGGCGCACCTTGCGTGCCCTGGAAGCCGATGCGCCAGATGAACTCGGGGTGCGCCTCGGCGCTGCGAAGCAGGGCGGCAAGGGTGTTCGCGCTGATGAGCGGCTGGTCCGCCTGGATGAACGTGACCGTAACGCACCCTTTCATGGCTTGCATCCCCAATCGTACGGTGTCGCTTCTGAGTGGCTCATCGTGCAGGACGGCTTCCACACCCAGGCTGCTGCACAGCTGCGCCACGTTCTCATGGCGCGTGACCGCTACGCGTTTCGCGAACAGCCCCTCGCAGGCCCTGATCGCATGGGCGATAAGCGGCGCGCCGTCAAGGTCCGCCATAAGCTTGTTCGACCCGAAGCGCGTGCCCAGGCCCGATGCCATGATGATGCAGCCGTGCACGGCATTCCGGGTTTCAACGGAGCTGGTCATGGTCGGTTCGCCTTTGCAGATTCGATGGTCGGTCGGTCGGGTTCGGTGTGCGGGGCTTTCGAAGGATTCCCTGGCCACAGTATAATATGTACGTTTCTATAAACCTCAAGCAACGGGGTGTGCATCATTATTACCTTTCAGAAATACGTTCGCCCGCAAAGCCTGCAAGAGGCTTGGGAGCTGAACCAGAAGAAGCGTAATCGCGTGGTGGCGGGCATGATGTGGCTGAAGATGGGCAACCATTCCTTCGCCGCCGCCATCGACCTGTGCGATCTGGGTTTGGACGCCATAGAGGAGACAGACGAGGAGTTCCGCATCGGCGCCATGGTCACCCTTCGCCAGATGGAAACCCATGCCGGCCTTGACGCCTATTCCTGCGGCGCCATCAAGGCGGCGTTTCAAGACATCGTGGGCGTGCAGTTCCGTAACGGCGCCACGCTCGGCGGAAGCCTGTGGCGTCGCATGGGCTTCTCCGACATCGTCACGGCGTTTCTTGCCATGGACAGCTACGTCGAGCTGCACGAAGGCGGCATCGTGCCCCTGGAACGGTTCGTGAACATGCCCTACGACAAGGACATCCTCGTGCACCTCATCGTCAAGAAGCGCCCCGGCGCGTTCGCGTACCAGGCCGTGCGCAAGCAGCGCACCGACCTTCCCACGCTCAACTGCATGGCGGCGAAGCTGGGCGACGAATACCGCGTGACGGTGGGCGCTCGCCCGGCTCGCGCCGTGCTTCTGCGCGACGATCAGGGCATCCTTGCCGACGGCATCACCGAGGCAAGCGCCGCGGCGTTCGCCGAGCATGCCGCGGGAAGCATCCGCGTTTCCGGGAACATGTGGGGCAGCGCCGAGTATCGCCGCGCGCTCGCGCCCGTGCTCGTGCGCCGCGCCTTGCTGGCGCTGGGGGAGGTGCGTTAGATGGAAGTCAAGATCAAGCTGAACGGCAAAACGGTGGTCGACGACATTCCCGCCGACATGCTGCTCATCGATTTCGTGCGCGCGCACGGGTGCAAAAGCGTCAAGCGCGGCTGCGAGACGTCGGCGTGCGGCCTGTGCACGGTGATGCTCGACGACGTGCCCGTGCTGTCCTGCTCCACGTTGGCCGCCCGCGCCGACGGCCGCAGCGTCTGCACGCTGGAAGGCCTGCAGGCCGAGGCGTCGGAGTTCGTGGGCTTCATCGCCGACCAGGGCGCGGAGCAGTGCGGTTTCTGCAACCCCGGCTTCGTGATGAACACCATCGCGCTGCTGCGCGAGAACCCCGATCCCACCGACGACGAGATCCTGGCGTACCTGAGCGGCAATCTGTGCCGTTGCTCGGGCTACGTGGGCCAGCTGCGCGGCATCCGCGCCTTTCTGGATGAAAAGCACGGCAAGGAGGTCGAGCGTGGATAAGCCCGAATACCGCTCCGTAGGCAAGTCGGTCCGCAAGAAGGACTCGCTGCAGCTTCTGCTGGGAAAGCCCGTCTACACCGCCGACATCGCGCCCGACGCGCTGGTTGTCAAGCTCCTGCGAAGCCCCCACGCAAACGCCATGGTGAAGACCATCGACACGTCCAAGGCGAAGAAGGTGCCCGGTGTGGTCGACGTGTACACCTGGGAGGACGTGCCCGACCAGCGCTTCTCCAACGCCGGGCAGACCTACCCTGAAACCAGCCCCTACGACCGTCTGATCATCGATCGGCACGTGCGTTTCGTGGGCGACGTGGTGGCCATCGTGGCAGCCGAGAACGAGAAGGCGGCGCAAACGGCCCTTTCGCGCATCAAGGTGGAGTACGACGTGCTGGAGCCTGTCCTGGATTTCCGCACCGCAAAGGACAACCCCGTGCTGGTGCACCCCGAGGACGACTGGCATATGCTGTGCGATCTGGGCGGCGACAACACGCGCAACCTGGTGGGCACCACCTCCGATGCCGGCGGCGACATCGAGGCGGTGCTGGCCGATTGCGACGTGGTGCTGGAGCGCACCTATCATACGAAGGCGTACAACCAGGCCATGATGGAGACGTTCCGCACGTTCACCCAGCTGGACCGCTACGGCAGGCTGCACGTGATCTCGTCCACGCAGATCGTGTATCACGTCCGCCGCATCCTATCGCACGCGCTCGGCATCCCGAAAAGCCGCATCCGCGTGGAGAAGCCGCGCATCGGCGGCGGCTTCGGCGCGAAGCAGACAGCGGTAAGCGAGGTGTATCCCGCGTTCGTCACCATGAAGACGGGGCGTCCGGCACTGTGCGTGTTCTCGCGCAAGGAATCGCAAACCTGCGGGTCGCCGCGCCACGAGATGGAGGTCAAGGTCCGCCTGGGCGCCAACGACGACGGCCGCATCCGCGCGCTTCAGGTGACCACGCTTTCGAACTCGGGCGCCTATGGCGAGCACGGTTGGGCCACGGTCGGTCTGACCGGCCACAAGTCCATCCCGCTCTACACCGGCTCGCTCGAGGCGTTCAAGTTCGACGCGAACGTGGTGTACACGAACATGCAGCCGTCGGGCGCGTACCGCGGTTTCGGCGCCACGCAGGGCCAGTTCGCCGTGGAGAGCGCCGTCAACGAGCTGGCGGCGAAGCTGGGTCGCGACCCGGTGGAGCTGCGCGAGCAGAACATGGTGCGCGAGGGCATGGCGATGCCCGCCTACTTCGGCGAGGTGGCCAACGCCTGCGCCCTGGACCGCTGCATGCAGCATTGCAGCGACATGTTCGGGTGGAAGGATAAGTTCCCCGTACGCGACATGGGCAACGGCAAGGTGCGCGCCGCCGGCGTTGCCATGTCCATGCAGGGTTCGGGCATCTCCGGCATCGACGTGGGCTCGGTCACCGTCAAGCTCAACGACGACGGGGGATACATGCTGCTCATCGCCGCGGCCGACATGGGCACGGGTTGCGACACCATCCTGGCCCAGATGGTCGCCGAGCATATGGAATGCCCCGTGGAGGCCGTGAGCGTGTTCGGCGCCGACACCGACGCGTCCCCCTACGATTCGGGTTCGTACGCATCCTCCACCACCTACGTCACCGGCATGGCCGTGGAGAAGGCGTGCGCGCAGCTCAAGGAGCGCCTGTGCGCCATCGCCGCCGAGGTGCTCGGCTGCGATGCGGCCGAGCTGCGCTTTGAGGGCGGATGCGTTCGCCACGAGGCCACGGGACGCACGGTCCCGCTGTCCGAGATCGCCGCGAAAAGCCAGTGCAACTGCCGTTTTGCCGCGGAGGCCACCGCCCAGCATTCCTCGCCGGTGTCCCCGCCGCCGTTCATGGTGGGCATGGTCGAGATCGAGCTCGACCGCGAGACCGGTGTGGTGGAGGTGCTCGACTACGCCGCCGTGGTCGATTGCGGCATCCCCATCAACCCGGCGCTCGCGCGCATCCAAGTGGAAGGCGGCATCGTGCAGGGCATCGGGCATACGCTCATGGAGGACGTCACGCGCACGTCCAAGGGCGCCATTCGCGAATCGAGCCTGTTCACGTACCGGTTGCCCACCCGTCTGGACACGGGCCGCATCAACGTGGAGTTCGAGCATTCCTACGAGCCCACGGGCCCGTTCGGCGCGAAGTCCATCGGCGAGATCGTCATCAACACGCCGGCTCCGGCGTTGGCGCAGGCCATCTATCGGGCAACGGGCGTGTGGCATCGCGAGCTGCCCATCCTTCCAGAGCACATTTTGCTGGCGAAACCTGAGGAGCAGGCATTCTAAGCGGCTTGCTACATATCCAGCGTGGGCTTACGGCCATCATCGGCGGCGGCGGCAAGTCCACGCTTTTGCGCGCCTTGGCCGAGGAGCTGTCGCGCGATGCGCGCGTGATCGTGGCCACCAGCACGAAGATGCACGTGCCCGACTGGTGCCCCGTGGTGCTGGGCGCGTCGCTCGATGACGTGCGGATGTCGCTTTCCGAAGCCTCCATCGTGTGCGTGGGCTCCATCCATCCGCCCACGGGGAAGTTGGCCGAGCCGCAGGCGGCGTTTTCCGACCTGGTATGTTCGGCGGACTATGTGCTGGTGGAGGCGGACGGGGCGAAAACGCTCCCGCTGAAGGCGCATGCCGAGCACGAGCCGGTCATCCCCGCGTGCGCAGGGCGGACGGTGTGTGTGGTCGGGGTCGACGGCTTAGGCGCCCCCGTTTCGCAGACGTGCCATCGTCCGCAGCGATTCGCGCAGCTGGCCGGCGTTTCCGTCGACGATGCGGTCACGCCCGAGGCGGTGGCGGCGGTGCTGTGCGCCGAGGCGCTTCATGACGTGGTTTTGATCAACAAGGTGGAGACTGCCGCCGACTGGCAGGCGGCGCGGCGCATCGCGGCGCTGTGCGATACGCCGGTGGTGGCGGGAAGCCTTTGGAGGGACGATCTTCGATGCTTGCGGTGATCCGCGGCGCCGGCGATATCGCCAGCGCTATCGCGCTGCGCCTTGTGCGATGCGGCGCTTCCGTGCTTATGACCGAGATAGAGCAGCCTTTGACGGTCCGTCGCACCGTTGCCTTCAGCGAAGCCGTTCGTATGGGGAAAGCCCAGGTGGAAGGCGTGACGGCCGTGCGTGCCCGTGATGCGTTCCATGCCTTGGATCTGCTTTCCGGCGAAGGCGTCGTCCCTGTTTTGGTGGACCCCGTGTGCGCATGCGTCAAGGACGTGGCGCCCGACGCGGTGGTCGATGCCGTGCTGGCCAAGCGCAACCTGGGCACTACCATGGATATGGCGCCCATCGTCGTCGGGGTCGGCCCGGGATTCACCGCAGGCGTGGATTGCCATGCCGTGGTGGAGACCATGCGCGGGCATACCCTGGGCCGAGCGTATTACGAGGGGTCGGCGTTGCCGAACACCGCGGTGCCTGGTTTGGTGGGCGGCTTCGCCGGCGAGCGCGTGCTGCGCGCCCCGTGCGATGGCGGATTCCGCGGCGTGGCGACCATAGGCGACCACGTTGAGGAAGGTCAGGTTGTGGCGTATGCGGGGAATGCCCCCGTGGTTGCCACGCTCACCGGCGTTTTGCGCGGCCTGATAGCCGATGGGGTGCAGGTTCACCAGGGCTTGAAGTGCGGCGATGTGGACCCACGCGGCCAGAGCGGCTATTGCAGTCTGGTCTCGGACAAAGGCCTGGCGGTCGCGGGCGGCGTGCTTGAGGCCATCCTTCATGTTGGTGGAACGTTTTCGACCCGATAGGGCGTGAGGTGGGAAGATGCGCAAGATCGCAGAGCATATCGCAGGTGCGTGCCGTGCGGGCGAGCCGTTGGTGTTGGTCGCGGTGGCGGAAAGCAAGGACTCCACGCCGCGCAAGGCGGGAACGCTCATGCTGGTGTCCGCTGACGGGCTGGCACGCGGCACCATCGGCGGCGGCGCCCTTGAGGCGCATGGTATAGCCTGCGCGCGTCGTCTGCTGGGAGGCAAGGCGCACCGTTTCGAGAGCATGGGCCTTGAGGAGCGCCTGGGCATGGTTTGCGGCGGAAGCGCAAGCTTGCTGTATGTTCCGATATGCGGCGGTAGCGCCGTGTGGGCCAAGGTTGCCAGCGAGCTGTTGCGCTGCTTCGAGCAGCGTACGCCGGCGTATCTGGCGTTAAGCTGCTGCGATGGCCTGCCGCAATCCGGCGAAGGCATCGCGTTGCTCGACGCCGATGGGGTTTTGCTCGCAGGCGACGGCTCCGCGCCGGGCGATCGGGTTTGCGGCCAGAAGGGGCGCTGCATCGCGGACGGTTGGCTTATGCTGCCCGTTCCCTTGCCGGTTCGAGCCGTGGTGTTCGGCGGCGGGCATGTGGGCAGCGCCACCGTT
The DNA here is from genome assembly GCA_905215325.1 of uncultured bacterium. Lineage (GTDB taxonomy): Bacteria > Actinomycetota > Coriobacteriia > Coriobacteriales > Eggerthellaceae > Senegalimassilia. Next base: position 28,754 of record CAJMPP010000005.1, on the reverse strand, counting down.
TCGGCTCTGTCGCGCGTGGGGTTTTCCTGCACGCAGTTCGACTGTAGGCCGGAGTTCGCGAACGCCGGCAAAGCTCACGGCGCGCAGCAGACGGTCGTGGGGGACTACAACGATATCGCCGCTTCCCTGACCCTTGATGAGCGCGATTACGTCCTCATCATGACGCATAGCCATCAGCACGATTTCGCCGTGCTGGAGCAGGTGCTCCGCCAGCCGTTGGCATATGTGGGGTTCATGGGCTCGCGACGCAAGGTCGCCACAGCGCGCGAGCGCATGCTGGAGGCGGGGATTCCCGGGTCGGCGCTTGATGCTGTGCACATGCCCATAGGGTTGGACATCAAGGCCGAAACGCCCGAGGAGATAGCCGTCAGCATAGCGGCCGAGTGCATCCTGCACCGAGCGACGCGCTAAGCCGCGCCATCGGGAGATGGCGTCGGGCGCGAAGGCGCATCAGGGTGCTCCGGCCATGGCGGCGGATCGATCACCGTCATGTCAAGGCGAAGCGTTTGGGCGATAAGCGTTGCAAGCTCGTCGTCGGTGATGTCGGGCTTGGCCTTCATCATCCCCGCTAACCCGAATATGAGCAGGCCGAACGTCTCAGGGATCAGTTGGATCTCGATGGTCCGGTACGCCATGTACTCGGACACGATGTAGTTCTGGATGCATGCCACCACCTCGCGGACGGCCTGCGTGGCGAAGCGGTCGCGCAGGCCTAGCTCCTCGAGCACGGAAAACATCGGGCGAGGGTCGCCCGATGCGGTGTAGAGCGCGCGTCGCAGCATGGACACGCAGTTTTTCAGTTCCGAGGGGGTTTCGCCGAATGCGCGCAGCTCGTTCCAGGTGGACACGCTTTCGACCAGATCCTCAAGATAGTCCTCGATCACGGCGTCGGTGACGGCCTGCTTGTCGGGGAAGTAATAGTACAGAAGGCTGCGCGCCACGCCGGCCTTGCGGGCGATGGCGGCCATGCTGGTTGCGGCGACCCCCTCGGTTTCGTAAAGCTCGCGCGCCGCCAGCATGATGTCGCCGGCGGTGCCTTCAAGCCGCGCGCTTTGCCTGACCTGCCGCGTGACGGGGTGCGGCAGGTCAGGATCGAATCCGGGTAACGGCTTGCTGTCCAGTGCAGACACGGGGCTCCTTCGCATGTTGGGAAGCCGCCGCGCTGCGTGCGCTAAGGCGCGGTTCGCTGTAGATCAGCGGTTTTCCTCGACGACTTCTCGATAGCTCTTCGTGTCATTATAGAGCTCGTCCTTAAGCGGGTTAAGGCGCCGTGCGCGGATTCGGCGTAGCTGGTAGGCGGCAAGGGCCACATTGGCGATGAGCGCCACCAGGCTGATGGCGAAGAACGCGTTCGGGTTGTGGGTCGTGGGGATTTCGGCGAACGTTACGGGCGCTCCACCAGGGTTTTGACGCGGCCCTTCTCGTCCCATGCGGCCGCGTAGCCGAACTCCTCCAGGTTGGCCAGCGCCGCTTCGCGTTGGCCTTCGGGAACGTCGATGCTTTCGAGGTACACCCTGCGGAAGCGCGGGTTGTCGATGTAGAGCTCCTGCTTGAAGGGGTTGCGCTTCTTGCCGAAGATCGTGTAGGCCTGGTAGATGAACACGCCCGCGTTGAAGATGAGCGCGATGACCGAGATGGTCATGTGAGCTGCAGGGTTGTTGGTGGAATGGACCACAAACGCCGGATGCAGGAAGAACCAGGGGATGGTCATGGTGACGATCATGTTCACGGCAAGCGTGCGGACGCGGTGCTGTGCGTAGGCGCCGCGCTTGATGAAGAACGCCGGGATGGTGCAGGCTGCCAGAAGCACCAGGCCGCAGTACATGGAGCGGTCGGAGACGCTGTTGTAGGTGTAGGCGAAGTTCCACAGGTCGTAGCCGATGATCCAGAACCACAGCTGATCGGGCCAGACGTAGTCCTTCTTCTTGCCGCGGCTGACGATGATGCCGAAGAAGCCGCAGATGCAGATGGCGTTCAAGATGCCGGCGATGCCGTTCATGACGTTCCACGGGCCGCCGACCACCATGTAGCCGTCGACGATGCCGTTGACGCCCGTGAGCTGGAAGTCGCGGATGCATGCCTCAAGGATGTTGATGGCGAAGATGATGGGCGGGATGCAGACGATGTACTTCTTCTGGAAGGCGGGGAAGTAGACGATCAACCAGCCCAAGATCGCTCCGGCCAAGCACGAGTAGGTTTTCACCCACTGGAACCAGGTGCCGGCGCCCGTGCCTTCGACCGCGGTATGGGGCCAGACGAAGACGGTCAGAACGGTCGGCAGTGCGATGAATATGACCGCGCCGATCCATTTGTTCAAGCGCGACAGCTCGTTCATGCCGATCAGAAATGCCAGGTACAGCAAAACGCTCACGCATGCCGTCGCCGATAGCGGCTCGTAGAAAAACATGGCGGATCCCTTCTCCTTGCATGCTTGCGGGCCGCCTGAGGCGCCGTTCGGCTATTTTGCGACGGCGTGCATCCGGCTCGGCCCGCTCCCTTCGGCGAGAGTGTAGCAAGGGCTTTTTCCGTTGGCTTGACGGTTCGCCCTTGATTCGTCAGGGATGGGTTTCGACGGCAAGCGGCTGTTTTTCGCCGGGAAACGTGATTGACGAAATGGTAACGGCTGGAAAAAACTTTGCAGAAAAAGGCATTGATCGGTATGCGGAATGAACAGGGTTTCGCTGGAAAATACGCGCCGAAACATAAGGATTATGGGATCAGGCAATCATTTTTCCGCTTAGATTCCCGGGATTCGACCGATAGATGTCGGCAACGAATTTGCTGAAAATCGATTGACAATGACAATCGCCGTCAAGTTTAATGCGCTGAGACGCAAGTCGTGGGAAAACGTATTTGCGCAACCTCATTGAAGGCTGTCAACAGAAAGGGTATTGCCATGGCGGATAACGTGGTAGTGGCAAGGAACACCGAGAACGCACCGAAGTGCCCGATGTGCTCTCAGACCGTCGCTTTCTCCCATTACAACAACCTCTCGGCTCAGCTGCCTGTCGATCCTAAGACCGGTGCTATCGTCGAGGGCGGTGTCAAGGAGCAGGCAGAGCAGTGCTTCCGCAACATCGCAGCCATCGTTGCAAGCATCGATCATGACCTGAACGACGTCGTTCGCGTCACCATCTTCGTCAAGGACATCATGGACATCGACGTTGTGGAGAGGGCTTACAAGTCCTTCTTCACCACCTACGTGCCCGCCCGCACCATCGTTGCCGTCAACGATCTGCCCATGGGCGCCCTGGTCCAGGTTGAGGCTCTGCTCACCAACGGCGAAGGCACCATCCCGAACGAGCCCCAGGCCGGCGACCTGGTCAAGTACGCCAACAACACCCACAACGCCCCGTTCGACGCGATGTCCACGCAGTCCGTGGCGTTCTCCCACTACAACAACATCACCGCTCAGCTGCCGATCGACCCGGTTTCCAACCAGATCGTCATGGGCGGCGTGCAGGAGCAGACCGCTCAGTGTCTGAAGAACATCAAGGCCGTCCTGACCGCCATGGATGTTCCGTTCGACGACATCGTCAAGGTCACCGTCTTCCTGAAGGACCTCGGCGACGTTGAGGCCATGAACGAGATCTACAAGCGCTTCTTCCCGGATTCGGGCATCGCCCGCGCCGTCAACTACCTGCCGGCCCGCACCGTGGTCGAGGTCACCGACTTGCCGCAGCACGCCCTCGTGCAGATCGAGGCCGTGTGCTCCCACGGCGACGGCACCCCGCCGCAGGCCGTCGAGGCCCGTCATGGCCTGATCATCGAGGCCAACAACATCGCCAACGCTCCGAAGGACGAGCTGTCCTCCCAGACCGTGGCGTTCTCCCACTACAACAACATCTCCGCCCAGCTCGGCATCGACCCGGCAACGGGCGCGCTGGTCGCCGGCGGCGTGAAGGCCGAGACCGAGCAGGCTCTCAAGAACATCAAGGCCATCATCGAGAGCGTCGACCATGTCCTGGAGGACTGCGTCAAGGTGAACATCTTCGTGGAGGACATGAACGACATGGACGCCGTCAACGAGGTGTACGCCCAGTTCTTCCCCGAGGGAACCCCCGCTCGTCGCGTGGTCGGCGTTGCGAACCTGCCCATGGGCGCCGCCATCCAGATCGATGCCATCTTCGGCAACTTCGAGGGCACCCCGCCGATCGCCTAGCGAATCGTCTGCGGACCCTTGTCGATCATCGGGCAACCGATGGTTTTGGAAAGGGAACGGGTTTTTCACCCGTTCCCTTTCTTGCGTTGGGGAAGATTTGGGCGGTTTGAAACGCCGTAGCGCTTGCTGCGGCGGTCTTTCGGCTTGAGATTGGCCGCATACCCTTGCATTATGGGGAAAGTCATGGGCATGATGGTTTCTTACGATGTAAGGGCGCGGAGAAGCTGCGCTTCGACTGATGGATACAGGGAAAAGAGATGGATGCGGGGCGCATGTTGCATGCGGGCGCCCTGACGCATCGGGAAAGGACGGCCTACATGAAATGGAACGTGGTCACGGATTCAAGCTGCGACCTTATCCCGTCGGACTATCGATCCGATGCGATCGAGCTATCCAGCGTGCCGTTCGAGATCAGCGTCGGTGTCCGCGGGTATACCGATGACGAGCAGCTCGATATCGAGGAGATGCTGCGCGACATGGAGCAGGAGAAGACCGCCAGCTACACCTCGTGCCCTGCCCCGGGTGCGTGGCTTGAGCAGTTCGAGAAAGCTGATTGCACCTTCGCCATCACCATCTCGTCGCAGCTCTCCGGAAGCATGAATAGCGCGCTCACCGCCCGCGACCTGGCGCTTGAAGCGGACCCGGACAAGAAGATCGCCGTGTTGGATTCCCGCTCTACCGGCCCTGAGCTGGTCCTTTGCGTGCGCGAGATCGAAAGGCTCGCCCGCGAGGGCATCGACTTCGATGAGGCGGTGGATCGAGCGAACGCGTTTCTGGATAAGACCAAGGTGATCTTCGCGCTTTCGTCCTTCGACAATCTGATCAAAAACGGTCGCATGAACAAGATGGCGGGCTTTCTGGCCAAGGCGCTTGGCATGTGGGGCATCGGCAGCGCAAGCGACGAGGGCCGGATCGTCGTCGAGGGCAAGACACGCGGCCCGAAGCGCACCGTTCGCGCGCTTATCGAGTGCATGAGGGAGCGCGGGTTTGCCGGCGGCAACGTTGCCATCAGCCATTGCGACAACCATGCCGTTGCCCAGGCTCTCAAAGAAGGCATCTTGGGCGCATGGGCTGACTCCCGGGTAGAGATCCTCCCGACCAGGGGTCTTTGCAGCTACTACGCCGAACGCGGCGGCCTGATCGTCGGCTTTTAGCTGGTAGATTGCCGCGCGTCGTTGATTGCAAAGATTCGGTTTTATTAACAATACAGCGTTTCAGAAACGGTTAAGCCGCGCCCAAGAAGATTGTGCGGGCGCGGTTCGTGTTGTTCGCGGGACGGCATAGACGAAATCCTGCCCCTGCGCGGTTGCATGATTGCGCTCGAGGACAACGCGATATGATGGCTCAGGGCACGGGGATTCTGCCCCTGCGCGGCTGCGAGACTGTTCTCGAGGGCATCGCGGCGGAATGCCACAGGAAGCGAATCCTGCTCCTATGTGGCTCGTTGTTCGAGAGCTTATAGGCTTCAAAAACTGTACGTTTAGGGCTACAGTGGGCTGCCTTGCTTCGGCGCTCTTTAGGTTACAGGTCGTCGGGGCAGTCTAGTTCCGCTTCGATTTTCGCGCGGCGCTGTTTTGCCTCAAAGAATGCTAAGCACAGCGCGCCGAATACGGCAACGAAGATGGTCACGCCGAACACTACGCCCGTTGCCAGGTTCGCTCCCCAAAAGACGCTTTCGATCGGTACGATCTGCGCCTCGGCGATGCAGCGCATAGCAGCGATGGCGAGTGCGCTTGCGATGCCGGTGATGCCCGAAATGAGCAGGAAATAGCCCGTGGGAATGTGCTCTGTTTGCCCGAAACGGTTGGTGTCGACATAGCCTTTCCTCGTTTGCAGCACGGCACAGACGGTCATCACGATGAAAAGCCATGCGTACATGACGGCGTCAACGGGATTTGCGAAGAGACGAAACGCTTCGCCGGCGCCATCGTGCACCCACGCTACCTGCTGGGCCATGATTTGATACACAAGCAACGTGAGCATTCCGAACGATAGCAGCATGAACCCAAGCTTGTAGATTTTCGCGTTCTCGGCCTCAAGACGCTCGTCCTTCGGGCCGGCATATTCGCGCCATTTCTGGGCAAGTTTCATATTTTGCAGTTTCATGATTCTCTCCTAAAAGGATATGTCTTGGTTTGGGTAACGTGCTGGGTTGGGAACGATGAAAACGGGTTAGCGTTCTTCGTCCCAGAAAAGGTCGTTTAGGGTGACATGAAGGGTTTTGCAAATGGCAACGCATAAATTGAGCGTGGGATTGTAACCGCCGGCCTCGATGAGGCCGATGGTTTGGCGTGTGACGCCGACGGCTTCGGCTAAATCGGATTGCGAAAGGCCGGCCGCTGCGCGCGCTGCCTTCATGCGTAGGTTTTTCTGACCTGGCATGGACTTCCTTTCGACATATGGACAGATATCCGTTGCAACATGACAGAAATATATTGCATTTAAATCATAATGTCAATTATATATTGCATTATGAAATGTAAATCCGGCATGTTGTTCGTCGTTGCAAGAAGCATTACAGACGATTCCTCATGAAAAAGGCGCCTTGCAAAGAGCAAGGCGCCTTGGATGAGCGATATGTTGTTTTGGGCTTATTCCCACTCCACCGTGCCTACGGGCTTGGGGGTGAGGTCGTAGCACACGCGGCAGATGCGGGGGACCTCAGCGGTGATGCGGGCGGTGATGCGCTTGAGCAGCGCCCAGTCAAGCTCGGGCACCTCGGCGGTCATGACGTCGACCGTGTTGATGCAGCGGATGATGCAGGGCCAGTCGTAGGCGCGCTTGCCCTCGCGCACGCCGGTTGCGCGGAAGTCGGGGACCACGGCGAAGTACTGCCAGATGGTCAGGCCGGCGTTGTCGATCTCCTCGCGCACGATGGCGTCGGCCTCGCGCAGCGCCTCCAGGCGATCGCGGGTGATGGCGCCCAAGCAGCGAACGCCCAGGCCGGGGCCGGGGAAGGGCTGGCGCTCGACCATGTTCTCGGGCAGGCCGAGCTCGCGGCCGACCACGCGCACCTCGTCTTTGTACAGCAGCTTGACGGGCTCGCACAGCTCGAACTGCAGGTCCTCGGGCAGGCCGCCCACGTTGTGGTGCGCCTTCACGCCGTCCTGGGACTCCAGGATGTCGGGGTAGATGGTGCCCTGCGCCAGGAAGCTGACCTCGTTGCCGACCTTGCGGGCCTCTTCCTCGAACACGCGGATGAATTCCGCGCCGATGATCTTGCGCTTCGTCTCGGGCTCCTCGACGTCGATGAGCTTGCCGAGGAAGCGGTCGGTGGCGTCCACGTAGACCAGGTTCGCATCCAGCTGATTCTTGAACACGTCGATGACCTGCTCGCTTTCGCCCTTGCGCATGAGGCCGTGGTTCACATGCACGCAGATGAGCTGCTTGCCGATGGCCTTGATGAGCAGCGCTGCGACGACGGAGCTGTCAACGCCGCCGGAAAGGGCCAGCAGGACCTTCTTGTCGCCGATCTGCTCGCGGACTGCGGCAACCTGTTCGTCGATGAAGGCTTGGGCGAGTTCGGGGGTGGTGATGCGCACCATGTCGTCGGGACGCTTGTTGGGATCCATGCAGAGCTCCTTTAGTTCGCGGGTGTGCGCTGCCGTGCGCAACGCATGAGTCATAGCATCGTATTATAGGCGGATTGGTTAGGGTTTTCTTACGCAGAGACCGGCTTTTTTGCCCGCCGTTGGTGTTGCATAGCTCGATCCTCGATTCGGGTGGCGAGGCTGTCGGCGTATGTCGGCGGGGCTGCTCCTGGTAGGATACGGGTACGGTATCAAGCGAAGAGGGGGTTCCATGAACTATAGGTGTTTGGGCAGGACGGGCCTTATGGTCAGCGAGATCGGCTTCGGTGCGGAGTGGATGCCGGGCGATAACCAGGAGATGGTTTCCCGTTTGGCTGATTATGCAGCGGAGCAGGGCGTCAACATCGTCGATTGTTGGATGGCCGACCCGGCGGTGCGCAGGGCTTTGGGCAACGCCGTCTGTGCGCACCGCGACAAGTGGATCGTGCAAGGCCACTTCGGCGCCACCTGGCAAAACGGCCAGTACACCCGCACGCGCGTGATGGATGCGGTGATCCCGGCTTGGGAGGAGCTGCTCTCGTGCTTCGGCGGGCATATCGAGCTCGGCCTCATCCACTTCGTCGATTCGCTCACTGAATTCGATGGGATCATGGCCGGCCCGTTCATCGAGTACGTCAGAGCGGAGAAGGCCGCCGGGCGCATCGACCATATCGGCATCTCCACGCACAACCCCGAGGTGGCGCTGCGGGCAGCGGAAACGCCGGACATCGAGATGATTATGTTCTCCATTAACCCCGCTTACGACATGCTGCCCGCTTCCGAGGACATCAACGACCTGTTCAAGGATGAGTACCAGCCCGGCCTTGAGAATATGGACCCGCAGCGCAAGCGCCTTTACGCGCTGTGCGAGGAAAGCGGCGTGGGCATCACCGTCATGAAGCCGTTCGCGGGCGGGCGCCTGTTCGACGCCGAGAAGTCGCCGTTCGGTGCGGCGATGACCTCTGTGCAAGCTTGCCATTACTGCTTGACGCGCCCCGCGGTGGCCTCCGTGTTGGCCGGCTTCAGGGACATCGAGGAATGCGCGGGCTGCCTGGCCTACGAATCCGCCGACGACAAAGCGAAAAGCTACGCGTCCATCCTGGCGAACGCCCCGCAGCACGCCTATTACGGCAACTGCATCTACTGCGGGCATTGCCAGCCTTGTACCGCGGGAATCGACATAGCCACGGTGAACAAGTACTCTGACCTGGCGCAGATGCAGGACGAGGTGCCCGCATCCGTGCGCGACCATTACCTGGCGCTCGAGGTTCGCGCCGGGGACTGCACGGGCTGCGGCGCCTGCGAACCGAACTGCCCGTTCGGCGTGCCCATCGCCCAGCGTATGGCGGAAACCGCCGCGTTGTTCGGCGCCTAGCGGGGAAGGGGTGTCGGTGGCTTCGACGCGATCATCCGTGCTTGAGGTTTTGACGGGATAGGCCCGTTTCCTTGATCGTCTCGATATCAAGTATCTTCGTGATTGCGGTGCGCCGACGGGCTCTGCGGTTCCGGGCTATAGAGCAACGCTTTATGACCAGGCATTTCTTCCTATATGTGCCCAGCCGTGAACCATCAGCCGTTGCAAGCGGTTATTCTCGTTCGCAATTATATGCTCTTGCAAATATTATCATCGACCGTATATAATCGGCGAAACGACAGGCGCCCCTTCGCATGCGGAGGGGCGCCTGGTGGTATGGGGACAAAAAGAAGGGAACCGCTATGAAAAAGACGAAAACCCGTTTGGCCGCAATCGCGGTAGTGGCGCTAAGCGCCGTGCTTGCCTGCGGCGTGCTGGCAGGATGCTCCTCCGACAAGGGCGAGCAGGCCGCCGAGCAGCCGGAGCAGACCGCTGCAGCCAGCCTTGAGGGCAAGAGCCTCAACATCTATTGCGGCGCTGGCATGACCAAGCCGTTCCAGGAGATCGCGGACGCCTTCAAGGCCGAAACCGGGTGCGAGATGAACATCACCTTCGCCAACGCCGCGCAGATCCAGACGCAGATCAACACCACGCAGGAGGGCGATTTCTTCATCGCCGGCTCCGCCGATGAGCTCAAGCCCGTCAGCGATCATGTTGCCACCAGCACCGACCTGGTCAAGCACATTCCCGTCCTGGTGGTGCCCGCCGACAACCCCAAGGGTATCCAGACCGTCGGCGATCTTGTGAAGTGCGACACCCTTCTGCTGGGCGACCCTGAGTCCACGCCGATCGGCAAGATCGCCGTCAAGGCCATGACCGATGCCGGCATCATGGAGCAGGTCAAGGCCTCCGGCGCCATCACCACTTCCACCACGGCTCCGCAGATCGCCGAGGCGCTGGCCAAGGGCGAGGGCGACGCCGCCATCGTGTGGAAGGAGAACGCGGGCAAGGACGGCCTGACCATCCTGGAGAACTCCGGCATGGAGGGCTATGTCAAGACCGTGCCCAGCGCCGAGCTGACCTGCGCCGCCGATGCCGACGCCGTCAAGGCCTTCTCCGAGTTCCTGCAGAGCGAAACCGCTAAGGGCATCTGGACCAAGTTCGGTTACGAGCTGGTGTAACGTATGTCTGCGGCACTTGAGCCAAAACGTCACAGAGGCCGCAAGCGCAACATCTTCCCGGCATTGTGCATGCTGGTAACGGGGATGGTGCTCCTGTTCATCGGGAGCGCCATCTTCGCTATTGTGGCGGGCGGCATCTCGCATTTCGGCGAGGCCATCAGCTCCGAGGAGGTGCTGTTCTCCTTGCGCATGAGCGTGACCACCTCGAGCATATCCACCATCATCTGCCTGTTGCTGTCGCTGCCGACCGCCTATGCGTTGTCCCATGTTGCGTTTCCCGGCAAGCGCCTGGCCGAGATCTTGATGGAGCTGACGCTGTCGCTGCCTTATATCCTGCTCGGCTTCGCCTTGCTGCTGATCTTCTCGTCGCCGTTCGGGAAGGCGCTCAAGGAAGCGGGCTTCGCCGTGGTCTTCTCGCCTGCGGGCATCGTGTTCGCCCAGATGATCGTGAACCTCCCCTTCGCCATCCGCATGATGCGCACGGCCTTCGCCGGCGTCAATCCGCGCGTGGAGTTCGTGGCGCAGACGCTGGGCGCCATGCCCTGGGACGTGTTCCGCACCATCATCGTGCCCATGTGCCGCAACCAGATCATCAGCGCCTTCGTGCTGACTTGGGCGCGCGGTATGGGCGAATTCGGGGCCACGCTCATGCTCGTGGGCGTGACGCGCATGAAGACCGAGACCCTTCCCGGCAGCATCTACCTGAGCATCTCCACCGGCAACACCGAGACCGCCATGGCAACCGCCATGATCATGCTGCTGGTCTCGGCGTTCACGCTGGTGGTGGCGAACGTGCTCGACCGTCCCACGGGAGCAAGCCGCGTGGGAAGGGCCGGCAAGGGTTTGGGCGTGAGACGCATGAGGGCATGCGGGGAATGTGAGGGAAAGCGATGAGCGGCGGCAGCATCGAGGTCCGCGATATGGTGGCGCGCCGCGGCAGCTTTTCGCTGCGCGTTGACGGCTTGCATATCGAACCGCACGAGATATTCGCCATCGTGGGGGAGACGGGGGCGGGCAAAACCGTGCTGCTTGAGGCGATAGCCGGCGCGTTTCCCCTGGCGGGCGGAAGCATCCTGCTTGATGGCAAGGATATCCGCCGCCTGCCCGTGCAGCAGCGGCGGTTGGGGATCGTTTACCAGGACCATGCGTTGTTCCCGCATATGACGGTTGCGGAGAACATCGGCTACGGCCTGAGGATGGCGCGCGTTCCGAAGGCGGAGGCGGCCCGGCGCGTAGACGAGATGCTCGAGCTGTTCTCCATTCGCCATATCGCCGACCGTTATCCCGGCATCATCAGCGGCGGCGAGGGCCAGCGCACGGCCCTGGCGCGGGCCTTGGTGCTCCAACCCGAGATCTTGCTGCTCGACGAGCCTTTCTCGGCGCTTGACCCCACCACCAAGAAGCGCATGTACGAAACCCTGCGTGACGTGCACGGCCGTTTCGGGTGCACCGTGGTCTTCGTCACGCACGACTTCAACGAGGCGTGCTGCCTGGGGCACCGCGCAGGCATCATCTTGGATGGCGCGCTGCAGGCCGTGTGCCCTGCCGACGAGCTGTTCACGCGCGAGTTCTGCCCGCAGGTGATGGCGTTTCTGGGCCGCGGTGGGGGCGAGCTGCGGTAGGCGGCGGAAGGCCGTGTCTGGCGTTGGCGCGCCGGCAACGGGTGCCGATGCCGCGTGCGTTGCGGTCCCGGCAAGCGGTATCATCGTCATGAAGGAAAACCACGCGCTAAGCAGCGCAAGGAGGAATCATATGTATATCCCGGACAGCTATCTCGATGAGCTTATCGCCTCCGACATCCCCAGCGGGATCGACCTGACCACGCATGTGTTGGGCATCGGCGGGCAGGCAGGTCGCATGGAGTACTACACGCGCGATGCGGCCCTGCTTTGCGGGACCGAGGAGGCTGCCCGCATCTTCGGCCGTTTCGGCTGCACGGTTGTTGAGGCGCTTCCCAGCGGCAGCATGCTTGCGCCCGGCGATGTATTCATGACCGTTGAAGGCCCTGCTGCCGGCCTGCATATGGGCTGGAAGATCTGCCTGAACATCTTCGAGTACTATTGCGCGCTCGCTACCAAGGCCAAGCAGATGGTGGATGCCGTGCATGCCGTGAACCTGCTGTGTGAGGTGCTTTCCACCCGCAAGCTCATGCCCGGCACCAAGCCCTTCGACGTCAAGGCTCTCACGGTAGGCGGCGCGTTCCCGCATCGCCTGGGGCTGAGCGAGACAGTGCTCGTGTTCGAGCACCACCTGACCTTCTATGGCGGGCTTGAGAAGTTCATCGCCGACGTGCCGCAGCTCAAGGCGAAGGTGTGCGAGAAGAAGCTGTTCGTCGAGTCGAGCATAGAAGACGCCGCGCGCCTGGTGGAGGCCGGCGTCGACGGCGTGCAGCTTGACAAGGTGGCGCCTGAGCAGGTCGCGCAGCTGGTGCCGCAGCTCAAGGCCATCAATCCGCACGTTACGCTCATCGCCGCAGGCGGCGTCAACCTGGGCAATGCCGCCGAGTACGCGGCCACCGGCGTGGACGGCCTGGCCACCACCTGCCTGCATTTCGCCAAACCCCTCGACATGAGCGTGCGCATGAAGGCGCTGTAGGGGAGCGGTTGCTCCGCTTTTGCGCACTTAACTGTAGCGGGTTGAGGTGTCGTTGCGCCCTTTCAGGTATTCGATGTACTCGTTTCCCCAGACTTCGAGTGCCGCTAGCACGTTTTGGAACTTGTGGCCGATTTCGCTCAATTCGTATTCGACCTTTGGCGGTATCTCCGAATAGACGTTGCGCGCGATCGGGGAGCGGCTTACGAAACCCGCTTGGGTTCCACCGCCATCGCCTCTTGCGGATAGGCCGGGGCATGCAGGCGAGGCGGTTCGATGGTGGCGACGAACACGCCGGCCATGATGAGCGCCGCACCCAGGAAGGCGATGGGGGTCAAGACCTCGCCAACAAGGAAAAACGAGAACACCGCAGAACAGACCGGCTCGAGCGAGAAGGCGAACCCGGTGGTCTCGGCGGGAACATGCGGCTGCACGTAAGCCTGGGTGATGAAGCCGTAAGCCGAGCAGATGAGCGCGAGGGCGACGATGACCGTGAGCTCGGTCGGGGTGCTGGGAAACGTGATGCCGCCGAGCGCGGCCGCCCCGATGCCCGAGAACAGGCCGGCGAAGGCCAGCTGCCAAACACCCAAAGCCAGCGGGTCGACCTGTTCGACGAAGCGCTTGCTGATGATGATGTGGGCGGCGTAGACGAAGGCCGAAAGCAGCATGACGAGCGCGCCGGGGTTGAGGCTGGTGAAGTCGGCGCCCGAGAGCAGCAGCATGCCGCCGGTGACGATGGCGATGCCGACGAGCACCTTGCGCTCGGGGGCTCGGCGCAGCAGCAACGCGTTGGCGAACGGCACGATCACCACCGTCAGGCTCTGCAAAAAGCCGGCCGTGGAAGCGGAGGTGAGGCTCGATCCCAGGCACATGCACGTAAGCTCGACCGCCATGATGGCGCCGATGATGGCGGCGCGAACGATGAGGTTGCGGCTGATGCGGAAGGTGCACTTGTGGAAAAGCAGCACGCAGACGATGAAGGCGATGGTGCAGCGCAGCGCGACGATGCTCGTGGCGTTCATGCCCTCCATGCCGATCTTCATCAAGGGGTATGAGAAGCCCCATGCGACGGGGACGGAAAACGAGAGCGCGATTGCCTTTTTGCGGTCCATGGGATTCCTTCTGTTTCGAAATCGTTTCAACGAAAAGGATTGTGCGCTGTTAGAACGATGTAGTAAAGCGAATGTATCTTCAGTATGATTAAGCAATGCTAATAGAAGATAAACAGGCCGGGCAAAAGGTGTCACGGTCTTTTTTGCTACGGAGGCTTTATGGCATCACGGTATCAGGTCGTTTGCGCGGTGGTCGATCGCGGGAGCCTTAAGGCGGCAGCCGACGAGCTGGGCTACACGCAAAGCGCGGTCAGCCAGGCGGTCAAGGCGCTCGAGCGCGAGCTGGGAACCACGATTCTGGAGCGGGGCAAGCAGGGCGTTTCGCTCACGCGCGACGGGAAGCAGTATCTGCCCTACCTGCGCCAGATCGTGACGGCCGAGGCCGAGCTTGAGGGAAAGCGCCAAGAGTTGCTAGGCCTGTCCTCGACCGACATCCGCATCGCAACCTTCACCAACGTGAGCCGTACCGTGCTGCCGCGCGTGATCCGCGGATTCAGCTCTTTGCATCCTGGCGTGCACTTCACCCTTAAGCAGGGCGATTACACGCGCAATGCCCAGTGGGTGCATGACGGCGCGGTCGATTTTTGCTTTACCGCGCGGGGTTTCACGGCAGGTCTGGACATGCATATGGTCTATCACGACGAGATGGTGGCGCTGGTGTCCTCCGAACATCCGCTGGCCGCTAAAGAGCAGGTGACGCTTGAAGATCTGGCGGCCGAACCTTTCCTTCTACTTGACGAGGGCGAGCAGAGCCTGGTGCTCGATGCGTTTGCCGCCCATGGGCTGCAGCCGCTGGTGACGGGCGAGGTGACCGACGACTACACCATCATGGCGATGGTCGAGGAGGGCTTGGGCGTCAGCATGCTCTATCGCCGCACCGTGGAGGGTGTGCGCGCCGACATCAAGGTGCTTCCGATCGCGGCGGCGCCATCGCGCGACGTGGTGGCGGCATGGCGAAGCTGGGAAACCATGCCCATCGCCACCAGGAAGTTCATCGATTACATGAGCTCGCATATCGAGGCTTAGCTGCTTGCGGTATCGCAGGGGCTGCCGCGGTTTCTTCAGGGCTCGATCGAGCAGGCGATGCAAGATGGCAATGAGACATGCGGGCCGGGTGCTCGAAGAAGCCCATCGTTCCATCCAAGAAACCTTGACCGCTCCAACTTTTCCAGCACCTAATCGGTACGGAACTTTGCCAGCATCTCCAACGCCAGCCTCATCGTTGACGAATGCATCTTCTTTTGCCGTTATCGGAAAATAACACTCTAACCTGGGCATTTCGTTTTCTGATGCTCGGTATTCGAAGTTGGTTGCATCAATTTCGAATACCGATTTCCTTATCCTAAAAATAGGATAATATAAAAATTAATGAATTACGGTAATATGACAATATGCAAATAGGCGAAAGAAGCCTATGAAAGCGGGATGCACCGCTGAGTTGTATGTCTGAGATAGGAGGGAATCATGGGGGAGATCTCAAGACGAGGTTTTCTTAAGGGAGCCGCTGCGCTTGGCGCCATGACCGCAGTGACGGGCATGGCGGCTACTCCGCTTGTGGCATCTGCCGCAGAGGAAGCCCCGAAGGGCAAGGTCGAAGTTAAGCACATGTGGTGCCAGATGTGCGGCGTTTCCGAGACGTATTGCGGTACGTTGTGCACGGTGGAGGACGGCGTTTTCAAGCACGTTGAGGGTAACCCCTGGGCAGGCAACAACGGCGACCATGGCACTTGCACGCTCTGCGCGAAGGGCAACTCTGCACCCCAGCTCGTGTATGACCCTTCCCGTATCCTGTATCCCATGAAGCTTGTGGGCGAGAAGGGAAGCGGCAAGTTTGAGCGCATCAGCTGGGACGAGGCTCTCGACGCCATCGCCAACGCGCTGAAGAAGGCGGCCGAGGAGTACGGTCCCGAGACGTTCTTCATCTTGTCCGGTCAGTCCGCCGAGGTTGTCGACGTTTTGGGTCAGCGCTTCCTTAACCTGTATGGTTCGCCCAACTGGTGCCATAACGGCATCTGCTGGGACCAGCGCGAAACCACGAAGGCCTGCACCATCGGTTCGGCCTCCACGTTCCCCGGCCAGATCGACAAGACCAACCTGCTGGTTTGCTGGGGTCATAACAAGGAGAATACCGGCGTCAATCAGACGCGCGGCCAGAACGCGAATCGTCTCGACCAGCGCGATCGCGGCATGGTCACCATCGACATTCGCCCGATGCTCAATACGCTTGGCGCGCACTCTGACATCTGGGTACCCGTTCGTCCTGGTACCGACGGCGCTTTGGCGCTGGCGATCTTGCATGTCATCATCGGCGAGGACCTCTACGATCACGATTTCTGCGATAACTGGGTCAACGGCTTCGACAAGCTTGCCGAGCATGTGAAGCAGTTCACGCCCGAGTGGGCAAGCGAGATCACGGGTGTTCCCGTCGAGCAGATTTATCAGATCGCCCGCATGATGGGCACCATCAAGCCCATGGCTCTGATGGATGGCAACGGCTTTGGCGACCAGACCAACGACGGTACGTGGACCGCTGTGTCGATCTTCCTGATTCAGGCGATCACGGGCAATCTCGACGTTCCCGGCGGCAACGGCGCCGGCCTGCAGCTTCCGCCTCCGTTGTTTGAGATTTCCGACATGGATTGGTTCCTGCCCACCTTCCACGAGTTCGACAAGCTCGAGGCTACGCCCGAGGACATCGAGCATGGCTGGCCCGCTGGTACCTCCAAGCTGCTGTGCCCTGAGTTCCCGCGCGATTTCTACAAGGATTTTGCCTATTCGCTCTCCTCGTGCAATCCGCGTGTGATCGAGGCCATCGATTCGGACCACCCGAAGAAGCCCCGTGTCATTTTCTCGCATGCAACCAACTCGCTTTCCTGCCTGCGTCAGCCTAAGCGTACGGCGGAATGCCTGGCCAAGCTTGATTTCCATTTCTGTATGGATACGAACTGGAACGACACGTGCAATTATTGCGACATCGTTCTGCCTGCTTGCACCCAGTATGAGGCATCCGATCAGCTGGGCATCAAGAACCGTCTTGAGGGCACGTTCCTGGGCCTCAACCACAAGCTTATCGAGCCCCTGGGCGAATCCATGTCGGACTATCGCATCTATGCCGAGCTTGCAAAGCGTATGGGCTTCGAGAAGGACTGGTGGGGCGGTGACACCGACGGCATGCTTCGCCAGCTGCTCGAGGGCTCCGGTTTCACGCTGGAAGAGCTCCGCGACCCCAAGAACGACAAGGGTGTCTTCGTCGAGCGTCCTGTCGAAGAGCGCGTTATGGTAGAGCCTGAGTACAAGCGTTACCAGAAGCTGTTCTCCAAGCTGCCCAATAACAAGGTTCAGGCATATCACGAACTGTTCGGCGGCAAAGTCGACAATACCGACGAGGGCAAGCTTGGCTATCTGCCCGAGTACGTCGGTCCTCCCGAGTCGCTGGCCGGCACCCCTGATATCGCCAAGGAATACCCGCTGATCTTCTCCGATGTCCACGGGCATCGTTTGGCGGAGCATAGCCACCGCAACAACCTGCCGTGGTGCCGCGAGATCGAGCCGTATCCCTGGGTCAAGATCAACCCTGATACGGCAGCGAAATATGGCATAGCCGATGGCGATTGGGTCAGGGTCGATTCCCCCCATGGTTGGGTCGTTCTCAAGGCCAAGTTGTTCGAGGGCATTTCTCCCGAGGTCCTTATGGCACGTCGTGGCTGGTGGCAGGACTGCCAAGAGCTTGACTTGCCTGGGTATGGGTATGTCGATGGCGGCGCTGAATGCAACAATCTGTATGACAACAACCCCGCTAACTGGGATAAGTTCTCTACTGCATCGGCTAAGCAGACCCTTGTCAAGATCAGCAAATGGGATAAAGAGCCGACCAAGAATGAAACCGTCATCGAGAACGGAGGGCTGTAATGTCTGATCAGTTGATGATTTATTGCGACGAGGAACGTTGCATTAAGTGCTATGCCTGCCAAGTTGCCTGCAAGCAGTGGCATGGAATCAAGGCCGGCGGAGTCAGCCGCCGCAACGTGATCGAGCATACGTCGGGCAAATTCCCCAACGTTACCCGCGTTTTCCAGAGCCTTTCGTGCCAGCATTGCGAAAAACCTGCTTGCGCCAGCGTGTGTCCTGCGGGCGCTATCACCAAACGCCCCGAAGATGGAATCGTTGTCGTTGACCAGGACAAATGCATAGGTTGCCGCTACTGCTTCTTTGCGTGCCCCTTCGGTGTCCCGAGCTACGATGAAGACGGCATGTCGAAATGCGATATGTGCCTGAGCTTGGGGACGGGTGAGGACGGTCGCCCCGAGCCTCATTGCGTGGCAACTTGCCCGACTCGCGCTTTGTATTTTGGAACCGAGAGCGAAATCAAGAAAATCCTTCAAGAAAAAGAGGCCTTGAGGCTTGACGGCCGCGTCAAGGCGCGCGAAACCATGAGCGGCTTCTAGTAGCCCTATCGATGAATTCGGCGGCCGCGTTGCGCTATCCACGGCCGCTCGTCGTAGAGAGGAGGTGGCCCGATGTCTGGTGTGGTTCAGACCACATGGGTGTGGGAGCCTGCCATATATTTGTTCTTGGGAGGACTTGCCGGCGGGGCGTTTTTCGTCACTGCTCTTGTGAGGTTTTTGAGCAAGAACGCTTTTCCTAAGGTCACGGTTATCGGCGCCTGGACAAGTACCATTGCTTTGATAGTCGGCTTGCTGTTTCTGGTGGTTGATGTTGCCAAGCCCTTCCAAGCCATGATGATGTGGAAGAGTTTTGTGAACCCGAGCTCTTGGATGGCTATCGGTGCGTGGCTGCTATTTGCTGCGGTGATCGCCATGGGGCTTTGCGCGGTGTTCTCAACTTCGAAGATCGTAGCTATTGTCGAGTCGTTTTGCAGGCCTCTCGCACGTCGAGCTGAAACGATTTCGAAGGTTTGCATGGCACTGGGTGCCGTGTTCGGTCTCGGTGTGGCGATGTACACGGGCGTTCTTCTGTGGAGCGCTCACAGTATCCCGCTGTGGAATACGCCGCTTATCCCGGTGCTATTCACCATTTCTGCGTTGGACGCTGGTGCCAGTGTGATTCTGGCAGCGCTTTTGTTCGAGAAATCGGATGAAGCGTCGATCTTCGTTAAGCGTGTGAGTATCGCCTTGGTGGCGCTGATCGTGCTTGAGGCGTGTACGCTTGGGGCGCTGTTCTGTATGCACCTTGGCGGCTCCATGAGTCAGGTTCTCAGCGCAAACACCCTGCTCAAAGGTGATTTGAGCATTCAGTTCTGGGTGCTTGTGGTAATCGTTGGACTGGCAATCCCCTTTGTGCTCACTGTTCTGGAGTTGGCTCATGTCGTGCATAAGCCGGAACTCTCTCGATTGATGCATTTTGGTGCTGCTGCGTTTGCTCTGGTAGGCGGATTCACCCTTCGCTTCGTGATTCTCACGGGTGGCATGCATGCTGTTCTCATGAGTCCCAGTGCTTACCAAGCTATGCTAGGTGTGTATACGTTTATCGGTTAGTCTGCATTTGTTAAGGAGGGGCAAGGATGCCTTTGGAGTACGGAGAGAGAGCCCTCGTTGCCGATGCACGTCGCATGGCGTATATGTTCTTCGCTGATGTGTTCAGCACAGAGGTTACCAAGGATTTTATCGCTGGCATGGCTTCTTTCGGCGCCGTCGAGGGAAGCAAGCTCTCGGAATTCGTGACCATGATCGGTGAATCCGATCTTGATCAAGCCACCCAGGACGTGCGCTCTGAATTCTGCGCCCTGTTCCTTAACATGTCAGCTCATCCTGTGTTCACCTCGGAGTCTGTTTATCTGAGCGGTAACCACATGATTATGCAAGAGCAGCGCAACCAGGTGCTCGAAGTCTATAACGCTCATCACCTTTCTGTTGACAAGGAGTCCTTCGACTGGCCTGAAGACCACATCTCCATGGAGATGCTTTTCATGGCGCATCTGTGTCAGCTGGAGAGCGATTCGTGCCGTAGCTTAATGGAGGAGGCAGGGGATGATCTGGCTCTTGCCGCCTCTCGCCTTGATTCCGTTGCGGCGGCTCAGAAGGCGTTCTTTACGGAGCACCTTGATCAGTGGGTTCCCTTGTTCGTCGAGGAGCTTTCTCGATATGCGGAAACGCTTTTCTACCAAGGCGTTGCCGAGTATCTCGGAGAGTTCCTTGATGGGGAACGCGAACTTCTGAATGAGTTCTAACATGCGCTAAATGACGCTGCGCTAAGAGCCTGTGCCGCTATTTCGGTGCGGGCTCTTTCTATTGAGAGTGCTTGTTTTCAGTGACAAGCGCTTTCGATCGCGGAAGTGGAAGCAGGTACTGATGATATACTGTTCTAAAACAATCAATCTAAGGATTAACTGACTTGAGCGTAAGTGAAGAAGGCAAGATATCTCTAATTACGATCAATCAAGATAGCGGCATGCCCATCTGGTTGCAGCTTCGCCATAGGCTGGTGTACCTTATCGAATCCGGTATCTTTGTAGAGGGAGAGCGTCTTCCCACTGTCCGTGAACTTTCGGTCAAACTTGGCATCAATTACAACACCGTGAGCAAGGTCTATCAGGACATCGAACGCGACGGATACATCAATTCATTGAGGGGGCGTGGCACATTTGTCGCTCCCTCTCGTGACTACGATTCGAGTGGTTCGAGGGATGAAGCGGAAATTCTCACGGATGACTATATTCGCAAGTGTCTTGAATTGGGAGTCCCTGCTCCCCGAATAGCCTCGCTGCTAAAAAGACGCTTGGACGAGTTTGATAAGTGACTCTGAGTGGTAGGGGGGGTTAAAGTGGAACTTCGCAAAGAAAGGCATCGGGACGAGCCGGCGCAGCCGAAAGAGTCTCATGCACGGGTCGCCGATACGGAATTTGACCCCAATGACGCCTCGCGCATAAGCGTGTATGGATTTACGTTGGCTGTATTTTTGGTATGCATGCTTTTATTCGTGGGCATTTGGTGCTTGATTGCCCCGCTAACGGTGGCGACATTTGTCCTAGCTGCAGGTGTTGGAGCCATCGTCGCCATGAGTGCGCATGTGGTCCCTGAATGGGAGCGGGTTGTTATTTTGCGATTTGGCAAGTTTCGCAGAGTTGCGGGACCTGGTTTCTACATCTGCATTCCCTTTATCGATTCGATTGCCATTCACGTCGACCAACGTACTATCACGACATCGTTTTCCGCTGAAGCAGCATTGACTGCCGACCTGGTGCCAGTCGATGTCGACGCGATCTTGTTTTGGATGGTATGGGACGCCAAAAAGGCTTGTTTGGAAGTTAAGAATTATCCCAAGGCCGTTTTACGCACTGCCCAAACGGCGCTTCGCGATGCTATAGGTCAGCTGAACCTCGCTGATATCTCGACGAGAAGGAAGCAAATCGACCACGAGCTTGAGAAGATGCTTGACTTGAAATGCGAAGAGTGGGGGATTACCGTGCTCTCTGTTGAGATTCGAGACATCGTCATTCCCGACGAATTGCAGGATGCCCTTTCTCGTGAAGCCCAGGCTGAACGCGAGAGGAATGCTCGCGTTATTTTGGCTGAGGTCGAGAAGGATATTTCCGAGATGTTCGTTGAGGCTGCGGACGTATATGCAAAGAACCCTGACGCCATGAAGCTTCGCGCGATGAATCTTGCTTATGAGGGGGTGTGCAGCTCGGGCGGAGTGATGCTTGCGCCAAGTGACCTCGCTAGTGCTTTTAGCGTGGGCGATAAAGGATAGACAGAGCCCTGCCAAATGGAGATAAGCGAAACGCGAGACCTCCGAGAAAGGATTCGATCGTGTCCGCATCCCTTCAAGAACGCAGCTTTCGCACCGGTAGCGGCATCGTCGTTTACTGGGCGGACTCCTCTGCTGGCGCAGGTGTGCCGTGGCTTGTGTTCCTTCCCGGGCTCACTGCCGACCATGCGCTGTTCGATGCGCAGCTCAACCGCTTTTCGGGTGAGGTCAACTGCCTTGTGTGGGACGCCCCCGCGCATGGGAGATCGCGGCCTTATCCGCTTGACTTCTCTATGGGGGATTGCGCTTGTATCTTGCATTCCGTACTGGAAGCGGAGGGCGTTGTGAATCCTGTGCTTGTGGGGCAGTCGCTAGGCGGCTATCTGTCCCAAGCGTTCATCGACCTTTACCCAGGCGAGGCTTCCGGCTTCATCTCCATCGACTCCGCTCCGCTGCAGAGAAAGCACTACTCAACGTGGGAAGTGAGGGCTTTGCGTCATACCAAGGGAATGTTCCAGCCTATTCCATGGGCCTGGCTGAAGCCCTTGATTGCATGGGGTGCAGCGGCAACTGCCAGGGGAAAAGCCGGTATGCGCTCTTTCATGGAGGGCTACGCCAAACCCGGGTATGTGGAGCTCACTGCGCACGGCTATAGGATGCTCGCCGATGCCATCGACTCCGAACGCGCCTACGATATCGATTGCCCTGCGCTTCTGCTTTGCGGGGAGAAAGATCGTGCTGGCGAAGTGAAGGAGCTTAACCGTAAGTGGGCCGTCGATGCGGGCATTCCGCTCGTCTGGGTGCCAGAAGCGGGGCATAATTCGAACGTCGACGATCCCGATTTCGTGAATGCGCAAATCTCGAAGTTCCTTACGAGGCTCGATGCGTGAACAGGCAAGCTGCCATGTGGCAAATGCCCTGTTTCCGTTACCGTGTGAAGGTGCGAAGAACCGTTCGTTTTGGCCATCTACGTCCAAAACGAACGGTTCTTCGCACTTGCCATGGACAAAACGAACGGTTATTCGCGTAAGGGAAGGGTGGATGCTTCCTTTTGGGTGTATTTGGGCTCGCTTAGCGCGAAGAATCGTTGAAATTGTCCGCTGATTGTTGTTGCCGTTGCGAAAAATCGCTTGTTTTGGCCGAGAGGGGACAAAACAAGCGATTCTTCGCGCGATCGCCTGTGACCATTGCACTGCAAAGCTCGTCTGGCGCTCTCTAGTCAACATCGCAAACGCTACGAGGCGAGCATGGCAAGCTGCGGGCGGACCATCGCCGCCAACATCGCGGACTTTCCCTGCGCTCGTTTTGCATCCGTGCACCCAGCACGCTCATCAGCATTCCCGTCCGCATGGTCATGAAGTATTTCTCTTGCACCTCGGTTGACCCCATCGACGGCCGAGGCGCCTACCCTGCCCAGGTCATGAAGTGTTTCTCCTGAACCTCGGTCAATCCTGGCAGCTTGGAGAAGCGTTCTCGCTGCGTTACAGGGTTTTTCCCGTCGAGTGTCCCTTCCGGAATCACAAACGGACCTGGTACTTTGTCACTTGGAAAGGGTGCTCGCTGCCTTGCCGTCGCGGTCTACCGTGTTGCAGACCTGGCTTTTTGTCACTTGGAAAGGGTGCTCGATCCTCGGGCGGTTTCGCTTGCAGCGAGGGCGTTTCCTTGCTTCATGAGGACTTCGACGAGGTCTCCGATGACTTCCGTGAGCTCTTCCCGGTCGTTATCGTTACGAAACTGGCCAAGCGTTCCCATCACGCCGTGCAGAAAAAACGACAGGGTGGCCCTGCTGCGTAGGTCATCGGGCACGGGCCGCGCGCTTCTCAGGGCGTCGTCGAGGTTCGCGATGAGCGCATTCATGTAATGCGGGACGAGGTTGTTCTTCGCAATCGCCTCCGTCGTTCGGGCCTTTTCCTTATCGGCGAGTGCGTTCATCAACGTGGATACGAAGCGGCGCGGTTCGCTGAACAGAACCGATGCGTCCCCGAGCTCTTCCACGGTATCGCACGCCAACTGGTCGACATAGCCTTGGGCCAGATCGAAGATATCGCGATAATGCAGGTAAAACGTTGCTTTGTTCACCTCAGCTGCACGCGCGATTCCCGTAACCGTGATCTTCTCGATGGGCGTGGTTTCGATAGCTTTGCCGAATGCGCTCAGGAGATGCCGTTCGGTTCTGATCCAGCGCATGTCCGTCTTCACGGGTTTTCCACTCATTGCACGACGCTTTCTCTTCGAAGGTCAATTAAACGACCGATATTAAATATTAGTCGATTGTCAATCAACTAATAATGCCTAGAATAACCGCTGTTCGACATATGTCAATTAACAATCGATAGCCTCAGAAGAAAGGAACGCGTGCATGCAGCACGATAATCTCACGAAGCGGCAGGTGATTGCGGTATTCTTGGCATTGATGACCGCCATGTTCGTCGGGTCGCTTGACCAAACCATCGTTTCAACGGCGCTACCGACGATTGCGGGCGAGCTGGGAGGTGTCGACCACATGCTGTGGGTTAGCACCGCCTATATGCTCGCGAGCACCATCATGATGCCCTTGTACGGAAAGTTTGGCGACCTGTTCGGGCGCAAATACCTGTTCTGCGGGGCGTTGGCGTTCTTTGTGGCAGGATCGTGCGTTTGCGGGTTGGTCGACAGCATGGGCGGCCTTATCGCTGGTCGCGCCGTTCAAGGTTTGGGCGGCGGCGGTCTGATGATCCTGTCGCAAGCTATCATCGCCGACATCTTCCCGCCGGCTGAGCGCGGCAAATACATGGGAGTCATGGGAGCGAGCTTCGGCGTAAGCATGATTCTCGGCCCGCTGCTCGGCGGTTTCTTTACCGAAACGCTCAGTTGGCGCTGGTGCTTTTGGGTTAACGTCCCTCTGGGTTTGGCTGCTTTGGCGTTGTCCGCCTGGTTTTTGCCTCATCGTTCGAGCGACAAGCAGAAAGCTGCTCACTTTGACGTTCCCGGCATCATCACCATGGCTGTTGCCACCACGTGCCTCATCCTGGTCATCTCGTGGGGCGGCAACGTATACGATTGGGATTCGCCTGTCATCTTGGGGCTTGTCTGCGGCTGCGTCGTGTCCGCAGTGCTGTTCGTTGCGGTCGAACGCCGTGCTGATGACCCGCTCATTCCGCTTGGCCTGTTCAAGAACCGCAATTTCTTGCTGTGCACGGTTGCAGGCCTGGTCATCATGATCGGCATGATGGGAGCCATCAGCTATCTGCCCACCTATTTCCAGATCGTCGACGGGCTGGGGGCAACGGCTGCCGGCTACATGACGCTGCCTATGATGGGCGGCATGATGGTCACTTCCGTGGTTGCGGGGTTCGTTGTGGCGAAGATGAAGCGGCCGAAGCTTCTGCCTTTGGCCAGCTGTTTGGTGTGTGCGGCGGCGTTTGTCCTGCTTGCGGGGATTACCGTGGACACAACGCTCGTGGCCATGGGGGTGTATCTGTTCATCTTGGGATTTGGCGCCGGCTTGGGGCAACAGGTGCTTGTGCTCGTTGTTCAGAACGAGTTCTCGGTGAGCATTGTGGGTACTGCCACCTCGACGAACAACTTTTTCCGCGAAATCGGCGGAACCATCGGGACGAGTTTGGTTGGCTCGCTGTTCACCTCGCAGTTGAGCGAGCAGCTTTCCGGCCGTTTGGGCGAATTGGCCCAGCAGGCGGGCGGCGCAATGGAGCAGTTGCTCGAGATGGACTCGAATTCCCTGACGCCCGCGCTTGTGCACGCGCTTCCCGACGCCGTTCAAGAAGCGGTGAAGCGGGCCTACAACGACGCGCTTGCGCCGGTGTTCGCGGTGTTGGTTCCCCTGTTCATCGTGGCTTTCGTGCTGCTGATCTTCGTGAAGAGCAAGCCGCTATCCCACAGCAACGATTAAAGGCTCACAGCCTGCGTGCACGCAGGGGATTACAAAGACGGCAAGGGGACAGGTCATTCGTAGGCACTAGCCCCGCCATCAGTCAGAATGCTAAAGAACAGGGCTGCCCTACTTCAAATACTCTCCAAAGAACCCGCCTAGCTTTCCAAACGGAATGACGTCCATCTGGTCGTAAAGGTCGGTGTGGCTGGCACCGGGGATAATGAGCAGTTCCTTGTTGTCACCGGTCAACTTGCCGTACGCGGTTTCGCTGAAATAGCGAGAGTGCGCCTTCTCGCCGTGCACCAGTAGCACGGCAGAACGAATCTCATCGGCGTACTGCAAAATCGGCATGTTCATAAACGACAGCGAGGATGTCACGTTCCAACCGCCGTTGGAGTTCAGGCTGCGGGGATGGTAGCCTTGCGGAGTCTTGTAGTAGGCGTAATAGTCCTTTACAAACTGCGGTGCATCCTCTGGTAGAGGATCGATCACGCCGCCTGTAAGCGCGTAGCCGCCGTTTTTATAGTCCTCGGTGCGCTGCGCGTTCAGCGTTTTTCGCTTTTCAAAGCGTGCCTGCTCAGAATCCTCGGCGTCAAAGTAGCCGTTGGCGTTCACGCGGGCCATGTCGTACATGGTCATAGCCGCAATAGCTTTGATACGGGTGTCAATTGCTGCAGCGTTGATTGCCATGCCGCCCCAACCGCAGATGCCGATGATGCCTATACGCTCCGGGTCGACGTTTTCCTGCACAGAAAGAAAATCCACCGCTGCGCAGAAGTCCTCGGTGTTGATGTCCGGCGACGCTACATAGCGGGGCGTACCGCCGCTTTCGCCGGTATAGGACGGGTCGAAGGCAATTGCGAAGAAGCCCAGCTCCGCCATTTTCTGCGCGTACAGACCGGAGGACTGCTCCTTCACCGCGCCAAACGGGCCGCTGACAGCGATGGCAGGAAGCTCGCCTTCCGCGTTCTTCGGCACGTAGACGTCAGCGGCAAGCGTGATGCCGTATCGGTTGTGGAAAGTTGCCTTACCGTGCTCGACCTTGTCGCTTTTGGGGAACACCTTGTCCCATTCCTGGGTCAGATCCAACTGCTCCATGCTTAAGCCTCCTTGTTGACCGCTTTAAGGTATTCCACGTCATCCACGGGCTCCATCCACTCGCTGGAGGCCTCCTCGCCCGGAACCTCCAAAGCGAGATGCGAGAACCAGCTGTCGGGCGCGGCTCCGTGCCAATGCTTCACCCCCGGGGCGATGTTGACCACGTCGCCAGGATGCAGCTCCTGTGCCGGTTTGCCCCATTCCTGGTAAAACCCTCGACCGGCCACGCAGACGAGAATCTGCCCGCCGCCGGTTTTTGCGTGATGGATGTGCCAGTTGTTGCGACAGCCGGGCTCGAACGTCACATTGAAGACGCCGACCTGCTCGGTGGAAAGGGGCGCGAGGTAGCTTTGCCCGATAAAGTACTTCGCGAAGGCGTCGTTGGGGGCACCGATGGGAAAGGCCATCTCGTTTTGGTGCTCAGCTCTTGCATCAGCGGCATCGTCGTCCGCCCAGACCTCTTTCGCCATACGGAAGGCCGCCCACGCCTTGGGCCAGCCAGCATAAAACGCCGCATGCGTAAGGATTTCCGCTATCTCCGTCCTGGTCACGTCGTTGTTCTTTGCGGACATCAGATGATATTGGAACGAAGAGTCCGTCAGCCCCTGCGACATCAGGGCCACCACCGTCACTATGCTACGGTCGCGCAGAGAGAGCTCGCCCTCTCGGCTCCACACCTCGCCAAACAGCACGTTGTCATTGAGCTGTGCAAATTTGGGGGCGAACTCCCCCAGGGCATCTCTGCCCGCCGTCTGCTTAATTGCCATGATTGATTTCCTCCTGTCGATGGTTTTATATACAAATCTGTTTCCGTGCGGCTAAGTAGCCCGCCTAGATTCCCATGCCCATTCGTCGCGCCTGCTCCAGAGCGGCGTGGCCGGCGATTTCGCCCACGCCGTTTACGCCGCCGGCGAAAACCGTACCGACAAGCGTGCAACGGGAGAAACAGTCAACCCATCCCTGCACTGCCTTTTTCGCGCCGTCGAAGGTTGAGCGCCCGTCCTCCGCCGCCGTTGCCAATAGATACGCCTCGCTGAATGCATAATCGGAGCCAAAAAGCGGGTTGGCGCGGTCGAGCATGGTCTTGAGCTGGCCACAGGCGCTGTAGTAGTAGACGGGCGTTGCGAACACCAGAACATCGGCGTCGTGCATCTTGGCGGCAATTTCCACGGCATCGTCTTGAATGACGCAGTGACCCAGCTTTAGGCAAGCAAGGCAGCCCTTGCAGAAGCCTATTTGTTTTTCGCGCAGGCGCACGGTCTCAACGTTATGACCCGCTTCCTGCGCACCGTTGGCGAAAGCGTCCGCCAACGTCTCGGAATTGCCGCTCTTTCGTGGACTTGAAGAAACTATCAGAACAGTTTTGCCCATTACGAAATACCTCTTGCATTCTCTGTTGTATTAACGAGAATGAAGGTAATACCTAAACCTAGCTTTAGGTCAAGCAATGAATTCGAGTTTTTCCGGAGGGCCTATGTACACAATCGGACAGGTGGCGGAGATGTTCGGCTTACCCGTTTCGACGTTGCGATATTACGACAAGCAGGGGTTGTTCCCGGGATTGGAGCGGGCGTCCGGCATTCGCCGATTCGGCGATACGGAACTCGAGGCGCTTCGGGTCATCGAATGCCTGAAAAAGGCGGGGATGGAGATCAAGGACATCCGGCTGTTCATGGAATGGTGCGCGGAGGGCCCATCGACATACCCCAAGCGCAAGGCCATGTTTGAGGAGCGGAAGGCCCATATGGAGTCAGAGATCGCGAGCATGAACCGTGCGCTGGACATGCTGAAGTTCAAATGCTGGTACTACGGGCAGCTGAATCGGGGCGACAACGAGGCTGAGGTGAGGGCGATGGTTCCCAACGGCTTGCCGGACGACATCAAAGAGGCCTACGAAAACGCTCACAGCTGATGGCTCGACCCGGGGTTTGAGGGGTTTCCGCTTGGCAGGGGACACGATAGCGCTGAAAGCGCCAGTTTCGAAATTCAAACGTCTTTGTGCGCGCATGCTACCGGCTGCGACTGCAAGCGA
The DNA here is from genome assembly GCA_905215325.1 of uncultured bacterium. Lineage (GTDB taxonomy): Bacteria > Actinomycetota > Coriobacteriia > Coriobacteriales > Eggerthellaceae > Senegalimassilia. Next base: position 76 of record CAJMPP010000005.1, on the reverse strand, counting down.
ATCAGCGTAGGCGGCCTGTAGGCGCCTCGTTTCCCACGCCGTCGTGAAGCGAGTGCCGCCGAGTGACGCGTCTGCT
>CAJMPP010000004.1 GCA_905215325.1 uncultured bacterium | reverse complement strand
CCGACCTGGATATATACCGATTATCGGCATTCCGCTCGCAACTTGGGCGGAATGGAGGTAGAGGCCGGCGACTAGCAGCCTGAGCAGCGGGCGGCCGCACATGGCGTGTGATCGCCCGCGCCTGTAAGAGCGAAAATATGTTCGTTTTCGCTTGCACGAACATCTGTGCGCGTGTTAGAGTCCCTACATCACATGAGCCAGTGCAGGTGCTTTTCCGCTAGGCGTTGTCCGACGCGGGAATGTCGTGGCGGCGTTTGCCTCCGGAGCGCCCTTCCTCTCCTGCAAGATCCTCGAAACCACGGAACGCAACGATAGTTTTCGCAGGTAAAGCCTGTTAGAATATCGTTGTACGAAATTCGAGGCATTAATGAGCAGACTCGTTGTCGCAGAACATGCATTTAAGCACGGCTTAAACGAGGAGAGCATACGGTACGCCTGGGAAAATCGAATGGCATCGCAACATTGAAAGGCTCCATATGAAGACCAAGTTGTTGCTATCGGGCTTACAGAAGATGGAAGGGCTGTTGAGTTAATCGGCTCTCAAAAACCTTCTGTGGTAGTGATTTACCACGCAATGGAGCCTCAAACGAAAAGAGTGCTGTTCGAACTTGGGCTATTAGCAAGGAGGCGGTAGGCATGGCAATGTCTGCGGATGAAATCAAAAAAGAATTCGGCATCACGCCTGAACAGCTTGACCAATGGGAGGCGGATGCCGCTGCCGGCATCTTGCATGGAGTACCTAGCGGGCCGGTTGCATACGGTCCTGGTCGCCCTCTTATGTTCGATGAGGAAATGAAGCAGGTGGGGTTTAAGGAGCCGGTGAATAAAATCCTGCTCATAGATATTCGGGCAGCGCAGCTTGGGATGAAGCGGTCGGAGTATCTTCGCCATTTGGTTGACGAAGACTTGAAGCTTGCTGGCATCGCGTAGCGGTCAGCGTCGCGGCGGGGCTGGGCCCCGTGTCTATCGAATCGCTGTCGCCTGAGGGTTCGCGGCCTGATGGGCGGGCTTGTTTGCTATCATAGCCAAGTTAACGGTCTAACCGCTTTCAGCGTGCGTGGAGCTGGGTTGCGCCGGCTTCTCCGGGCGCGTCCGCAAGTGTCGCGATTGTGCTGGCGGCAATCGGATGCGGGGTAGTCGTCGTTTTGCAGCGTAGCCGCTAACACGTGCGTTGGAATCGAAAGGAAAGAAACCAATGACCCAATACCTTACCGAGCGCGAGGTCCGCGGCATCGCGGAATACGCGCGCATCGGCCTTTCCGGGGAAGAACTCTCCGAGATGACGGTCGATCTGAACAATATCATCGAAACGCTTCAGTCCATCAAGCAGCTGGACCTCGAGGGCGTGGAGCCTACGTTCCATCCCATCGGAAGCCTGTCCAACGTCATGCGCGAGGACGTGGAAACCGAATCGTTCACGCAACAGGTTGCGCTTGAGAACGCGCCGAAGCAGCAGGACGGCAGCTTCTTGATCCCGTCCATTCTGGGCGAAGGGGGCGATGCGTAATGGCCATCTCCGATATGGGCATCGCGCAGATCCGCGAGGGTCTGGCATCCAAGCAATTCACTGCCTGCGAGGTTGCGCAGGCAAGCCTCGACCGCATTGCGCAGGCCGATAAGCAGGTGCATGCGTTCTTGGAGGTCACTTCCGAGGCAGCCATGGCGGCCGCGCAGCGTGTGGACCAGGCTATCGCCGACGGCACGTTCGATACGCTCGGCCCGCTGGCCGGCGTGCCGGTGGCGTTCAAGGACAACATGAACATGACGGGCACGCACACCACTTGCTCCTCCCGCATGCTGGAAAACTACGTGTCCCCGTACACCGCAACGTGCGTGCAGCGCATCATCGACGCCGGCGGCGTGCCGCTGGGCAAGCTGAACATGGACGAGTTCGCGTTCGGCTCCACCACCGAGTCCTCCGCGTTCGGTCCCACGCGCAACCCGTGGGATCTGGGCCGCGTCCCGGGCGGCAGCTCGGGCGGCTCTGCGGCAGCGGTCGCCGCGGGCATGGCGTGCGTCACGCTGGGCTCCGACACGGGCGGCTCCATCCGCCAGCCCGCCAGCTTCTGCGGCATCGTGGGCGTCAAACCCACGTACGGCACGGTCAGCCGTTACGGCGTCGTGGCTTTCGGCAGCTCGCTCGACCAGGTCGGCCCGTTCGCGCGCAGCGTCGAGGACGCCGCCGCCGCGATGGACGCCCTGTGCGGCCATGATCCCCTGGACTGCACGTCGCAGGATGTGAAGGCCGGCTTCCGCGCTGCATGCCAGCAGGATGTCGCGGGCATGCGCGTCGGCGTGGTCCGCAGCTTCATGGGCGCCAAGGGCCTGTCCTCCGAGGTCTCGGAGCGCGTGTCCGAGGCCGCTGCCAAGCTCGAGGCCGCCGGCGCCACCATCGTCGAGGTCGACCTGCCGCATATCGATGCCGCCATCAGCGCCTACTACGTGCTGGGCCCGTGCGAGGCGTTCTCCAACCTGGCCCGCTTCGACAGCGTGCGCTACGGCTACTGCGAGGAAGGCCACAAGGACCTGGGCAGCCAGTACGAGGCAAGCCGCGCCCATGGCTTCGGCGAAGAGGCGAAGCGCCGCATCATGTTGGGCAGCTACCTGCTTTCCGCCGGCGTGTACGAGCAGTACTACTATCCGGCCCAGCAGGTCCGCACGCTCATCACGCAGGATTACCGCAACGCCTACGAGCAGTGCGATGTCATCTTGGCACCCACGGCCCCGGCCACGGCGTTCAAGTTCGGCGAGATCGCCGATCCGGCAACCATGTATCTGTCCGACGTGTTCACCATCTCCATCAACATCGCCGGCAACGGCGGCATGAGCGTGCCGTGCGGCTTGGGTGCGCAAAGCGGCATGCCCGTGGGCGTGCAGCTGATTGCCCCGCAGTTCAAGGACGAGAACATGTTCCGCGCCGCCATGGCGCTCGAGGCCGCTTACGGCAAAGCCCCTGTGGCCCCGAACTTTTCCGACGGGAAGGTGGTTGAGTAATGCGTAAGCTCGAAGAAGTGCTGCAAGATGCAACAGTCCAGTGGACTGTTGCAGGCCGAGCACCGCGAAGCGGGGCGCAGGCCCTTGGGATGATGAAGGGTTCGGAGGTGCGTTGCTAATGCGTAAGCTCGAAGAAGTGCTGCAAGACTGGGAGGCGGTCATCGGCTTGGAGATCCATGCCGAGCTGACCACGTTGAACACGAAGATGTTCTGCGGCTGCAAGCTTGAGTTCGGCGCCGACCCGAACACGCACACCTGCCCGGTGTGCCTGGGCCTCCCGGGTGCTCTGCCTGTGCCGAACAAGGCCGCTATCGAGTCCATCGTGCTTGCCGGTCTGGCCACGAATTGCGACATCGAGAAGCACAGTATGTTCTACCGCAAGAACTACATGTACCCCGACATGGCCAAGAACTTCCAGACCACGCAGGGTCCGGTGGCGTTCTGCATGCGCGGCCATCTTGACCTGGACGTCGACGGTCCGGCGGCCAAGGAGCGCGGCGATATCGCCGGCCTGAAGCCGGGCGAGACGTGCGAGAACGTCACCGTCACCGATTCCGGCTACACGGCGCACGTGGGCATCACGCGCATCCATATGGAGGAAGACGCCGGCAAGATGATCCACGTCGGCGGCGACGAGGGCCGTATCGCGGGCGCCACGCATTCGCTGGTGGACTACAACCGCGCCGGCACCCCGCTCATCGAGCTGGTCACCGAGCCCGACCTGCGCACGCCCGAGGAGGCGCGCCTGTTCATGCAGAAGCTGCGTCAGATCTATCTAGCCATCGGCATCTCCGACTGTTCCATGGAGGAAGGTTCCATGCGCTGCGACGGCAACGTCAGCCTGCGCCGCCGCGGCTCCACGAAGCTGGGCGTGAAGACCGAGCTGAAGAACATGAACTCCTTCAAGAACCTGCATGACGGCTTGGCCTATGAGATCTGCCGTCAGGCCGAGGTTCTGGAAGAGGGCGGTCAGATCTACCAGGAAACCCGCCATTGGGACCCCACCATGAAGCACACCATCGTCATGCGCGTAAAGGAAACCGCCGACGACTATCGCCTGTTCCCCGAGCCCGACTTGGCGCCCTACGATCTTTCCGACGAGTTCATCGAAGGCGTCCGCGCCAAGCTTCCCGAGCTGCCCGATCAGAAGGCCGCTCGCTTTGCCGATGAGTTTGGCCTGTCCGCGTACGATGCGCGCCATCTGGTCGATCATCGTGCCACGGCAGACTTCTTCGAGGCGTGCATGGAGGTTGCGGGCAAGGATGCCGCCAAGCTGGCGAAGCCCGTTGCCAACCTGGCCATCAACGACGTCACCGCGTGGCTGAACGCCAGCGAGGATGCCGACCTTGCGCAAAGCCCGCTCACGCCCGCCCGTGCGGTGGAGTTGGTGAAGCTGCTTGCCGAGGACGCCATCTCGTCCAAGCAGGCCAAGCAGGTGTTCTCCGCCATCATGGACGAGGACAAGGATCCTTCTGCCATCGTCGAGGAGCGCGGCATGAAGCAGGTATCGGATACCGGCGCCATCGAGGCCGTCGTGGATGCCATCATCGCGGCGAACCCCGATGAGGTCGCCCGCTACAAGGAAGGCAATACGAAGGTCATCGGGTTCTTCGTGGGTCAGTGCATGAAGGAGATGCGCGGCCAGGGCAATCCGAAGATCATCAACCAGCTGTTGGCGAAGAAGCTGGCAGAGTAGCGCAAGCTCGGCTTGCGGGTTGCGAACGTGCAGTTCGTGAGCTGTTCGATCGCTGCGAAAGCAAAATGTGTAGCCGAGGCTGGTAGCCAACGCAGGTGCAATCGCAAACGTAAACGGGGAGCCGCTGATCAGCGGCTCCCCGTGCGTTATGAGGCGTGCGGGCGATGCGAGCAACGATGCACGTGAGCAGATTCGGGATGGCCAATCGAATGGCGCGGTCGTGGTCAGAGGGCGTCGTCGGCAGTTGTAGCGTCCGGCTCGAGTGGGGCGGCAAGCAATAAAGTGCAGTGCCAGCCGTGCGCGGCATGTTGGTCATCTGCGGCGTCGGCCGCGCGGCGGCGCATCGATCACCTGCGACTCGCGGTGCAAGCCGGCGCGCCAGCCGTATGCGACTCGAAGCGCGCCGACGAACTATCCATCAGCGCCCTGCGCGCAGCCCTCCGCTATCGCATCACCTTGGCCAGTGCCTTCGCTAGCTTTTCCGGGTCGATGGGTTTGGAGACGTGGGCGTTCATGCCGCTGGCAAGCGAGCGCTTCACGTCTTCGGCGAACGCGTTCGCGCTGGTCGCCACGATGGGCACATCGGCGGCATCGGCGCGGTCCAGGTTGCGGATGCGGTGCGCGGCGGTAAGCCCGTCCATGACCGGCATCATGACGTCCATCAAGACGATGTCGTAGCTGCCTGCGGGGGATTGCTCGAACGCATCCACCGCTTCCTGGCCGTTTGTCGCCTTATCCACGGTAAATCCCATGTCGCCAAGCACGTACGCGATGATCTCCATGTTCAGCTCGTTGTCCTCGGCTACCAAGGCGCGCTTCCCGGCGAAATCAACCTGCTCGGCGTTTGCGCACGACGACTGATCGGCCGCATCGGCTATCGTCAGGGGAATCTCGAAATAAAACGTGCTGCCATGCCCCAGGCGGCTGTTCGCGCGGATGCGATCGCCCATCATGAGCACGATGCGGTTGCTGATGGCAAGCCCCAGGCCCGTGCCCTGTTGGCGGGCGTCCGTGGTGTTTACTTGCTCGAACTTGGCGAAGATGCGCTCGATGTCCTCCTCGGCGATGCCCACGCCCCGATCGGTGACGGCGAAATATACGCTTGCCGTTCGGGTGTTGCTCGCCTGGACGCCGACCCCTGTAGTCTGTGCATCGGCATCCACGGCCCCGCGACCCGGCGCCAGCGCCTCCGCAGCCTCGCAGCCGGCCGGAAGCGTACCTGCCGCGTCGCCCGCAGCCTGCGTGCCGGTATTAGCAGCCTCGCAGCTCGCTGGAGGCGCACCCGCCGCCTGCGCGTCAGCCTCCGCGGCCTCACAGCCCGCCGGAAGCGCCCCCGCGGCTCCGGCCCCCGCAGCCCCGCGACCCGGCGCCAGCGCTCCCGCGCCGCCGACGGCAGACCGCTCCTCGATGGTCACCGTGATGGTGCCGCCGTCATCGGAGTACTTCACGGCGTTGCCAACCAGGTTGATGAGCACTTGGTTCAAACGCAACGCGTCGCCCATGAACCAATCGTGCTGCATTCGCATGTCCACGACTAGCTTCTGGCTGCGCGCGGCAAGCCTTCCGGCGCTTACGGCGTTGAGCTTTTCGACCACATGGCTCATGCTGAAGGGCGCATCGCCGAGCAGCATCTTGTTGTTCTCGATCTTCGTCATGTCTAGGATGCCGTTGAGCAGATCGAGCAGGTACAGCGACGACGCGTGCACCTTGTTCAGGCAATCGACGCGGCGCTCGTTGCTCTGCTCGGGCTTCAAGGCTATCTCGGTCATGCCGATGATGCCGTTCATGGGCGTGCGGATCTCGTGCGACATGCGCGCAAGGAAGTCGGACTTCGCCTGCGCCGACAGGTCGAGCTCCTCTTGGTTGATGCGGTTTTGGATGATCGCGCCCACCTCGCGCAGGGTGCTCGCGGTCTCATCGTCGTCGAAGGCCTTGCCCGCGTCGTTCAGGAAGAACACGGACCCCGAGTATTTCCCCACGTTCATTATGGGGAACGCGATGCCGTTGGCGTAAGCGCGCGTCTCGGCGGACATGGCGAAGATGGGCATCTCGCTCACGGGATGCACAAGGCCCTGCTCGCCGAATCGCTGCAGCGTGTCGACGGCCTCCCGCGAAAGCGGGAACACGGCGCTCTCGTCGATGCCCGGGATGGGGCCGAAGAAATAGCGCACCGATGCCGTCTGATAGTCTTCTTGGAACGACGTGATGAACAGGTTGGTCACGTCGAGCTTCTCGTTCAGCAGCCGCATAAGCAGGTCCATACCCGCCGCCAGCGAAAGGCGCCTATCGAGCAGGTTCAGCGTCAGGGCGGGCAAGGTCATGTCCTCGACATGGCTGAAAGAGGATATGGGGTCGAACGGCTTCGGCCCGTATGCGTCATCCATTGACGGCTCCCAGCAAGCGCAAATCGCACGATGGCCCATCGACGCTTGAAGCGCCGTTCGCGCTCGGCGAAGCAACTCGTGCGTGCTCCTAACGTCGCTTGACGAGGCGATGCCCGCGTGAAGCCCCAGTTCCAGCACTCCAGGGCGCACCAATTTCGCGAACCTTCGTTGCAGCTCGGCTGCCTCGCTGACGGCGTCGTCGGCGTGTTTGCCGGGGACCCAGCAGACGAACTGCCCGGCGCCGGCGCGCACCAGGATGGCGTCGTGGTTGCCCTTGTCAAGATTGAATGCGCGCGTGACCTTGGTCAGCTCGTTGAGCAGCACGTCGCCGAAGGGGATGCCGTAGTCGCGCACGATGCTTGCGAAACCGTCGATCTCGATGGCGGCAAGCTGTCCCGCAGCTGCGCCTGCGCGCGCTGCGGCGATGACGCCCATGCCAGGTTCGAAGCGATATGCCGTCGTTGCGGGATCGAGCTCTTGCTTGCGCGCGGATTCGATTTCGCGGCGCTTCCTGTCGTCGATGTCGCGGATGACGCATACCATGCAGTTCTGCCCGCTGGCGGCGTCGTCCACGCGCGATGAGCTCACCTCAAGCCAACGTCCTTGCGGCAAGTGCTCGGTCACGACCTCCACCTGGATGCTCGTCTCCTGCATCTGGTTCACGGCCTGCTCGATGGCGTCCACCGCCTCGGGGTTCGCGCTGTTGCGGCGGAACAGGTCCCAGAAGCACACGGAATCGAACTCGCCGTCGTTGGGGGAGTTCGTGATCTCGATGGCTCCCGTTTTGGGATGATAGGTGAAGAATGCGTCGTTCGTGCCCTTAACGGCCAAGCGATAGCGCTCCTTCTCCTCGTTGAGCTTGCGCTGCTTCTCCAGGCCGTCCTCGGTGAGGTCGAGGATGACGTCATGGAGTTGGTCGACCTCGGCGACGGAGGTGCGGAACGCGTGCAGCTTCTCCATGCCTCCCTGGACGCTGTCGATCAGCTCCCTGAGCGGTCGGTTGATGGCGCGCGAGACCAGCACCACCAGCACCAGGCATCCGATGGTGGTAAGGCCGATGGTGACGCCCAGTCGGTGGTACAGCGAGTTGCCTGCGGCGAAGATGGAGTCCTTGGAGAACAGCCCGACGACCGCCCAGCCCGTGTCGTCATAGGGCACGATGCCCGAATACAGCTTCAGCGGTTCGGCGATCGCGTACACTTGTTGATCTCCCATGGTAACGCCTTCGACTTGCATAAGGCCCGCATTGCGCGTTTCCTCAAGCGCGAAGGCGGGCCCTTCGGCGTTCACCGCGTTATAGAGCGCGCCGCTTCCCGTGACGATCCGGTACGAGCTGTTGCCGTCTGCCAGCGCAAGGGCGTAGCCGCCGGCTTCGCTGCCGCTCAGTCCGGATACGGGGAAGCACGTGTCCGCCAGATACGTGGTGGACACCTCGATTCCCAGCACGCCGTACACCTGCCCGTCGAGCATGAGCGGCACCGAGTAGGCGATCATTCGGTAGCTGTCGCTCGGATTGCCCTCCAGCACGAACGGCTGCGACCAATATGCCATGGCCTTCGCATCGGCGCCCGGGTTTTGCAGGGCGGCCTCGTAGGGCTTGTAGAAGAAGTCGTCGGCGCTGCGCACGCCGTTGCCGGCAAGGTGCAGCTTCGGCGCCCAGGTGTTGTCAAGGGCGATGGACGCGTTGCGGGCGATTTCCTTGCCCCCTCGTTCGAGCAGCAGGTCGGAATGGGAATCGGAGTTGCCGGTGGGGTCGGAGTCGCGCAGGAAGGCCCCGATATGATTCTGTCCGACGGAAAGGTCGCCATCGTTTCCCAAGATCAGGTACACGCCGCTGGTGGAGTTGGATCCGATAACGGAGAGCAGCCGCGGGAAGGTGGCGGCGATGAAGGCTTCCTTTTGGCTATCGTCGGCAAGGAAGCCCGGCACATCGAGGCCCGACTGGGCAAGCTGGTCGGACAAGGCTGAGTTGAAGGCGACGGTCTCACGGGATATGCCCGACCAGCCTTTGACCATGGCGCTTTCCAGAATCACCTTGCGGTTGTCCACCGCGCGTGCGTCGATGGAGATGGCGTTGCCCTCAAGCGTGCCCTTCACGTCGCTGAATGCGAGCACCGAGATGGGCAAGGCGCCCTGGATCAAGACGATCGCGGCTAGCGAGACCATGAGGACTCGAAGGAAGGATATCTTTCGTTTTCCCTTTGCCGCACCTGCGTCAGTGCGCTTGCGTTCGTTATGCACTTCTTGCTACTCCATGCCCTCGGCTGCGGCTTGGAGCTGCTGGCAGAAGGTGGCGTACCATTGCTCGAACGCGGCATCGCCCACGTACGGCTCAAGCGCCTCGGCGCGCGACTGGCCGGCGGCCATGGCTGCCTGAACGGCCGCTTTGTCGGCGGTTGCCTTATCGTCGAGCGAACGGTCGAGCACCTTGCGCGCGGCATAGGCGTTGTCGAAGCTCTTAAGCGCGTACAGCTCCACGTCATCGAAGGAGTCCATGGCCATGGCGATGCAGTCGCGGGTCTTAGGGCTCACGGAGAGGTTCTCGTCTCGGATCGCGCTATCGAGCTCGTCGATGTTGTTCGCGTCGGTTCGCACGGGCAGGTACGACGACGTCGCCGCGAAGTGCAGGTTGTTCTGCTTCTCCGTGAACCATTTCAGGAACTCGCAGGAAGCGTATTCGTGCTGCTCGTCGGATTTTGCCACCGCCATGCCGGCTCCTTGCTGAGGGGCCACGGCGTTTCCGCCCTCGAAGGTGGGCGGCATGATGATGCGATAGCCGATCTCGTGCGTCCCGTTATCGTCGACCACCCGGTCGGGGAAGTATGCCGCCGATGCGGTGGAACCCGTGTAGCAGATGATGTCGCCCGTCTTCACGTCGTCGGAGCGGAACTTGCCCACGGCATCGAAATAGCCGCTGACGTAGGGGATGTAGTAGTTGTCCCACAGGCGGCGGACCTTTTCCTTGTCCGCGTTGACCTGGGCTTTTCCATCGGCATCGGGTGCGAGCAGGTCGACGCCCATCTGCCGCATTCCGATGATGAAGTAGTTGGACAGGGAATCGCGGCCGTAGAACGCCTTGCCGTCGTCGGGGACGTCGGGAGTCAACGCGTCGGTGTATTCGTAATAGCGCTTCGCGGTGGCGGCGATGCCCTCCTGCGTTGCCAGGTCGTCGATGGTGGTGCCGGTGGCCTGGGCGAACGGCACCCAGTCCGTTTCGTCGAGCATGGTCACCTCGGTGGATTTCGCCACCGGCAGCAGGTACAGGGAATCGTCGTTGTCGAAGCGGCCCTCATCAAGGTAGTCGGGCACATAGTTGGACAGCTCATCGGGTGTGAAGTAGTCCGTCAGATCGACGAGCTTGCCCTGCTGTTGCACGTTATAGGCCGTGTCGGCGTAGGAGGAGAACACGTTGGGCATCTCCTCGGCGCCTACTTCGCCCGCCGCCGAGTTCGAGATGGCCTTCTCCAGCTCGGGAACCGACCCCTGGGTCTTGCTTTTCACGTAGATGCCCTTCTCCTTGCCCACGGTGGAGTTGAACTCGGACACCAGGCTGTCGAAGGACGCCTGCTGGGCCCCGTTGTAGTAATCCCAGACGGTGATGGTGGTGGGGTTGCTCGGATCCAGTTCGACGGCGGCTTTCTCGCTATCGCCGGCGCAGCCGGCGGCCAGCGCGGCGGCCAGCACGCCGGCAAGGGCGAACGCGGCAAGCGCGGCTTTCCGGGAACGGGCGCGGTGCGCGCGGCGGCTGGTGCGGTTGCCGGTAGCGCCGCCTTCTTGGGTAACGCCTGCTGCGCGGCGGTTGGTGCGCATGTGCATGCTGGATTCCTCCTAATGCTTGGCCGGCTCCGTATCGGCGCCGGGCGAAGGTTCCGTATCGGTTGGGCGCGCTCCCGCGGCCTCGGTGGCCGGGCGGGTGGCGGCGCCATCGTTTGCGTTGTCGTTCGGGTTGCCGCCGCCATCATCGGCGAAGCCGGCGCCCGCGGCGTCGGCTTCGCCGGATTTGTCAGCGGGGTGCCAAATCCCATCATACCCGTTAACGCCCGCGAAACCATCGATTCGCCCTGCTTCGCTTGCGGATTTTACGTTCGCGACGGCATCCGGCTCGTTCCCCGGCTGCGCGGCGCGGCCTTCCTTGTCCACGGCATCGACGACGACCACGGTGGGCGGCGGATCGACAGTTCGTCGGTGCGTTGCCGGTCGTCGAGCAGGCGCTCTGGCTCGGCGCTGTGGTCGCGGGCGAGCTCGATGATGCCCTTGATGGCGCGCCGAGGGTGCCGCGTGTTCATCGAGGATCGCGGCGCCGCCGCGTCATCCGGCGTGCAACTGCGCTGATGCTGTCGGGTTCGCGCGCTTCGGCGGCGTGTCGTTTACAATGGGCGGCATATACAGGAAAGCCTGGTTGGAGGGCGGGCGGAGGCCCGTGCCGTATCGGGCGGGGTCCGGCTGCGCGGGACGGGTGCCCGCGGCGCGCCCGATTGCGCCTAAGCAACCGGGGAGAAACCGCTAGAAGCGAAGGAAACCTTATGAGCGATATCGATGTGCGCGCCGAGCTTGCGCATTGGATTGAGAACGTGCAGGACGCCGATCTGGCGGCCGAGCTGGCCGACATGCAGGCGAAGGCCGATGCCGGCGACGACGCCGCGATGACCGACGCCTTCTTCCAGAACCTGTCGTTCGGCACCGCGGGCCTGCGCGGCGTGCTGGGCGCCGGCACGAACCGCATGAACATCTACACGGTGGGTCGCGCCACGCAGGGTTTCGCCGATTACCTGAACGCGAACTTCGACAACCCCTCCGTGGCCATCGCCCGCGACAGCCGCAACAACGGCGAGCTGTTCGTGCGCACCACCGCCGCCATCATGGCCGCCAACGGCGTGACGGCGTACGTGTACCCGCGCATCTCCCCGGTCCCCACGCTTTCGTGGGCCGTGCGCGACCTGGGCTGCTCGGGCGGCATCTGCATGACGGCCAGCCACAACCCTGCGCCGTACAACGGCTACAAGGCCTACGGTCCCGACGGCTGCCAGATCACCAGCCAAGCTGCCGCCGCCATCTCTGCGGCCATCGCCGAGACCGACGCGTTCGCCGGCGTGAAGTCCATGGACTTCGACGAGGCCGTGGCATCGGGCAAGGTCAAGTGGATCGAAGACGCCGTGCTCGAGCGCTACTACGACGCGGTGCTGGCGCAGTCGGTGAACAACCTGTCCGACGAGCAGATCGCCGCCGCGCCGCTGAAGCTGGTGTACACGCCGCTCAACGGCACGGGCCTGGTCCCCGTGACCACGGTGCTCGCGCGCGCCGGCGTCTCCGACGTCACCGTGGTGCCCGAGCAGGAGCAGCCCGACGGCAACTTCCCCACGTGCCCCTATCCCAACCCCGAGATCCGCGAGGCCATGCAGAAGGGTATCGACCTGTGCGAGCAGGTGCACCCCGACCTGCTGCTGGCCACCGACCCCGACGCCGACCGTGTGGGCGTGGCCTGCAAGGACGGCGATGACTACACGCTGCTGACCGGCAACGAGATGGGCGTGCTGCTGCTGGATTACGTGTGCCGCATGCGCGCCGAGCGCGGAGAGAACCTGGCCGACAAGGTGGCCGTGACCACCATCGTGTCGTCGGCCATGGTGGACGCGCTGGCTGCGGAATACGGCTTCGAGCTGCGTCGTTGCCTGACGGGCTTCAAGTACATCGGCGACATCATCACTGAGCTGGCCGACGCGGGCGAAGCCGACCGCTTCATCTTCGGCTTCGAGGAGAGCTACGGCTACCTGTCCGGCGACCACGTGCGCGACAAGGACGCCGTGAACGCCAGCCTGCTCATCTGCCAGATGGCGCAGGAGTACAAGCTGGCGGGCAAGAACCTGGCCCAGGCCATGCGCGACCTGTACGCCAAGCACGGATGGTGGCTCAACCGTACCGTGTCGCTGTCCTACCCCGGCGCCGATGGCGCGGCGAAGATGGCGGCGCTCATGGCGGGCCTGCGCACGAACGCGCCGGCCGAGCTGGCGGGCCGCAAGGTGGAGGCCGTGGTCGACTACCAGGGAGGCGTGAACGGCCTGCCTTCCGCCAACGTGGTGGAGTTCGACGTGGAAGGCGGCAACAAGGTCATCGTGCGCCCGAGCGGCACCGAGCCGAAGATCAAGCTGTACGTGTTCGCGAAGGACGCCAGCCGCGAGGCCGCCGACGCGCTGCTCGATCAGCTGGAGGCCGCCGGCCGCAAGCTGCTGGCCTAACGCAATCTCGCAAGCGAAACGCTGCCCACAACAAAGGCGGCGACACCAGCCCGGTGCCGCCGCCTTTTTCTATCCGCTTACATTTTAAGTGGCCTGATAGCGTAGTTGTCGATGTCTTGGCTGGTGTGCACGATGCGCCAGACGGTAAGCCGACCGCCACAAGCGTTCCAAATGCATCCAGATACAGAACGCCCGCAGGTGATTCCCTACGGGCGTTCTGCTTTCGGGGGCGGTGTCCCGATTCCTGAAATTATGTGAGTCTTCGTTTACAAATTATGCGGCTATGCGATAATTAGTTAGTAGTAGTAAACAAATGGTAGCATTTGTTACCGCAGCAGGAGGCGGACGCGCGCATGGGAATCAGGTTGGAAGACATTCGTCCGCTGAAAGCGTCGCCGGTGTTTCGCGGCATTTCCCAAAAGGACCGCTTCGAACTGCTGAAAGAGATAGACACCCGCATCGTGGAGCTTGGCGAAGGCCAGCTGCTGCGCCGCGCGGGCGACAAGCTGGACTTCTACCCGGTGGTCATCGAGGGTAGCGTGCTTGCTACCATGCCGCAAGGCGGGCAGGACCGCCCGGTGGCGCAGTTCGGGCCGGGCGAGTCGTTCGCCGAAGCGGTACCGGCCACGCTGAAGCACACGCCCGTGAACATCTGCGCGCAAGAACCCACGCGCATCCTGTGCATTCCCGCCAAGCAGCTGGAGACGTGCACGAACCCGCATGCGTTTTTGGTGCGCGAGAACCTGTCGGCGGAGATGTCGAAGAAGATCGGCGTGCTGACGAAAACGCTGTCGGTGGTGGGCGAGCCGCGCCTGTCCGACCGCATCTTGGCGTACCTGCGCACGCTTCCCGCTGACGCCGACGGCCGTGTTGAAATCCCCGTGAACCGTCAAGAATGGGCATCCTACCTGCGCGTTGCCGACAAGTCGCTCATCCGCGAGCTGCGCGCCATGCAAAACGACGGCCTGCTAGAAGTAGACGGCCGCCACATCCGCGTGCTATAAGCGGCGGGCACTCGAGTGCCCGCTCTACGTCCGAAAGGCGTCAAGCAGAATCACTGGTCCCGGCTACGCCTCCATCGGCTGTGCGGCTTTCTTCGGCCTGCCGGGGGCAGGCGCTTCGGCTAGCCTGGCCTCAACCGAACGGCGCGCAACCATTCGCTTGCTCCCGTCCTTCCAGGATGCAAGCTTCCCGCTGGCGCACATCTGTGCAACGCGCGCGGTGCTGACGCCAAGCATTCGCGTCGCATCGGCGGCGGTCATCGCATCGACGTTTCCCAGCGAAGCGTTGACCGCAATCGCTATGACCTTCCCGCCATGAACCGGTTCATGTCCAAGTTTGCCCCCGGGGACGACTTCGTTGGCGATAAGGTGGTCGGTGATCGTCTCGAACAGCCAATCTGCTGCCGACTCTGCGGCCTCTTCCAGCGTGGCGCCGAATGTACCTCCGCTCATGTCGCAGGGAACGGCAAGCACATAGCCGTCTGAGCTATAGAATTCGAACTCGCGTATGTAAATCATGCTACCTTCTTTCCGCCAATGGCCCTTCATCGCAGACCTGCTTCGCGAAGGATTTTTGCTGCAATCGCATCGGGTATTTCTCTGTGGCGTTTGACGAGAACGCTAACCGTTCCATTTGTGAAGTGCTCATGGTTGGTGCCGCCGCACGACCAAAAACCAGCTTGCTCTAACTGCTTTACCAAGTCCCTTCGCTTTGTCATGCGCCATCTTTCGTTAAATATTAGCAAACGCTAAGGAATAATGGAAGAACTTGCCGAAGAGCGTCTCTTACAACACGTATCGTACCAAACAAACGTTCGGTACACAAGAACAAATGTTTGGTATATATAGATTAACGGAGCGCGATGCGAAGCGTAACCGGCCCTACTTTTTCGATGCGCCCATTCGAATTATCTGCTGTCCAGATTTGAAATTGCCTGTTGCTGCGGGTCGGATTTTCCGTCGCTTAGGGTTCGGAAAATCCGGAACAGCTTGCTGTCGAAGGCGCGGTGGCGCTTATGGAAAGCGGGTGCTCGGCTGTGGCGGGCGTCGCGCCGGAGGCGGAACCCGCCGCTTTGCCGTCGTCCCGCATCGAATTTCGCGAATGGCGGCGTTTTGCCCCTTGACCTGGGGAAAGTGACATTTGTTACCTTTGGGCAAGATTTTGGCGAAAAAGGAACCGTTTTCGAACTTTTTTCTTGTGTTTTTGGTAACCCTCGGCATACAATAAGCCCTGTCGAATCAGTTATCCGTGTGTGACATGCCTGATGAAACACCCTGTTAACCAGGGAAAACGGCATCGTCTCGCGGGGTATTCCCATTCTTGCAACGTAATCAACCTGCATGCAACGCGAACGCGCGTCTGATTTGGCGTACCTAGATTCCACTTGGTCGAGCGCTTGCGCTCGCCGCGGGATGCTTCGGGACCGAGGATGCGGCATCGGTCCCGAAGTTGCGTTTCCAAATATAAACGAGCCGCAAAGAGAGGGTGATTCGCAATGAACACCGAAATGATCTACACGCGTCGAGGTTTCGTCAAGCTGGCTGCCGGCGCGGTGGCTGCAGCAGTGGTCGTGACGGCAGGTGGAAGTTCGCTTGCCGCAGACAAGGCCCTTGCTGCGACGGTGCTCCCGGATGGGACGTACAAAGTAAATGCCAATGTGTTTATCAGCAAAGACGACAGTCCTATCGGGTCTGCGGCATATCTTTGCAATCTTAAGAATCCTCTGAAGCTTCAGGGTCGTCCTACGTCGCCGGTGACGGGGACTAACGCGACGCTTGTTGTCTCGGGGGGCAATGCGACCATCACGCTTGAAGATTTCAATGAGTGCATCGCATGGGTTTCTTGCGGCGACCCTCGCGTGACGGTGCTTGAAACCGTTGATCCTACGTATAGCTCCAACAATTATCCGGCTCAGCGAATCCAAAAGGTAAAGATTGCGCTAACTGGGCAGCCGGAATCTGGGACTCTTACGCCGTGCGAGGAGTATGCTGCACTGCCGATTTACAAGGGAAAGAAAACCTGGGATGTTCAATTCGCCATCGATTACAGCACGGCCGTTTCTGCTTAATTGATTTATGATGCCCCGCTGGCCGGAGATTTCATTCTTCGGCCAGCGGGGCGGAAGTGCGATTGGGGAAACATGAAGCTGACTCGCAAAATGATGAATACAACAATTCTGAGAAGGACCCTGAGCGTTCTATGCGCAATTGCGATTTCCTTCCCAAACATTAGCGTTTCTGCTTGGGCTGCAGAATCGGTTCAAGATGATTTGGGTCAAATAGCCCAAAAGACAGAATACGGTATTGGTGATGATGAGCGAAGCGGGCAGGATGAGTTTGGCGAAATCGGCGTTGAAGTCGACGAAGTAGACGACAACAAAGCCCTGCTAAATGGCTCCTCTGAGAAGTCCCTCTCCCAGACCGAGAGCTACCTGGGCATGGACATGACGGGCGGGCAGACCTGGATGGTCGGCGTCACGGTGACCTCGCCTTCCGGCGGGCTGCCCTCGGCCGACGACGGGGCCTACGTCTCCTGCGAGCCCGTGGCCGCCGACGAGCTGTCCGCGGCGGTCGCCGCCGCCTACGACGGCCAGCCCGGCTACGCGGTCGCGCTGCGCCTCAAGGTCGTCGGGCCCGACGGCTCCGAGGCCGCGCTGCCCGAGGGCTGCTCGGTCAGGGTGCGCCTGATCGACGGCAACGGCGGGGCGTCGCCCAAGGCGTTCTCACTGGCGGGCGGCGCCCTGTCGGCGCTGGCCTCCTACGACTACGCCGGCGACGACGGCATGGCCGCCCCCGGCCGGATGTTCGACGTCGCCGTCGACGGCGACGCGGCCCTGCTCGCGGCCCCCGTCGCCTGGGTGGACACGGCGGGCCTCACCGAGAAGGGCGCCGAAACTACGCTTTCGCCTGGAACGTATTCCGTTTGTGCAAATCTATTTGTCAAGGGAGAAGACAACCTTATTCTGAGCGGCATCACCGCGTACCTGACGGGGTCGTCGATTCCTCCGACAATGCCGTGTCGAACAAATAATGCCACTTTGGTAGTTGGCGAAGATAAGTCTCTCACGCTCAAGCTCGACCTCGATACTGTTCCTGCCGAGGTTTTCACCCTTCAGGATATTCAAAGCGGTGACGACGTCGAGGTTTTGTCGACCGTGCGAGGCGTTGGCCCGAATTACGACAAATACGTATCGACCGGGGACCCTTCAGTCTATCGTTCCGATCGAATTAAGTCTCTTTCTCTGAAGCTCAACAACGCAAAGGGTGAGTATTCTTTCGGCGCGTGCACGGAATTTCCTACACTTATCGGCAGGGATATGAATATGCCGCTAACGCTTTCCGTCGATTTCTCTTCGGCGAAAAAAGCGTTTGATCCCGGTGATGGGAAAAACCTCTTCGAGAAGACTTTCCTTGATTCCGCTACAGGCGTTAGTGCCCATGTCAAAACAACGGAAGCTTCTCTCGGGGAAAAGCTCGAGAAGGCTGATTTTTCCATCTCCTCCAATACGGAAGATTCTTCTGCGATAGAGAAAGTTCTAGCGGATCGATTCGCCTCTATGCCAAGCTATTGGGCGTATAAAGCTGTGTTCGCTTGTGAAGGCGAACCAGTTGAGCTGTTCGGGAACACGTTCGTTGAATGGACGGTGCCATGGGATAGCGATGCCGTATCGGCGTATAGCTGGAATGGCACTGAATTGACGAGTATCGAGTCGAGCCTGAGCGACGGGGTTTGCACGTTTGCCGATGAAAAAGCATGCAATTTTGTTGTGCTTAATCCAAATGGCGCCTATGAATGGCTTTCGAAAACTTCTGCAGACAGTGAAACTCAAATCTTTTCGACCATATCCATTTCGACCGTGCATGAATTCGCCGAAGGCTGGCTTGGCTTTGCGGAACTTCACGCTTCTAAGGGGGAGATGGACGGAGGGGTTCGCTATAACGTCGTCTGGAAGAACACGGCAAGCGAAGGAAAGTTCAATTTCACCCCATCTTCTATGAAAGCGACGTTTACCATTCCTGCAGATGAGGGACAAGCTATATACCTAATTCAAGATAGTGGAACTTCGAGGCTTGCGAAAAAGGTTGCGGTGGGTACTTCTGCCGGCACTGCGACGTTCGATTTCTTCGAATCGACCGATTCGGAAAACGAGATCGATCGTTTAAGCGAAGCAATGCTGCGTGCGTATAATGGCGATGCGCCTACTGAAGATGCTCCAATTGCATATTTCGTAGCAAAGCAAGGCGGCGATTCGGTTGAGAGTGACCTTGTCATCGCAAAAGCGCTTTCGTACACTGGCCAGCCGCAGCAGGGCTTTGAACTGGATAAGAATATCGAAGTCGTGGAAGGCGACGGTGTTTCGCAAACGAATGCCGGTGATTACAAAACAAAGATCCAACCTAAAGATGGATTCACTTGGTTTGATGGCACGAGGGAAGTTCGAGAAATCGACTGGTCTATCTCCAAAGTGCAGCTCCAGACAAGCTATCGTATTGGCCTTCCCTGGGATGCGGATATAGATAAGCTTCCCAACGTTGATGACGTAAAGCAATCTTTGCTGGCAAATATGACAGGTTTTGTTAACGGGGAATCGCGTGACACCGTGTCTGACTTCGAATTTTCCGTTGAGCAAGATCTGCAAATGAAGGAGGCTGTCAAGGATGGTTTCTTGCAGCCTGCCACTTCTTATGGCTATGTAGCCACTTTGTCTGCCCAAAACTACGAGCTTTCGGATGTGGCGCAATATCATGCGGCGCTTGCATTTGTTGGCGTTGAACCGCAAGATGAGCCTGTTGCGCAAGAGGGCCTCACATACACCGGTTTGGAGCAAACAGGACTGGCGTATAATTCAAAATTTGATTTCACGGACGTTTCGGGTGAATGGACGCCTTCCCTTGGGGGGAAAGACGCGGGGTCGTATGTCTGCACGGCTACGCCAAAATATGCCTGGTCTGACGGAACGCTCGAGCCTCGAACCATTTCGTTCGAAATAGCGCCCGCTGTGCTGACTGCCGCCTACAAGGGTGACAATGTTGGAGCGTCGAGCGACGAGGCAAAAGGTGAAGTCGAAGTGAGCGGTTTTGTGAATGGCGAAACCGCGGCGACGATTGAGAATTTCAAATCTCCCTCGGTAACGCTCCCTGATGCGCTTGTGGCTGGTAAGGAATACGAGCTGACGCCTGAAGGCGGTTACGCTGGCAAGAATTATGTCTTCGAGTATGTTGCCGGAAAACTTGTGGTAGATGCTTCGTTTGCGCCGGCCGCCGTCTACACCCTGACCGCGAACCTGAGCATGCCAGGGGAGTACAACCCGGTGCTTTCGGGCGTGGACGTGTACGTGAACAACCCGAACAACCCGTTCGCGGACAAGGCTGGCAAATCGCCGGTGCTTGACGGCGCGTCGGGCGAGGGCGTGGCCGCCGAGGCGCCCACGAAGCCGCTTGACGGCAACGCCAAGGTGACGGTTGCGGCGGACGGCAGCAAGACGCTGGTGCTCGACCTTCCCAACCCGGTGTTCACGCTGCAGGAGCTTGGCACGTGCGCCGACCTGCCCGAAGGGTCGGTCAGCGTGGAGACCAAGCAGCCTGCGGACAAGTCGGTGTGGGATTACGGCAAGTACGACACGCGCGTCTGCCGCGTGAGCGTGAAGCTGCCCGCCGACGCCAAGGGCACGGTGACCTACACCTTCACCGGGTCCAAGCTGTACGCGGTGCCGCTCAACGCCGACATCCAGCCCGAGGCCGGCAAGCCGGCGTTGAAGCTGGTGGTCGACCTTGATTCCGCTAAGGAAAGCGGGTCGGCCGCGGTCGATCGCTCCGCGCTTGAGGCGGGCATCGCTTTGGCCGAGGCTGCCTTGGCCGGCGTGGTGGTTTCCGCCGACGGCTCCGACGTGTCCACCGAGGGCATGTGGGTTTCCCAGGAGGCCGCCGACGCTTTCCGCAGCGCTATCGACGCGGCAAGCTCGATGGATGCGGAGAAGCTGGTTTCCCAGCAGATGATCGACGACGCGCTGGCGGCGCTGAACGAGGCTTCCGTTGCGTTCGCCAAACAGGCGAAACCCGGTCTGAAGGACGAGCGCGTGAAGGTTGAGAAGCCTGCTGCGGCGTCCGGCCTTGTCTACAACGGCCTTGCCCAGACGGGCGTGCAGGCTTCCGAGGGCTTCGTCCTTTCCGGTGCCGAGGGCAAAGACGCCGGCGACTACGTGGCCACGGCCACGTTGAAGGACGGGTTCACGTGGGCCGACGGCACCGTCGACCCGGTCGAGGTGACGTGGTCCATCGCGAAGGCCAAGCTGGTGGCGACGTACGCCGGCGAGACCGTCTCGCCCGGCGCCAAGCCTGGCCTGGGCGTTGAGGTCACGGGCTTCGTGGCCGGCGAGACGGCGCTTTCTGCAGCCGGTTACCAGGCGCCTTTCGTGAGCGCGCCGGCCTCGCTTGAGTCGGGCAAGTCCTACGAGCTGGTGCCTTCGGGCGGCGCGGCCGCCAACTACGAGTTCGTGTACGTGGGCGGCACGCTGAAGGTGGAGAAGGCTTCTTCGGGCACGCTGAAGGCGGGCACGTACGCCATCACCGCGAACCTGAGCATGCCGGGCGATTACAACCCGGTCATCCCCGGGGCCACGGTGTACGTGAACAACCCGAACAACCCGTTCGCCGACAAGGCCGGCCACGAGCCGGTGCTTGACGGGAACAACCCCGTGGGCGTCGTGTCCACCACGCCCACCACGCCGCTTACCAAGAACGCGACGCTGGTGGTGGCTGCCGACGGCACGAAGACGCTGGAGCTTGACGTGCTGAACCCCGTGTTCATCACGCAGGAGCTGGGCACGTGCGCCGAGCTTGCCGGCGTGCAGGTGACGCGCAAGGCCCCGGCCGACGCGAGCATTTGGAGCTATGGCAAGTACGACACGCGCATCAGCCACGTTTCGGTGAAGCTGACCGACGACATGGTCGCGGGCGCGAAGTCGTACTACTTCAGCGGGTCGAAGCTGTACGCGGTGCCGCTGAACATGGACATCGCGCCTTCGGGCAGCATCGCCTTGGAGCTGTCGGTCAACTACAGCAGCTTGCCTGCTTCGGCGTTGCCCGACGGCGTCGATCCGGTGCCCGATCCCGAGCCGACGCCGGACCCGACGCCGACGCCTGATCCGACCCCGACCCCGACGCCTGCGCCTTCGCCTTCGCCGGCTCAGCCGGGCGGGTCGACCGAGGTGGGCACCACCACCGACGGGCATTTCGCCGCGGGCACGTACACGGTTTCGGCCAACCTGTGGTTCGACAAGGCCACCACGGGCCTGCCGCTGAACCCGCACCTGACCAACGGCGGCTTCCCGCCGTCGACGCCGGTCAGCAACAACGCCACCATGACGGTGGACGCGTCGGGCCATGCTTGGGTGAGCGCCCCGGTGGTCATCCAGGACAAGGTCATGACCATCAACAACGTGTGGGGTTCGGGCGTCAGCTTCGACGGCTCCACGGTGACCATCGACCTGGGCACGCCGTCGGCGTCGCGCACCTCGTTCGCCGGCACGTGCACCTCTTCGGTGACCATCGGCTGGCTGGCGCGCACCATCGCCGCGGGCATCTTCAACGGCGTGTGGGACCACACCTGGTCCACGAACTGGGAAGTTGACCTGGGCTCGACGCTGCCGGCCTCCGGCGGCGGGCAGCTGCCCGCCGAGGCGCAGGCCATTCTGGACGGCGCCAACGGCGTGTCCGGCGAAGGCGACGCGGCGGCTGCCGCGCTTGCTGCGGCCGAGGACGGCTCGGCGAAGGCCGACGGTGCTGCGGCTGGCAAGGCGGCCGACGGCAAGGCGGCGGGCAGCGCCAAGGGCGGCGTTGCCGGCGCGATCGAGGACATGGCCGAAGCGGCGGCGTCCAACCCCGCGGCGGCAGTGGCGATCGGCTGCGTGGTTGCGGCGGTGGTTGCCGCCGCTGCGGCGGGCGGCGTGTACGCCTACCGCCGCAAGAGGCGCCCCGCCGCCGGCGAGGCCGGTGATGCCGCGAAGTAACGTGCGGATGTAGGCGGCGCGCCGGCGAGCTGACAGTGATGCCAGCGAGCCGGCTGGCCGCTAGCAAACGCGGCGGCGCTGCCGCGAACGAAGGGCCCGCGACGTGATGAACGCCGCGGGCCCTTTTGCGTGTTGGGCGCGGTTCCGCCGCGTTAGCGTTCGCAGAAAGCCTTCAGGACCTCGATGCGCGGCGTCATGTCTTCTACAAGATCGTCGGCGATATACGGGGTTGATGCGAGAACGGTTCCCGAATGCCCGTTGCCTGCCGCGCTAATGGACTTCGCGAGGTTTTCGGCAATCGGCCAGGCCAGGGTTTGCAGCGCCGCTTTCGTTATTCCAAGGTCGCTTGCAAGCAGGTTGAACGTCGATGGTTCGATCTCGTCGATTTCCCGTTCCCCTCCAATGACCATTGCCAAAGTGCGGCTGAATCGTGGGAAAACGGTTGTACAGACGAAGTCGTAGGCGGGCGCAAGTTTGATGCGGTAGGCTCCGTGCGCGGCATCTTGGATCAGCACGGAGTAGTTTTTCAAGTGGGCATCGCAGTCGCCGATTGCGTAGGCGAAGCACAGCATCCGCGCAAACGCGGCGACGTCGCGTGCGGGCTGGACGCTGCAACGTTTCAGGAATCGCGCGATGGCCGGGATGGTTCCTCTTTCAACTTCCGCATACTTCGAGGCGGGGGTCATGCCGAGCGCCTGGGAAAGATCTTCCTGATGAAGACGGGCTACGGAAAGCTGGCCGTTTACATCGAGGCTTGCCTTGCGGTCGAAGCGCTCGACGGCAAGGGTGGGTAGCGGGAAGTCCATAAGCTCGACGTGGGGCGTTTCTATCCCGCATGCGGTTGCGGCTTTCATGCAGAGATATTCATTTTCGGGGATGTCGCGCATGCGGCTGGTCTTGAGGATATGGGTGGTCGCAGCTATGCCGCTTGGTTCTAGCCAGCCGCTGTCGTTGGCGTGTCCGGGCAGATGCGCAAGGCCCGTTTTGCCTTGCGTTCCGGCAAGCGACAGGCGCAGCGCCGCGTTATTTTCCGCAAGGTTCGCCGAATCCGATAGAAGGTTTCGCATGTCGCTAAACGTCAAAGGGCGGTATTCGCCGCGGGAAACGGTCGGCGGTTGCCGGCTGACAAGAATGTCGCCGATGCAGTCTTTCCCGCAGGCTTCAAGCAGTGATAAGTAGTCGTCTTCCCTGACCCCAAGCGCCCCGGCAAGCTGAGCGCGGGCCGGGCCTTCCGCCAAAAGGCCTTCGAAGTAGGGGCGCGCCGCGTATTCGGGGAAAGGCTGGCTTCGCAGCGGCAGCGAGGCCGACAGGGGAACGGGGTTTGGCGAGGAAAGGTAGGTCTCGCTGTAGGAGAACGCGCCGTTGTCGAGCGAGAGCGTGCCGATTTCTTGCGGGGATGCAAGCTCGACTCGCGAGATGCGCAGCTGCGTCATTACCCCCTCCTTTCGGCGAACAGGTCGATGCCGAGCATGGTGAGCACGTTGAGCGTTTTGCCGAGTTCGGCCGTTTGCTTGCCGTTTTCAAGGTTGCTCAGGAACGTGAGGCCGACGCCGCAAAGGCCGGCAAGCTCGGTTTGCGTGAAGCCCTGGCGTTTGCGCTCGGCGCGGATAAGGCTTCCGATGTCCGCGGAGGTTGCGATCTGTTGCATGACGAGTCCTTCGATTTATGCGAACGCGAAAATGTGCTTGGGCGACAGGATAGTTTACGCGAACGCATAAATCAAGGGGAAAAAGATGAGAATTTATGCGTTCGCGTAAACTAGTGAAGTCAAGACTAGAACAGATGTTTGTATTCAGGTAAACTGGAATCAGCTAATAGGAGAAATTCAAATAGTAACGTTTGACGTTACTAACGAAGAGCGTTACTATGATACGGTCATTTGCGTGCAAAGACACGAAACGGCTTTCGCAAGGATTTCGGGTCGCTCGATTTGCATCGTTTGAGCGAGTTGCTAGGCGAAAAATCCGTCAGCTTGAAATTGCGAACGCCATTGATGATTTGCGTGTGCCGCCAGGCAATAGACTCGAGCTGCTGAAGGGCGATCGGGCCGGGCAATGCAGTATCAGGATTAACGACCAGTATCGTGTGTGCTTTACGTGGGTTGAAGGGGCTGCAGAGCAAGTCGAGATAGTTGACTATCACTCGTGAAAGGGGCGGTTATGGACAAGCTTCCGGCTATTACTCCGGGCGAGTTGCTGAAAGAGGAGTTTTTGGAGCCGCTTGGCGTTTCTCAGTACCGGCTGGCGAAGGAGATAGGCGTGCCCGCGCAGCGCATAGGGCAAATCGTGCTGGGCAACAGACGCATCACCGCGGACACCGATTTGCGGCTTTGCCGGTTCTTCGGCTTAAGCGACGGCTATTGGCTGCGCGCCCAAGAGGCCTACGATTTAGAAGTTGCCCGCGAGAAAATAGCCCCCGTGCTGAAACGCATCAAACCATGGAGCGGCAAAGCCGCCTGCCTGTGATGGGTTCGCTCGCGAGCTTTTGGATGCGATTTCAAACGGAATTTCGTTACGAAAAACGTTACAAGCCTCTATTCTTCGGCATTCTGAGAGAATGCTCGCAGTCCATTAACCGTGCCAATCGTGTATGAAATGGGCAAGTTATACCCTGCCAATCGTGTATGGTCCAGGTCAGAGGCTCGTTCGTTTTGCGCACGTGATTTCCCGTGTGAAACTTTTCTTGTGAAGTTGCTTAGCGGTAACATAAATCACTGACAAATTCGCCATGTTTAACTAGACTAGTTAGCCGTGTATAAAAGCGGCTTTGACGGGGCGTTTTGTTGAGGCGCGGCTCTGCTTGCGCGGTTGTATTGCGTTCGCGCCGCGGCGCTTTCGCATTTCCCCGTGAAGCCTTTCCCCTCGAAAGGCGGGTTGGATATGGCGTATCCGAACATGTCGCGCCGCGGCTTCGCGGCGCTTGCGGGTGTGGCGGCGCTGTCGGCGCTGGGGCTTTCCGGGTGCTCGGCGGGCGAGGGCGCGCAGGGCTCGGCGGCGTCCGGTGGCGCGGGCGCAAGTGCTTCTGGCGACGGCGCCACGTTCTCCACGCGCGTCGAATCGCGCGAGCTTATGGGCAGCCCTGATGCGTGCGACGTGCGAGTGGGGTTGATCATGGGGCCTCCGTCTATGGGGCTGTCGCAATTCATCGTGGCTGCTCAGGCGGGCAAAACGTTCAACAACTTCACGTTCGAGCCCAACGGCGTGGACTACGTGGGCCTCTCGGCGCTGTTCAACAAAGGCGACTACGACATCTGCACGCTGCCCAGCAATATCGGCCCCATCCTGTACAACAACGCCGAGCTGAAGAACCGCTACGAGGTCATCAGCGTGAACAACCTGGGCGTGCTGTACGTCATGACGAACGACGCCTCAGTCAGCACGCTCGACGACCTGCGAGGGCGCACCGTCTACAGCTACGGCGAGGGCGGTACGCCGGAGTACACCATCGAGGCGCTGCTGGCGAAAAACGGCCTGGACGGCACGTTCAACCTGGAGTTCAAGTCCAGCCCGCTTGAGGTGCTCAACATGATGCAGCAGCAGGACGGGTGCGTGGCCATTCTTCCGCAGCCGTTCGTTTCCCTGGCGAAAATCCTGGTCAACCCGCTGTGCATCCCCATCGACCTGACGGTGGAGTGGGACCGCGCGTTCGCCGACACGGGCAGCCAGGCCGTCACCACCACTACCATCGTCAACCGCCAGTTTTTGGAGGAGCACGAGCAGGCCGTGGTGGAGTATCTGAACATGGCCGGCCAGTCGGTGAGCTGGACGCTTGCGAACATGGGCGACGCCGCCGCTCTTCAGGAGGAGCTGGGCACGTTCCTCAACAATTCCGTAGCGCTTGACGCCATGCCCTACATCTCCATGGTGAACCTGACGGGCGAGCAGATGCGCACGGCGCTGTCGGGTTTTCTGCACGAGCTGTACCTGGCAAACCCCGACTCCATCGGCGGCAAGATGCCCGGCGAGGACTTCTACTACCTGCCGCCGGAAGGCCAGCTTGACGAGCGCTTCCTGCAAGCGGGCTTTGAGCAGGCCACGCAGCACGAAAGCAGCGCCGGCACCGGCAACGACGGCGTAACTGCGTCGGCGGCCGACGCGCAGGCAGCCATCGAAGCCTTCGGCGGCACGGCCTCGGGTAAGTAGCGCCGCCATGTTCGAGAAGGTGAGATCCCTGGTGGGGCGTGGGGGCGGCGTGCCCCGCGGCGCGGTAGGCGACGACGAGCCGCGCATGCAGTTCGCCGTCATCGCCGCGAAGGTGGGCATGCCCGAGGAGAAGGTGGCCATGATGGCGCAGATGGTGCGCCAAAACGGCATGGCCGACTCGCAGATGGGCTTCATGATGCAGACGGCCTGTGCCAAAGGCGTCGACCGCGAGGAAATCATGGGCATGCTCACCAGCCTGGGCGTGCAGAAATCCCAGGTGGTGCGCGTGATGCAGGCGCAAGGGCTCATGGATGCCGAAGAGGCAACCCGCATCCTGGATGCCGAGCGCGCCGCCGCCGAGCGCCGCGCGGCCACCAGGGCGGGCGACGCGCGCAAGCGGTTCGCCCGCAAGGCAGCCATCATCGCGTTTTGGCTGGTGGTGTGGGAGGTGCTCGACCGCGTGGTCGACAACCGCCTTGTGCTTGCCGGCCCCATCCGCACGCTGCAGGCGCTGGCCGACCAGGTGGTCATGCCGAACTTCTGGATGATCGTCGGTGCCAGCTTCGGGCGCATCGCGCTGGGGTTTCTGTTGTCGTTCGTCGTCGGGTTCCTGCTGGCGCTGGTGGCGTGCCGCGTGAGGCTGTTCCGCGACTTCATCGATCCCATCATCAGCCTGCTGCGCACCATCCCCGTGGCATCGTTCATCATCTTGCTGCTCATTTGGGTGGGCAACCAGGCGCTTACTGTGTTCCTGGCGTTCTTCATCGTGCTGCCGCTCATCTACACGAACATGGTCACCGGGTTCGAAAGCGTCGACAAGCAGATGCTCGAGATGGCGCGCGTGTACGGGCTGTCGCGGTGGCGCACGTTTTTGTACGTGTACCGCCCGGCGTTCATGCCGTTTCTGCTGTCCAGCACGAAGATTTCGCTGGGCATGACGTGGAAAAGCGGCATCATGGCCGAGGTTTTGGCCACGCCGAAGCCGTCCATCGGCAAAGAAATGGCCACGGCGCGCACGTTTCTGGACACGCCCGACCTGTTGGCGTGGACCGTGGTGGTGATGGTGGCGTCGGTGCTGTTCGAGAAGGCGTTCATGGCGCTGCTGAAGCGTGCGAACCGTCCGCTCGGCGGGCTGATCGGGAAGCGAGGCGAGTAGCGTGGCGCTGTTTAGGACGTTCGCGGACGTGGAGTTCGATGGGGTTTGCAAGGCGTACGGGGCCAACGAGGTGCTGCGGCGCGCGTCGTTCACGCTGCCGGGCGGCGGCGTGCGCTGCCTCATGGCGCCGTCGGGCAGTGGCAAGACGACGTTGTTCCGGGTGCTGCTTGGCCTTGAACGCGCCGATGCGGGGCAGATTCGCGGCGTTTCCCCAGGTCGCATTAGCATGATGTTCCAGGAAGACCGCCTGTGCGAAACGTTGACGCCCGTGGAGAACGTGGCGCTGGTGCTGCCGCCGAGCGCGCGTCGCGCTGACGTGCGCGACCTGTTGGCCGAGATTCTGCCAGCCGATTGCTTGAACCAGCCGGCCATGGAGCTGTCCGGTGGCATGCGGCGGCGCGTGTCGCTTGCGCGGGCCGTGGCGTTTCCCAGCGACCTGGTGGTGCTCGACGAGCCGTTCACCGGCCTTGACCAGGCTACGAAGGAGAAAGTCATCGCGTTCACGCTGCGCCACCGCGCAGGAC
Organism: uncultured bacterium; assembly: GCA_905215325.1. Lineage (GTDB taxonomy): Bacteria > Actinomycetota > Coriobacteriia > Coriobacteriales > Eggerthellaceae > Senegalimassilia. Next base: position 49,700 of record CAJMPP010000004.1, on the reverse strand, counting down.
GCACGCTGCTGGTGGCCACGCATGGGCAAGACGATGCGCGCCTGCTGGGCGCCGAACGCATCAACCTGGCGGACGTGCAAGACGGCGGCGCGGCAACGGCGTGAGCGAACACGGCGCTAACGGTTGCGCGCGGGGCCATGGGGCAGGACCGGATTGCGCCGGTGCTCTGCGAGGTGGCGATGCGCGCTTTGGGAGCGCGGGAAGTTCGCGGCGTGCGTTCGATAGCTGTTGACCAGGCGTTTTGAGGTAATCGATTCCGAAAGGACAAGGATATGGATACGACGAAAACCATGCGCCAACTGTGCGCTGACGAGCCGAAGCTTGAGGTGTTTTTGCAGTCGAAAGGCTTCCCGTTCTCGCTGGACAACCCCATCGTCGACCTGGTGACGTTCGAGGACGTCTGCCAAGTGCGCAGCCTCGATCGCGACGAGTTCCTCGCCGAATTCGAAGCGTTCAAGGCCGAAGGGTAGCGGATTTGCAGCCGGGCGGATTGCGGTTGAAGCAAAGTGATGTGAAGGAGCAGCGCGTGTATTACGTGGGAATCGATATCGGGGCGTCGTCGGTGAAGATTGCGGCGGTCGATGCGGCGGGCGCGGTGGTGCGCGTGCTGCGCCGCGCGCACCAGGGTTCGCCGTTGCCGTGCTTGCGGGCGCTGATCGATGAGCTGGCGAATGGGGAAAGCGAACCCGTTGCGAACGCTGAGCCGGCGGCGGGCGCTCGCGCCGGAGACGAAGGCGCTTGTGGAAGCAAGCCTGCCGCAGCTTCCGCAATTTCCGCTACGTCGCGGTCTCTGCCGCTTGGCGCGTGCGGCGGCGTGGCGGTCACGGGCAGCGGTGCGGGCATGGTGCGCGCGCTGGCTCCGGGGCTTCGCGAGCTCGAAGAGGTTCCCGCCCTGGTCAAGGGCGTGCGCGCGCTGGCCCCGCAAGCGGCATGCGTCATGCAGATGGGCGCGCAATCCGGCGTGTTCGCCACCGGTTTCACGTCTGGTGCGGCGCCGGAGTTCGCCATGAACGAAAGTTGCGCGGCAGGCACCGGCAGCTTCTTCGAGGACCAGATGCAACGCCTGGGCCTGCCGCTTGACAGCTACTCTGACCTGGTGACGCGCGCGCAAAGCGTGCCGCGCCTGTCGGGACGCTGCAGCGTGTTCGCGAAAACCGACATCATCCACCGTCAGCAGGAGGGCGTGCCCGTCGAGGACATCCTGCAAGGCCTGTGCCACGCCACCGTCAAGGCGTTCAAGGCCACCATCGTGCGCAGCCTTCCGGTTGAAAAGCCGCTGGCGCTTGCGGGCGGCACGCTGCTGAACGCCGGCGTCGTGCGCGCCGTGCGCGAGGTGTTCGACTTGGGCGAAGACGAGCTTTTGGCTGACCCGCAGCTGGTAAACGCCCAGGCAGTGGGCGCGGCGCTTGCAGCCGCGGAAGCAGGGGAGGCGGATGCCCAGCTTGCTGCCCTGCGGGCGGCGCTTGGTGGCGAAAGCGCTGGTCAGGCTGACGATCTTGCGCGCCTGCCGCGCTTACCGCACGTGGATTGCACGCCGAACCGCGGGTTCGCGTTGGCCCCCAGCCCGTGGAACCCTGCTGGTACGCCCGCCTACGACGGCAGCGCGGTGCCGCGCTCGGCAGCCGTGGACGCGCTGGCCGCGGGCCAGTCTGTGCCGGTGGCGCTCGGCGTGGACGTGGGCTCGACCAGCACGAACCTGGTGCTTGTCAGCACCGACGGCGTGCTGCTTGACGCGCAGTACCTGCGTACGCGCGGCAACCCCAAGCAGGCGGTGCGCGATGGCCTGGCCTCGCTTGCCCAGCGCGTGGGTAGCCGGGCGCACGTGGTGGCCGCGGGCGTCACGGGCAGCGGGCGCACCATGATCGGCAACCTTATCGGGGCCGATGCCGTGCGCGACGAGATTACCGCGCAGGCTCGCGCCGCTGCGGCGGCCGATCCGCTGGTGGACACCGTGTTCGAGATCGGCGGCCAGGACTCGAAGTACATCGGGCTGGCGGCGGGGCAGGTGGCCGACTTCCAGATGAACAAGGTGTGCGCGGCGGGCACCGGCAGCTTCGTCGAAGAGCAGGCCGCGCGCCTGGGCATTGCGCTGCCCGATTACGGTGCGCTGGCGCTTTCGGCAGAACGACCCGTTGATCTAGGCGAACGCTGCACGGTATTCGTGGAAACGGCCATCAACGCCGCGCTGGCGAAAGGCGCTACGAAATCCGAGGTGGCTGCGGGCCTGTGCCTGTCGGTGGTGCGCAACTACCTGCACAAGGTGGTGAACAACAAGCCGGTGGGCCGTCGCATCGTGCTGCAGGGCGGCGTGGCCTACAACCCCGCCATCGTGGCGGCGTTTCGCGCGTACGCAGGCGACGACCTTACGGTCAGCCCATACTTCGCTGTCTCGGGCGCCGTCGGCGCGGCCCTGCTGGCCGCCGAAGCACAGGGCGTCCTGTCGGTGCAAATCGGTGTAACCCCAGATAAAACCTTCCCTCCTTCAAACTTCAAGGGTTGGGACCTTTCGGGCGCTTCGCACTCAGCGCGCCGCGTCGATCCGGAAGAGATTGCCGCGAACCGCGCGTTCTTCCACAAAGTCGACGAGATGTACCTGGAGGGCTACGACCCGGTACGCGACCCGGCGAAGAAGACCGTCGGCATCCCGCGTGCCCTCATGCTGCACAAGCTGTTTCCCATGGCCAACGCGTTCTTCAAGCAGCTCGGCTTCAACGTGGTGCTCACCGGCGCGTCCGACGAGGAAACGGTGCGCCTGGCGCAGGCCAGCGCGCAGGGCGAGATGTGCTACCCGGTCAAGCTGGTGCACGGGCACATGGCGCAGCTGCTCGATGCGGGCGTCGACTACGTGTTCATGCCCAGCGTGCACACCATTCGCCATCTGAAATCAACGGTGCCGCACAACTACGCGTGCACGTACATGCAGTCGATTCCGGCCATCGTGGCGAAGGAACTCGACTACGAAGGCCACGGCATCACGCTGCTGAATCCCCAGATGAACATGGATTTTGGGCAGGGCGCCATGGCCGAGGTGATGCTGGAGGTGGGCGCGCAGCTGGGCCGCACGCCGCAGGAAACGGCGCGCGCCATGCTGGCCGGCGGGTTCGCGGTCACGGAATTCACGCGCAAAACCGAAGAGCTGGGCGACCAGCTGCTGGCCAGCCTGAAGCCCGGCGAGCGCGTCATCGTCATTATCACGCGCAATTACGGCATCGTGGACCCGGCGCTGAACATGGGCATTCCCGACCTGCTGCTCGACCGCGGGCAGAAAGTGATCACGGTCAGCCACCTGCACGCGCATGACCTGGGGATTTCCGCCGATTATCCGGGCGTGGTGTGGCCGTTCGGGCAGCACATCCTCTCGGGCGCGAAGCTGGTGCGCCGCGACCCGCGCCTGTTCGCCGTGTACCTGACGAACCACGGCTGCGGTCCCGACACCATGATCAGCCACCTGTTCGCCGAGGAAATGACCGGCAAGCCGTACCTGCAGATCGAGATGGACGAGCACTACTCGAAGGTGGGCGTGGAAACGCGCGTCGAGGCGTTTTTGAACGCGATCGAGCACTACGAGGCGGCCGATCTGCGCGGGGCGCCTACGTCGCGGCACGTGGTGAACTTGGCGTGCGAGCCGCTGCGCGAAGGCGAGTTAGCGGGCTTGCCATCGTTCGGGCCGTATGGTCCGCTTGCGGCGCAGTGGTTGCGTGACCAGGGGGTTTCGGTGCGCGAACTCACGCCGAGCGCGCAGGCGCTCGAGCTTGGCCGCAAGGAGTGCACCAGCAAGGAATACTACTCGTTCGCCAGCCTGCTGGGAGTGAGCTTGGCTGCTGCGGAAGACGCGGATGCGGAAGGCCCCGTGCGGCAGTTGCTGCTGCCGTCATCGCAGGGCGGCGAGGCCGATGGGCAGTTCGACCGCGTGGTGCGAAGCGTGCTTGACGCGAAGGGCTACGCTGATGTGCGCGTAATCGCGCCTGACGTGGAGCTGCTGCCGTGCAATCTGGACGACCCCGAGGGCTTCTTCGTGCACATGCTGGCGGGCGATGTCGTGTGGGCAGCGGCGCCGGAAGCACGACCCGACCTGCGCAAACGCCTGGCAAAGCCGAATTTGTCGCTTGACGATGTGCTCGCTGCGGCGTGCGAAGTTTGCGCTGCGGCGGGCGCTGGCGCGACCGCATCCTCGAAGGATCTCGGTTCAAGCTGCGCGCGCAACGTGGAGGCGGAAGCTTCTGACATTTCGGCTTCGCCCAACTGTGATGCAGCAGAGGAGCTGCGTCTCAAGACCTCCGATGTCTCTGCCCGCGAGGCTTGTCCCGCAGCAGGCGGTGCCCGCAAAACGCTTGCGGTGGTGGGCGAGTGGCCGCTTGTCATCGGCGATGAGTTGACGGGTGGGTTGTTCGCACAGCTGGAGATGGAAGGCTATCGTGTCGTGCGGGCTCCCTTCGCCGAATACCTGCTGTTCATCTGGGAAGATGGCTGCGACGAGGCAAAACATGCCAAGGTGGTGGGCGGCCTCATGCCCATGTTGGGCGAAACCGGTACCCCGAAAACCGTTGGTTTGCCGGACGTGCCCGCGGCAACGCCTTCCGCGTCGACGCAGGATTCGGCTGTCGACGCGAAGCGTTCGTCGGCCGCGCTCGTTGATGTGCCCGCGCCTTCTGCTTCCGCCAGCGTGCCCGCGGTAACGGTTCCCGCCCCTGCGCTTGCCGATTCCGACCAGGCGCTCACCATCGCCGATGTGCAGGCGTTGGCCTCTGGTTGCGGGGCCGCTTGCGCGAACGTGCTCGGCGGGTGCGACGGCTCGCATGACCACGGCGCTGCCGCGGCGGCTTTGGCAACCGGCCCGCTTGAGGTTGGCGCTGACGTGCAAGCGAATCCCCTGTTCGGCGCCGAGCAGCGCACGCTGCCGCAGGACGAGTGGCGCGCGCTGCTCGCTCGCCTCGCCGACATGATGGCGCAGGTGTCGGACGCACTGGGGGCGGCGTCCCCGTATGCGTGTTGCCGCGCTTCCCTTCGCGATTCGGGGGGCGAATTCGAGCGGTCCGATTCTGACGGTCGGTGTGAAACTGCTGCGGACTCCTCCGGATTCAACGGGTTGCGCCAGGTGGCAACTGATGCGTTAGGCCAGTTCGCGGGTGCAAACGCGCGCTACCGCTACGCAAAGGCGGTGGAAATCGGTGACCGCGCGGACGGCGTGATTGAGGTGGCGTCTACGTACGAGAACGTCGACATCATGCTGCGCCTGAAGAGCATTCCCGCGAAGGCCCCGCTTTTGCACCTGGCGTTCGACGGCGCGCTCGACCAAAGCGTCGAAGAGCGCCTGCGATCGTTCCTCTACTACGTGTGAGTGCTGCAATGTTGCCGCGTAGGTGCGCACGCTCGCGCACCTACGCGGGTTGCAATCGCGTGGCTTCTGTCGCAACGGCACAGTTGCATTCAGGTTGTCGGCAAAATGGCCACTATTTGCCAAAAAATCGACAATCTGAATGCCACGCCGCTGTGGAGCGTATCATTTTGTTCTGTTTCCAGCACAATGGAAGCCTATGAGTGGGCATAATGGACAAAAAGATGGGAAGCTGAAACTCATGGCCGCAAAACCGTGGTCGAATCGTCCTTCGCAATTCAGCTTCTCGAAAAACCGTCCGAGAGTGGCCATTCTTGCGAGTTTCTGAGTGCTCGATACCCCCATAGGGCTCAAAGCGAAAGGAGGCGGTTTCATGCCGCTGAGGAATTTGCCTACCGAAGCCGCGCAATCGCTGGCGCAGCTGATCGATATTCGCCCAGGTCAAGTATCTAGTATGGCGCTCACGCGCAACGCCGGGTTCGACTTGACGCTGCTGGCGTTCGCTCCGGGCGAGAGCGTCAGCGAGGAGGAATACTTCGGCGATACGCTGTACTACTTGGTGGAGGGCATGGCATGCGTGGTGCTGCCTGACGCGCGCGTGACGCTGCGCGCAGGTGAGGTGCTGCGCGTGCCGGCGCACGTCTTGCATGCGGTCGAAGGCGCCGACGATCACGGCTTCAAGCTGCTGCAACTCAATGCGCAACGGTAACAACGCCGCCAACGGGCGGCGCGGATAACGAAAGGAATCATCATGGCAGAACTCATCAAGAACGTGGAGCACGGCAAGGTTTTCGGCCTGAAAGACCTGGTAGAGCTTGAGGCAGGCAAGGTGAACAGCCTCACGTTGTCGCAGACGCCGGGCTGCAAGGTCACGGTGTTCGCCATCGACGCCGACGAGGGCATGTCCTCGCACGCTGCGCCAGGCGACGCGCTCATCACCGTGCTCGAAGGCACCGGCGAGATTACCGTCAACGACGTCCCGCACCAGCTGAACGCGGGCGAGTCCATCGTTATGACGGCCGGCAGCCCCCACAGCGTGCGCGGCGTTACCCCGTTCAAAATGCAGCTGACGGTCGTAAAACCTGCGGAATAATCCCAGCTCGTAAGCTAGTTATCGTTTGAAGCGGTGAAAATGGGGAATGTGATCCCCCCATTTTCATCGCGTATGTCGTTCAGGGCGGGTTCCCTTTCCAAAGCGCTTTGGAATTTGAGCAAGAGCCAAGCATCAAATACTTGGAAGATCTGTTATCGACCATTTTGCTCAAAGACGTCGTTAAGCGAAATAACATTGGCGACGTCGATTTGCTTGAGCACCTTGCCCGGTATGCCGCTGCCGAAGAGGGGCGCTTGCTCAGCATGAAGAGTATTTCCGATCACCTAAAAAGCGAGCGGCGAAAAACCGCTTCCGAGACTATAGCCAATTACATGAACGCGATGGAGAAGGCCTTCCTGCTATACAAAGCCCCTCGCGAAGATGCCGTTGGCAAGCAGCGCCTGGCCTTCAACGAAAAATGGTACGTTGTCGACCGGGGATTGCGACAGGCAATGGGCATGAGCAACCAGATGAATATCGATCAGGTGCTTGAAGGCATTGTGTTTATGGAATTAAAGCGACGTGGGTACAGGGTGAGTGTTGGAAAAGTTGGCGACCTTGAGGTGGATTTCGTTGCAAAACGAGGCAACCAATATGAGTATTACCAGGCCACCTATCGTATGGCTGACGAGCGAACGCGTGAGCGAGGATTCGCCTCGCTTTCGGCGATTCCTGACAACTACCCAAAGTTCGTTTTAAGCTTGGACGAATTCGATTTCTCGAAAGAGGGGATTCGCGCGATTTATCTGGTTGATTGGTTGCTGGGCGAATAGCGCGCATCGACGCTCCCGAATAGCTGAAACCATTCGTCCCCAAAACCTTAGTGCTCATCTAGGAAATGACAATGGTTTGTGATGATGCGTCGGTTGTGGGTTGACCCTTGCGAGGGGTTTGGCGCGTAAGATAATGGCAGCAGCAAGAATGTGATTGGGGGTCGGAAAATGGCGTCGAAGAAGAATCGGTCATCATGGGCGAAGGAGAAGGCGCAGTTCAACGCTGCGTTGGGCGATTTCGATTCGCTCGGTGATTTCGATTCGCTTGACGATGCGTTCGCGCGTGAGGACTCGCGTCGCGTCACGGCGGCGGCCGAGCACGATGCCGCGCAGCGCTACAAGGCGTGCGAATCGAAGAACCGTTACGCCACGCTGACAGAGGCCCAGGAAAACCTTGCCTGGTGTGAGCGTCGGGGCAAACGCGGCCTGCAAATCTACGAATGCCCCTATTGCGGCGGCTGGCATCTGACCTCCCATCCCTGGGAGGACGCGAGGTAGCGGGTTTCCCGTTTCGGATTGTCGGTGTTGCGTCTCTAGAGCGTCTTTCCTCGACCTTGTGCTGGCGTTGTTGAAGTGGTAGGGGCGATCGACCGACCTGGGGCGGACGGTTAATGCTACGTCCCCAAAGTGTCTGACTGCTAGCGGGCGGTGGTGAGGCGGGCTTGGTAGCCGCAGAGGGTTTCCGCGTAGCAGCCGGCTTCGCCGAGCGCCGCTTCGAGCGTGCGCCTGGCCAGGCTGTAGTCGTTGTTGTTCTGTGACACGTGCATGGCCACCACCGTTTGCGGCAGGCGCAGGCCCGCGGTGCGCGATTCGGCAACCAGCGTGCCGAGCTCGGCGGCTGCCTGGTCGTTGGAAAGGTGCCCGCTGTTCGACGCGATGCGCTGCTTGATGACGTACGGGTAGGGCCCGGCAGCCAGCATCTTCGGGTCATGGTTGCTCTCGAGCGCCAGGATGCGCACGTCGCGCAGCGCCGCATGTGCCTGCGCCGTGATGATGCCGGAGTCCGTCAGGTAGCCGATTGCATCGCCGTCGGCGGCGTCCTCGATGCGGAAGCCGAACGACGCGGCGGCATCATGGCTGGTGGCGAAGGGGATGATGCGCATGCCCGCGGCCTCGACGGCGCCGGGGCCGGTTATTTGAGGCATCGCGTTATCGACGGCGCCGGGGCCGGTCGTATGCGGTGCTGCGGCCTCGACGGCGCGGGAGCCGGTCGTGCGCATCCCTGCGGCCTCGACGCCGCCGGAGCCGGCGTCATGCGGCGTCGCGTCATCGAAGGCGGCGCTCGCCATATCCCGGCTGTCCATCTGGGCGCAAGCCGTCGTCAGCTCGCGGACGTCGAACGCCTCGGCCACCTTCGCCAGCGCGCTGCTGTTCGCCGTGCACGCGCCCGCCGCGAACACCGGCGGCACGTTGCCGATCTTCGCCAGCCCGCGCAACACCACGCCCAGGCCCTTCACGTGGTCGCCGTGCTCGTGCGTCACGAACATGGCTTGGATGCGGCCGGGGTCGAAGCCGGCCTCGTCGCAGCGGTTGAGGAAGTCGCGCTTGCAGATGCCGCAGTCAATCAGCACGCCTGCGCCGGTGGCGGTGTTCTCGATCACCGCGGCGTTTCCCGAGCTTCCGCTGGCCAATACGTGCAATGCGAGCATTTGCGTCCTCCGTGATCCGCTATCCAATCAAGCGTTCCCCATACTAGCAGCATCCCATGTGCGGCATGGCAGCATCTGATTGAAAACATGCGAAGGTCCCGCAGCTCGCAGAGCCGCGGGACCTTCGGCCCTCTATATGCCTCCCACGTACGTCCCCGTGCGACCTCCTTCGCAAACAAGCCCCGCCCGGGTATCCGGACGGGGCTTGAAAAGCTAGGACAAACGCGAGTATAGCCATTTGTCGGCAATATGTTACTGGCAACCGAATAATTCCCTACTTGTTGAATAGGGAATCGCGGCGGTGCCGGACGCCCCTATTCGCCGATGATCTCGGACAGGGTGCGCCAGCCCAGCTCGGCGCATTTCACGCGGGCGGGCATGTGGCTGATGCTTTCCAGCTGGGCCGCCTCGTCGAGGTCTTCCTTCTCCTCGTTGGTGAGCGTCTCGCCCTTGACCATCTTCATGAACAGGCCGCACAGGCGGCGCGCCTCCTCCACGGTCTCGCCGGTGACCAGGTCGGCCATCATGTCGGCGGATGCCTGCGAAACGGCGCAGCCGTGGCCGGTGAATGCGGCCTCCTCGATGACGCCGTCCTCGATGCGCAGCTTCAGCACCATCTCGTCGCCGCAGCTGGGGTTCACGCCCTCGTGCTCGTCGGTGGCGCCCTCCATGTCGTACTTGTAGTCGGGGTGCGCGTTGTGCTGCATGAGCGCGGCGGTGTAGATGTTAGCCATTGAAGGTCCTCCAAACGTTGCCGAGGCCCTCGATCAAGGCGTCGACGTCGTTCTTGTCGTTGTAGAACGCCAGGCTGGCGCGGCAGCAGGCAAGGTTCTCCACGCCCAGCCACGTGAGCAGCGGCTGGGCGCAGTGGTGCCCGGCGCGGATGGCCACCTGGTCCATGTCCAGGATGCTGGCCACGTCGTGCGGGTGGATGCCGTCGACGTTGAAGCTGATGACGCCGTGGTGCATGTCGGGGTCGGGGCTGCCGATGACGGTGATGAAGGGCAGCTTCGCCATTTCCTCCATGCAGTAGCGCACGAGCGCCTGCTCGCGCGCGGCGATGACATCGAGGCCCACCGACTCCACGTAGGCGATGGCCGCCGCGGTGGCGTAGATGCCGGCGGCGTCCTGCGTGCCGGCCTCGAACTTCTCGGGCACGGGCGCCCAGGTGGCGTCCTGCTCGGTGACTGAGTCGATCATCTCGCCGCCCGTGAGGAACGGCGGCATGGCGTTGAGCAGCTCGTCGCGGCCCCACAGCACGCCCATGCCGAACGGGCCGAACAGCTTGTGTGCGGAGAAGGCGAAGAAGTCGGCGCCGATGGCCTGCACGTCCACGTGGATGTGCGGCGTGGACTGCGCGCCGTCGACCACCAGGTAGCCGCCCTGTGCGTGCACGCGGCGGCCCAGCTCCTCGACGGGGTTTTTCACGCCAAGGACGTTGGATACGTGCACCACGGACACGATCTTGGTCTTCGGGCCGATCTTCGCGTCCATCTCCTCGGGCGTGATGACGCCGTTCTCGTCGGGGTAGAGGTAGACGAGCTTTGCCCCGGCCGCGCGGCAGGCCTGCTGCCACGGGATGAGGTTGGAGTGGTGCTCCATGATGGTGATGCACACCTCGTCGCCGGGCTCGAGCACGGTGGGGGCGAAGGCCTTCGCCACGATGTTGAGCGACTCGGAGGCGTTGCGCGTCAGCACGATGTCGTGCGCGTCGGGCGCGCCGATGAACTTAGCCACGCGCTGGCGGGCGATCTCGATGGCCTCGGTGGCCTCGACCGACAGGCGGTACAGGCCGCGCAGGGCGTTGGCGTTCATCTCCTCGTAGAAGCGGCGCTGCGCGTCAAGCACGGCGGCGGGGCGCTGCGCAGTGGCGGCGCTGTCCAAAAACACCAGGTCGGGATGGTTGGCAAGCAGCGGGAAGTCGCGCTTGTAGGGGTTCTCGGCGATATTGGCGGCGCACACGATGTCGCCGGCTGTGGCCGAGGCCTGGGCGGCATGCGCCGCATCGGCCACGGCGCATGCCGTGCGATCGAGCTCTGCGTTGTTTGCGGAAGCTGACATAAGCTAGCCTTCCACCTCCTGATAGGGAATGCCCAGGCGGCCGGCCAGGCGGCCGACGCCCGCGCGAACGGTTTCGTCTTCGACGGCAAGCGCCGTCTCCTCGAGGGTCGCCGTGGCGAACAGGCCCTCGGCGGCTTCTTGGGAAAGGCCGCGGCACTTCAGGTAGAACAGCTGGTCGGCGGCCACATGGCCGATGGTAGCGCCATGGTTGCCGGCCACGTCGTCCTCGTCGCACAGGATGACGGGGATGGTCTTGTTGTCCACGCGCTCGTCCACCAGAAGCACGGTCTCGCGCTCGGTGCCCTCGGCGCCCTTGCAGCCGCGAACCAGGTCGATGGTGCCGCGCAGGATCTTCTTCGACTCGCCCATGAGCGCGCCGTTGGCGTCGATGTTGCAGCGGGTCTTCTTGCCGCGATGGCGCACGATGTAGTTGAAGTCGCGCACGTCCTGGCCGGCGGCCAGGTAGCGGGTGTCCACGTCCACGCGCGACAGGTCGCCGCGCAGGTCGGTGGCCAGGCCCGTGTAGGACTTGCCCGCGCCCAGCATGCGGTGGCGCACGGTGACGAACGCGCCCTCGTCGCAGACGATGCCCGTGTCGTCGAGCGCCATCCACGTGTCGCCGAGCGTATGCACGGACGTGACGTTGACGTGGGCGTTCTCGCCGGCGAACACGCGCAGCACCACGCCCACCACGCCGCTGCCGGCGGCGGAGGAGTCAAGCGACACGGTCAGGTCGAACGCAGCGCCCGCGGGGGCCACCACGTCGATGGCGGCCACGTTGGCGGCGCCGTCCACACCGGCGATGCGCACCGTGGCCTGGCCGCGCTTACCGGCTGCCGGCGCGAATACGGTTGCGGCGCCCTTGCCGGCGGCTTCGGCCAGCCATGCGGTGGCCTGCTCGCCCATGCCGCACTCGAACGCCTCGGCCACGTTGTTCGCCATCTCCTGGCGCACGGCCTTGTGCTCGTAGGTGGACAAGGCCGGGATATCCAGGTCGGCGGGGTCCACGTCGGGGTCGACAGCCTTCAGGATGGCGCGCGTGTCGGCGGGGCCGGCGGCGCGAGCCGCATCGACGCGCTCCTGCAGCGCGGCCACGGCCGCGTCGAAGGCGCCCGCTTCGCCGATGAGCTCGGCGGCGGCCTCCACTTCCACCTGGGCTGCGAAGGAAAGGCCCTCGGGCAGCTCCACGGCGGTCTCGTTCATATCAAGGCGATGCCAGGTAGGCGCGGGCATCGCGTTCACGTTGTTCAAAACGTCGGCGCCCATTATCCGATCGCCCCTTCCATTTCCAGCTTGATGAGGTTGTTCATTTCCACGGCGTACTCGAGCGGCAGCTCCTTGGAAACGGGGTCGGCGAAGCCGTTCACGATCATCGTGCGGGCCTCTTCTTCCGAAATACCGCGGCTCATTAGGTAGAACACCTTGTCGTCGCCGATGCGGCCGATGGTGGCCTCATGCCCGATGTCGACGTGCTTGCAGCGGATATCCATGGCCGGGATGGTGTCGGAGCGGCTGTGGTCGTCGAGCATGAGGCTTTGGCACGACACGCTGCACGCGGAGTTCTCGGCCTTCGGCGTGGCCACCACGCTGCTGCGGAACGTGGACACGCCGCCGCCCTTGGAGATGGACTTCGTCTCGATGGAAGCCGAGGTCTCCGGTGCGGCGAGCACCACCTTGCAGCCGGTGTCGAGGTTCTGGCCCGTGCCGGCGAACGTGATGCCCGTGAACGTGCACGTGGACTTGCGGCCGGCCAGGATGGACATGGGGTACAGGTAGCCCACATGGCTGCCGAAGCTGCCGGACACCCATTCGATCGAGCCGCCTTCGTCGCACGTGGAGCGCTTGGTGTTGAGGTTGTACATGTTCTTCGACCAGTTCTCGATGGTCGAGTAGCGCAGGTGCGCGTTCTTGCCGACGAACAGCTCGACGGCGCCCGCGTGCAGGTTCGCCACGTTGTACTTCGGCGCGCTGCAGCCCTCGATGAAGTGCAGGTCGGCGCCGTCTTCCACGATGATGAGCGTGTGCTCGAACTGGCCCGCGCCCTTCGCGTTCAGGCGGAAGTAGCTTTGCAACGGGAAGTCGAGCTTGGTGTCCTTCGGCACGTACACGAAGCTGCCGCCGGACCACACGGCGCCGTGCAGGGCGGCGAACTTGTGGTCGGTGGGCGGGATGAGCGTCATGAACTTCTCGCGGATGAGCGGCTCCCACTGCGGGTCGTGCAGCGCCTCCTCGATGCCGGAGTACACGATGCCCATGCGGGAAGCGGTGTCCTGCATGTTGTGGTAGACCAGCTCGGAGTCGTACTGCGCGCCGACGCCGGCCAGGTAGCTGCGCTCGGCCTCGGGGATGCCCAGGCGGTCGAAGGTGTTCTTCACGTCGTCGGGCAGGCTGTCCCAGTCCGACTTCTGGTCGGTGTTGGGCTTGACGTAGGTGACGATGTTGTCCATGTCAAGGCCGGCGATGGAGGGACCCCAGTCCGACGTGGGCATGCTCTGGTAGATCTCCAGCGACTTCAGGCGGTGCTGGAGCATCCACTCCGGCTCGTCCTTCTTCTCCGAGATCTCGCGGACGATCTCGGGCGTCAGGCCCGCCTCGAGCTTCTCGGTGCTGTCGCCGTATGAAAAGTCGTAGAGGCTGCGGTCGATGTCCGCTACCTCGGTGCGTTGCTTAGCCATGGCTGCCCCTTATTCGGCGGATGCGGCCGCGGCCTGCTCGAACTGCTCGAAGCCGTTCTCGTCGATGTCGGCGATCATGGACGCGTCGCCCTCGGCCGTCATGCGGCCCTTGACCAGGACGTGAACGCGGTTGACGTCGACGTGCTCCAGGATGCGGGTGTTGTGCGTGATGATGACGAGCGTTCCGTTGCAGCGCTTGCGATAGACCTCCATGCCGCGCGAGACGACGGACAGCGCGTCCACGTCAAGGCCGGAGTCGGTCTCGTCCAGGAAGGCCAGCTTCGGCTCGAGCAGCAGCAGCTGCAGCATCTCGAGCTTCTTCTTCTCGCCGCCGGAAAAGCCCACGCCCAGCTCGCGGTCCAGGTAGGCCGGGTCCATGTTCAGCTCCTCGGCCAGCTCCTTGACGTGCTTGCGGAACTGCTTGCCCTTCATGTCGCCCACCCCCGGGCGGCCTGCGGAAATTGCGCGCAGGAAGCTGCTGACGGGCACGCCGGGGATCTCCACCGGCGCCTGGAAGCTCAGGAAAAGACCCGCGTGCGAGCGTTTATCGGTGGACAGATCTGTGATATCCTGTCCGTTGAACGTGATTTTGCCGCCGGTCACCGTGTACTCGGGATCGCCCATGACCACGTGGCCCAGCGTCGATTTGCCGGCGCCGTTCGGGCCCATCAGCACGTGGGTCTCTCCAGCGCCCACGGTCAGGTCGACGTCGTGAAGAATGACCTTCTCATCCACGGCGGCCGAAAGGCCCGCCACGTTGAGGAGGATGTTCTCGTCTGCCATCTTCTTCCCCTTCTCATTTCTTATAAATAAGGCTTTGCTTATTCATATACGTTTGATAGGATTAAGATATCGTGACACGCGGATTTGTCAAGCGAAATGCTTGCTGCAGGGAATCAATCCGCGGAATAAGCGCGAATGCGCATGCTTTACGTCCAGTGTAACCTATATGTTCAAAGGGCGACACCGGACGATGTGCGCGGCCGACGGGTGACCGGGGGTCGTCATGGCGGCAAGCGGGTAGGCGCTGGCGCGGCGTGCGGCGTTGGGCTGTGCGCGCGTTCGGCGCGGAGCCTGGAAGCCGGCCTGCGGCGCGCAGGGTTTGCGGTGGCGCGCGGGGCGCTCGCGGGTGCGCAGGTCTGCGTGGCTCGCGGGTTTGCCGTGTGCACCTGGCGTGCGGCGCGTGCGGTATGCCGTGCGTGCTTGGCGTGCGGCCCGCGGGGTTCGCGGTAGCGCGTGGCTTGCGCGGCGTGCTCGCTGGCTTGCTGCGTATGCCCGGCCTGGGCGCGTGCGGTCCGCCGTGTGCGCTTGGTGTGCTGGTTGGCGGCGCATGTGGTTTGCGCGGTTTGCTTGCGGGTTTGCCGGGTGTCCCTGGCGTGCCGGTCTGCGCGGCTCGCGGCAAGCGTTTCGGTGGTTTTGCGAAGGTAGCTGGAATCGATAAGGGGGAATCGTGCTTATCTCATCGAAGGGACGATATGCATTGCGCTTGGCGGTGTGCATCGCGCAGGCGGGGCCCGAGGCGAAGGTTTCGCTTCGCGAAGTGGCCGAACGCGAGGAGCTGTCCCTGAAGTATCTGGAGCAGATCGCCCGCCCCATGGTGTCGGCGGGCCTGTTGGCAAGCGTGCGCGGCAAGGGCGGCGGGTACCGCCTGGCGCGCGACCCGCACGACATCCTGGCGGGCGACGTGCTGCGCGCGGTCGAGGGCACTACGGTGCCGGTGACCTGCGCGGCGCTCGACGGCCCCGAGCCGTGCCATCGCGCCGGCGTGTGCACCACGGTGCGTTTCTGGGCAGGACTTGACGAGGTCATCGAGAAGTACGTGGACGGCGTGACCGTCGGCGACCTGGCCGCCGCGCCCCAACCCCACATCGAGATCGCGGAGTAAGGGCGGCAGGGCGACCGGGCGCTTTGTCGGCGAGATCGGCGAGCTAGTCGAGCTCTTGGTTGCGTGGCCCCTCGGGGCGACCGGGCGCCTCGTTGGCGAGACAGGCGAGTCGCTTCGCTCTCCGGCGCTTTCGGGGCGGGGTTCGCCAGCGCGCCGGAGGGCGCCATCCCTTCGCAGGTCCTCGCGCGAAAGCTCGTCGGTTTCGTTTCGCCTGCTGGCGCCATGCATCGATGCCGCAAGCGCCAGAGGACGGCGTCGCGTTGACGGGCGGCCGCGTTGGGGACGACGGCGAGGCCGGTACCTCCTTTGGGTCTTGGCCTCGCGCGAGGCCCTGTCGGTTTTGTTTCGCCAGATGACGGGTGGGTAGCCTGCACCTCTCTTTGCGGGATTTTGCGATTTCGCACGGTTTGAAGCGAGGTAGGCATCCCATCGCGGGGTCTTGCGATTAAACGGTTTGGCATGAGGCCGGCACTCCTTCGGGGCGCCGGCCTCGCTTCGTTCGTCAGCTTGCGATTGCGTGGTGGTTTGGTTGCCCGGTGGTTCGATCGCGCAGTGCTGCGTTTGTGTGGTGCCGCGGTTGTGCGGCAGTTCGGTCGCGGTCCTTGAGTTCTGGGCTGTTTTGCAGAAAAACGGACCTGATTTTGACATGAGTCTGGAGTTCTGGGCGGTTCTCAGGGTGGATTTCGGCAGGTGCTCGGAATAACCCCAGGTCAGCTTTTGCAGAAAAGCTGGCATTGCCTACGAAACCGCCCAGATGTTTCTCTTCGCTTCGTTCTCTTCGCTTCGTTCTCTTTGCTTCGCGCTTGTTGCATATGGCGCTGGGAGAGGGCCGGCGTCGTGTTTGAGACCGCCCAGAAGTCGGCGCTGCTTGCGAAGCCGTTCGGAAGACGGGGCATTTAGCTGGGACGTCGGGTGGATATGCTGCATCCAGATATCGCAAAGCGGCGCATGGGGCTTAACTTCTTGTGACTTTCTGCGCTGAAAGCCGGCGCAAGGGTTGTGGCGCTCGGTAGGGGAGAAGGGGTAAGAACGTCGGGTCACCCTTGGCTTTAGCGCAAGGGTTGTGGCGTTCTGCAGGAGAGAAGGCTCGGTTTCTGTCGCGGGACGTTCTCCGCGGCAAGCTGGGTGCCACAAGATAATGTGCAGCGACCTCGTGACTTCCGTTGCGGGACGTTCTCCGCGGCAAGCTAGGGCGCTTGACCCAGGGGCGTTCGGTTTGCGCGGATTCGGCGATTGTTGTTTGACGGGTCGGTATCGCTTCGGTGGAAGTTCGCTGAAAGGGTATCGGGGCGGTGACGAAGCGCGTAGCCTTCAGCGTAATACAAAGTTCGAGCGCGATGATTGCCAGCCGCGCTCAAGAAAACGCGAGCATGAGGAGGTTGCTCATGGCGCATATGCAGGAAAACCCGCAAGCGGGTAAGGATACGAGGATGCCGGCAGGGGGCGAAACGCGGCAAATGCCTCTGCGCGCCGATAGACCCGCGCGGGCGGCCCAGGCGCCGTACCCGCTTAGGGGTCGCCCAGCGTCGACGCAACGGGTGATGATGCCGTTCGCCGCTCCTGACGGGAACGATGCGAACGACGTCCCCGGTGCGAGTGCCGTTCCCGGCGGGAATGGCGGGAACGCTGCGCCCGGTGCGAGTGCCGCGCCCGTTGGGAGCGGTGTTCCCGGTGCAAATGCCGGGTTTGCGGCGCCGGGCGCAGGCGCCGTGCCCGGCGCGAACGGTGTCGCGGCTACGGAAGCCGCATCGGGTTCGCCTGCCGCGAACGGCGCGTTTGCGGCAGGTGGCGTGAATGTCGTGCCCAACGTAAATGCTGGGTTTGCGGCACCCGGAGTTAGCGGCAGCGCCGCGGAAGCGGAGGAGGCTCCCAAACGCAAGGGGCTGGGCGGGCTGCTCGAAGGCCTGTCGGTGCCGCAGGTGGCAGCCGGCGCGTTGGCGGCGGTGACGTCGATGTTGCTGTCGTCGAAAATCGGCATCGCCGGCTCGGTCATCGGCGTGGCGGTAGGCTCGGTGGTATCCACCGTCGCATCGCAGGTGTACAAGCAGTTTCTGCAGGCATCTGCCGACAAGCTGCGCGAGCTGAACCCGCTCGATGAGGCGGGGCCCTCCGCAGCCGCGGGCGAAACCCGCATGATGCCGGAAGCCGCGGGCGGCTCCTCTGCAACACGCGTGATGGACGCGATGCCTGCGTCCGGCGCCGCGGCGGCGCCGGACGACTTGGCCGCTGCCGGCGGTCCGGCCTCTTCCGCAACCCCCACCCGCAGCGTGCATGACCTGCGCGAAAACGGCGAGACGGGCGTGCTGCGCGGCCGTGCCGAGCATCTGCGCCGCCAGCGCATGCAGCGCGGCGTGATCGCGGTGTCGGTGGTGTCGGCCCTGGCCGCAGTGGCCATCTCCGCGGGTATCATCAACCTGGTGACGGCGGGCGAAGGCGTGGGCACCAAGACAGAGCCGCTGTTCACCGGCACTTCGACGTCGCAGACCGACGACGGCTCCACGGCGAAGGGCAAGCTGAACGGCAAGTCGCAGCAGTCGGCAACGCAGGATCAGCAAGGCGCCGCCACGAAGGATTCCGCCGCGCCTGTGCATCAGGACGGCACCGAGTCATCGGAAAGCTCGGCTTCCGGGTCCGGCAGCGCTAGCGGGTCCTCGACCAGTGGCACGGAGTCGGGCAGCGCAAGCGGCTCCGGCAGCTCGACGGGTTCCACCACCGGCGGCTCCGGTAGCGGCTCTGGCGGCACATCCGGTTCGCAAACCGGCGGCTCCGGAAGCGGCAGCGCAAGCGACACCGGCAGCTCGTCGAGCGGCTCCTCGTCCAGCGGTTCCGCAGGGACGGGAAGTTCCTCGTCGAACAACGGCTCCGCGGGGTCCGCGGGCGATTCCCCATCCGGATCCTCGGCCAGCAGTTCCACAAGCTCCACTACAGCTTCGTAACAGGCAAGCGGGGCGGGCGCGCAACCAATGTGCCCGCCCGCTTTTGCGTTCACGTGGCTTGTGGGTTTGCATGAAGGCCGGTCTTTTGCGTTCGTCGTGCATGGTGCTTCACGGCTCGCATTCGCTTTCCTTCCCCTTGAGGCGGGTAGCTGCAAGGAGGGCGCGTAATCGCCGCGGCGGGGTGGCAGAAGGGGGCGTAATCGCTTATGGCGGAGTGGTGTGCGGAACGCGGTTTTTCCGTAAGCGAAGCTGGCGGTGACCGGCGCGGCGTTGCGCTGGCTTCTCTTGGGAAATGCTGCGCACCTTTTTTGCGGTAGGCGCTCGTCCTTCCCCTTCTTCCGTGGTGATGTTGGCTGCCGGAGGGCTGCGCGCGCCCGCGATGCTAGGATGAACGCGAAACACGAAACCGCCGCTTTTGCGGCGCGCGCGAAAGGGACGGCATGGCTGAGAACGTGAACAGCAAGAATGCGACTATTGCGGCTGCGGCGCCGCGCACGCGCGAGGAAATCGCCGAATCGCTGCGCGTCCGCACGCGCCGCGGCACGCCCACCGAGAAGCTCGAGGTCATCATGACCAGCGCCGGCCTCGACCGCGTGGAGGCCGCTACCGTCATGGTCATCGGCCTGGGCGGTGTGGGCTCGAGCTGCGTGGAGGCGCTGGCGCGCGGCGGCGTGGGGCACCTGATCGTCATCGATCACGACATCGTCGGCCTGTCCAACATCAACCGTCAGGCCATCGCGTTCCACAGCACGCTCGGGCGCAAAAAGCACGAAGTGGTGCGCGACATGGTGCACGACATCAACCCCGACTGCCAGGTGGAGGCGCTCGACATGTTCCTGCGCGCCGACGATGTGGCGCCGCTGCTCGACCGCTACCTGGGGAAAGTCGACATGCTCATCGATGCGATCGACTCCGTTTCCGCAAAACTGGCCATCGCCGAGTACGCCGACCGCACGGGGATGCCGCTTATCTCCAGCATGGGCGGCGCCAACAAGCTGCACCCCGAATGCCTGCGCTTCGCCGACGTCTCCGAAACGCGCAACGACCCGCTTGCGCGCGTCATGCGCAAGGAGTGCCGCAAGCGCGGCATCCGCCGCCTGCGCGTGCTGTACTCGTGCGAGGAGCCGGTGAAGCGCCCCGCCGTGGAGGGCGCCGAGCGTCGTGAGCGCACAAACCTGGGCACGGCATCGTTCATGCCGCCGATTTTCGGCCAAATGCTGGCAGGCAAGGTGCTCTGCGAGATAGCTCAGGTGCCGGAGGCGTAGCAGGACCGAACCGGGACAAGGGGGCAGTCCCTTTGTCCCGGTTTTCATTGCGGAGTTGTAATCTGGCGGCGAGAGCCGAAGGGGGCTTCGATGAAGGAAACGCTGTTCATTCAGGTTCGCTATCTCGTGAAGCCGGGTTTGCGCGATGCGTTTGCGGCCGCGTTGGCGAGGATTCGGATGGCCGAGCTTTCGCGCGAGGAGCCGGGATGCTTGGGCTATGAATATCTGCTGCCGATGGACGCGCCTGATCAGGTGGTGCTTTTGGAGCAGTGGGAAAACGAGGCGGCGCAGCAGGAGCACGCGCGGTCTGCGCATTTCGCGAAACTGATGGCCGCGAAGGACGAATATCTTATCGGTACGCAGGTCCGGCGGCGGCTCGTTCGCGAGGTGTAAGCCGAACGGGGCGTGGGTCAAGGGCTGCGAGTTGCTTGTGGAGGAGGCATCTATGGCCGATAGGGGCGCGAACGCGACGGCGCTGCGGCTTGTCCACCAAGGTGGTGTGCCTGGTTGTCGGGGGCGCATGGACATGGACGAGATCGCTTATTTCGACATGCATTGCCACCTGGGATTTTGCGAAGATGCTGCCGAGGCTGCCCGCGAGTTTGCGGCTTTGGGCGTCGGCGTGTTCTCAAATACGGTGACGCCGGCGGAGTTTGCCAAGCAGCGGGTTGCGCTTGCCGGCGCGGGCAACGTGCGCGTGGGTGTGGGCCTGCATCCTTGGTGGGTTGGTAAATGCGGGACGCTGGGAGATGGCGTGCCGGTGCCTGACGGGCTAGCGCATCAGGATGCCGTTGAGACATCGCTTGTTACGGTCGGCGACCTGGAATTTCTGTGCGAGCTCACCGCGCAACATCGCTTCGTCGGTGAGGTGGGATTGGATTTCTCGCCGCGTCATATCGATACGCGCGTGGCGCAGGTGGAGGCGTTCGAGGCCGTGGCATCGGCGTGCGCCCGTGCGGGAGGAAAGGTGCTGTCGGTGCATGCGGTTCGCGCGGTTGACCAGGTGCTCGATGTATTGATGCGCACGAGCGCGCTTGACGGCGCGGCGGGCAACGCTTGCGTTATCCATTGGTTTTCGGGCACGTCCGACCAGCTCACGCGCGCGCGGCGGGCGGGCTGCTACTTCAGCGTGAACCCGCGCATGTTGCAGTCGAAGCGCGGACGAGCCTACGCGCAGGCCATCCCGGCTGACCGGTTGCTGCTTGAGACCGATGAGCCCGCGTCCGCGGGTGCTCCGTGGAACGCCGCCCGAGTGCGAAAGCTGCTCGAGGAAACGCTGGCCCAGCTTGCGGCCTTGCGAGGCGACGACCCCGCCGAACTGCGCGAGCGAATCGCGCAAACCAGCCGAACTTTGCTGCAACAATAGGCTTGCCGCAGCGTCAACCCCGACCCGTGGCCAGCGAGGTGAAATCGGCCGAGTTCGGCACGATTCGGGGAGGCGGGTGAGAGTGCCGATGCGCGTGAACCGTCCGTATCAGGATGACCAGCTGCCGTGGTCGAATCAGCGGACGCGGATAGCGAGGCCGGACCGGCCGAACCGGCCAAATGAGGGAATGCATGCGATACGTCTGCGTTTGAATCGGCAAACCCGAAGTAGCCGATTTATTGGCATGGCTCTGACCTGGGAATATGCTGGTCTCGCAGAGGGTGCTACTTGCCAACTGCTTATTTGAACGCAGACGTATCGACCGATTTGGCCGAGTGCGCCTCCTGGGCGCTAAAATAGCGTGACACAACGACCCGTGCGATGGCCTTGCTGCAAACGTCAGGCGACGAAAGGACAAACTCATGCCGTATGAGCATCTGACCAGCGCAAACGATGCGCGTTTAGCGCCGTATGCGCGTGTGCGCGATGCCGATCTGGCCGCTTGGCCCGACGCGCCCGCCGGCTTGTTCATGGCGGAGTCGCGCGCGGTCATCGCGGCAGCTATCGAGGCCGGCGCCTGCCCGCGCTCCTTTCTGGTAAGCGAGTCCTGGGCCGACGATGCTGCGCCGCTTGCGCGCCAGCTGCTTGCGCAACACCCCGCATGCCCGGCCCTGTGCGTCCCCGACTCCCTGTTTTCCCAGGTCACCGGCTACAAGATCGTGCGCGGTCCTGTAGCGGCGTTCGAGCGCCCCGCGCTGCCCGATCCCGCGCAGCTGCTTGCCGGCGCCCGCCGTATTGCCGTGCTCGAGGACGTGGGCAACTACGCCAACATCGGCAGCGCGTTCCGTGCGGCGCACGCGTTCGGCATCGATGCCGTGCTGGTCACGCCCTCGTGCCACGACCCGCTGTTCCGCCGCGCCAGCCGCACGAGCCAGGGCACGGTGCTACAGGTGCCGTGGACGCGCATCGGCACGCAGCGCCAATGGGCCGCCGAGGGCATCCCGCTTTTGCATATCGCCGGGTTCAAGGTGGCGGCGCTTGCGCTCGAGGACCGCTCGCTGGCTTTGGGCGACCTGCAGCTTGCCGCATGCGAGCGCTTGGCCATGGTGCTGGGCACCGAGGGGGCGGGCCTGTTCCCCTCGACTATCGCCGCCTGCGACTACACGGTGAAGATTCCCATGGCCCACGGCGTGGACAGCCTCAACGTCGCCGCTGCCAGTGCCGTAGCGTTTTGGGAGTTGCGTGCGAGATAGCGCAGGTGGCGCGTAGCCTTCTGGGAGTTGCGTGCGAGATAGCGCAGGTGGCGCGTAGCCTTCTGGGGGCCTGCCCGAGATAGCGCCTCTAGCGTCATAGCCTTATGGGAGCCCGCGCGAGATGGCGCAGGCGGCGGGTTGCCCACCCCGCTAAGCGCCAGCAGGAAACCCCTATGAAAAGGCTACGATTTCTGCCTTGGCAAATGCCCGGTCTCCAATCGCGGCCGCATTGACAACTCAGCGTTAAATCTTCCCGCCCTGCCAGATTCCCGGACGTTTTCCTTGGCGGTTAGCGTATGATGGAACGCGTGCTCTCGAGGTGAGGGCGAGTGTTGCCGCCATGCAACGCGCAGTGTTACCCCCGTGCGATAGCGCGGGAGAGAAAAGAGGATTTAAAATGGCGGAAGGTACTGTTAAGTGGTTTAACCCCGAGAAGGGTTACGGCTTCATCTCTCAGAACGACGGCGAGGACCTGTTCGTGCACTTCTCTGAGATCAAGATGGACGGCTTCAAGACCCTCGACGAGGGCCAGGCTGTTTCCTTCGACGTGACCACTGGTCAGAACGGTAAGCTCCAGGCAAGCAACGTGGTTCGTCTGTAACCCACCGCTTTCTTAAACAGGTAGCTGAAAGCCCCTGCGTGTGCTGCGCAGGGGCTTTTTTGATGCCCGGGCCCGCATGCGGCGCTGGGAATGGCGGTTGCGCGACGAAAAGCCGATACGTCTGCGTTTGAATGGCAAGCGGCGCAGTAGCCTGCAATCATCCAAGCCTGTGAACTGGGCATATGGAGCTTCCCCGAAGTGGGCTAGTGCCGGATGCGAGGTTAAAACGCAGACGTATCGACTATTCGATCCTGCGACAGGGTCCGGACGAATGCACCGGCGCCGGGCAAGCGCAACTTGCGCTGGGCGAGCGCAATGGTGCCGGTCGAGCGCAACTCCTGCCAGGCCGAGCGCAACTCGTGCCGGACGAGCGCAGCACGTGCCGGTCGAGCCCAACTCGTGTCGGTGGGGCGCAACGGTGCCGGACGAATGCAACGGTGCCGGTCGCGACGCCGCGGCAGCGTGAAGGGGGTTGGGTGGTTTGTCGCGTCTTCGGGCTAGTTGCGGGTTGAATCATAGGTTGCGCGGCATTCGCCGACAAAAAGGGTGCGAGTGCGTGTCCTTGCATGTCGATTTCGCGTGGCGGAGGGTGATTATCACCCAGAAGCGTTTCGGGGGTTGCCGCAAAGCATCGTTTGTTGCCGATCGGACTCCGTTGGCCAGCATCGGCGCTTGGCCCAACGCGCCTTGCGCCGTTTTGCGGCAGCAGCCGAAAACCCTAGCCGAAACAAAAAGCGCCGCCCCCCTTGCGGGGACGACGCTTTCGCAAACTTGCAAGCACGGTCGAACTGGTATACGCGCTCGGTGCGCCATGCCGGTTCGCAGCACGTTATTCCAGGTCGGAGCCCTTTTTCTCGGGCAGGAAGAACATGGCGATGAACGCGACCACGTAGATGCAGGCCACGCAGCCGATGGCGAAGCCGAAGCCGTGGCCGGCGGCGATGATCGGGATGACCACCGGGGCCGACGCGCCGCCGATGAAGCGACCGGCGTTGTACAGCGCGGTTTGCGCCGTGCCGCGCACCTCGGTGGGGAATAGCTCGGCGATCAGCGTGCCGTAGCCGCCGATCATGCCGTTGGCGAACATGCCCATGAAGAAGCCGCCGAACAGCAGCGCCGTGGGGTTGGTCAGCTGGCTGTAGATGACGATCATGACGGCGGCGCCGATCTGGAAGGTCCAGAACGCGGGGCGGCGGCCGGCCTTGTCGGCCAGCCAGCCGAACACCGAGATGCCGATCATCATGCCGATGACGGTGACGGCGGTCCACATGCCGGTGGAGGTCAGGCTCAGGCCCAGCTCGCCGTTGAGGTACTTCGGCAGCCAGGTCATGATGCCGAAGTAGCCGGCGTTCTGCACGGTGCACAGGATGATGATGATCACGGAGTACTTGATGCGCGTGGGCGAGTTGAACAGGCTGGCCAGGTTGCCGTGCTTCTTGCCGGAGGCCTTGTGCTCCTCGAAGATGGGCGGTTCGGGAACGAACGCGCGGATGATGATGGCGACGATGGCGGGAACGACGCCGACCGCGAACAGGCCGCGCCAGCCGAACGCGGCGATGATGGGCGCGGACGCCAGCGAGGCGACCAGCACGCCTACCTGGAAGCCCAAGCCGACGGCGGAAGTGGCCTTCGCGCGGTTAGCGGGGCTGGAAACCTCGGAGGCGATGGCCATGCCCAAGCCGAACTCGGCGCCGATGCCCAGGCCCGCCAGGAAGCGGAACAGCGCCATCAGCTCGAAGTTGGGAGCGAAAGCCGAGCACAGGGTGAACACGCCGAAGAAGATGACCGAGTAAGTGAGCACCCTGATGCGGCCGAGCTTGTCGGCCAGCGTGCCGAAGACCAGGCCGCCCAGGAAGGCGCCCGCCAGCGTGATGGACGTGAGCGAGCCGGCGGTGGCGTTGTCAACGCCGAAGGTGGCGATGATGCCGGAGAGCGCGAAGCTCAAGATCATGAGGTCCAGGCCGTCGAGCGCGTGGCCGATGGCCGCGGAGAACACGGCTTTGCCGGCGTAGTGCTTCATCTCGGAAGCTTTTTCTTTGTGTGGCATAGTGGTTTCCATCCCATTCCGCAAGTGGTCAAACTTTCAATGAAAATACTCTCATGTCGAATATTTGCAAGGGTTTGTTGCAGATTTTACGTTCCCGAAATACAACGGCGGGGGAAAGCGTCCGCCGCGCAGGCCCATCGTGCCGTGCAAACCGCGCTTTCCTGTCGTGAAGTGCGGTTTCGGTGGTGGTTGCAGGCTGATATGACGCGCTGCGCGGTTGGGTGGGCATGCGGATTATACGGCTGCATAGCGTGTTATTAAACGAGAAGAATATGCAGAATGATGCATGAACCGGTTCGTAGCGTCCGTGGCCACGGTGGGCGTCATAACGAATCATCCCAACGCGCTCAACGTCATCCCCGGCGAGGTGGAGCTGGGCGTGGACATGCGCGGCATCGACGTGGCCAGCCTCGACCGCATGGAGGCGCGCCTGAAGGCGGCGTGCACGCGCATCTGCGAAAAGCGCCGCTTGAAGTACTTCCGCGAGAAAACGTCCGACATCCCGCCCATCGAGATGTCGTCGGAAACGCAGCAAAAGCTGCTTGATGCGGCGAAGCGCCTGCACATTCCACACCGGCTTATGATCAGCGGCGCAGGTCACGACGCCATGTCGTTCGCGCACATCTGCGACACGGGCATGGTGTTCATCCCGTGCGTGAAGGGCATCAGCCACAACAAGAAGGAGTTCGCCACCATCGAATCGATTCTCGACGGCGCGATGGTGATGTACGAGCATTTGAAGGAAGAGGCGCTATGATCCTGGTGAAAGACGGCCGCGTCATCGATCCGGCGCGCGGCATCGACGACGTGCTCGACCTGGTGATAGACGGCGGCAAGATAGCGAAGATCGGCAAGTACCAGCGCTCGGAGGACTACGAGCGCATCATCGAGGCCAAGGGCTGCGTGGTGGCTCCGGGCCTGGTGGACGTGCACGTGCACTTCCGCGACCCGGGCCTGACGTACAAGGAGGATATCGGAACCGGCGCCGCATCGGCCGCGGCGGGCGGGTTCACCACCGTGGTGTGCATGGCGAACACGAAGCCGCCGGTGGACAACGCCGAGACGCTTGGCTACGTGCTCGATCGCGGGGCGAAGTGCGCCATCAACGTGCTGACGTGCGCCACCATCAGCCGCGGCATGCAAGGGCGCGAGCTGGTGGACATGGAAGAGCTTGCTGCCTGCGGGGCCGCGGGCTTCACCGACGACGGCATTCCGTTGATGGACGAAGGCCTGGTCAAGAGCGCCATGGAGCGCGCGGCGAAACTTGGCCTGCCGCTGTCGTTTCACGAGGAAGACCGAGCGTTCATTGAGTCGCCGGGCGTGAACCAGGGCGCGGCATCGCGCGCGCTGGGGCTTGGCGGCGCGCCGGCGCTGGCCGAGGACGTGCTGGTGGCGCGCGACTGCATGCTGGCGCTGCACACGGGCGCGCGGGTGAACATCCAGCACATCAGCTCGGCGAACTCGGTGCGGCTGGTGCGCCTGGCGAAGGAGATGGGCGCGCACGTGACGGCCGAGGCAACGCCGCATCATTTCTCGCTGACCGAGGACGCTGTGCTGGAGAAGGGCACGATGGCGAAGATGAACCCGCCGCTGCGAACGCAGGCGGACCGTTACGCCATCATCGAGGGCCTGAAGGACGGCGCGATCGACATCATCGCCACCGACCACGCGCCACATGCCGCCGAGGAGAAGGCCAAGCCGTTCGCCGAGGCGCCCAGCGGCATCATCGGGCTGGAGACCGCGCTTGCCCTGGGCATCACGAACCTTGTGCGCAAGGGGCATCTGACGCTCATGCAGCTGATCGAGAAGATGAGCCTGAACCCGGCGAAGCTCTATAAGCTGGACAAGGGCGCGATCGCGGAAGGCGCCGACGCCGACCTGGTGATCTTCAACGAAGGCGAACGCTGGCACGTGGGCCCGAAGTTCGTCTCGAAGGCGGCGAACACTCCGTTTGCGGGGGAGGACCTTTACGGGAAGGTGAAGTACACCATCTGCGCCGGCAACGTGGTATACGAGGACGGCGAGTAAGGGAGCCCCGAGTCGGGGTAGAGGTTGCTTGCTGCGAGGTTTCCCCCGACAGTGCCGTGTGGCGCTGCTGGGGGATTTTTTTGAGCGGGGGTGGCCAGCGGTGGGCGAGCGCGTGCTTGCCCTAGCAGCACTTGTGGCGCCGCCGGGGCTTTTTGGGGTTAGTAGTGGGGTTCGGTCTTAGACGATCAGCCGGTCGCCTGTCGCGCTTGCGTGGGGATGCATCGCTTTTTGATCACACGGCGGGCGGGATATGGCACGTGATCTTTAGTTGCGATGATAATGTTGCTTCAGATGTTGAAGGTCGTTCGGGCTGTTTAGGCGCCAGCTGTCCGATGCGATGATGCCCTGAATGCGACTCCAGTCCCTGCGAAGATTCAATCCATCGAGGAGGTCGGCGCTAAGAAGTGCGTCAAGGCTTGGGTATTCGAACTCGCCACTGCCGCGAGGCCCGTTACCGCAACGCTGAAAGGTAGCGCAATCGGCATACTTGATGATCATGTAGCCGGGGCCATCTTCATCGAACCAAAGCTCGAACTCGGGCTCGCCAGGAATCAAGTTGTAAATCTCTTCGAACTCCTCAATGGATATCATTGTCGGATTCCTCCTTTGGGGGGATTTACTTGTTGATCAGGTATCTTCGCCGTCAGCATTAACGAGCTCGCACTGAAACGCGCCTTCAAAACTGTTTTCAATTCTATCAGTCGCTCTGTGATGGGCATTAGCGTCGTTCTCGGCATCAAGCCACGAGTAGGGTCATTATGGGCGGTGGATGCTATTGGGGGTGCGGATGAATTTACGGGGCAGAGGGGATTCGTCCAAGTAGTTGTCCTTCTCAGCATATGCTGAGACTAGCCATGGTGAATATAAAGTACTTCGCTAAATGGCTATTTGGCAGAGTATCTTAAGTCTTGCGCAAAACGGCTATACCGTGAATACGAACGAGATGAAGAAGCGGATTTGTCAGAAGGCTGGCATTGGACGACCATTGGCGAAATATCCGAGATGGTATGCCGGGGCATAACGCCCAAGTACAACGACGAGTCCGATGAGCTAATTCTTGGCAAAACCTGCATTCGAAACAATCTAGTTCTACTCGAGAATGGCCGCCTGCATGCCCCGAGAAAGATTACCGAGAAGTGGCTTAAGAAGTACGACTTGCTGATTAACTCGACGGGCGTCGGTTCTCTTGGAAGGACCGCTCAAGTTTGGTTTGATCCTTCAAAGCTCGTTGTCGACTCCCACGTCACCATCGTTCGCGCAGCCGACCCGAGGCATGCTCTTTACATGGGATTCTGGGCGTTTGAACACGAGCGTTATATTGAATCTCTTCACACCGGAAGCACGGGCCAAACGGAATTGCCACGCAATCACGTGAAGGCAATTCGTCTTGTGCTTCCCAGCGATGCAGAACTTGAAAAGTTCAACGCTGTTGCGCAGCCGGCAGTTGAGCTGATTGTCGCAAATCAAAAGGAATCGAAACGGTTGGCCGAATTGCGTGATACGCTTTTGCCTAAGCTTATGTCGGGCGAGATAGACGTTTCAAGTGTGGCAATCTAGGAGTGAGACTGTGAACGATATTCCGCAAGTTATTGATCTTGTTTCTATCAAGCTTACTGGTAGTGAATTTCGCACGGAGCAAGAATCCGCATTAAGGCAAAAGCTTAAAACTGAGCCCTTCGCGGTAATGGTGCGGGGGCAACAGTCGATTGCTGCAGGGGCTGGCTTAAGTCAAAGCCTGATTGTGTTTGTATCTAGCGTTATTGCTCCGGGTCTTCTGTACGACCTTTTCAAGTACGTGTTGTCGAGGACTTTCAAAGCACTTAGCGAAACGATGAGCTCTGACGTCCCTCTTAGTAGGGTGACTTTCAAAACAAGAGACTGTGACTACATTATTTCGTCGAACTGTAATGCTGGCGTCTATAGCGAATTAGTCGATTACAATCAGCTGCTTTCTCGAATGGAATCATTTACTAAACGCGAAGAAAAAGACAACCGTCCTGTTGCCAAGATTGAAGCTCCGTGCGATATACGAATCGAAGAACATGGATGGGAAGCTGTGTGCTGCGGCGTTGGCAACTACTCACTTTGGAAAGTCGAATACAAAAGTGGCGACAAATGGCCGGAAGCTTTGTTTGACGCAGCCAATGAAACGTTTATAGAACTAGTTGATGACGAAATTTCTTGCCCAGAAGATAAATTCTATGCTGGGCAAGAACCTGCTGAATGGTTCATCTAGGAGCAGGTGACATAAATGGAAGATGCAGTTATTACGGCAATTGCGACAGCGGGTTCTCAACTCGCCGTCCTCGCCGCAAAAGGAACGGCTACTCAAGTTAGCAATAGATTTCAGGCTATTAGGCAGAAGAAAACCCACGAGGAACTTTGCAACTCGTACGAAGAACTAATAAATGAATTAGTCGCTGAGCGCGCTCAAGCGATCGCTATTGCTCAGGCATACGAATCAGAGTTGAACAGGTACGAGATAACAGACGAGGATATTGAGCACCTGCAAAACACGGTTGGGCATGCGCTAGACATCCTGAAATCCTTCTCGCCCGATAGTGATTTCTCGAACTTCGAGCGGTTCAAATCCCTCCTGTCTGTCGATACGCTAAAAGCTATGCAGCTTCTGGGATTTGACTACAAGAAGGCGATAGGCGACCCCTTGACTGAGGTATGTGCGGATGCAATCCGTGTGAATCTGGGCCAGAAAAAAACGACTGCCAACCGCAATAACCAGAAAAAGCGTAACTAAGCTAAATAGCCATTTAACTTAGTGTTTGTGGCAATCTTAGCTTGGATCGAGTCAACAAGAACGGCAATTTTATTCTGGACGTCAATCGACGGGAGATTGACGTCCAGATTCTCAAGCATTCCTTTGGTTAGGGCATTGCGTGTTGCACCTGATGACGCAAGTTTAAGAAGAAGGCTTTTGTTAGCCTGCAACCAAGCAAGGAGAAACGAGTTGTTGGCGTTCTCATTTGCCCGGATGATAGCCACATGCTGATTCACCCTTGCGGATTCGAATTCCGCTGGAGCCTTGCATACACGCGCAACGGAATCACCAGTAATATTGAGGAGCACATCGCCTTGCTCAACAACGGCGCTCGAAAGGACCCTTGCCTGATCGTCGTCGATAAAAGCAAGACCACTCGGGCTGAAAGCCCAATCGCGAACATTTTGGCTTCTTATGATGGGAATGCCGTAGTCTTTGTATGAGTCCTTTCCGCCGCGAGGCGTGGCACCACTGCCAATTTTACTGCAGATGTCCCCAAGCTTCATTCCAAATACCTTCTATGCGAGGATTTCACATTGTTCTGATTTACCATAGCATAATGCATAGTAGTTTCTATTTTTGCATGTCCCAATAGCTTTTGCACCTGCTCAATAGGCATTCCCTTATCGATGGCGCGCGTGGCCAGCGTACGTCGGAACTTATGCGGATGCACGCGCCCGACGTTTATCCTGTTGCTTAGCTTTCGCATGGTCCATTCAATAGATCCAACGGTAATGCGTCGCGCTCCCGTTAATGTGGCAAAAAGCGCAGGGTTCGCGTCAGTCCGGCTTTCCAAGTAGGCTCCGAGACTCAGTTTAGCCCGCGCATCAAAATATGCAGGCCGTTGCTTATTGCCCTTGCCAGTCACGATGCACTCGCGCTCATGAAAGTTGATATCATCACGATTCAGCCTGACCAATTCACCGATACGCATTCCGGTAGAAGACAACATGTCGACAATCGCGCGATCACGCACGTTGCCGCACGACTCGCGGACAATTTCTAATTGCTCGTCCGTGAATGTCTCCTTAGCGACAACAGCAGTCTTCACGCGTTTAATCCTTCGAACAGGGCTCTTAACGATATAATCCTCATCCTCGAGCCAAGAAAAAAAGCTCGACATAATACGCCGAATGTTATCGATAGTAACCTTACTGCTCCCACGCGAAGCTCCGTAATCGTTGAGGTATTTCCGCAGGTCATCGCTATCAATTTGCGTATAAGGCTTCATCATCGAATCGGTCATCTTCTGTAACGTGCTCTCGTAATATTCGAGAGTTTTAAGCGAACAACCTTCGACTTCTTTAGCGGTGAGAAACGTTTTGAGCAAAGCAGCATTGGGCTCATCGCTTTGCGGCTCAAAAGCCCGCTCCAATGCTGCTTTCAGTCGCTTCAACTGGCTTGGTGTAAGAACTGGCTGCATTTCGGCAAGTATGACGTTTATGGCGGCTTCCACAAGGCTCCTCGCTGTTGATAAGATTGGCTAATCGGATTGATTTTTGATTGTTCTCGTAGCAAAGACGCAGGAGGTGACAATATGGTCTTAGGCTGGGAAATTATCGCTTCGTGCGTGTCTGCCGGAGTAGCTATCCTTGCTTTGTTTGTATCACTCAGGCAGGGGCGAATGGCCAATCGACAGAGCCTATTCGACCGCCGCTTGAAAATCTGGATTATTGCCGAGAAGCTTATGCAGCTTTACCGGATTAACCCTGACCTGTCGAAGAAAGACAATGAGCCGCAATTCGCTATTGATCTATGCTTTAAACGGCTGACCAATACGACTTATCTCCAGGAGATTTCTGCCGCTATTTCGCATGTACTCGAAAGCGAGCATCAGCTGAGGCTTCATCTAAAACTCGATGAGATGAAGTCCCTTTCGACGGAAGCGACTTTCGTGTTCAAAGGTCAACCAAAAACGACGATCGCCGAGTTCATCGATGCTTATCAGGCGCTTCTGTTCACGATCTACCGATACCAAATCATCCTGAATGAGATGCAGACAAATAGCAGAAAGTTCCACTGGTCACGCGACGAGGCTGTTGAAAAACTGGGAGAAGAAAGGTATAGAGAGGAGCTCTATCGAGCCGAAGACAGACTTACTGCAGCATACGAAAAGCTCGCCGGCAAACGGTCGATTGGCAAGATTCGGCGACAGATTAGACTCGATAGCACCCTGATTGATTACTTGAATACATTCCGCTAAATGGCTATTAATGAGAGAAAGGTTTGGCGGAGACGAAAGACCATGTGGTATACGAGATAACCAGTGGGCAGCGGCGTTTCAGAGCAAGGCTGCTCTCTGGCTCAGACGAATTATGCAAGCTGACGCCCGAAGAAATCGAAGTTAAAGAGGTTGTTGGGGAGGGTTCTGTGTTCTGCGGCACGCGGGTAAAGTGAGGCGCAGATAGACCTGCTCAAAGCTGCAGAGGAAATCCTTGCTGAACGCTACGGCGACGCGAAGATGGTCGAGACAAACTATTCGCGGAAGCCGAACCGAATAGTGCACTAGGGGGGGTGACCATGGGTAGGGGATGCGGGCTAAGCATCGCCACGAAGGGCTTTACCGGCATTGGGACATTTGCGGGTGCAAGCCGATAGCCTGTTTTATGATCGCGTACGACTTCATCGAGGATGGGCTACGCGATGATGCGGGAGGACGCTGCGGAGGTCCGGGGTATTTGACGGTGGGGTGATGCGGGAAGCCCCCGCGTCCCTTGCGGGGCGCGGGGGCTTGGCAAGTACGGTCAGCCTATGTTGTTAGAGGTAGTTGTGCAGCCAATCGGGCATGCTGGGGTCGTCGATGGACCACGACTCTTCCTCGTGTTCGCTTTCTTCCCAGTTACTTTCGTCACCATCGAAGAACTTGCGCCTATTGCACTTGTATTTGACCACGGTGTCACCTTCGCGACGATACTCGTTCCAGTAGTAGTTTTGCTTTCCGTATCCGTCCCATTCCTGGGTTCTGTAGATGACCATGACAGAGCCTTTCTTTTATGCGCACATATGCGCGATGAATATGACCTGGCCGATAGTGTGTAGGACACCGGCCGTGACCGCACAGACGAGCAGCGCCATGAGCAGGCGGAGTATCCACTTCTCCTCGCGGCTGTTCTCGGCGCCGAAAATGCCGGTGCGGGTCTTCAACTCGATTGCTGCCTGATTGTGCTCCATTTGATGCTCCGTTTCTGTTGTGATTGTTATTTTAAATCCGGCTACTGAGCCAAGATTTGCGCGATGCGGGCCTTTGTGGCATCAATGCGTGCGAGCTCGTCGGGCGTAAAAATGTATGGGATTACTGCCTCGTCCCACTCGATATTCGAGAACGTGTGGCCATAACGCGTTACCTTGACCGTGTCTTTCCCGAAGAGCTTGCCGAGCTCCGTGAGTTCGTAGCCCCATGGCTCTTTGGTCATCATCCCCTTGGAAACGAGGCGCTTGTTGATTTGCTGGTTCGAGAGAAGCAGGTCGTTCCCTAGGCCTGTCGCGGTCTTCTCGACACCGGTGAGGCTGACCTTGGGCAGAGGGGCTTTCTTGACCGTTTCAACGACGGAGCTGACGCCTTTGCACGTGCTCTTGTGCGCGTCTCCGAGCCTAGGCATATGACCCGTCTTCACAGCGATGGCGACACTGGCGATTGAGCCGGCCGCAACAAGCGCGCCGACTCCGATTTGGGCCTTGTGCCGCTTAACCCAAATGATTGCCTTATCCTTCTTGGTCAGCTCAAGCTTCTCCTCCATTTCCGAATACCTCATTTCTTGATCGATTTTGTGAGCTGGTGTGCAAGCGAGCTCAAAGCGGGAATCAAGGCGGAAGAGGCGGGTATTAAGGCGGCGGTGAGAGCGGTTGCCCCGACGATCGCGCTTTGTTTGACGATAACCTCCCGCTTTGCCTTCTCTGCTTCTGCTTTCTTCTCCTCGAGGTCTTTTTGCAGCCTCTCGAGCTCACGCGCTACCGGCTGGTCAACGAACAGCTGGATGATTTTGGCCAAGTCCTCGTTTCCGCTGACTGCTATTTCGTTGTTGAACACCGCTCTGATAGCGAGATAGTGCATCTTCGTCATGCGGGTCTTGCCCGTTTCAAGGCTGCTGACGGTTTGCTTCGTTATCCCCAGCTCGTTCGCGAGTCGTTCGCCGCTCCAGCCTGCCGCTTTGCGTATAGTCGACAGATGTGTCTGGAGCCTATTAATCAGCTCCTCATCCGTTGAAGGCATCTTTTTCTCCTGTCTGTAAGGCAATCATGCTGAAGTCCAATGTATTATACAAAGTAATGGAAACGTCAAGAAGTAAGTGAGTCTGAGTGTATTCGGCAGGGTCCTTGCAGGTCCTCAGTTGCTAGGTGATTTGTGGCCACTCTAAAAGATGTACGGAAGTTAAGGGCCGCGTTTCGTTCGGGGACTCCGCAAGGAGTTGATTTCGGTGGTGCTAATGGGCGGGATGGTGACGCTATTGGGGGAGGGCGCTCTCCGGCACTCGTAGTCGCGTTGCGATAGAGGGGGGATGAAGATCGACGGGTTCGCGAAGTGCATCGAGAAACACGAGTGCCCGGTGGGGCGTGTTGAATGAAGGATGGCGAGTTCTTGAAAAGGCTTTAAGCTTACGCCGTCTCACTTTGTAGGTACCTCCCCAGAAGCTTGGCCTTGATGAGGAGCTCTGGTTATGGGCTGACGGGCGCAGGCTAGGCAGGAGTGTCGTGTCGATTAGGTGCTGCGAAGTGATTTGGCGCGAAAGTGGCTTGTTTTGCAGCAGCGTAATTCTGCCTTGTCCGTCCAGAATGCCAATCGGCGGCATCGGAAAACAAGCCAAGCCCCACGACAACTTACATCCTCCCCCTTCAGTCCGCCATCATCACACGAAGGCATTTCTCTCCGGGCTTTTGCCCCACTATCCCGCAGGCTATGAGCGCGTCTAGGGCGTGCTTCGCCTTGGTGCGGTCGGGGCCGGCGGATCCCCAGCATGGCAGGCTCTCGTAACCGTCGGCCTTGGCGCCGGGTTCGCGTTTCCCGCACGCTACTTTGAGAACGACCGCCCTGCGAGCTTCGCTGCCGAGCGCTCGGATCGTCGCGACCAGGGCGTCGCTCAGCTCATCAGGCACATCGGGCATCTCGAGCGGCTTGACGGAAGCGGGGACCTCGCCCGTCTCAACGACGGCGAGAATCTTGGCGCCATATGCCTGCGCGGCTTTGGCGGTCATCCCGTCGACTTCCAGAAGCTGCTCAAGGTTTCCCGGCCTTTTGCGGCAGATGCCGCGCAACGCGCGTTCGGTCAGGGTCCCGCCTGCGCCACCGCCTCCCGCTACCGCGGCGCACGCGCTCTTCAGGCTAGCGAACAGATCACGCTCGTCGTCCGTCAGCGGCCTTGCGTCTTCGGCGCGCACGATGCCGCCGACGGGCGCCGCGCAGTTGTCGCATCTTCCGCACCCTTCGTCATCAGGGGCCTCCTCGCCGAAGTAGCGCAAAACGAGATCGCGCCGGCAGATGTCCTCTTCTCTGCAGAAATCCCGCATGTCGAAGGCGAGCCCCTTTTGCCTGGAACGCTGCGGGTCATTCTGGCCTTCGCCGCCCGCTTCCGCCATGAACAAAGCGGTTTGCAGGTCCTGCTCGTCCCATAGCATGATCGTGTCGGCGGGCTTTCCGTCGCGCCCCGCGCGTCCGATCTGCTGATAATAGCTCTCGACCGAAAGCGGCATGCCGCAGCAGACCACGTAGCGCACGTCGGGCTTGTCGATGCCCATGCCGAAGCCCGACGTCGCGACCATCACCGGCGCACGCCCCGACATGAACGCTTCCTGCGCCGCCCTTTTCGCATCGTTGTCCAGCTTGCCGTGGTAGAGCGCGGCAAGCACGCCTGCTCGCTTGAGTGCGTTGTGGATCCGCTCGGCCTCGGAGATCGTGACGCAATAGAAGATGCCGCACTCGCTTCCCCTCGAACGCGCGGTCCGCACGCACCACGATTCGCGCTCGTCGTGGGGCATGTGCGCAACGGAAAGCGAGAGGTTGGCGCGGTCGAACGAGGAGACTATCTCCAAGGGGTTTTGCAGGCCAAGGGACTTGGCGATGTCCTTGCGGACCTTTGGAGTCGCCGTCGCCGTCAGCGCGACCACGGTCGGGCGCCGGTCGAATCGCTCGATGAACGCGCTGATCTCGCGGTAGTCGCCGCGGAAGTCGTGGCCCCATTCGCTGATGCAATGGGCCTCGTCGACGGCGATGAGGGGGATCGCGAGGTTCTCGATGGCCGACAGGAAGGCCGGGTTCGACAAGCGCTCCGGCGCGACGTACAGGATTTGGAACTCGCCGCTTTTGATGCGGTTCCGAACCCTTTCCTGGGCCGGAAGGCTGAGCGTGTTGTTGAGGAAAGCGGGATGCAAGCCCAGCTCAACGAGCTTCCTCACCTGGTCGCTCATGAGCGAGACCAGGGGAGAGACCACGATGGTGGTGCCGCTGAGCGCGACGGCGGGGACCTGGTAGATGAGCGATTTGCCCGCCCCGGTGGACATGACGGCCAGCACGTCCCGCTTCCCCATGATGGCCCTGATGGCCCTTTCCTGCTCCGGGCGGAACCTGTCGTGCCCGAAGCAGCGCTTCAACACTTCTTTCGCTTGCTCGAACGATGCCATGCGTCCTCTTCCATGCTTGTTGGTTTGCAACGTTATTGTAGCCGCAGGTTCGGGCCGGCCCTTGCGGTCGGAAGCGTCCTTTCGCAAATATGGCCGTTTCCGCTCCTTCGCTTCCCGACCCGTTTGCGCTCCTCTCTCCCGCACCCACCCGGCGCATTCCCGTCCTCTATCTTGGCCGTGTGGCACGTGGGGGTGCTTGCTTTGGGCCGCGGGTGGCTTCGCGGGCGTTTCTTCGCACGGCACAATTGCCTTAGAAGCCGGCTTCGGCGCGTGCGGCGCCGGAGGGGGAGCGGCTTGCAATCTGCGATGCGAAAGGGAGTGATGAAGATGATGAAACCCGTGATGAGGAAGGTTGCGTTCGGGGTGCCAGCCGTTGCGTTGTCGGCGGCGCTTGCGTGCACGATGGCCGGCTGCGGCGGCACCGAAGGCGGCCAGAGCGGCTCGGGCGACAACGCGCCCGCAGGTCAGACGGTTAACGGCGTGCAGACCGCCGAGGTCGCGGGCTTCACCATCGAGTCCGTCGGCGATGGCTCGTACTACCGCGGCGCCGCCGAGCGGCAGGACGGCTTCTGGCTGCGCGTGAAGATCACGAACAACAACGAGGCCGCAAAAGCGCCTTCCGCGTTCAGCGCGCGTGCCGCCGTCGGCACCTTCGACGCGGGCGATGCGGTGTTCGACGCCTCCGGCGACCAGCGTCTCAATGCCGACACCAAGACGCAGGCCGTTGAGCTGGGCGAAGGCGCGCAGATGGACGCCAACACCAAGATCGAGCCTGGTCAGAGCGTCGAGTTCATCTACTTCTGGACCACTAAGGACAACTACTACGGCCCGATCACCGTCGAGTTCGACAGCTCCTCGTCCAGCGATTCCAACCCCAGCGTGATGCACTTCGACACCACCGGGCGCGAAAGCGACGAGTACAAGGCGGCGCGCGAGGCGGCGGAAGCCATCGAGGCGCAGGGCGGCATCGACTTCCCGTCGTACAGCATCATCCCCGCTGACGGCTGGAAGCTCGGCGACCGCATCGACGAGAAGTACGAGGGCTGCGACTTCAAGCACGGCGACGAGGCCATCTCCTCTATCGACATGCGCACGTTCAGCACCTCCCCGATGATGGAAGCGGAGGCCAGGCAAGGCTCCAAGAAGAAGGGCGTGATCGACGAGGTCGAGGTCAACGGCACCACGTGGGTGCGTTACACCTCGGAAGTCGGCGCCGTATCGCTGTTCGTCGAGGCGCCGTCCGGCAAGACGGTCTCGATGGTCATCGGTTCCAAGTTGACCTGGGACGATGCGCTTCCCATGGTGCAGAACGTGGTGCTGAAGTAGGCAAGCGGGCTGCCGGCTGATGCGCCGGGCGGTTTGGCCGCGCCGGCGCACCCGGATCGCCGGGCCGGGTCGGACACTTCGGGGACGTAGCGTTAAGTGTCCGATTCCGGCTGCGCGGGGCGCTTGGCGGATGTCTGGTGAAGGCGGCCGGTTCCGGACAGTTAGCGCTACGTCCCCGTCGTGTCCGGGGTGGGCTGCGTGATTTGGCCGCGGGGTGGCCTGTGCGCCTGGCATTTGGGCCGCAGGTCGCTTCGCGGCCTGCCCATCGCGCGGCATACTCTTCTCAAGGGCCAAGGTCGGGGCCGGGTGCTTCGGGCTTTGGCGTTTCGAAACCTGACGTAGCGGTGGTCGCCGGGGAGGAGGCGGCTTTCGCAACGGGAAGCGAAAGGGAGTGGTGAACATGGTGAAACCCGTAGTGAAGAAGGTAATGATGGGCGTGCCCGCCGTTGCGTTGTCGGCGGCGCTTGCGTGCACGATGGCCGGCTGCGGCGGCACCGAGGGCGGCCAGGGCGGCTCGGGCGACGGCACGGCCGCAACGCAGGCAGCGTACCGGTCCCAGTCGATCGACGTCGAGGGCTTCACCGTCGAATCGCTTGCTGACGGCACCTATTACCGCGGCGACGTCTACAAGGCGGACGGCTTCTGGCTGCGCGTGAAGATCACGAACAACAACGACAAGGCCATGAAGCGCTTCAGCTTCATCACCACCGGCGCCCCCGGCGGCTATGAAGCCGGCGACCCGGTGTTCGACTCGCACGACACGCTCAGCTACGACATCAAGAACCCGCCCGCCGAGCTGTGCGAAGGCGCGGAAACGGACGGCGATCCCGTTATCGAGCCTGGTGAGAGCATCGAGTGGGTCTACTTCTGGACCACTAAGGACAACTATTACGGCCCGATCACCGTCCAGTTCGACAAGAACGCCACGGGCGGCACCGACCCGCGCACCATGCGCTTCGACACCACCGGCAAGGAAACCGACGGCTACAAGGCCGCGGTCGAGGCCGCCGAGGCCATCAAGGCCCAGGGCGGCGTCGACTACGCTGCGTACAGCGTGAAGGCTGCCGACGGCTGGGCGCTCGTCGAGACCAAGGAGAAGAGCAGCGACGCCACGTTCAACCCCGAGGGCTCTACGAAGCGCTTCAGCACCAGCGCCTGCTCGCGCGCTCCGCAGAAGGAAGCCGAGGCGCTGCAGGGCAACTTCGGCGGCAAGGGCGAGATCGACGAGGTAGACATCAACGGTGCCACCTGGACGCGCTACACCCAAACCGGCACGTACTACATGTTCACCGTGGCCCCGTGCGGCACCACGGTCCGCATGTTCATCGACAGCGGTATCACCTGGGAAGATGCCATGCCCATGATGCAGAACGTGACCCTGAAGTAGCTTTTCCGCCCGCGCTTCGGGCGGGATTCCCTCGAAACGGCCGGGATGCATTACGCTCCCGGCCGTTTTACGGACACTTCGGGTGCTGACACTTCGGGGACGTAGCGTTAACTGTCCGGGTGTCGGTCCTTGCGGCCCATCGCGCCTCTCCGGCCATCGCCAAATTCCTGACACATAGTGCTGCGTCCCCAAAGTGTCCCCCCGAAGTGTCCCTGACACATAGTGCTACGTCCCCGAAGTGTCCGTCCCCGAAGTGCCCCCAGGTGTCCGCTTTTGTGGAGTCGGGCTAGTATGGTTTCCAAAGCCCATTTGGTTTGCAGGTGCGATGGTTCGATTGCGAGAGGCGCCTTATGGCTCAGAGCATTGTTTCCCGGGAAGAACTGCTGGAGAACGCGTATCGGATCGCGGAGAAAAGCGGGGTGTCGGCGCTTTCGGTGCGCGGCCTTGCCAACGCCACGGGTGTCAGCGTGGGAACGGTGTACCGCCATTTCTCGGCGAAGGACGAGCTGACCACCGCCACCATTCAGCTGTACTTCAAGCACGCGTTCTGCGAGCGCTTCTGCCACATCGACCCGCAGGTCGGGTTCGTGGGCTACTGCCGCGAGATGCATGCGAGCATGCGCGAGGCCACCACGCACTTCCGCGAATGCTGGCTGTGCGGCATCGATGCGCTTCCCGCCGTCGAGAAGACCCGCCGCGGCTTCCATACGCTCAGCATCGGCGTGTGGCTGGTCCCGTACCTCGTTGGCATGCTCATCGGCATCCCCGCGTTCCGCGTCTCCGACCCCGTCGCCCTTGCCGCCGCTGCCGGCGTGGTAGCCGTCCTGGCCCTGGCGCTGCTGCTCTCCTCGAAGCGCTCCCACGCGTAGGGGTTGGGTTTGCGTCGAGTTCTCGGATGGGGCTCGGCTCTGAAATCCTGTGAGCTTTCATCGAAGCCATCTGCCTCAAAAGCCGCCGTCCGACCGGCATGTGCGAATCGCGCACCGGTCGGGCGGCGGCTTGTTATTGTCAAAAACCGAAGTTGTGCGCTATGGTTTTACATGGCGAAAACGTCCAGGCGCAATCGTGGGGCAAGCAACGGGCTTTGTCGGCATTCAAGGAAATGTTGCTGCGTGTCCTTCTCGATTTTGCGATCGTAAGCTGCTAATCAGGGCTTGCCGTCTCGCGGCGGATTGTTTTGCCGGTTTACTGTCAGCCCGGTGACATTGATGTTACGTTTTCTCGCAGAGTGGCATAAAAGTGATACAAATGACGGGACGAATACGATGCTTATCAATATGTAAGCCATGTCAAACGATAAGCGTGTGCTTATCAAGGCACATTGCCAGCTTGTTTGAGACGTGCTGAGGGCATCAGGGGGTCATGAACGGTTGGCAAATGGATCGCTGAAAGGGGGATCGATGGCAGATCGATCGGATGGCAACCTTGCCCCCAAGGGGAAGAAGGGGAAGCTGACCAATTCCCAGCTGCGTTTGCTCGGCTTCGTCGCGGCTTGCGGCCCAGATGGTTGCTCCGAGACTAAGCAGGCGTTAGCGGCGAAGCTGCACATCAGTTTGAAAACGGTGGATCGCGCGATACATCGCTTGCGCGAAGATGGGCTCATCGTGTCGCATGCTCGTTTCGGGGAAGACGGCACGCAGCTGAGCAACACCTACATCGCTGCCGCAATGGACGGCGAAGACGAGCATCAAGACTTGCAGAGCGATAAGGAATAGGCTTTTTGCGCAAGCGCGGGCTCAAAAGGCCTATTCCTTATCAAGCCCCAAAGCAGTCGTTTTTGTGCGGCTAGGGAAGCTGCCGCTTTGGCTTATCCTGTTGCTTGATCGAGCTTAAGCGGCAAGATAGCCGTCCCGCTTCCCGAAGAATCGCGGGTAAGACCTGTTGGTGAGCTGCTGCTTTCCCGTGTGCAGCCGCTCTACTTCCCGAAGAATGCGCGGGTGAGGCCGGCTCGGGTTTGCGTGTCGGTCTTGCTGTAGATGTTGGTCAGGTGTCGCTGCACCATGCGCAGCGAAATCCCCAGGTCGTCGGCCACTTGCTTGAGCGGGCGCTCGTCGGCGGTCACGGCGCGCAGCACCTCTTCCTCGCGCGGCGTCAGGCCGCTTCGGCCGATGAACTCGGCCTGCGTCTCCTCCAGGGTCGGCGCGGCCGCGGCGGCAAGGCCCGCCCGAATGGCCTCGCGTTCCCCGACCGTCGATGGCAGGCGGAACAGTCCGGCACCCACGAACGCAACGCTGACCAGCACGAACAGGATCAGCGACGCGATCATCACGGCCGCGATTCCCGACTGCGTCAGCATCATGGAGGCCCCCGACACGGTGAACGCGCACAGGTTGTTGGCGGCGCGGCCCATGCCTGCCCACAGCTGCGGCGTGCGCATGCGCGGCGCCAGCTGCAAAAACGTGGTGGTGAAGAAGGTGACGAAGAATCCAGAGCTCAGATAGAACACGATCAGCCCGATCACGGGGCTTGCCCCGGCTTCCACGGCTAGGATCGATATGGTGGACAGAACCGTGACCGCGAACATGATGAACCCCATGTAGCGGCGCTCGCGGATGTCGAACAGGGCGCCGGCGGCAAGGCCGCTTGCCGCAAGGAACAGGCGCGGCCACGTTTCGACCGAGATCGAGCCCTGCGCGTTCGCAAGGGTAACCACGTTGTCCAACGTGGAGAACATGCAGGCCAGCAACACCACAAGCGCAAGAAGCCAAACAGCGCAGATAGCGGTTTTTGCGCCGCCCGGGGCTGATTGCCGCGGGAAGCCTGCGGCTGCCTGCTCCGGGCAGTCTATCTGCTGCGGGGAGCCGGCGGCCGCTTGGCTTGCGCGATTCGCCTGCTGCGGGGAGCCGGCGTTCGCTTGCTCCTGGTGGATCTTGTCTAGTCGGGTCGCTTGTTCCTGGTCGGTGATTTGCCCCGACGGTTTTGACGTCATTGCTTCGCCTGTATGTTCGCCGGTAGTCCCATCACCCTTTTGACCTGCGGATTCTCCATCGCGTTCTCCCGCTGCCGCAAATATGGCGAGCGTGGCGACGCCTATGCACAGCGCCGCTGCGCTCGCCATGCCCCCGGGCACGAACTGGTTGCTCGCAAATTGCAGCAGAATGCCAGCGGCGTAAGCCGCGCCGGCCCCCTTCGCAAGCGAGGGACTTCCCTCGAAGGCGCGCGCCATGCTCCAATGCGCTTCGGCGCCAAGGCTTCCCAATAGGAAGAATGCGATGCAGCCTGCGATTTGCATGGCAAGCGCGCTTTCCGTAGCGGCAATTGCAACCAGGGCCGCAATCGCCCCGACGGCCTCGACAGCCCGAAGCGCGCGTCGTCCCCCTGCCAGCTTCGAAATCGGCGCATAAGCCAGAAAGCCGATGACGCTTGCGCCAAGGATCATCGCCTGCGCACCCACAACCCCTTCGGCGCTGATAAGCAAGCCGATCCGGCTGTCGAAGAAAAACTCGCTTCCCAGGAAAGCGAACGTGAACAGCGCCAGCGCGGAAAGCGATTGGAAGGACTGTCTATCGACCGAGAACACGGCGCTCCTTGCTGTGCGAACGAATGAATCTTGCAATCGATTCTACCAATGCCTATGTGCCGCGCCGGTTAAAAGTTGCAAGCGGCGCGCTTTTGCTGTGCGAGGGCGGGAGGGGATCCGCATGTGGGGAGGCGGTTGGTTGCGGTTTACATGCGCTCGATTGGTTTTCTCTACTGTTCGACGGTTTCGCTCACTAGTTTCGCCAGCTTCTCCAGGTCGTTGGCATCGGGGTGGGATAGGGCTTTGTCGAAGTTCTCGATCATGGCGTCGATGTTGGGCATGTGGTCAGGCTGTTCCCTCATTTTCACGTAGCGTTCGCGCACGGAAAGCGGCATTTTGCCCTGGCACATGTAGGTACCGATCACGGTGTTGCTGTTATCGATGAATGCTTTCGTCTTGTCCAGAATCGCTTGGAAATATGCCTCGCTGCCGCCAAAGCCGGCGGTGCCGAACAGGAAGACCTTCCTGTTCTTCAGCTGCCCCAGCAGCTGCTGCGTTGCCTGGTCCGCTACGCCCTGATTCGTCCAAAAGCCCACGAACAGCGTCTCCGACGCAGGGATTGCGCTGCTGGCGCAGCTGCCGTCATCGTGGCTGTTGTCGCTGCCGTCGAAGCCGCTCTTGTTCTTGCCGTTGGCTATGCTGCATTCGCTACGATCGCGGTTACCGCCGCTGCCGCCGTCGTTCCCATTCACGCTCCCGAAATACTCGCATGTCCCTTCCGGCAGCGTCTTGCGAACAGCCTCCGCAAGCTCGGCTGTATTCCCCGTTCTGCTGCTGAACACGATTGAATAATCCTTGCTGCTCATATCTGCCCTGCCTTCCATTGCTTGCGAACGTTCTTGCTTTCCGAAGCGGAATCGTTATTGCATTGATTCTATCCCTCGGCAAGCTTTCCAGCACAGCGGCGCCCGCTGTTTTCACTGCATTGCCTTGTTGTTTTCGCATTCCGAAAGGTTTTGCCTTGAAGCTTATGTTGGAAAACTCGCATTCTGAGCCACGATCGGCGAAAAATCTTCCTGGTGAAGCGTGAACGGCATGCGTTTGGCGAATTGCTTCCAACGAAACGGGTGCGGAGGTCGACGGAATGGGGGAGGATGGGAAGGGAGGAAAGCTTGCGGTTCCTTAACGGAGAACGACGTCTTCGTGCGCGAGTACAGCTCGCCCCACATGATCCATAGGATGGCGTTCGTGATGCCGACCACTACGGCAAGCGCGTATGCGATAAGGTCGGTGGGGAACGAGAACGCGAACAAGGTGAGCGCAAGCGTCGAGATGACCGCCGCGGCGGTAGCGGTCCAGAGCATTCAGGGGATGTCGCACAAGCGGCGTTTCCTGCCCAAGGTGACCGCGATGCCGATGAACGAGACCGCGGCGGAGACGAGGGCGATCAACCACGACTGCGTCACGCAATCGTCGAGCAGCTGAGCGCCGACGAACGAGTCGTGCAGAAACCATAGGTTGTAATGCCACGCAAGCAGCAGGGCGAAGCCGACGAACCTGCGGGTCGGGTGGTCGGGCGAGTTGATCTCCGACTCCACCTTTTCCGGCACAAGCTCCTTGATGTTCACGTGCGTTCCCCTCCTCCAGCACATAGCGGACAGAACGGACGGCCCCTCATATTGCAATCGGACGGGTACGTGACCCGAATTTCAAATTGTATCGTTTTCCTAAAAAAATTCGAGTATGTTTCGGTAACGTATGCCAATTGTTGATGGATTCCCCGCGGATGATGCTGTTTTGCGGAAATCGCCGATTGGTCTGCTCCTTGAATGCCGCCGGCAGCGGTCGCCCGCTCACGAGTGCCGCTGCCGGATGGCTCCTTGGGCTTGCTTGCGGGTGCCGCCTTGCCCGCCGCCGCTTTCGGGCTCCTTCGTCCGCATCTGACGTGCGGGG
The DNA here is from genome assembly GCA_905215325.1 of uncultured bacterium. Classification (GTDB taxonomy): domain Bacteria; phylum Actinomycetota; class Coriobacteriia; order Coriobacteriales; family Eggerthellaceae; genus Senegalimassilia. The sequence continues at coordinate 5,219 of CAJMPP010000004.1, read as the reverse complement.
CAAGCCGAAAAGCTTTACGCGCCTCGTGTGGATTCCGTGCGCGTGAATCGGGGAAGTCTACGAATAGACTATGATAGTCAACCGATAGACCAATCCGAATGGAGGCAAGATGCTGTCGGAGGAATTCTCGAAGGAGATGTGGGATTGCTGGCGCGACGTGTCGGTCGCGTACGGCACGTTCGCCAAGAAGATAGGGGTCGACACCAGTGAGCTGTACGTCGTCGATGCCCTGTGGGATGAGCCCGAAGGCCTTTCACGGCGGTCGATCTGCGAGGCGTGCGACATGGGCAAGCAGACGATCAGCGCTATCTGCAAGCGCCTGGCGGCTCGCGATGTCGTGGTCGCGAACGCAAGCCAGGCCGACAAGCGCGAGCGGATCATGGCGCTCACCGATGAAGGGCGCGAGCAATGGCGCCTGCCCATCGAGCGCATGCGCGAGCTCGAGATGAAGGCCGCCGCCGCGATCAGCCCCGAGGAGGCCGTGCTGTTCGTCAAGGTGATCAAGCAGTACGCGAAAACGTTTCAGGAAGGGGTGCAGCAATGAGCCCGTATGCGCTGTTGGGTTTGTCGGTGCTCTTCGAGGTGTTCGGCGACACGTGCATGAAGCTCTCCGACGGTTTTCGCCGCAAGCTTCCTGTCGTCGGCATCGCAGTGGGTTACGCGGTCTCGTTCTACGCGCTTTCGCACGTGTTCGCGTCTTTGCCCTTGGGTTTGGCGTACGCGATTTGGACAAGCGCGGCGGTGGCGCTGACGGCTGTGATCAGCCGCATCGTTTGGAAAGAGAAGTTCAACGCGAAGAAGATTGCGGGCGTTGCGCTCATCATCGTCGGCGTGGCGTGTTTGCGATTGGGGGCGATGTAAATGAAGAGCGCACCGATCGTCCAGCTGTCGTTCGCCATTGTGTCCGAGGTGTTCGGCACTACGTTCATGAAGATGTCCGAGGGTTTCACGCACCCGGTGTTCGGCCTGGCTACTGCCGTGTGCTATGTCATATCCTTCGTGCTGCTGACGCTTGCGCTGAAGCATTTGAGCCTGGGGATGGCCTACGGCATCTGGGGCGGCGTCGGCACTCTTTTGACCACGCTCGTCGGCATCGTCGTATGGAACGACCCGTTCTCCGTTATCGTGGGAATCGGCATGGTAGCGGTGGTGGCGGGCATAGCCCTGCTCAGCAAAGGAACCCAAGAAGCCGAGGAGGCAGCTGCAGCCGAAGCGGCAAAAGCGACCGCCTAACCCTGGCGGGGACGTAGCGGACACTTCGGGGACGTAGCTCTATCTGTCCGGCTTTCGGATAGGAAGCTGGTTTGCCGATAGCGTCCGGACACATAATGCTACGTCCCCGAAGCGTCCACCCAAAGCGTCACGGACACATGGTGCTACGTCCCCGAAGTGTCCCGAAGTGTCCTCCGGACACATGGTGCTGCGTCCCCGAAGTGACCCGAAGTGACACTATGTGCGCGGTTTGGCATTACATGACCACTTCTGGGGTGGTTGCGGTGAATTTGCCTTCGATGCGTTGCTTGCATTCGTAGGCGATCCCCACGGCGGGGCCTACGTGCACGCCGATGACGGGGCTTGCGGGAACCACCCTGGCTTTGAACCCGACAAGGGGGTTGATGACCTCCTCGGCCCATTTCTCCGCCGGGATCTTCGAGCCGATGTAGTGGACGACCAGGTTCTTCAGCCCGTAGGCGGCGATGTCCTCCTCGAAAAGCTTGACGATCTTCGCCATGGCCTTCTTCTGCGAGCGGGTCTTCGCCGCCGTTGCCGCCTCGCCGTCTTTGACGGTGAGGATGGGCGTGATGTTGATGACGCCGCCGATCAGGGCCGCGGCCTTCCCGATGCGCCCGCCCTTCTCAAGGAACCTCAAGGATTCCGGGGTGAACAAAAAGCGCGAGGAGTGCAGACTTTCCTCGACTGCGGCGGCGCAATCTTCCAGCCCCAGTTCTTCTTTGGCCGCTTTTGCGCCTGCAACCACGGAGTGGCCCAGCTCCATGCAGTTGGTCATGCTGTCGATGGCGGCGAATTTGAACCCGGGGTGCTCGGCGGCAACCTCCTTCGCGATGCGCAGGAAGGTTTCGAAGGTGCCGGACATCTTGCTGCTGATGAAGATGCCGAGCGCATCGTCGCCATCGGCCTGGATGCGCTCGAGCACGTTGCGAACGTCTTGCTGCGAAGGTTGGCTTGAAGTCGGGATGTCGTCGATCATCTCGTAAATGTCCTGGTAGAAGGCGTCCAAGTCGGTTTCGGCCTCGATGTAGCTTCGGCCTGCGCGGTTGATGACCAGTGAGATCACCTCGATGCCGAGGTCGTTCCTGACATCAACGGGGATGGATGACGTTGAGTCCGTGATGACGCGTACCATGGGATGCCGCCTTTCGCCTCCGTGCGGTTTGCCGACCCTCCCCAAGATAGCGCATGCCTTTGCGCGGCTTCGAAGCGATGCCGCCAAGGTCGCCGCGATTATCCGCCCGCTCGTATGGGGTGGGCGTATCTTGGGGACTTGCCGATTGAGTCTGCCGATTTGGGAATTCGATCACCATCCCATCATAGTAGACATAGGCGGGGTGTGGCCAGGGGTAAGCCGGGGCTGATGCCCGGCCGACAGCGTTGCAATCCCGGTTCCCCCCCAGACTGCGGGATTTTGGGGAGCATCTGCTGCGTAAGCGTAGGTGTGCGCCAGCATTCGGCGCATGCCCGCAAAAGCAAGGAATTCGCAAGACGGCCGGCGCGAGAGGGCGAAGCCTGCGACGCAGGTGCGCCCGTGCCCGCATCTCGCCCGCGCGCGGCCCATGCTGCAAGGAGCGCGTGAAACCGTTGCCGCGATGATAACGGGTCGTTGCCAAGGCGATGTGCGCGGCAGCATATGCGTTAAGCTTTCTTTGGCAAAACCAAGGGGCAGGGAGGCTGCGGCCGCCCTGCCCCTTATCGTGCTTTCCGTTTGCGATGCCGGCCATGGCGGCCGGGCGAAGGAGTTGACCAGGTTGGGGATCGCATCAGGTGCCGGCAAGGCCGCGCGAAGCCTTTCGCGCTACGTGAAGGAGAACCGCACGCTGGTGGTGACGTCGGTGTGCGCCATCGTGCTGGTGATGCTGCTGGAGAACGTGCTCGACAAGGAGAGCATGAAGCTCGATGCGGCGGCATGGTGGCTGTTCGGCGAGCAGCTTCGCCAGCCGTGGCTCACGCCCGTTATGGAAAGCTTCTCAGCGCTGGCCACGCCGGTGACGTTGCTGGTGGTGCTCGGCGTCGCCGCGGCCTTCACGCCGGTCAAGCGCCCAGGCTGGTGCAACGTGTTGAACTTGGGCCTGGTCGTGCTGCTGAACCAGGCGATGAAGTTCGCCATCCAGCGCCCTCGCCCCGATGTGCTGCGGCTGGTCGACGTGTCCGGGTTCAGCTTCCCCTCGGGGCATTCCATGGCCGCGATGGCCGTTTTCGGCCTGCTGGCGTGGTGCGTATGGCGTTACGAGCGCAACCCGCATCGCCGCATCGCGTTGATGTGCCTGTTCGCGCTGGTCATCGTGATGGTCGGCATAAGCCGCATCTACCTGGGGGTCCATTACGCCAGCGACGTCCTGGGCGGTTTCTGCGTCTCGACCATCTGGCTGGTGCTCTACACGAAGGTCATAGCCCCGGCGTTGGGGTTGATCGAGTAAGGGGGCCGGCCTCCTTACTCGATCAGCTTATGCGTGCAGCCCCGATGTATCGGGATTTACGGCAGTTCGGGACCTGTCGGCGCTTTTGCAGAGGGTGCGGCTCTCTAGGAGGTTTGCAGCAACCTGGCTGCAAACGGAGGTAACGGATTCGGGCGCAAATTCCAAAGGTTTTTCGTTACAGGACCTTGCGCATCTCCTGCACAAGGTCGGGAATCACAATGGGCTTGGACAGGAAACCGTTCATGCCGCTTTCCAAGGCGTTGCGGCGGTCCTCATCAAAGGCGTTCGCCGTCATGGCAAGAATGGGGATGCCTGCCAAGGCAGGGTTTTCCAGTTCGCGGATGCGGCGGGTGGCGGTGTAGCCGTCCATAATGGGCATATGCACGTCCATCAGCACCAAATCGTACTGCCCCGGCGCTGCAGTGCCGACCTTTTCAACGGCAATGGCCCCGTTTTCGGCGATATCGACTTCAAGACCGTAGGCGTTCAGGATCTCCTCGGCAATCTCGCGGTTCAGTTCGTTATCCTCGGCAAGCAGGATATGCTTGCCCTTGAAGTCGGTGGCATTTTGGGGCAGTACGCCCTGCTCCTCTTTTGCCTGTTTCTGCCCGATGGCGGTCATCAGCGTGTCGCGCAAGTCGGACATGAACATCGGCTTGGAGCAGAACGCCGTGACACCGGCTGCCTTTGCCTCCGCCTCGATGTCGGACCAGTCATAGGCGGTCAGGATGATAATGGGCGTATCATCGTGCAGGGCGCGAATCTGGCGGGTCACCTCAATGCCGTTCATGTCCGGCAGACGCCAGTCGATAATGTAGGCTTTGAAGGCATCGCCCATCTCGAGGGACTGCCGTGCACGCAGCATAGCCTCCTTGCCGGAAAGCGTCCATTCGGCGCGCATCCCCACCTTGACCAGCATCTTGGTCACACTGTCGCAGGTGTTGAAATCATCGTCCACCACCAGCGCATTCAGCCCTTCCAGCTCGGCGATTTTTACCGCCTTGCCGTGTTCTGCCTGTGCGCGCAGCGGCACACGGACGATAAATACGGAACCTTCTTTCGGCCTGGACTGCACCTCGATGGTGCCGCCCATCATATCTACGATGTTCTTGGTGATGGCCATACCCAGCCCGGTACCCTGTATTCTGCTTACCGTGGAGGAGCGCTCGCGCTCAAAGGGCTCAAAAACCCTTTTGGCAAATTCCGGGCTCATGCCGATGCCGCTGTCCTTGACGCGGAACTCATACTGCCCGCAGCCGCCGACCTTGTCGGCAAGCTGGCGCACCCGCACCGACACCGTACCGCCCACGGGGGTGAACTTGATGGCATTGGATAAAAGGTTCATCAAAACCTGATTCAGTCGGGTCTTGTCGCAATAGACGTCCTCGTCGGTAACATCCGTCGCGTCCATATAAAACTCCAGCTGTTTTGCGTAAATCTGCCCGCTGACGATGGTTTTTATGTCGTGCAGCACATCGGACAGATTGACCTCAGTTTCGTCCAGCTGGATTTTTCCGCTTTCGATGCGGCTCATATCCAGAATATCATTGATGAGCGAAAGCAGGT
>CAJMPP010000003.1 GCA_905215325.1 uncultured bacterium | reverse complement strand
CGAGTGCGGTAACGTATACGAACGCGTACGCCGCATCCGGCACGCTGGATGGCAAGACGCACCTGAAGGGCGAGAAGAAGCTGACCGGTCGCGATTGGTTGGCCGATGAATTCACGTTCATCATGAGGGATGCCGATACGTCGGTCGAGGCGCCGATGCCGCCGACCGATACCCTGGGCGGCAGCAAGGGTGAGACGCGTGTTGTGGTAACGAGCAAAGACGCCAAGGAGCGCGAGCCGGTGGGCTTCCATTTCGAGAGCATCGACTATACGAAGCCGGGCACGTACACGTACCAGATTTGGGAATCCGATGAGCCTGGCGCCTTGAAGCCCGGCGTGAGCGCATCTCAGGCGTTGTACCAGGTCGTCGTGACGGTGACCGACGAGAATCACGACGGCAAGCTGACAGTGGAGTCCGTGATGACGAAGCTGAAGAGCGACGAGGGCGTGAAATATGAGAAGCCGCAGCTCATTGGGAACGATACGGCGACGTTCGTGAACGAGTACGATATCTCTGAGGTGAAGTGGACTCCCAGCGGCACGAAGACGTATACGGATGCGACAGGTGAGAACCCCCTTAAGCCCGACATGTTCCACGTGATCGCCTGCACGGATAACGCCAAAGCGCCGTTGCCTCAAGGCGAAGGCGTGACGCGTGTCGATCACGAGTGGGGCGGTAAGATGTGGTATGGCGCCCTGACCACGGTCGAGGCAGGCGGCGGCATCGCGTTCCCGCAGGCAACGTTCAAGTATGAGAACCTCGATCCCAAAACGCGCAACGCCACCTTCGAGTACAAGATCGTCGAGGTGGTCAAGGTCGACGGTACATGGCGTGCCGTGCGAGATGTCCTGGCAGACAAGACTTTCGATCCGGCAGGTATGCAGTACGACCTGACGGTGTGGACCGCGAAGGTGACCATCGCGGACGTTGGCGGCAGACTTGAATTGAGCGCCAAGTACTACAAGAACGATAGCGAAGAGCCGATCACCGGCGCCATGTTCAGCTTCGATAACTCGTACAAACCCGATCCCGCCAAGCTCGAGGGTGATACGGCGATTCACGGCATCAAGGTGCTGACCGGCCGCGATATGGTGGAAGGCGAGGCGTTCGGCTTCAAGCTGAGCGCGGCCGATGACGCCACGCAGAAGGCCGTTAAAGATCGCAGCATCGTCATCCCGGAGGGTGCCGACAAAGCCGTGGTGAGCGGCGCGAAGGCGGGCGATGAGACCGGGTTCTCCTTCGGCGAGATGACGTTCAAGAAGCCCGGCACGTATTCGTTCGCGGTGCAGGAGAGCGAGTACTGCGGTAAGAATCTTGACGAAGCGGGCGCCGCAACTGGCGGCATTGTGTTCGATCACCACGTCCACAAGGTTACGGTCAAGGTGACCGATGGCCATGAGGGCAAGCTGGTTGCCGAGGTGAGCTACGACAACGGGCCGGCGAAGTTCGAGAACAAGTACGAGCAGAATGCACAGTTCCCCGGCATCACCGTTCAGAAGACGATGAACGGCCGCGACATGGCAGCTGATGAGTTCTCCTTCAGCATCCATGGCGTGGACAAGGAAGGTGCGGTTGCCGCTGCCGAGGCTGAAAAACGCTTGGCGGATTCCGACCGCAGCTTCACCAACGCTGCGCGCGCCGATGGCGTCGCGTGCGATATGGCGAAGATGAGCGGCGTCGCGTTCACGCAGGCTGATATCGGCAAGACGTTCGCATACGAAGTGCGCGAGGTCGTGCCCGCCGATGTCAAGCCCGGTGTCTCCTATGATGACAGCGTGCATACGCTCGAGATTACGGTGGGTATGAGCGGCGATGCCGACAAACACCTGACGCTGACCACCAAGTTGGATGGGGAGGTTATCGATCTCGCTACCAAGCCCGTGGCTGTGGCGTTTACGAACGGCTATCAAGCAACTCCGACCAGCTATGACACCGCCACTGCCGGCCTGAACAAGGTGCTCGAGGGCCGTAATTGGACCGATTCCGACAACTTCACGTTCGAGCTGAAGGCGCTCGATGGCGGTCCACTGCCCAAGGATGCTGCGGGCAACGATGTGACCAGCGCGACGGTGACCAAGGCGAACGCGGAGGGCTTCGGGTTCGGAGTCATCACGTTCACGTCCGACATGGTGAAGGCCGAGCCCGACCATAAGCGCACGTTCACCTACGAGGTGCGCGAGGTCGTGCCCGCCGATGGCCATAAGCTGCCGGGCATCCAGTACGACGACAACGTGGCCACCATCAAGGTGACGGTGTCCGACGATGGCTCCGGTATGCTCAAGGCCTCTGCGGTCGCGGAGAACACCAGGTTCGTGAATCGCTACGCCGCTGAAATCGATTACACGGCGGCGGGCGGCCTGAACGTGGCCAAGACCCTGACCGGCCGCGATATGGCTGAGGGGCAGTTCACGATCAAGGTAACCCCTGGCGACGAGGCGTCGGCGTACGCGCTGGGCCTGCCGCTGGAAGGCGCCGAGATCGCCATGCCCGCAGCTGCCGATGGTGCGCAAGCCGTGAAGTCCGCGCTGGGCGAGCAGCACGTGGTGCTGCGTCAGAGCGACGTGGGCAAGACGTACACCTATAAGGTGGTCGAGGCGGTAGGCGAAAAGGCTACCGGCTACACCTACGACACGACGGAGTATACGGTAACGGTGACGGTCGAGGACAACCCGCAGCGGGCCGCGCTGACGGTCGAGACCGTGGTGGCCGGCGGGCCTGAAGGCACCAAGACGTACGTGTACGGCGCAGACCCGTCTGCTGTTGGCACGGGCCCCGCAGTGGTTCCCTTCGCCAACGCGTATGCCGCCTCCACCGATAACCCGGGCGGTACCGCCGCTCAGGTGACGGCGATCAAGGCGCTCATGGGACGTCCGCTTTCCGCCGGCGAGTTCACCTTCGCGGTGAAATACGCAACGGGCGGGGACGACCTGCGGACGGCTAAGAACGCGGCCGATGGCACCGTGACGTTCGACGGCCTTCACTACACCACCGAGATGCTTGAGGGCCTGGTGAAGGACGGCAACGCCTCCAGGACCTCCGACAAGGGAGTCATCTCGTGGACGGTGAACTACCTGGCTTGCGAGAAGACCGACGGCCTGGCTAAACAGGGCATCACGCCGCGGACGCAGTCGATCTCGTTCACGGTGACGGTCGTCGATAACGGCGATGGCTCGCTTACGGCAACGGCGAACCTGGGCGATGGCCTGAAGTTCGAGAACACGTACTCCACGGGCGGTCCGGTGCAGGTGGGCCTGTCCGGCGTCAAGATGCTGCAGGCGGCACCCGGGCTTGACCCAGCCTCCATCGAGGGTAAGTTCACCTTCACGGTGACCTCCGACGATGCGGCCGCTCCCATGCCCGAGCGCACCACCGCCAAGAACACGGCGGACGGCAACGTGGACTTCGGCTCCATCACGTTCACGTTGGACGACCTCAACCGCGCCCTGGGCGTGAACGGCCAGACGGCCGCCGCAGATACCGACAAGGCTGAAACGGATGCCGCGAAGGCCGCTGATCAGGCAGTGCCGGCCAAGGAAGCCGACCAGGCTGCCGATGCTGCGAAGGCCGTTGCCGACGCTGGCAAGGCCGCCGCGGATGCTGATAACTCTTCCGCCCAGGCGGCCGACGAGGGCGACAAGCCCGCCGCCGCCAACGATGGTGACAAGCCTGCGGCAGGCGACGAGCAGGGTGCGGGCGCCGTAGCGGCTTCCGATGCCGCCAGCGGCACGGTCGACGCGGTCGTTCCCGGCAACCAGCCGGCCGACCAACCGGCGAACCAGGAGCCCGAGTCCGGCAAGCCGCGTTCCCACGTGTTCACCTATAAGGTGACGGAGAGCGGTTCCGTGCCCGGCGTGACCAACGACGCCGAGGCGACCAAGACGGTCAGCTTCAAGGTGACCGACGACGGCGCCGGCAAGCTGACGGTCGAGCGCCAGGGCGATGCGGCGAGCCCGGCGTTCTCCTTCGCCAACACCTACAAGGTGGCGCCCGCTAACTCCAGTGTGACCGATCAGGTGACGGTGACCAAGACGCTGACGGGCCGCGACATGGCTGCCGGCGAGTTCGCGTTCGAGCTGCTCGAGGGCGAAGATGTGGTGGCGACCGGCGTTAACGCCGCCAACGGCAGCGTGGCGCTGAGCGCGGTGCAGTACACGCAGCCCGGCACGCACCGTTACACGTTGCACGAGGTCGGGGGCGGCACCGTCGCCAACGGCGTGACCTACGACGGCGCGACGTACACCGTGGTCACCACGGTGAAGGACAAAGGCGACGGCACGCTCAGCGTGGCCCATGCGCTGGAAGGCGCGCGCGAGGCGAGCTTCGCCAACGCCTACCAGGCAACGCCCACGACCGTGGTCATCGGCGCCTCCAAGACGCTGGTGGGCAAGAACCTTGAGGACGGGCAGTTCACGTTCGTGCTGACCGCGGCCGACGGCACCGAGCTGAAGGCGAAGAACGCCGCCGACGGCAAGATCGCCTTCCCGGCGCTGACGTTCGACAAGCCCGGCACGTACGAGTTCGCGCTCACCGAGCTCGACGATGCGCAGGCGAACGTGACGTACGACAAGCACGCGTACAAGGTGACCGTGACGGTCGTCGATGACGGGCTCGGCCACTTGAACGCAACGGTGGCAGGCGATGCCGACGTGCTCGCGTTCACGAACACGTACGCCGAGCCTCCGGCGCCCGTGCAGCCCACGCAGCCCACGCAGCCCGGCGGCAAGACTTTCACGCCGAGCGGGCCCATCGGCAAGGTGCTGACCCAGACGGGCGATGACAAGCTTGCCCTGGTCCTGCCGCTTGCGGTAGTGGCCCTGGCGGGCGCGGCATCCATCGCGGCGCTGTGCATCATGCGCCGTCGCGATAAGCGCTAGCGCAGCCGTTCCCGGCGAAGGCCGGATAGAGGAAACCCGCCGTCGCACCTGCATGGGGCGGCGGCGGGACGTAAGAAGAGGGCCGGGTTGATCCCGGCCCTCTTCGCGTTTCGCTCTGTTGTGCGTTGCCGTCCCGCGGCGCTGTGCCTGGCTTCGCAGCTGCTCGGCCTTGCGGTTGCTCTGCGGCTTCGTTACGCAGCCCCGCAGCAGCTCCGCGTCGCCGCTCTGCGGCTCCGTCGCGCGCCGCCGCCGCTACACGGGCTTCACCTCGACGCCGGCCTCGGTCAGCGCGGTGCGGATCTTGCCGGCGAACTCGAGAGCGTGAACGTTGTCGCCGTGGATGCAGATGGTGTCGGGCTTCACGGTGATCAGCTTGCCCGATGCCGACTCGATGGCGCCTTCCTTCACCGCGCGCACCACGCGTGCCACGGCGAAGTCCTCGTCGGTGATGACGGCGTCGGGGAGCTTGCGCGACACCAGCAGGCCCTCGTCGGTGTAGTTGCGGTCGGCGAAGAATTCCTGCGCAGTGCGGATTCCCTCCGCCTGGCCCGCGCGGATGAGCTCGCTGTTCGCCAGGCCCACCAGCACCAGGTCCAGGTTGGCGTCGTGCACGGCGGCGGCCACGGCCCGCGCAAGCTCCGGGTCCACGGCGGCGCGGTTGTACAGCTGGCCGTGCGGCTTCACGTGGTGCATGCGCGCGCCGGCGGCGTGGCAGAAGGCCTGCAGCGCGCCGATCTGGTACAGGATGTAGTCGTAGGCCTCGTCGGGCGACATGGCGATGTCGCGGCGGCCGAAGCCCTGCAGGTCGGGGTAGCCCGGATGCGCGCCCACGGCCACGCCCGCCTCGGCGGCGAGCTTGACGGTGCGGCGCATGACCGCCGGGTCGCCGGCGTGCATTCCGCACGCCACGTTGACGCTGGAAACCAGCGGGATGACCTGATCGTCAAGCCCGAGCGTGTATCGCCCGAAGCTTTCCCCCAGGTCGGAGTTGAGATCGATGCTTGGCATGTTCAAACACTTCCATTTCCATATACATGAGCGTGCGCGGTTGCGGCATGCCGCAACCGCGCACGGCGTCGGTTCGGGTTGTTCTCCCTTGGGCAACCTTAGGCGGGTCGGCGCGGTTGCCCGGTTAGCCCTTCAGATCAACGTTCTTGGTGTCCGTGATCAGCATGTAGCCGGGGGCGTGCGTGATGGCGAACGGCGGCTTGCTGTTCATGACGATGGACTGCGGGGTGACGCCGCATGCCCAGAACACCGGCACCTCGCCGGGGTTGATGTCCACCGGGTCGCCGAAGTCGGGCTTGGCGATGTCCTTGATGCCGATGGCGGAGGGGTCGCCGATATGCACGGGCGCGCCGTGCACCTTCGGGATGGCGCCGGAGATCTGCACCGCCTTCACCACCTGGTTGTAGGGGATGGGGCGCATGCTGACCACCGTGTTGCCGCTCATGGAGCCGGCCGGTTCGCACGCCAGGTTGGTAAGGTACATGGACACGTTGCGGCCTTGCGTGTTGTGGCGCATCTCGATGCCCGCCTCAATGAGCTCGCTCTCGAAGCTGAACGAGCAGCCGATGATGAACGCCACCAGGTCATCGCGCCAGTAGTCCACTACGTCGTCGACCTCGTCCACCATGACGCCGTCCTTGTAGATGCGGTATCCGGGGAAGTCGGTGGCAACGTCGCAATCCTTCGCGCAGATGTGCGTCATGCGCTCGCCCACCTCGGTGACCTCCAGGATGGGGCAGGGCTTGGGGTTGCGCTGCGCGAACAACAGGAAATCATAGGCCTGCTCGCGCGGCAGGATGATCAGGTTCGCCTGCGCATAACCCGGGCACAGGCCGCTCGTGGGAGCGGCGAACTTGCCTTCGCGGATCAGATGGCGCGCCTCAGCCGGCGTGGCATGGAGCATCTGCTCCCACACCTCGGCGTCGACGCCTTCGGGCTTTGCGGGTACCGGCATTTCGATTCCCATAACGCTTCCTTTCGTTGATCCCTACACTTCGCCTGCAAGGAACTGCTCGATGAACCCCGTGTCGGCCAGGCCGGCGCGGAACGTCTCGTTCTCCATGATGGCGTATTGGAAGTCAAGGTTGGTGTTCACGCCCACGACCACCATCTCCTCGAGCGCGGTGCGCATCTTGGCGATGGCCTCGGTGCGGTTGCGGCCCTGCACGATGATCTTGGCGATCATGGAGTCGTAGTACGGCGAGATCTCGAAGCCGTCGTAGGCCGCGGTGTCCACGCGCACGCCGTTGCCGCCGGGCAGGTGCATCTGCGAGATAGTGCCGGGGCTGGGCATGAAGTTCTTCTCGGGCGTTTCCGCATTGATACGGCACTCGATGGCGTGCCCGCGCAGCACGATGTCGTTCTGGGTAAACGACAGCGGCTCGCCGGCGGCCACGCGGATCATCTCGCCCACCAGGTCGGTGTGCGTGACCATCTCGGTGACGCAGTGCTCCACCTGGATGCGCGTGTTCATCTCCATGAAGTAGTAGTTGCGCTCGGTGTCCATGAGGAACTCGATGGTGCCGGCGGACGTGTAGCCCACGGCGCGCGCGGCCTTCACGGCGTCGTCCATCATGCGGCGGCGCAGGCCCTCGTCGGCGTCCAGCAGCGGGCTGGGGCTTTCCTCGATCATCTTCTGGTGGTTGCGCTGCACGCTGCAGTCGCGCTCGCCCAGGGCGACAACGTTGCCGTGGTTGTCGGCGATGATCTGCACCTCCACGTGGCGCGGGTTCTGCACGGCGCGCTCCAGGTACATGGTGTTGTCGCCGAAGGCGTTGACGCTTTCGCGCTGGGCGATGTTGAACATGTCGGCGAAGTCCTCTTCGCTCTCCGACACGCGCATGCCCTTGCCGCCGCCGCCCGACGATGCCTTGATCATGATGGGCCAGCCGATGGTGCGGGCCTGCTCAAGGGCCACGTCCACGTCGTGGACGCCCTTCTTCGTGCCGGGCACCACGGGCACGCCGGCGTCCATCATGGTGCGGCGGGCCTGGCTTTTGTTGCCCATGCGGTCGATGACTTCGGGCGTGGGGCCGATGAACACGATGTCGTTGTCGCGGCACAGCTTGGCGAACGTGGAGTTCTCGGACAGGAAGCCGTAGCCGGGATGGATGGCGTCGGCGCCCGTGCCCTGGGCCGCGGCCAGGATGGCGGTGGTGTTCAGGTACGAATCGCGCGCCGGCGCGGGGCCGATGCACACGGCCTCGTCGGCCAGATAGGTGTGCAGCGCGTGGCGGTCGGCCGTGGAGTACACGGCAACCGTTTTGATGCCCATGGCGCGGCATGCGCGGATGATGCGCACGGCTATCTCGCCGCGGTTGGCTATGAGGATCTTGTTGAACATGGGGCTCGCCTTGCCTTACGCGTTCGCGCTGGTGGAGATGCGGAACAGCGGCTGGTCGTACTCGACCTGCGTGCCGTTTGCGGCCAGCACCTCGGTGACGACGCCCGGCGCGGGGGCGGTGATCTCGTTCATCATCTTCATGGCTTCCACGATGGCAAGCGTTTGGCCGGTCAGCACTTCCTGTCCCACCTTCACGAACGGGTCCTCGTCGGGGCTGGGGCCGGCGTAGAACGTGCCCACCATGGGGCTGCGCACCACGCTGGCGTCGTCCTCGCCGGCCACGGGTGCGCTTGCGGCGCCGGCCACCACGCCGCTGGCGTCCTCGCGGGCGTTGAGCAGCTGGCCGACGCGCTCGGCCATGAGGGGCAGGGCGGAAGCGGACAGCGCGCCGGCGGCGGGCTTGCGCTCGAGCTCGATCTCCATCTGGCCGTCCTTGAAGCGCAGGGCGGTCAGGTTGCCCTCGTCCATGATGTCGAGAAGGTCGAGGATGTTCTCGCGGCGCTGCTTCATGGCGTCGGCGGTGCCGTTGGTTTCGTTCGTGGTCATGGGGTGCTCCTATCGGTTCGACTCGCTTGCGGGCTGCTCTGCGGGCTGCAAGCGTTGTTGCTCGGTCTTGCTCAGTTCGATCCACAGCTTCTGGCTGCCGGACGCGTGCGCGCGGGCCTGCGCTTCCAGGATGGGCGTCAGCCTTCGCGCCGTCCTTCGCGGCGATATGCCGCCGTAGCAGGGGCGCTTGACCATCTTGGCGAGCGCCTCCATGCGGCGCGCTTCCTGACGGTACAGGTCCTGCGCCTGCTGGATGGTGACGAGGGCGAAGCGGATGATGCGGCCCGGCGTGCACTGCACCAGCTTGGGCAGGTCGACGCTGCAGACGGTGCCGATCTTGGCGTAGCCGCCGGTGGTCTGGCGGTCTGAGAGCATGATGATGGGGCGGCCGTCGGCGGGGATCTGCACGGCGCCCAGCGCGATGCCATCCGAGATGATGTCGCTGCCGTTCACCGTCTCGATCTCCGGGCCGTCCAGGCGGAATCCCATGCGGTCGCAGCGGCTGGTGGTGGTGTAGGGCTGGCCGTAGAAGGTGTCCACGCCGTCTTGCGTGAACATGTCCTCCTGCGGGCCGGGCACCACGCGCAGCGTGATCTCGGGGTCGTCGAAGCCGTAGAACGCGTCGTCCCGGTCGACGGTGTGCGAGCCCAGGTTGGGGATGAAGTCGATGTTGCTCGTGCAGAACGGCAGGTAGTCGCCGGTGATGAGCGCACGGCCCTTCCATCCGCCGATGCCGCACTTCAGGTTGGTCGAGCGACTGCCCATGACCTCGGGCGCGTTGATGGAGCCGCCCGCGATGGCCAGGTAGCCGTACATGCCCGTCTTCGGGGCGCCGAAGGCCAGCACGCTGCCGCGGTGCACGGCAAGCGCGGTGTACATGGGCGCGGGGCGGCCGTCGAGCGTGGGGCGGAAGTCGCCGCCGGTGATGGCGACGTAGGTGCTGGTGGTGAAGCGAAGCGTCGGCCCGGCCAGGCAGAACTCCAGGACGGGGGCGTCGGGGTCGTTGTCGACCAGCAGGTTGGCCGTGTGCAGCGCGCGGGTGTCCATGACGCCCGACGGGCTGAAGCCGCTGCCCAGATAGCCGGTGCGGCCCCGGTCCTGCACGGTGGTCAGGATGCCGGGCTTGATGGCGGTGACTCCCATGCTAGACCTCCTCTACGATAATGTCGCACTCATAGCCGCCTGCGGCGATCTGCGCCTCGATGGCGTCGTATTGCTTCTGCGTAATGGGCTGGAAGCGAAGATACTCGCCGGCGCGGTACAGGATGGGCTGAGCGCGCTCGGGGTCATACGGGCGCACGGGGCTGCGGCCGATGATCTGCCAGCCTCCGGGGCTTGCCAGCGGGTAGATGCCCGTCTGCGCACCGCCGATGCCCACGCTGCCTGCGGGGATCTCGGTGCGCGGAACGGAAAGGCGCGGCGTGTGCAGCCGCGGGTCCAGTCCGCCCAGGTAGGCGAAGCCGGGCAGGAAGCCCAGCATGTCGATAAGGTAGTCGTGCGCGCAGTGCAGGCTGACGACGTCCTGCTCGGACATGCCGGCATGGTGCGCCACCGTGGGCAGGTCGGGGCCGAACTCCCCGCCGTAGCAGACGGGGATGACCACGATGCGCTTCACGCCCGCCTCGGCGGCGGCCAGGTTGCGCAGCTTGCCCTGCACGCGCTGGCACAGCTCGTCGTAGCCGATGACGCACGGGTCGTAGGTGACCATGAGCGAGCAGAACGTGGGCACCAGCTCGGTGACCCCGGGGATGGGATCGTCGGTGAGCGTCTGCGCCGCAACGCGGATCATGCCGCTGGTTTGCGGCGATATGGTTTTGGCGAACTCCAAGTTGATAGCGGAGTCGCCAGCGATGGTGATGTTGAATCCAGCCACTGTTCCCCTATGCTGTCGGATTGCGTACCTGCCTATGTTAGATGATGTTCCCCTTTATGCTAAGGCAATTAGCCGCAAATAGGCACTTTGGTAATATACTTGCAACTTATTTCGTGGATAACGATGAAGCTGCGGATAGGCGGCAAAAGGCGCGGCTGCGCGGGCGGGCATTCCAGTTTGCGGGGCCGATCGCGCAGCGGCGGAACGTCGGCGTCGCCGAAGCGCGTGCGGCATTGCTGCACCTGCGGCAGTGAAGCGCGTTCGGCATTGCCGCGCCTGCGGCGTCGTTGCGGCGATCGTGCGGCAACGGGGCGTTTGCGGCATCGGAGCGCCGGCGGCATCGTTTCGCCGTTTGCAAGGTAACGGGAGCGAGGGTCTCGGTTGGTTAAGAACGTCATATTCCTGTCGGTGTTCTTGTTCGGCTACACCGTGCAGGCCATCACCGGCTTCGCCGGCAACATCTTCTGCATGCCGGTGGGCACGCTCACGCTGGGGCTGCAAAGCTCGGTGTCCATCTTGAACGCCACGGGCTTTCTGGCCTGCACGGTGTTGGCCGTGTTGAACATCCGTAGCATCCATTGGCGTGAGCTTGGCAAGATCGTGGGCGTCATGCTGCCGTTCGTGGTGCTGGGCGCCTGGCTTGACTCCGTGGTGCCGCTGCATGCGCTGCTGAAGATATACGGCCTGGTCATCCTTGCCGTGGGCATTAAGAACCTCGTGCAGCGCAAGCAGTCGTTCCTACCCGAGTGGGCGCTGTGGGGCGTGCTGGTGGCGGCGGGCCTGATCCAGGGCATGTTCGTCTCGGGCGGCGCGCTGCTGGTCATTTACGCGGTGCAGAAGCTCACGGACAAGGAGCAGTTCCGCGCCACGCTGTCGGCGGTATGGTCCATTCTCAACCTGCTGTACGCCGGCGCGCAGCTGTACCAGGGGCACTTCACCCACGAGGTGTACATCATCGTGCTGTGCTGCATCCCGCTCATCGTGCTGGCCACGGTGGTCGGCGGCAAGCTTGCCAAACATATCAGCCAGGAGCGCTTCCTGAAGCTGACGTACGTGCTGCTGCTGGTCATCGGCACCGTTTTGCTGGTCACATCGTAGGGGGGCGCCGGTGGGCCCCGGCTGCTGGATCGTTTGGGTTCGGGCCGTCGCGCCGGCTTTGCCGTCTGGGGCGGCGCCTTCTGCGGGACGTACGGGACGGAGTGCATGGCATGAAGGCCGCTTGGGTTCCGATAGGCTCCCGAGGAGCATGGCGGAGCCGGGTGGAGCGCATGGTTCGAAAGCCGACTTGGGGTTTTGAGCCGTATCTGGAAATGAAAAGCGGGGGCCGATGGCCCCCGCTTTCGCGTTCTTGCTTGCTTCGCCGTTCGCTTTGCGCGGTTAGTCTTGCTTGACCACCAGCACGTCGCAGCGGACGTTGCGGATGAGGTACGTGGAAACGCTGCCCACGAACACGTACTTGATGTTGCTCAGGCCGCGCTCGCCGCAGATGACCAGGTCGGGCTCGGTGGGCTCGATGAGCTGCTTCTGCAGCGTGTCGGTGATGCGGCCGGCACGGACGATCAGCTGCACGGAGGGGATGTCGGCGTTGTCGCGGGCCTTCTCCAGCAGGTCGGCAAGGTCGGTCTCGATACGGATCTTGCCCTCGTTGCACAGAAGCTCGAAGTCGACGCCCGAGGCCTCATAGGGCACGGAATCGATGACGTGACCGAACGTGAGCTCTGCATGCTCTTCCTCCGCCAGGGCGATGGCGCGCTCCATGACCGCTCGCTGGGTGGATGCGCCGTCGAGTGCTGCGAAGATGCGCTTGTAACCGAAAGCCATGATAACCCCTTTCGTTGTGCGCGGCGCTTGGGCGCCTGCGCGGATGTTTTCAGGTCGGCTCGAGCGTGTGCCACGAGATCACGCGCCCGTGTTCTGGGGTTATTGTACCGCAATGTGCGCCCGCCGGCGGTGACGGTTTGCTTTCGGTCTGCTGGGCCGGTGCGTCGAAATACGGTTTTCATGCTCCGGCTAACTTTGTTGGCCGCCATGCGGACGGCAACGTGGTGCGAAAGTGCTAATCTGGACGGCGAACCTATCATCGTGCGTTATGCGCACCGGCACGCAAGGAGCACCTTATGATCGACGAAAGAATGTACGGCTTGGGAAACGAGCCCTCCGCGATTCGCGAGCTGTTCGCCTACGGTTTGAAGCGCAAGGCCGAGATCGGCGATGATAAGGTGTTCGATTACTCCATCGGCAATCCCAGCGTGCCTGCGCCGCAGAAGGTGGCCGACACCATCGAGGAGCTTATGAAGCTTCCGCCGGTCGAGCTGCATGCGTATTCGCCTGCTGCCGGTATCCCCGCCGTCCGTCAGACCATCGCCGACAGCATCGCCCGCCGCTACGGCATCCCGGCGAAGGCGGGCCGCGTGTATATGACGGTTGGCGCTGCCGCATCCATCGCCATCAGCCTGGGCGCTGTCACCAACGCCGGCGACGAGGTCATCGTCCCCAGCCCGTACTTCCCCGAGTACAAGGTGTGGATCGAGACCATGGGCTGCTCCATCGTCGAGGTGCCCACGCAGGTTCCCAGCTTCCAGCTTGACGTGGAGGCCATGGGCGCCGCCATCAACGAGAAGACCGCGGCCGTTATCATCAACTCGCCGAACAACCCGGTGGGCGCGGTGTACACGCGCGAGAACCTGGAGGCGCTGGCCGCCATGCTCGAGGAGAAGGGCAAGGAGATCGGCCATCCGATCTACCTGATCAGCGACGAGCCGTATCGCGAGATCACCTACGGCGTGGAGGTTCCCTACGTTCCCACCATCTACCCTCGCACGCTGGTGTGCTACTCGTACTCCAAGGCGCTCAGCCTGCCGGGCGAGCGCGTCGGCTACGTGTACGTTTCCGACACCATGGACGCCGAAGAGGCCGACCGCGTGTTCTTCGCCGTCGCGGGCGCGGGCCGTGCGCATGGCTACATCTGCGCGCCGGTGCTGTTCCAGCGCGTTGCCGCCGCGTGCGTCGACGAGCCGTCCGACGTGGAGGCGTATGCCGCCAACCGCCGCATCCTCACCGATGCTCTGGACAAGATGGGCTACGAGTATGTGCAGCCCGACGGCGCATTTTACCTGTGGGTGCGCGCGCTGGAGCCCGACGCCCAGGCGTTCAGCGATCGCGCGAAGCAGCACGAGCTGCTTATCGTGCCTTCCGACAGCTTCGGCGTCCCGGGCTGGGTGCGCATGAGCTACTGCATCGCCCGCGAGACCATCGAGAACAGCCTGCCGGCCTTGAAGGCGCTCAAGGAGTCCTACGACGCCGAGTAGCGTTCGCTTGATCTGTCGTTGAAGCGCGAGCCGGGAGAGATGCCCGGCTCGCGCTTTTTTGCGTTTGGACGTGGTTTGCGGTTTCGCAAAACGCTTTCCGGGGCGTTTTGCGGCGTCGGGGGTTACGCGCGGGCGCCTGCGGGCGCTCGCGGCGTCAGGGCCGCGGGCGAGATCTGCGAATCGTTTGCGGTGTCGGGGCTATCCCTAGGCGTTTGCGGGCGCTTTGCGGTGTTGGCTTACGCCCACGCCTTTGCAAGCGCGTTTGCAAAGGCGGGAGCTTCCTCGGTCGAGATGCTGTCGCTTCGCAGGATGAAGCGCGCGGGGAAGGTTTCGCTTGCCGTGCTTGCCTGCGGCTCGGCGCCGGTCGGGGCCGCGCTTAGCGAAGCCGTGCCGGCGAAACTCGACAGCGGGGCGATGCGGATGCCGGCGGCTTCGGCGGCGGCGGCAAGCTCACGTTCGCCGCGTTCGCTTTCCAGTTGCATGGTGAAATGCAGGCCGTCGTTGAGACCGGCGAACGCAATGCGATCGCCGAAGGCTTCATGAAGGGCGTTGACCATGGCGTCCTGCGTTTTGCGCGCGTGGGTGCGCAGGCGGTTCACGTGACGGTCGTAATGCCCTTGCTCGATGAAGCGGGTCAATGCCAGCTGGTCGAGCGGGCTGACGGTGTTCGCGTAAAAGCCGAGCTGTTTGCGGAATCGCTGCGCTAGCTGCGGCGGCAGCACCAGATACGCCATGCGAAAGGCCGCGCCCAGGCTTTTGGCGAACGAGTTGAGGTACAGCACGCGCTCGGCGGCATCGATGCCGAACAGCGAGGGGATGGGTCGCCCGGCCATGCGGAACTCCGAGTCGTAGTCGTCCTCGATCAGGTAGCGGTCTCCTTCGCGTGCCCAGTTCAAAAGCTCGCGGCGTCGGGCCGCCGTGGTGACGATCCCGGTGGGGAACTGGTGCGACGGCATGATGTGGGCGACCGATGCGCCGGAAGCTTCCAGCGCATCGATGTCGATACCGGAATCGTCCAGCCCGATGTGCGATACCTGCGCATCCTGCTGCTCGTACATGCGCGTGAGCAGGGGATACCCTGGATCTTCCACTGCATAGCGCCTTGTGCGCCCTAGCAGTTGCACAAGCAGCTGGTATAACGTTTGCGACCCGGCGCCTATGACGACCTGATCGGGCGACACGTTCATCCCGCGGTATTGCCGCAAATGGTCGGCGATGGCGCTTCGCAGCTCGGGCGACCCTGCTGCGGAAGCGGCTTCGGCAAGCGATGCCGCCGATTCGTCCGAAAGCGTTCGGCGGACGGCTTTCGCCCAAGTGGAGTAGGGGAACATGTTGGTCGCCAGCGTGCTGTGCGTGAAATCTGCGAGCAGCGGCGCATCGGACGAGATATTTTGTGGACGGGGTGCAGTGGAGCCGTCGATCGTCAAGGCGAAGTCGGCGTCGGACGGCAGGGCCGTTGAGCTTTCCGGATGCCCCTTTTCTTGCGAAAACGGCTGAAGGCCATTTGGGTTTGCGACGTGATTATCGCGCTCGCGTTCTACGGGCGCGTTCGCCGCCTCGGTTCGATGCTGCGTGCTTTCTGGTTCCTCGATTTTGGCGGCGGGCGCAAGGTCGCACGCATAGTAGCCGCAGCGTTCGCGCGAGCGGATGTAGCCTTCGGCGACAAGCTGGTCGTATGCGGCCTCGATGGTGATCAGGCTGACGCCCAGCTGTTTCGCCAGCGCGCGTTTCGACGGCAATTTTTGCCCGGGTTCGACTATTCCGTGTGCGATATCGTGACGGATGCAACGATACAGGTATTCGTAAAGCGCCAGGTCACCGCGTGATTCCATATCATAGAAGAACACCTGTTCGTCACCGCTTTCCCCGATTGTTTCACGTGGAACATCTGGTCATATGAAAAGAAACAGTTTTGGGGATACTACCATAACCAGATGAAGCGTACCCTTCGGGCATTCACATTCTCAGAGAAGGAGTAGGAAATGACCGAGCCTCAAACCGCCGAAGAGCGCGTTGCCCTGAACCGCCAGCTTGCCCAGATGCTGAAGGGCGGCGTCATCATGGACGTCACCACGCCCGAGCAGGCGCACATCGCCGAGCAGGCGGGCGCTTGCGCCGTCATGGCGCTCGAGCGCATTCCCGCCGACATCCGCGCCGCCGGCGGCGTGTCCCGCATGAGCGACCCGAAGATGATCAAGGGCATCCAGGAGGCCGTGTCCATCCCCGTTATGGCCAAGTGCCGCATCGGCCACTTCGTGGAGGCCCAGGTGCTGCAGGCCATCGACATCGACTACATCGACGAGTCCGAGGTGCTGTCTCCGGCCGATGACACGTACCACATCGACAAGACCCAGTTCAGCGTGCCGTTCGTCTGCGGCGCTCGCGATCTGGGCGAGGCGCTGCGCCGCATCGCCGAAGGTGCCACGATGATCCGCACCAAGGGCGAGCCCGGCACGGGCGACGTGGTGCAGGCCGTGCGCCACATGCGCATGATGAACGCCGAGATCCGTCGCATCCAGAACCTGCGCGCCGACGAGCTGTTCGAGGCCGCCAAGCAGCTGCAGGTGCCCGTTGAGCTGGTGAAGTACGTGCACGAGAACGGCAAGCTGCCCGTCGTGAACTTCGCCGCCGGCGGCGTTGCCACCCCGGCCGACGCTGCGCTCATGATGCAGCTGGGCGCCGAGGGCGTGTTCGTGGGCTCCGGCATCTTCAAGTCCGGCAACCCCGAGAAGCGTGCGCAGGCAATCGTGAAGGCAGTGGCGAATTACACCGACGCCAAGCTCATCGCCGAGCTTTCCGAGGACCTGGGCGAGGCTATGGTCGGCATCAACGAGAGCGAGATCGCCCTCCTCATGGCGGAGCGCGGCAAGTAACGGTTTCGTTTTGCCTACGGCAAAACGGACTGACCCGACGCTGCGGGCCGCTGCAGCACGTCGTCTTGCACCTCAGCTGCGCGGGCATGGCCCAAAGGCCAATGCCCGCTTGCTTCGGCGCAATACGACGCACCGCAGCGGCCCTCGCTGACTTTGACGCCACCTGCGATGTTTTGAGCGGGCGGCTCTTTTTGCTTGATGTGACCGGAGGGTTTCCCTATGTCTAAGAAAATCGCTGTTTTGGCTGTTCAGGGGGCGTTTATCGAGCATGAGCGCGCGCTGGCGAAGCTGGGGTGCGAATGCATTGAGCTTCGCCAGGGGCCCGATGTCGAACAGCCCTGCGATGCCCTGGTTCTGCCGGGAGGCGAGAGCACGGCGCAGGCGAAGATGCTGCGCGAGCTTGGTATGCTCGACACGCTGAGGTCCCGCGTGGCCGCCGGCCTGCCGGTGCTGGGCACGTGCGCGGGCCTGATCTTGCTGGCGCAAAACGTCGAAGAGGGCGTTCCCGCCGCCGGCGACCCGAACGGCCCCGTTTCCGCGGGCGCAACTGCGCCGGGCGCTATCGGAACGTTGCCGGTGACGGTTCGCCGCAACGCGTACGGCCGCCAGCTGGGGAGCTTCCGCACCGTTGCTCCCTGCGCGGGGTTGCCCGGCGTGCCGGATGGCGAAACCGCCGACATCCCTATGACCTTCATCCGCGCCCCGTTCATCAAGGAGGCGCATGAAGGCGCCGAGGTCCTGGCGCGTGTGGACGATCGTATCGTGGCCGTGCGCTCAGGCAATCAGCTGGGCGTCTCGTTCCATCCGGAGCTCGACGACGACCTGCGCGTCCATGAATTGCTTGTGGGTCTTATCTAGCGAACAGCGCAAACTCCCGGAATCGAAGCCTTGCGATGGCTCGGTTCCGGGGGTTTGTTATGCGTCCGGTCGTGAAGCGTGGGGCGAGGAAACCGCTTTACGCTGATGCAATCTCCCTGAGAACGAGGTTGTGCGGCGGACTCGTTCCGGGGGGGATGCCGCATGCTCGGTTGCGCGGTGTGGGCACAGCTGCTTTCCGCTTGCGCATCTCCCCTGTTCAGACGCTAGAACTCACCGAAAAAGGAGCAGCTGCCGCGTCCGTTTTCCTTCGTGTGGTACAGCGCATCGTCCGCGTCCTTGTAGATGTTGTCGCCGGGATCGGGGCGATCGGCGAACGCGGCGCCTGCGCTCAGCGATACCTGCGGCATGCCATCGATGGGCTTCGATAACTCCGTATTCACGAAATCGATCTTCTCCTGGATGGTGTATCGCAGATCGCTGGTCACATCCGCCATGATGACGGCGAACTCGTCGCCGCCGATGCGGCACACGAAATCGGTACTACGGAAGGCCACCTGCAGCAGGCTGGACGCGCGCTTGAGCACCTGGTCCCCCACGGCGTGGCCAAAGGTGTCGTTGACGGATTTGAACTGGTCGACGTCGGCCAAGATGAGCGCGAAGTCATGCTTGCCGTCATCGTGGAATTTCAGGGCCTTGTCGAACGATCCGCGATTGAGCAGGTCGGTCAGCGGGTCGTGCTCGGCCTGGTGTTTGACGATCATATGTGTGGCCTCGTTTTCCGCGAACACCCGGTTGTAGGTTTCTGCCAGCACTTGCAGCTCGCCGGCGCCCTGCACGGGGAACAGCTGGTTGGCCTTGATGCTGTCGCCGAAGCTTAGCAGGGGTTTCACGACGGCACGGCGAACGAGCGCGCAGATGACCAATGTCAGGGCGATGTAGATCGCCACACATGCCTCGATCGAGCCATAAATGCCATCGAATACGGAAGCGGCGTGGTTTTGGCTGCCTATTGTGGCATCGGTAACCTTGGCTATGCAGTCGTTGGTGTTGCGGTTGATGGAATCCTTCGCTTCCTGGTATTTGGAATCTGAGACGAGGTTCTGGGCCTCGTAAATCATGCTGTCGTGCGACGTGCGCGAATCCTCGTCGCTGATCTGGCATGATGCGATTTCGGGCCAGGGGGAGGGATCGATGTCGTTCGCTTCGCAGATCAGGCGCATAGCGTAGAATTCGGTGTTCATCAGCTCGTTTGATTCATCCATCGCGGTGCGCAGCGATTCGTATGCGTCGGTTCCCTCAAACCGGTTTTTAAGGTCCGCAAACGCCTCGTCGAACTGCTCGTCGTCGTTGGCCATGGAGAAGTAGCTGTCGATGTACTCCGGTTTGGCGGTCATGGTGACCAGGCGAGCCTGCTCGGTCAGGTAATCTGACCTGTCCTGCATTTGCTGTGCATCGTTTTCGCAGGAGATGTACGCCTCGGTTGCTTGCTGTAGCGCCCCGAACTGCGCTCGTCCTTGCCAAAACAGGATGGCGCACGCAATGCCAAGCGCAATCGTTATGGCGATGTTCGCGAAGCTGACGGTCTGGACATGGACCCTTCTCATGGCTTTTGCCCCCTCCTGCCGCCTAGGCGGCGTTTTCACAGCAGGTAATTATAGGGCTATCGCACGCACCGGTTAGCGTGAACAGGGGGGCAACGAAAAATTGAATGTGCACTTTGAAAGCCGAACGCGTCCAGAAAAGAGAAAAGACATGGCGCGCCGTCGGTATGGTTTGAGCGTCGCATGAACCATACCTCCGTCCCCCCCGTTCGCCCTGTTCACGCACTCCCGACGCGTTGAATCGGGGTGGTTTTGGGCAAAAAGGGAAGGGGCTCGAATACGAACCCCTTCAACATGTGCGGGGGTGTGAAGCCGCTCTACTTCTCGTGGTATTGCGGAATCTCGGTATCGTCGACTTCCTCCAAGTTGTGGTCGTACACGTAGTGCTTCGTTTCGCGGGCGATGATGGCGGACAGGCCCAGGACCGCGATGCAGTTTGGGATGGCCATGAGCGCGTTCATCACGTCGGCCACATTCCATACCACGGAGCTGAGGTTGGAGACCGCGGCGCTGCCGGCGGCATCGCCGACCATCATGCAGCCCCAGAACACGAACAGCAGGAACACGATGTAGTAGGGCAGGACGGCCTTCTTGCCCAGCAGGTAGCTGATGGCGCGGTTGCCGTACTGGCTCCAGCCCAGGATGGTGGAGTACGCGAAGGTGACCAGGCCAACCAGCAGCACCAAGGGGCCGAACACGGGGATCTTCTCGAACGCGGCGGTCGCAAGGCCGGCGCCCGAGGAGATGGTGCCGTTGGCGATGGCCGTGGTAAGCTCGGGGTTCGCCAGCAGCGTGGTCATGAGCATAAGGCCCGTGATGGCGCATACCACGACGGTATCCCAGAACGTGCCGGTCATGGAAACGAGCGCCTGACGTGCGGGGTTCTTCGTGGTGGCGGAGGAGGCGACCAGCGGGGCGGAGCCCAGGCCGGACTCGTTGGAGAAGATGCCGCGCTTGAAGCCGAACTGCAGGGCCAGGGTGATGGTCGAGCCCACCGCGCCGCCGGCGGCGCCTGCGGGGGTGAAGGCGCCCACGATGATCTGGCGGATCGCCTCGCCCAGGAACTGGCCGTTCATGCCGATGATGATCAGGCAGCACACTACGTAGAAGACGGCCATGACGGGGACCAGCTTCTCGCACACCTTGGAGATGGACTTGATGCCGCCCAGGATGACGATGGCCACGAGAGCCACCACCACGGCGCCCACCAGCCACTGCGGGATGGCCTTGCCGTCGATAAGCGAGGTGTTGTACAGCGCATCTGCCAGGGAGTTCGACTGCGTGGAGGCGCCGATGCCGAAGGCTGCCAACGAAGCGAACAGGGCGAACAGGATGGCCAGGATGCGGCCGGCCTTCTTGTTTTTGAAGCCGCGCTCAAGGGCGTACATGGCGCCGCCGAGCATCTTGCCGGAGTGATCCTTCACGCGGTACTTCACGCCGATGAACACCTCGGAGTACTTCGTGGCGATGCCCAGGATGCCGGTGATCCACATCCAGAAGATGGCGCCCGGGCCGCCGAACAGCAGGCCCGTGCCCACGCCGACGATGTTGCCCGTTCCGATGGTGGCGGCAAGAGCCGTGGTCAGCGCGCCGAACTGGGTGATGTCGCCGTCGGCGTTGGAGGGGTCGTCCTTGGTCACGGACAGCTTGATGCCGGTGCCGATCTTGCGCTGGATGAACCCGGTGCGGATGGTCATGAAGATGTGCGTGCCCAGCAGCAGCAAAATCATGATGGGGCCCCACACGAAGCCATCGACGGCATCGATGACGTCAAGCGGGCTGGTAGCGGTGGCGATTCCCTCCGCAAGTCCGGTGAACGGCGTGATGAAGAACGATGTAAGGAAATCCTCCATGGCCTTTCCCTTTCCCTGTCGGGAAGAGCGCATGCGTCCGGGAGAACCGAAGGGAGGGGAATCTCCCTAACGCATACCCTTTCCTCGCGTACATAGCAGGGAAAACGCTACCGAAGGCAGTTCGCAGAATTGTTTCAATTTGGAAAACGAATGCGTTGCGGCGCGAATCAGACGCTTTGCGGCAGGGAGGCCTGCAGGGAGGGCATGCAGGGGGCGTCGCGGGTTCCGTTTATTTCGTAACGCCGATCGGCGTTCCCGTAGGTTCTATCGTGCCGATTGCACGCGGTGATCGGGGAAAAGATGCGGGGCAACGAAAAAGCCGCCCGATGGGCGGCTTGAACATTTGGTCGCGGGGGCAGGATTTGAACCTACGGGCTGCGGGTTATGAGCCCTAGTTTTCAGAAAGTTGTTCTTGGCTGGTATTATCTATGATAGCTTGAAAACCCCAGGTCAGCAAGTTGGTATAGTTTGGTGTTTCTTGGGGGTATTTGGAGGGTGGGACCACTTCGGGACCACCTGCGGGACCACTTGATGCTATGCTTTGCCCAACGCAAAACCGTGGCAGTTGGGAGCAGCATTGAACCAAGATCGCATCATCATCGATGGCGAGGGATCAATCGTCGAAGTCGAGCGCGGAAAGCTGTATCGCATCCGCCTTCGTCTTCCACCGG
Organism: uncultured bacterium; assembly: GCA_905215325.1. Taxonomy (GTDB): domain Bacteria; phylum Actinomycetota; class Coriobacteriia; order Coriobacteriales; family Eggerthellaceae; genus Senegalimassilia. The sequence goes on along the minus strand of CAJMPP010000003.1, from coordinate 65,944 downwards.
AGACCTCGGGAGGCAAGCGCAAGTGGTCGCCGCAGCGCACGGTTCACGGCAATAAAGCCAAAGCGCGTATTGAGATGGAAAAGTACCGCTCGGAGCTTGAGGAAGAGCTGAACAACGAGCACTCCATGCTCAAAGTGGGAGCCTACGCGCGTGAGTTCCACGAACGCCGCAAAGCCATGGCAAGCCTGTCTCCCCTCTCGCTTGAGCGCGATGAGATCGAAATCAAGCGCATCGAGACCATCTTTAGGAGCACGCCGATACAAAAGATAGATGCAGCGACTATCAACAAGACGTATGCGCGACTGCGCAAAGACGGCATGACCTCCAGCGCCCTGCACAAGCTGCACCAGAAACTTAGCCAGGTTTTAAAGCAGGCGGTGAAGGAGGAGATCATTCAGCGCAACCCTTGCGACCTTATCGATGACGTCAAGCGCCCGAAGGCCAAGGAGCGCCGCTCGCTTACGCAGGAACAGGCGATGCAGCTTGCGCATGACCTCAAAGCATCTGGCCGCAACGGCCGAATCGTCGCCGTGTGGCTCGCCCTGGCCACCGGCGTTCGCCGTGGAGAGGCCCTTGGGCTTATCTGGAATGACGTCGACCTTGTTCGCAAGCGTATTTACATTCACAAGCAGCTTGATAGCAAGGGCGTGCGCCGAGACCCCAAGAGCGAGAAATCGAAACGCAACCTGGCTATCGATGACGGCACCGTTCAATTCCTTACCGAATGGATGATCATGCAGTCCGATCTGTTCTTCGGCGGTGGGGACGTTCCGGGCACGACGCCGGTATGCACGAACGAGACCGGCGGATTCATATCGCCGGCGGCGTTCGACAAATGGCGTCGCAACTTCTTTGTGGAGCATGGATTGGGCTCGTTCGACAAAGAGGAAGTCTGGTACGACCGCCAGGGGATCAAGCGGTACACCCGCAGCGGGTTCCATGGCTTCAATCTACACGAGCTGCGCCATACGCAGGCAACGTTGCTTATCGGTCAGGGCGCCGATATCAAGACGATTCAGAACCGACTGGGCCACTCGACCGCATTGCTCACGATGGACATCTATGCCCATGCGATCGAGCAAAACGACCGAACTGCGGCCGATACCATCGGCGGGTTGCTAGAACTGTAGTGTGGCAGCTGTTGCAGCTGTGGTAGCTGCGAGGGGATATCCCGCAGCGTGCCGCATCTGCAACGCAGATGCTAGTCTTTTCGGCCTGCGCCCTGTTTCTCCGCCGCTTTCCCTTCCTTTGTTTTCTTGAATCTTTCTATCCATCTGTTCAGGCGCTTTTCAAGCTTTTCGCGCTCTGAATCCTTGAAAGAGTATTTGCGCTCGAATGCCTTCTCGTAGATCTCGATGAACGGGAGGCAATCGTAGTAAGCAAGCCTTGCCCTTCTCTGTTGTTCGGTAACCTTGAGGTTGTTCGCCTGGTATCGGCACTCCTCCGAGCAGAATCTTTTATGCACGTTTGAGCTTGTGCTGGTCGTGATGATGACACCGCATTTCGGGTTTTCGCACACGTGGAAATGGTTGTGCGTGTATTTCTGAGCGAGCTCGTGCCACATGTACGACAAGAAGCAGCTGCTCAAAACGCCGTAGCTCCCTTCGTCCGCGGTATCGCAATCATCCCAGAAGTTGTGATATCCAAGACTTATCCCGCCGGCATGTCTGTCAGCGACAATCTTGAGCAAGGTGCCGACCTCTTGGGTTATGCCGGTTATCCCTCTGGCCTCCGACAATAGGAAACATGTGGAACCGTAAATAAAAGGAAATGGATGGGGAAACCGTTCTGTCGGGTACACCTGCATAGCTGCAGCGAACATCGTCTCGCCGGCGCCGGTTTTAGAGACAAGCCAGTCCTCAGGGATTTTCCCTCGGCACCATATGTATGAAGGCCTGCTTCCATCGTTGGCAGTGTACCCGAGGAACATATCGTCTTTCAGGCAAGATTGGTATATCGAGCTCGCCTTTAGTCTGGAATCAAACAAGTATGTCCAAACCGTTGCATCCGTATCCTGCGATGCAGTGACGAAGAAATGCTCGTCGAAGTTTTCCAAAGGGAATTCCTCCCCTTTGGAAAACGGAACCACTCCTAAAATGTCGCTCATCACAGATTGCGCGGTGACCCAATCGCTTATCGGCTCAACAATTTCTTCGTCGTTTGTTGGGCTTTTGCCGGCAGAACCGAACAGCGGCCCATGCTTCTTTGCGAATTCCAGCAGCCTTCTTTTATAGCAGTCGTGAAATGCGGCTCCTGTTTCCGATTCCCTGCGCGCATCGGCTTTTATGGCAGCAAAACGCTGAAATGCTGCTTCCTCGACAGGAGGGATATCCGAAGACAAAAAGGGACGATTCGGGTCTTTGCTGGGTGTGAACACGAAAGATTCGCTCGTCGCCTTTACGTCTACCCCCACGACGCGTCCCGTCCTGTTGTCCATGGCGAAAGCTCGCTCGTAATAACTATCCACACGTTTTCCTATCTATGGACCGTGTATACATACTGAACCAGAATAGCACTAGCCAGCCGGTTGGCATTGGCGCATGGATCAGCGCCGGCGATATCCACATCAACGGGGCGACCGAATCGGCCGCCCGAAGGGAGAAGAAGAATGGAAGAGCAAGCAAAGAAGAGCCAAACCAAGCCTTTCCTGGGTTGGCGGGATTTCGCTGAGCTTTTCGGCTGCGGGCGCAGCAAGGCGCTGCTGCTCATGCACGAGGTGGGCGTCACGTATATCGGGCATGCGGTGTTCGTTCCGGCAAGCAAGCTGGACGAATACCTTGCCGAGCACGGCGGCATCGACATCACCTGGCCGCTGAGCGAGAAGCGCCGCAAGGAGGCGCGCCATGCGAACCGCTAGCTTCTACCAGCAGCTCGAGGCCGAGAGCCAGATGCTTGAGAATCACGGCTTTGATTCCTGGCCCGGAGATGCAGAGCTCACCCGCAAGGTGTGCGACCTCGAGGACGGCCTTCACGCGTTGGCGCGTTCCCTTGGCCGTGAGATCGCCAAGGATTATCGCGGCCGCTGGATTGTGCTCCCCGCGCCGAAGGGTAATGGTCGCAATGGGTAGGCTCGAGACGTTCTCGCTCGCCGAAGTGCTGCAAGAGCCCCCAGGAGGAGACCGACTGGGTCATCGAGGACTTCGTCACTACAGGGCTTCACCTGCTAGTGGGCCCGCCGAAGGTCGGCAAGTCGTGGATGTCGCTCGACATGGCCATTTGCGTCGCCCAGGGCGATCAGTTTCTGGGCTTCGCCGCCGTGAAGTGCGACGTCCTCTACCTCGCCCTCGAGGACCCGCGCCGCCGCATCAAGACCCGCGCCTGGAAGCTGCTCGACGAGACCAGCGGCAATGTCGACTTCGCGGTCGCTGCGGAGAAGGTTGCCAGCGGGCTCATCCCTCAGATCGAGGATTACCTGGCCGAGCACCCAGCCACCAAGCTCGTAATCATCGACACATTCCAAATGGTCCGGGATTCCAAGAACGACAACGCCTACGCCGCGGACTACAACGATCTAACGCCGCTCAAGCAGCTGGCCGACAGGTCGCACATCGCCATCGTCGTTGTGCACCACACGCGCAAGCAGGGTGACTCCGATGTGTTCAACACGGTGAGCGGCACCAACGGCATCACCGGCTGCGCCGACAGCACCATGGTGCTGTCCAACGTCAACCGCGCAGACGGCAACGCGACCCTCTCGCTGACGGGGCGCGACCGCGAGTTCCTCGAGCTCAAGATCCGCTTCCGGCAGTGCCGTTGGCTCTTGATCGAAAAGACCAGCCAGGAAGAGCTGGAAGAGCGCGATGTCCCCGACGACGTGCTGCGCACAATCGACTTCATGGCTGCATACCCGTCCCAGTGGCAGGGCACCCCTACCAAGCTTCTCGGCGAGATCGGCGCCGAAGGCGTGAGCGTCGCAGCGTTCGGCAAGCACCTTGCTGAGCATTCCGCCTTCATGGCCGACCGCGGCGTGGGATACAAACGCGCGCGCACCCGCGAGGGCACCGTGCTCACGCTGAGCCGCATCAGGATGGAGGCCGCGGACGATGACCAGTAGGCACACCAGGCGTCTGAACGTCCGCATGTCGCAGTCCGACTACGAGGCCCTGGCCCGCGCAGCCGGGGCCTCCGGGCTCACCATCTCGGATTTCGTGCGCTTCCGCTGCCTCGAGGACGACGGCCGACCGCGCATCGTCGTCGATGCCGAAGCCCTCAGGGCCCTCTACTCGAACGAGCGCAGGATCGGCGGGCTGCTCAACCAGCTCCTGCGCCATGCGAATACCCGCCATCAGGACTTTCCGCAGCTCGCAATGCAGGCACAGGCCGTGCTTACGCAGCTGGAGGAGAGTTCCAGGCAAGTAAGCGAACTCATCGCAGAGGCGCGAACCTCCGCATAAAAACATAGAAAGGAAATTATGGGTAGCTTCGACATAAAGAAACTCATCGCGACGATCGCGTTCATCGCCGGCAGCGTTGCCATCGCGGTCGTCGCCGCGCCCATAGGCGTGCCGATGGCCAGCAACACCCTGTTCAAGACCGGAGCGAACTTCAAGCCGCTAAGGGCAATCATCACCGGAGGCGACCCGGCGGGCGGCCTGAGTCAATACATGGCGCAGCTCTTCGCGAGCGAGCATGGGGTCCCCGCGTTCATGCTTTGGCTGAGCTTCGTCGTGCTCATCTTCGGCCTCCTGCTGCTCATGCAGTATTTCAAGAAGAACGAGGGGCGAAACGTCTCCGGCGGCATCCTGGGCGACGCCAAACTCATCACGTCGATGCAGGAGTTGCGCAAGAAGAACGATTTCTGGAACGGCAGGGGAGTCCCCGAAAAAGCCGGCCTGGTTATCGGCAATTCGAAGAAGGGCTACCTCTTCGACAGCTCTATCCCGCATTGGGCCATCACGGGCAAGACGGGCTCGGGCAAGTCGTGGCTCGTCTACCTGCAGACGCTGCATCTGTGCATGGCTGCAGGGTGGAACCTCATTGTAACCGGCAAGAACGAGATGCTGGAACTCACGGGCGACAAAGCGCTCGAGTTTGGCTACCGTCGCATTGTGTTCGACCTGAGGGGTTACCCCGGCGCCAGCCGCTTCAACCCCATCGACCTCATCGCCGAGTTCGCGGAGGCCGGCAACATGGGCGAAGCGCAGCTGACCGCCCGCCAGACCGCGGCCGACCTCGTGCCCATCGGCGGCGAGAGCAACGCCTACTTTCCCAAGGCGGCCCGAGATGTGCTGACGGCGTGCCTACTCATCGTGGCTTTCGCCGACATCCCGCGTTCTCGGAAGAACATGGCCACCGTGTGCGACATGATCAATCGCGGCACCACCGGCGATGGCAAGGATCCCTCTGCGCCGCTCAAGGACTTCATCCGCAGCAGCGAGGTTGGCCCCGACCACCCGGCCTACGCCGCGGCGGCCGATTTCCTCTCCGACGGCGGTGTGACCACGGCCGGCAAGAACGTGCTGTCCACGCTGAAGGAAGCATTGAGCGTCTTCAACGACGAGGGCATCCGCCGCATCACCGCAGCAAGCGACGTGTCCATCCGCGACATGGTGCGCGAGAAGACCGTCGTGTACATGCACCTGATGGAAGAGGGCGCGCCGTACATGGTGCTCATGACGGCGTTCATGAATCAGTGGTGGCACATCGCACAGGCCGAGGCCGACATGAACGGTAGCCGCCTACCGCACGAGACGGCGATCCTCGGCGACGAATGGGGCAACCTGCCCAAGGTTGAGGCCATGGCCGAAATCGTCACCCTTGGACGCTCGTATCGCCTGCATGCCTATTGCGCCACGCAAGACTTAAAACAATGGCAGAAGTACAACAAGCCCGGCGATCAGAACGCCGGCCGCGACAAGATTCTGGGGTCCATGGGCGGCAAGGTGGCGTTGGCGTTGGCAAACCCCGACGACTGTCAGTACTTCACCCGCCTTGCGGGCAAGCGCACCGTACGTACCCAGAACACCGGCACTTCGAAACAGGGCTGGGGCGTAACCGTGACCCCCGGCAGCAGCGAGGCCTATACCGAGCGCGCTGACGACCTCATCCACGAATGGGAATGGGCGAACCGCGCACCCGTCAAGGACGGAGCCATCGTGATCAAGGGCGCGGAGAATTCCAAGCCCGGACGCGAAGGCGTCTTCCAGATGCCCGTTACCTACGCGAGCAACACGCCGGCTGGCGAGTTCTTCGGCCTTGGTAGCGAGCAGGAGTGCGACATTAAGCGTATGCAATTCCGCTATAACGCGAAGAGCCAGGCGGCCGCTTGCAAGCATGACGTCGAGGTCTGGCGCGTAGACTTCGATGCATGCAAATCCGAGCAGACCGCCCAGGCCGAGGTCGTCGATGACGAGTGGCAAGCCTGGGACGGCATGTAGCCGTGAGCGCCATCAAGCAAGTGGCGGTCACCTCGGCCGCCCATGCAGGCTCGCTCGGCAAGTACCTCAACGACGAACGGGCCCTGATGCGCGATTCCCAGCACATCGTGAACGAGGATCGGTGGTTCGAGGAGATGGATTCCACGCGCGAGGCCTACGGGCACAACGTCTCCGGCCGCGCGGGCGCGTCCACAACCTACATGTACCACCAGGTGATCGGGTTCAACCCCGACGAATGCAGCTGCAATGGTGGCAAGATGACGCCGGAGAGGTGCATGGAGTTCGCGAAGGACTGGGTGCGGACGCGCTATCCGGCGCAGGAGGCGGTCTGGGTGCTGCACAAGGAGCACTGCGCCGCTGACGGCACCGACCGCTTCGCCGTGCACATCGGCATCAACCGCACGAACCTGGAGACGGGCAACCGGCTCTGCGAGGGGCGCGGGCAGAAGGCGAAGGTGGACCGCGCGAACGCGATGCGCGAGCTGGATGCCAAATGGGGCCTGCGGCAGATGGTGAAGGGCGAGCGAAACTCGCGCGTCCACGCCATGCAGCCCACGCGAGCCGAGAAGGAGATGCACGCCCGCGGCGTGCAGCCTGACAAGGCGTACATCCGGCAGCATGTGCGAGAGCGCGTGGACGAAATCTCGCGCGAGGCGCCCGCCGGCAACCGAATGCGCGAGCTTGCCTCCAGACTCAAGGCCGACGGCATAGAGATGTCCGTCAGCAGGGGTGGCAAGCAGGTGAGTTTCCAGCGCGAGGGCAGCGGCTTCAAGGTCGGCGGCAGCCGGCTTGGCCGCGGCTTCTCCATGCAGGGCATCGCCAAGGGGCTCGGCATGGAGGCGGGGATGCAGCTTGCCAGGGCGGCATCCCAGGAAATGGACCGCTGACGGTCCGTTTACGTCGGAAGGGGCGTTCGGGCTCAGGGACCCGGACGCCCTTTCTTGTTCGAGGGGGCCGGCCTGCCGAAGGCTGGCCACAAGCCCCGAGAACGGCGCAGCCGGGACCCACGTGCCGAAGGCGCGCGGAAGCCCGGCGAGCAGGCCCCGCAGGGCAAGATCATCGCTGCGAGGGCGCCAAGCATTTGGCGCGTGAGTAGCGATGCACATCTTGATGATGGCCTCCTCGACGCTGGTCTCGCGCCTGCGGTAGCGCTCGATGACGGCGGCCTGGAAGGTGGCTCCGCGCAGCTTGGGGACGTCGAGCACGACCTCTCCGCTGGTGGTGACCAGCTTCCGCCTGTAATGCCCGGAGCGGTACGCCTCGCGCCCCGCCGTTCTCTCGTAGCGCTCGGCCCCGACCATCTCGTCGGCTTCCTCGTCTAGCAGGGCGTTCAGCGTTTCCTGCACGGTTTTCCTCACGAGCTCGCGAAGGTCGGGCTTCAACGACTCCTCGTCGACTGATACTATGTTGCCGGACATGGTCGCGATGCCTTCCTCGGTACGTTTTATGCTTGGTCGCTGAAAATCATACCGATGGCTGACGACCATGTCTTTTCATTCCTAGATGTATTCAGCTTTCAATTTGCGAAAGAAATATTACGTTACCAAAGCAAAAGATGCTTTGGCGCAATGCCGGCAGACTATTAAGAGCCACCCCAAGCAGGTAGCTGCCATTGCTGCTATCACAGTCGTTGCGGTTGCCCTTATCTGCGCGTTTTGCTTGCGCGGGTGCGATAGCAACGATGCTGTTGGCGAAAGTTCGACTGATACCGCAAGTCAAACAAGTAATGACGGCTCATTGAACGTTGCAGCTATTGAAGCTGGTCTAACAACCACAGAAGCGGTGCAAAGCGCTTCGTCGAACGAAGAGCAGAATGCCGATGCGGCAGCAGGCCAAAGCGCAGCAGAGAATGGTTTTGTTGGTTCTGATAGCCAACCCACTGGAACCGATTCAACACAGGCACCAAGCTCTGCACCGTCAGACAGCAATAATGTCGGGGCTTCTGGTGGCAGCAATAACGGTTCTTCGAGCAATAATGAAAGTGTGCCTGCAGCACCGAGCAAAAAGTGGGTTGTGGACTATTCGCAGGTTTGGGGTTCAGGACTCCGCAGCGTGGGATGAATCCATTCCAACGTATGGTTACGAAGAAAAATCAATCTGCAATGTTTGCGGCTCAGACATTACTGGTAATAAAGTTACTCACGGCAAGGCCCACATGGTGGCTGGCGAAGGCAGTGGTCATCATACCGAAATGGTTCAAGTGGTTACCGGCAGCCAAATCGTTCACCACGACGCTACCGGCCACTACGAAACCGTCGAAAGTGGTGGGCATTGGGAGTAAGATTTCAAGTGTAATTACATCTAGTTTTACTCAATTTTACTTCTATGCTGTAATTGGGTAAAATATTGTGAAATTAAAGGAGGTGCAGGATATGGATTTGCCCGCAAGCGTTCTTGGCTTTACCGTTTCACAGGGAGAGACGCCGAATCTTGGCAGCTATCCTATCTTCTACACGCTGCACAACGATATCTCTCTCGGCTCCATCGGCGATACCGAATGCATGTTCATCGCTCCCAAAGGCACTATCAGGTTGCCGATGCTGGTGAATATGATTGGTAAGCTGCAAGCCGGTTTCAAAATGCCGTGCGTCATCGTTTCGCAAAGCCTAAGCAAATACCAAGTTACGCGCCTCTGCGAAGAAGGTATAGCCTGGATCAATTCAGAAGACACCCTTTTTCTGCCCTTTCTGGGGCTTTCCTTCTTGAGCTTTTCGGAACCCAAAGGCGCTAAGCCCTTATCGCCGCAAGCGCAGCGTCTGGCAATCCACATCATCAATGGCTCATGGGTAGGCAAGTCAACCAGCGAGGTTGCTCAGTTGCTGGGCAAGAGCTTGGCAAGCACTTCGAACTATTTCAAAGAAATCGAGCTCGTATTACCGCAGGTTATAGGATCCCAGGGACGCAAGCGTTTTATAGCCGAAGTGAAAGATGCGTCTGCAGCCGAACTGCTTGAAACCTTTGAGCCATATCTTTCGTCTCCTGTTGCATCATCTGTCTATCTCAAGTTCAAAGATAGCAAAGAAGACTTCTTATCCCAAGGTTGCTTCTATGCGGGGATCACCGCTTTGAGCATGCTCACGATGCTTGCAGATGACCACTGGACAACCTATGCGACAGATGAATACAACCATGCTTATTTGGACGAGTATGCAGACCGCATGAACGTCGTCGAAAAAGATGACGTGCCCGATATCTTGCTTGAAATCTGGAACTACGACATAGATGCAGATGGCGACCGAGTTGACGACATATCGCTTTATCTCTCACTGAAAGACAACGACGAAGACGACCCGCGTCTTGATGACGCACTGGAAACCCTGAAGAAAAGGATTTGCTCATGAGTGTTCAAGGCATGGAGCTTTTTAAGGAAAGATTTGCTGACTTCCCCGACCAATATGCATTGATTGGCGGCAGCGCGTGCGACCTTATTTTTGCCAGTCGCGGACTTCAGTTCAGGCGAACCAAAGATCTTGACATCGTCATACTGGCCGATCGACCTGCGAAGGACTTCGCCCAGACGCTCTGGGCGTTCATCGGCGATGGCGGATATACCTGCGGTTGGCGCAATGATAACGATGTGCATTTCTATCGCTTCACGGAACCAACGGACAATGCCTACCCACATATGATCGAGCTCTTTGCAAGGCACCCTGACTTTCCGCTTCACAACGAAGACTCGGAAATTGGACCCCTTCCCCTTGATGAAGACGTATCGAGCCTTTCGGCCATTCTTCTGAATGACGCGTACTACAACTTCCTTACGAGTGGGTTAGATAAAGTTGACGGCATAAGCATCGTAGACGCCGCCCATATCATTCCCTTGAAAGCTCGTGCCCATATCGACTTGAACGACCGCAAACGCAATGGCCAACACGTAAACAGCGCGGATCTTAAGAAGCACAAGAAAGACGTCATGCGTCTCATTGCATTCGTTCCCGCAGAGACGCATATCAGCCTCGATCCTCAGATTGTCAGAGATATGCAGCGCTTTGTTGCGGAAATGCGTGAAGAGAACATGCGTGTTGACCAGCTTGATATCGGAATGACATTGGAACAGGCGCTAGATATTCTTGGGGTAATTTACAAGCTATAGGAGTAAAGATGTCGGCAATAGAGGCACCAGACGAAAAAGCCCTGACCGAATTAATCGGAGCCCGACTGCTTGAGGTGTGGCAGACGCTTGACGCCATCATCAACCAGAGCTACGACATGGAACAAACATGGGGCTCGGGCGGCAAGAAATGGACGTCCGAATACAAGTACCGCCGGGGCGGCAAGACACTTTGCTGCCTGTATGCCAAAAGCAACTGCATCGGATTCATGATCATCTTCGGAAAGCTCGAGAGGGAGAAGTTCGAGGAAATCAGAGGCGAACTGCCTAAAGCGGTTTGCGACCAGTACGACGCCGCCGAAACCTACCATGACGGCAAAAGGGCAATGTCCGCACCCCCGGAAAAGTCGTTTTGTTTGACTTATTCAATAAAAATGGGCGTTGATCTGCGTCAATGCCAAAAACTGGACACACTTTTTGTCCTATAGCCCCATAGTGACCGAAGCTGCGGCGCCTATCAAATGCCGTCACAGCCGTCACAACCGTCACGCTTGAATGTGGCGGAAAAGTGAAAGTTTGGCTCTTCTTGGAATTTGGGACCACTTTGGGACCACTGAGCCCTCGAAGTAAAGAAAAAGGCCACCGGCTTACGCCGATGACCTGGTGTTATTGGTCGCGGGGGCAGGATTTGAACCTACGGCCTCCGGGTTATGAGCCCGGCGAGCTACCAGACTGCTCCACCCCGCAATATGTGACCCGCTTTTCGCGGAACTGAATGTTTCGGAAAAGCTGCGAGAAAGAACTATACGCGCCATCTCGCCGTGATGCAAGCAAATGGTTTCCTATCACAGAACCTTCACAAATAGACGGTACTTCAGGGCGATGTCTTGGCAGCACTGAAGGGAACCCTATAGGCGAGGCTGCGGCGAAGATATGGGGACCTTATAGGTGATCCGCGGCATCTCTGCAGGCGATTCAGCGGAACCCTATAGGCAAGGCTGCGGCAATGCCGTGAGGACCCTATGGGCGATTCCTCGGCAAACCTTACGAGTGGCGCTTGCTCAGATGCCCCCTCTCTGCCGCTCAGGGGGAGTTTTCGCCTGCCGCCTTTGACACGAAACCTTTACCTCCTTACAATGCACCACTGGTTCGCGCAAATTCTGCTAGCGCGATCATTCTGCCACGGGTTTTCTGCCCACACCCGACGCATTCTGCTGGGCGTCGATTTCGCCGCGCTTTGACGCGGCTTGCATTGTTTTCCGTTTCGAATGGCGTTTTGGGCGTTCTGCCTTGTCGTCCCCGCAGGCCTGCGGCCCGCGCGTGCGCATGCGCGACGGAGGATCGAATGCGAACGATTCATCCTTATATATAGAAAGGGACTTCCTTGGATTTCCTCAACAGCAAAAAGGGCTTGGCCCTGGTTGGCGTGCTGGTCGGCCTTGGAATGGCGCTTCTGGCCTTCTCCGGCAACCCCGCAAACATGGCCATGTGCGCTGCGTGCTTCATCCGCGACATGGCGGGCTCTATGAAGCTGCAGACCACCGAGACGGTGCAGTACTTCCGTCCCGAGGTCGTTGGCCTGGTCGTCGGCTCGTTCCTGATCGCCCTGGCCACGCGCGAGTACCGCTCCACGGCGGGTTCTTCTCCCATGACCCGATTCGTCCTGGGCTTCATCATGATGATCGGCGCCCTCATCTTCCTGGGCTGCCCGCTTCGCATGGTGCTGCGCATGGCCGCCGGCGACCTGAACGCCTGGGTCGGCCTCATCGGCTTCGTCCTGGGCGTTGCCACGGGCACGTTCTTCCTGAAGAAGGGCTACTCCCTGGGCCGCGAGCATGACACGAACAAGACGGCCGGCGCCGTCCTGCCCGCGCTGCTGATCATCGGCCTGTGCATCAGCGTCTTCGCCGGCGTGTTCGCCGTCAGCCAGGCCGGCCCGGGCTCCAAGCACGCTCCGGTGCTCATCGCCCTGGTGACCGCCCTCGTGATCGGCGCCCTGGCGCAGAAGGTCCGCATTTGCTTCGCCGGTTCCGTCCGCAACATCTTCCTCATGCGCGACTTCGACCTGATGCTCCCCATCGCCGGCCTGTTCGTGGTCATGATGGTGTTCAACCTGGCCACCGGCGGCTTCAAGCTCAGCTTCGATGGCCAGCCCATCGCCCACTCCCAGCACCTGTGGAACATCTTGGGCCTGTACGCCGTGGGCTTCGGCGCTACGCTGGCCGGCGGCTGCCCGTTGCGCCAGATGACGCTGGCCGGCCAGGGCTCCTGCGACGCCGCCGTCACCTTCGTCGGCATGCTTATCGGCGCCGCCTTCGCCCATAACTTCGGTCTGGCGGGCGCTGCCGCCTCCGCCGCGACCGCCGAGAAGGCCGCCGTCCTGGGCGGTCCGAGCGTTGCGGGCCAGATCGTGCTCGCGTGCTGCATCGTGGTGCTGTTCGTCATCGCCATCGTGAACGTGCGCAAGCAGAAGAACGCCGCGTAGCGTATAAGTTGCAAGCGTGTTTCCCCAGTTCATTTATCGAAAGGACTTCCAATGATCGAAGTTGACGCTCGTGGGCTCTCCTGCCCCGAACCGGTCATCCTGACCATGAACGCCATGAAGAAGGGCGGCTCCGAGCCCATCAAGGTGACGGTGAGCAACACCGTGGCGCGCGATAACATCTGCTCGCTGGCGAAGAAGCGCAAGCGCACGGCGACGGCGCAGCGCGTCGGCGACGATTTCGTGATCGAGATCGCCTAACCCATGGCGCGGCGGAAGGTGAAGACGGCGGTGGCGTCGTTCCATACCACCACTGACGCGCTCGCCTTCAAGCAGGCGGCCGTAAGCGAAGGGCTTCGCGGTCGCCTTGCGCCCATCCCGCGACAGCTTTCCGCGGGATGCGGCATGGCGTGGCTCGAGCCCGAGGCCGAGGCGGAGCTGCTGGGCTCGCTGGCGCAGCGCAGCGGCATCGAGCTTGAGCAGGCCGTCGTGCTCGAGCTGTAAGCCTCGCGTGCTTATATAACGCGTCGAAGGGCGTGCTCCCATATGCGGGGGGCGCGCCCTTTTTGCGTTCGCGGCTTTTGCGTTGGACGCCGGGTTCGCCTTGGGCGGCTATCGCTTTCCGGGCGCTGTTTCGGGCCGCACGCAGGCTTCCCGACTGGGGGAGCGGTGGCCGTGGCGCGCTCTCCCTTCGCCGCTTTCGCCCAGCCGTCGAGCTTACCCTGCCGTGTCGGCGTCCGCCGTGGCGCGCCTCCGTCCGTTGGCGTACAATCGCTCGAAACGGCGGCAAGCCGTGTTCGCTACCATGAAGAAGGGGGCATCATGCAGATCATCACCGATCAGGTTTACGAATTCTCCAAGGACAACAAGCCTTGCGCCACGGCCAAGCCCGGCGAGGTGCTGCAGTTCAACACGCAGGACTGCTTCAGCAACCGCATTCCCGACGAGAACACCACCATGGCCGACCTTGATTACACGTACGGTTTCGCCAATCCCGCCGCGGGCCCCGTCTACATCGAGGGCGCCGAGCCCGGTGACGTGCTGGTGGTCGACATCTACGAGGTGAAGGTGGCCGACGAGGGCACCATCGCCACCGACGATCACTGCGGCCCGCTGTTCGAGACCACCGGCTACCGCACCAAGAAGATCCCCATCAAGGACGGCATGGCCACGTTCAACCAGGTCAGCTTCCCGATTAACCCCATGATCGGCGTTATCGGCACCGCGCCGTCCGGCCCCGACGTCATCGACGGCTTCGTGGGCAGCCACGGCGGCAACATGGACAACAAGAAGATCACCAAGGGCACGCGCCTGTACTTCCCCGTGCGCGTTCCCGGCGCGCTTCTGCAGATGGGCGACGTGCACGCCACCATGGGCGACGCCGAGCTGTGCGGCACCGGCATCGAGATCCCCGCTGAGATCACCGTTCGCGTGCAGCTGGTGAAGGATTTCGAGCTGAACTGGCCGGTGCTCGAGACCTTCGGCCCCGACGGCAAGTGGTACGTGAACTGCAGCGGCACCCACTACGAGCAGGCGCTTATGAACGGCTCGAAGGAGCTGCAGCGTCTGCTGATGCGCGTTACCGGCTGGGACGCCGTGGAAACGTACATGTACATGTCCGTGCAAAGCGACGTCGAGGTGAGCCAGGGCTGCGAGCCGTGCGAGGTCGACGTGTCGCTGCGCATCGGGACGCCGAAGCTGTCCGAGTTCCCCGTTCTGATCCCGCAGCCATAAATCCCGCAGCCGTAGGCCTGCGGTCGTAGGCGGCTGGTCTATTCGCGGGTTGCGGCGATCGTTTACGGTGCCGGGGCGCTTCCGGTCAAATGGCAAGGCCTGGCCGGATCGCACCGCGTAACGAGCGAAACCCTATGCGTTCGCGCGACCGTTTATTGCCGTAAACCTACCGTTCGCCTTAGTTAGCGATGGGTAAAATACACGGCTGTTCCGGTGTCGTCGGTTTCGGCATCTTATGCAAAATGCCCGGTTTCCCCAGGAAATCGGGCATATTTCGTGTCTTTTGCGCGCGTAGGGTCGCCTTTCGGCCTCAAAATCACGCACGAAGGCGCTAGGAATCGGCATATTCGCTCTACTCATGCGCTTTAACGTGCTAAAGTACGGGCTATTGCGTAGAGCCGGGAATCGCGCTTCTGGCCCTGCGCAATGCTTGTTTTCCCCGTAAAAAAAGAAAGGAAAGGGAAATGGCAGAGCAGAAAGCTCCGGCGAAGGGTAACGCCGGGGACAACATCGAGCAGTTCGGCTATAAGCAAGAGCTGCGCCGCGGGATGGGCCTTTGGGACGTGGTGATGTACGGCGTCCTGTTCATGGTCATCATCGCCCCGCAATCCATCTTCGGCTCCATTCAGCTGAACAGCCACGGCATGACGCCGCTGGTCTACATCATCGGCTTTGTGGCCATCATGTTCACGGCCATGAGCTACATGCGCATGTCCGGTCGCTTCCCGATCGCCGGCTCGGTGTACTCCTACGTACAGCGCGGCATCAACCCGCACGTGGGCTTCATCGCCGGTTGGTTGATCCTGCTGGACTACATCCTGGTTCCGTCCCTGCTCATCGTCATGGTCATGAACTGGGGCACCGCATTGGTCCCTAGCAGCCCGGCGTGGTTGTGGGCTGTGGTCTTCATCGCCTTCAACACGTTCGTGAACATCCGCGGCATCCAGATGAGCCGCGGCGTTGACTGGGTTATCTTCGTCATCGAGGTTCTGGCCGTCATCGCGTTCATCGCGCTCGGCTGCAACTTCATCATGGGCGGCGGCGGCGCCGGCGCCTTCGTCCTCGACCCGATTTATCAGGAAGGCCAGGTCGACGCCCACTTCATCGCCGCCGGCATCTCGCTGGCAGCGCTTTCCTTCCTGGGCTTCGACGGCATGTCCACGCTGGCCGAGGAAACCCACGAGCCCGAGAAGAACATCGGCCGCGGCATCCTGATCGCCCTGTGCGCCATCATCGTCGTGTTCGTCGCCCAGACCTACATCGCCGCCATCGTGCAGCCTGACTGGGCCAACACCGATCCCGACATGGGCTTCTTCGATTCCGTCATGCTGGTGGGCGGCCCGGTCTTCTATAAGATCATGCTGGTCATCAACATCATCGCCATCGGCATCGCCAACATCATGAACGCCCAGATGGCCTCCTCGCGCCTGCTGTACTCCATGGGTCGCGACGGCGTTATCCCGAAGGCGTTCGGCAAGGTCCACCCGAAGTACCAGACCCCCTGGTTCTCCGCCGTGTTCCTTGGTGTCGTCACCTTGTGCCTGTCCATCCCCATGGGCGACAAGATGACCCAGCTCGCCGGCCTGGTGAACTTCGGCGCCCTGGCCTCGTTCATCCTGCTGAACTTCGCCGTGTTCCTGTTCTTCTTCATCCGCGAGAAGAAGCGCAACTCCTTCGGCGACATCGTGAAGTACCTGATCTGCCCCTGGATCGGCATCGGCATCCTGGTGTATGTCTTCACTGGCTTCGAGGCCATGACCTACATCGTCGGCGTCGTGTGGCTGATCATCGGCCTGATCGTCGGCGCCGTGAAGTCCAAGGGCTTCAAGGAGGTCCCCGAGGCGTTCAAGCACCTCGAGGTGTAGCCGGTCTTTCGCTTGTGCGTAGGCGGGTAGCCCGTTGCGTTAGCGAAACGTTACAACATGGCAACGCCGTTTGCGCGAACGGCGTTTGCGGAGGCCCTGCGGCGATTGCCGCGGGGCTTCTTGCTATACTGGGGATAAAGCCTGATGGGGAAGGGTCCGCGACGCTTGCGCGTTGAGCCGCTTCGGCGGCCTGCGGAACACGTGCGACACGCGGGGATGTGCGCGCGGTTGCCGGGGATGTGCGGCCGTGGCGCGGCGCTCGATGCTCGTCGCAACGTGCTACGTCGCCTTGCCTTGCCAGGTTCCACCGGTGAGAGAAGGGGGTTGCAATGCTCTACGATGCCGTTATGGTTCCGTTCGATGGGTCCGATTCCGCCTGCGCGGCGCTTGACGAGGCCGTGCGCTTCGCGAAGGAGGACGCCGGACTTGCGCTGCACGTCGTCCAGATCGTCGACCTGGAGCGAACCGCCGTGGCCAAGCTCGAGGCTCGCGGCGTGGATTTGACCGAAAGCGTCGTCCCCATGGGCATGCAAGAAGCCATGGAGGAGGCAACGGAGGAAGCGTCCGAGCGCCTGCATGCGCAGGTCGACGGGGTGATCCGCCCGCTCATGAACGAGAAGCGCGTCTGCCTGCTGCCCGAGGTGCATCCGGGCGACCAGATTGTGAAGTACGCGCAGGAGAACGGCTGCGGGCTCATCATCATGGGCAGCCGCGGTCTGGGCGCTTTGCGCGGCATGCTGGGCAGCGTGAGCAGCTACGTGCTACGAGAGGCCCAAGTTCCCGTGCTGGTGGTGAAAGCCCCCGAGGACGAGGGATAGGCGAGCCGAAGCTGCGCGCCGGGGCGGCTTCCGGGCTAGGCGCCAACGCTAGGGCGCGGGCTCGTGTAGCTTTCGGGTGCGATGGCCGCACCGGTTGAGCGCGCGCCTATGCGGCTCTCAAGGGCTGCAACGCAAGCATGCAAGCCTGTGGAGAAACGGCGAATGCCCGCTCGTTCGCCCGAAAAGTTGCATTTGCCCCTTGCGAAACGACAGGCTCTTCGGTATAGTTCATATTCGCGCTTCGCAAGAAGCCGTGTGCCAACGTGGCTCAGCTGGTAGAGCAGCGCTCTCGTAAAGCGCAGGTCACCGGTTCGAATCCGGTCGTTGGCTCCACGAATGTGCGCGGGCCGGGCAGCAATGTCCGGCCCGCTTTCTTTTTTCTCGAAATCGCTCCCAAGCAAAAAGCGCGGTGCCGGCCCCATGCGTTTTCCTCGCATAGGGTCGGCACCGCGCTTTCGCATTCGCTTGCAGGCTGGGGCGTTTCCGCGTCCGTTTGCGGGTCAGGTAGCTTATGCGCCCGCCCATGTTCGTTTGCGGTCGGGGCGCTTCCGCACCCGCTTGCGCTCGTCCGCAGCCGGGCAGCTTACGCGCCCGGCTGCGCTTGGCTATCCGCCGCTACTTGGCTCCCAGCTTGTCGCACATGAAGGCGTTGGCGGCCTTCTCGGGCTCATCATCGAGCGGGGCCAGCTCGACCAGGGGCTGCCCGGTTCGCTTGGCGTTGCGTTCAAGCGCGCGGGCCAGCAGCCAGTCCGCGACCTGCGGGTTCTTCGCCAGAAGCGGGCCGTGCAGGTACGTGCCCAGCACGTTCTTGTAGCGCACGCCGTCCTGCTTGGTCTCCTCGTTGTTGCCCAGGCCCGTGTTGGATACCACGGTGCCGAAGGGCTCCACGCCCTCGTCAAGGTACGTGCGGCCTGCGTGGTTCTCGTAGCCCACCACGGGTTCGTCGGCCAAGGGGCTGCGCAGCGCGATGTTGTTCACCAGTCGGTCGCCCGAGGTGCCGGGGCGTCCCGTGGTCATGCCCACCAGGCCCAGGCCGGGAACCTTCTCGCCGTCCACCAGCCACTCGCGGCCCAGCATCTGGTAGCTGCCGCAAATGGCCAGCAGCGGGCCCATGTCCTGCACGTATGCGTCAAGCTGGTCGCGCATGGCCACGATGTCGGCGCTGGCCAGCTTCTGCTCGCGGTCGGGGCTGCCGCCCATCATGATCAGGTCGACGTCGGAAAGGTCGATGGCGTCGCCGTGGTTCACGCGACGGACCTCCACGGGGATTCCGCGCCATGCCAGGCGCTGCTGCAGCACGCGCACGTTGCCGCCGTCTCCGTACAGGTTCAGCAGGTCGGGGAACAGGTGCGCGATGACCACGGGGTTCTGGCCGCTTGCCGCCTCTTCGCCGGCGGGCGCGCCTTGGGTCCCGAAATCGCGCGGCACGGGAGTTTCTCCCGCAGCCGGTTCCACTTCGCCGCCTGCTGCCGCGGCTGCGTCCAGCGCGGCCTTGCACCCCGGCAGCGACGTGTAGTTCGCGATGATGTACGCGCTCACCTCGCGCGGCTGCTGCGCGATGCGATGCAGCAGGTCGTCGGCGTTGTCAACGGTTTGGGCGTCTATGCCGGCATATTTCAGGCGCACGGCCATGTCGCGCCCGCGGATGCCTCCGGCGTACGCCGTCAGCGGGCCCGCCTGCGCCAGCTCCTCGAAGTCGATGTCCCACAGCCACGACACGTCGCGCCCGTCGGCTTCCTTGTCGTTGATGAAGAAGGCCACCACCTTCGGCGCCTGGTCCTGCGCCACGATCTTGAGGTTCTGGTTGAAGCCGGTGGGGTTCTTCGCCAGGTTCAGCAGGACGCGGCGGCCGGCAAGGTCGTAGGTCTGCAGGCGCCCGTTTTGCGGGTCGAACGCGTCGACGGCCTTCTGCAGCGCCTCGTTCGTGCATCCCAGCAGGCTTGCGGCCACGCTGACGGCGGCCAGGTTGTACACCATATAGGCGCCGCTGAAGCGGGCGCTCACCGAGAACGCCCCTTCGCGCCCGGCATCGCCGGCGCCGGGCTTGGCAAGCGAGAACGCAAGCCCGTCTGCTCCCAGCTGCACGTTCTCGGCGGCGAAGTCGAGCGCAGGGCGCGCGAAACCGCAGTTCGGGCAGCGCCATTCGCCCAGCTGGCCGTATTGGCGCCAGTCGTACTCGAACATGGTGGAGCAGCGCTGGCACATGGTGGCGTCGGAAACGGTGTTTTGCGCCAAGCCCATGCTCTCGGCCACGCCGAAGGCGATCGACCGTGTGGCCTCACGGCCCGGCAGCTGCCCGGCGCGGTCGGCGATGGATGCGCACAGCGGGTCGTCGGCGTTGTAGACCAGCACGGTTTCAGGCGAGCTGCCCAGCGCCTTGACGATGCTGTCCTGGATACGGTCGATCTCGCCGCAACGATCAAGCTGGTCGCGGAACAGGTTCAGCAGCACCACGTAGTTCGCGCGCAGCTGCGGCAGGATCTTAGCAAGCCACAGCTCGTCGCATTCGAACACGCCCCAGTCGGCCTTGCCGGCGTGCAGCAGCGCCGTGGACACGCCCGAATCCAGGTTCGCGCCCGTGCGGTTGCAGACGACCTGCTGGCCCGACGTTTCAAGCACGTCGGCAAGCAGGTTGGAAACGGTGGTCTTGCCGTTGGTCCCCACCACGCACACGCTACCGCGCTCGAGCTTGCCGCGCAGGTGCGCGATAAGCTGCGGGTCCACGTACAGGGCCATTTTGCCCGGGAAGTTCGCGGCGGGGCGGTGGAACACGTTTTTCAGGCCCCAAGTGGAGACGCCGCTGACGGCGCGGGCGGCGGTGAATCTCAATCCCATGGTTTCCTCGCTTACCTTCGTAAATGCATGCGCTCAGTATATCCCGCGCTCGGGCGGCCGCTGCACGCCGCCGCCTTTCAACGTTAAAACACGAGAAACTTTCCCTACAGCTCAGCATGGCGAAATCTGGTTTTGCTATAGTGAATCCTTGCGCGAATATTAGGGTGTCGCGCGCTTTGGAGAAAGAAGGACCCGTGGAAAACAACGTAACCAAGGCGGTGGGATATGGATACTAGCCAGATCGTATCCGTCGCCATCTTCGTGGTGGCCATGATCGCCATCATGACCGAGAAGGTGCATCGCGCGCTTGTCGCCATCACCGGTGCCATGCTGCTGCTCATCCTTCACATCATGCCGTTCGAAACGGCTATCGGGCACATCGACTTCAACACGCTCGGCGTGTTGTTCGGCATGATGCTGTTCGTGGCCGTGGTGAAGCAGTCGGGCGTGTTCGAGTTCCTGGCCATCAAGTGCGCGCGCATGGCGAAGGGCAACCCCTGGACCATCATGGTGCTGTTCGTGCTGCTCACGGCCGTGCTGTCCGCCTTCCTGGACAACGTCACCACCGTGCTGCTCATCGGCCCCATGACCATCACCGTGTGCCGCCTGCTCGACATCGACCCGGTGCCGTTCTTCATGACGCAGATCCTGGCGTCCAACATCGGCGGCACGGCAACGCTCATCGGCGACCCGCCCAACATCATGATCGGTTCGGCTGCGGGTTACACCTTCGCCGACTTCATCTCCTACGATGCGCCTGCGGTCGTCGTTATCTTGGCGGCCGTCATCGGCCTGTTCTATGTTATGTACGGCCGCAACATCACCGCCAGCGAGGAGCATCGCAAGTCCATCATGGAGCTTGACGAGAACGACTACATCAAGGACGCGCGCCTGCTCAAGATCAGCGTCGCCATGGTGGGCCTCGTGGTCGTGGGCTTCATGACCCACGGCGCGCTCGGCCTGGAGTCCTGCGTCATCGCGCTTGCCGCCGCCGGCCTGATCCTGCTCATCTCCGGCGAAAGCATCGAGGAGGCGCTGCACGGCGTCGAGTGGACCACGCTGTGCTTCTTCGCCGGCCTGTTCATCATCGTCGGCGCCATGTCCGAGACGGGCGTCATCGGCATGCTGGCCCAGGGCCTCATCGACGTCACGGGCGGCAACCTTATGGTCACCATGCTCGCGGTGCTGGTCGGCTCCGCCGTCATCTCCAGCTTCCTGGACAACATCCCGTTCGTGGCAACCATGATCCCCATCATCCTCACGCTCGAGGCCGACGGCATCGACGGCACGGCGCTGTGGTGGGCGCTGTCCTTGGGCGCGTGCTTGGGCGGCAATGGCACGCTCATCGGCGCATCCGCCAACGTGGTGCTGTCCGACATCAGCAAGAAGTTCGGGCACGAGATCACCTTCATGCAGTTCTTCAAACGCGGCTTCCCGATCATGTTGTTCACGGTGGCCCTCGCCGCCATCTACATGGTCATCCGCTTCCCGGGCGGCTAAATGGTTCTGCCGGCCTGCCGGCTGGCGGAGCTGTTCGACGCTGCGGGGCCCTGCGGCACTCGGCTTTCACCTTCGGCTTCGGCGGCATGGACCAAAGCCTATGCCGCCTTGCTTCAGGTGAATTCCAGGTACCGCAGGGCCCCTCGCTGACTTTGGCGAAGCCCCCCGGTTTCCCGCCTTGAAGGCCTGGGACGCGAAATGCGTTCCAGGCCTTTCTTCTTCCTCGATAGGCCGCCGTTTCCCCGCTTGTGCTCATATGGGCATTTCCCGCAAAGCGTGTGAGGCCGCTTGCATGGGGGCCGGGGGCCGTCACAATGACCGTATGGATAACAAACGCACAGGCTACGGGCGCGACCGTTACGGCGCGGGCCGGGCAAACACGAACCAACCATCCAACGGCAGGCGCGCAACCGCTGCAGACGTGCGCGCCCAAAACCGCTATGCGCGCGATAGCTACGGCGCAGACCGGCCGTCCGCCGGTCAAGGCGAGCCATCGGTGCGCCGCCTTTCGCGCGACGAGTACGCCAAAACCCACAAGCACAAAAAGCACGGCAAGCTGTTCTATGCCGGCATCGCGGCGCTTGCCGTCGTGGTCATAGCCGTCGGAGCGGCGTTCGCGTACGTGCAGGTGCTTTCCGGCAACCTTCACGCGGGTCTGGGCAACGTGGGGAAGTACCTCGTCAAAACCAACATGACCAAAGAGCCGTTCTATATGCTGCTCATGGGGACCGACGGCTCCGAGGAGCGCGACGAGTCCGGCGATTTCGGCGACAGCTACCGCACCGACAGCATCATGCTCGCGCGCATCGACCCCGTGAGCAAGAAGGTCACGCTGGTCTCGCTGCACCGTGACACCATGGTCGACATGGGCGAATACGGCGTGAACAAGCTCAATGCCGCGCACGTGTTCGGCGGTCCTGCGCTTTCGGTGCAAACGGTGTCGAAGCTGGCGGGCGTCGATATCTCGCATTACGCCGAGATCAACTTCGATGGCTTCCGGGATATCGTGGACGCGCTCGGCGGCATCGAGGTGGACGTGCCCATGACCATCGACGACGAGGATGCCGGCGGTCACCTGGATGCCGGCCCGCAAACGCTTAACGGCGACCAGGCCCTTATCCTGTGCCGCGCGCGCCACGCCTACGACGAGATCGGCCCGGGTGATGAGTATCGCGCCGCCAACCAGCGCCTGGTCATGTCGGCCATCGCCAAGAAGCTGCTGTCCGCCGACGCTGCGTCCATGGCCTCCACCGTGCAGGCGTTGTCGAAGTATGTCACCACCGACCTGGGCGTTACCGACATCATCGGGCTTGCGCAGGCCATGCAGGGCCTCGACCCGTCCACCGACATCTATTCCGCCATGGAACCCACCACTTCCGAGTACATCAATGGCGTTTGGTACGAGGTGAACAACACCGCGGAATGGAAGGCCATGATGAAGCGCGTCGATGCGGGCCTGCCGCCCACCGAAGGCGACGTCGTCGACAAGACTTCGGGCACCATTCTGGCAACCACCGGCGACGGCGGCGCCACAAGCGGCGGCGCGGCGGGCGAGGGCACGGGCGCGGTCAAGCGCGGCGGCAGCGTGGCCATCCGCAACGGCAACGGCCTTGCGGGAGCCGGCCTCGACGCCACCGAGCGCATCCAGGGCCTTGGATACAGCGTGAACACCAGCAATGCCGACAACTTCGACTACCAAAACACTGTGGTGGTGTACAACGATTCCTCCGACAAGGAAGCGGCCGAGGCCATCGTGAAGGCCCTCGGCGTGGGCAAGGCGGTGCAGAACTCGAACACCTACCTGTTCGAGGAGGACTTCCTCATCGTCCTGGGGGCCGACTGGAAATAAACGTCGCGTCCGTTCTCGGGCGATGGCGAAACAACGAGGGCCGCTGCGAACTTCGCAGCGGCCCTCGTCATCTTCCCGGCTCTCGCGGTCTTAACGCGCTATCCGGCTCGTATCGGCCTTCGCGCGATCGCGGCGCACTGCTCGATCTGCATCGATCATCGCGCAGCTCAGGGCGCGCTACCCAGCCACGGCGATGTTCCAGTCGCCCAGCAGCAGCCCCTTCGCCAATCCCAGCACGGCGATATGCGCGGGGTAGTACGCGTAGAAGAACCACTTCATCGACCTGCCGCGCCCGCCGTTGTACGCCCACAGCAGCGGGATCGTGGCGCTGCAGCCCACCAGCGGATACAGCGCGAGCGCCAGGTTCTGCGGCGTGGGAAGCTCCATGAGCTGCATAAGCGCCGGCAGTCCCCCGGTGGCTATGGGCAGCAGCGCCGAGTACGCCACGCGCTGCCTGCGGTCCTTCACCACATGCAGCGTGAGCACCATGCAGGGTGCCAGGATGCCCCAATCGCAGAACGCCGTCAGGGCGGTCACCACCGCGAACGTCAGCCAAAACAGCCCGCGCCGCCGCATGTGGTCATACGCGTACAACAGGCACAGGCAGACGAACAGCGTGAACAGCACGTTCAGCTCATGCGCTAGGAACAGCCCGTAGGGCACCTGGGCCACTAGGGCGAATGCCAGCAGACGCCGACCATAACGCCGCACGCTCGACGTATGGCGATACCCTTCCACCAGCAGAAACGCCATGATGGGGAACGTCAGGCCGCCAAGCGTGAACAGCGCACATAGGATCTCCGGCGGCAGGTAGTCCCAATAGATGTAGCAGGCGTGGTTGCACGTCATGCCGGCGATGGCCAGCACTTTCAGGGGAAACGCGGTGAAACCGCGTTGGGGATGCGGCTTTGCCGCAGTGGATGTTCCAGCTTGTTGTATCATGCGCACAGTATACCCTACGTGTCGGCTCGGCGTTTCGCCTCCGGCATACATCCCCCGCGGGGCATGCCTCGCGAAACCTGCGCTTGCGGCCCGCCCGCAAAGGATAGGAGCAACCATGGCAGCAATCATCAATCCTCGCAAGGTGGCCATCGTCGGCTGCGGGTTCGTGGGCTCGGCCAGCGCCTTCGCCCTCATGCAATCGGGCCTGTTCTCCGAGATGGTCCTCATCGACGTCGACCACGACCGCGCCGAGGGCGAGGCCCTCGACATCGCGCACGGTATGGCGTTCGGCAGCCCCATGAACATCTACGCGGGCGACTACTCCGACATCGACGATGCGGCCATCACCGTCATCACGGCAGGGGCGAACCAGGCGCCCGGCGAGACGCGCCTCGACCTGGTGAACAAGAACGTCGCCATCTTCAAGTCCATCATCCCGCAGATCGCCGAGCGCGATTACCAGGGCATTCTGCTGGTGGTCTCGAACCCCGTGGACATCCTGACCTATGTGGCTCTCAAGCTCTCCGGCATGCCCGCCAACCGCGTGCTCGGCAGCGGCACCACGCTCGACACCGCGCGCTTCAAGTACGCCCTGGGCGAGCACCTGGGCGTCGATCCGCGCAACGTGCACGCCCGCATCATCGGCGAGCACGGCGACAGCGAGATCGCCGCATGGAGCTTGGCGAACATCTCCGGCATCCCGCTCAACGACTTCTGCGAGCTGCGCGGCCACACCGACCATCAGCGCAACATGGACCGCATCGCCGAGGAAGTGAAGAACGCGGCCTACGAGATCATCAAGAAGAAGCGCGCAACCTACTACGGCATCGCCATGACGGTCAAGCGCATCTGCGAGGCCATCACTCGAGATGAGAAGCCCATTCTCCCCGTGTCCAACTACATCGACGGCGAGTACGGCTTGTACGACATCGTGTTGTCCATGCCCGCGGTCGTCGGCGCCAGCGGCATCGAGTACCAGGTGCCCATCAAGATCAACGAGACGGAAACCGAGCAGCTCAAGGCCTCGGCCGCCACGCTGCGATCGGTCATCGACAAGCTGGACCTGTAGCGCCTCACGCCTGCTCGGCGCCGCCCATGAACGGGCGGGCGGGTCGCGCCGCCTGGAGCCTGCGGCGCCGGCAACACGCGGGCGGGCCGTGCTGCTTTGCGCCCCGGGCGTCCTTCGCGGCGCCCGCCTTCCGCGCCTGTCCGGCCCATCGCCGCCGGCGGCCAGGCGCTTCCTTGCGCCCCGCACCCGCCCGTCCCCCTCCAACTGTATGAAACATGCGCTTTCCGCCCTAAACGCTGACCGTTCCGCTTCCCAGTTCACAACTCCATCACACGGAGGCGTCTAAACGGGGTACCATCTGCCACGGTTTGCTAGAATGCTGAATACTTACGCAGAAAGAAGGTGCTCATGCTGTCTGGAGATATGGAAAAGCTCTACCCCTCCGCCAAAACCTTGGTGAAGGAATGCGTTGCCAGCCGCCTTCATGCGAAGGATGCAACGCTTTACGGCTTTTCCGACGAAGCGCAGGAATGCGCACAGAATTACATGGGGTGGACGGACCTCGCAACGAATCCGCCGTACCCGCTGCACGAGATTCAGGCATTTGCTGATTCCATCATCGCCCAGGGTTTGAAGTCCGTGGTGCTCATCGGCCAAGGCGGCTCCACCCAGGCGCCCATGACCATAACCAAGTACCACAAGCCGGACTCCTCCCTGGTGCGCTTCCGCACGCTCGATTCCGACTCCCCGGTCCGCGTGCGCGGCATCCTGTCGGAGATCGACCCCCGCTCCACGCTGTTCATCGCATCCTCCAAATCGGGCGGCACCATCGAGCCGCGCCTGGCGCTGCGCGCCGTGCGCGATGCGTTGGCCGACCAGATTTCGGACGAGGAAATGGTGCAGCATCTGGTGGCCATCACCGATCCCGGCTCCAAGCTCGAGCAACAGGCTCGCGAGGAGGGCTGGGCTGCGGTGTTCTCCGGCGAGCCCACCGTGGGCGGCCGCTTCAGCGCCATGTCCGTGTTCGGCCTGCTGCCCGCCGCGCTCGTGGGCATCAACTTGCAGGAGTTCATGCAGCACGCCGTCGAGGCGGAGCGCGCCTGTAGCGAGGACGCCATCGACAACCCGGCCATCGGCTTGGCGGCCTTCCTGTACGACAACTACGTGCAGGGCCGCAACAAGTTCAGCTTCCTCACGCAGAAGCGCGGCCGCGTGCTCGGCCTGTGGATCGAGCAGCTGGTCGCCGAAAGCGTCGGCAAGAACGGCCAGGGTATCCTGCCCAACATCGAGATCGACACGCTGCTGCTCAAGAAGGACCCGGGCGACCGCAGCGTCATCATGTACCAAACGAAGAACGACCTGTGGGACGAACGCCACAACTTCGAGATGAGCCTGTCCTACATCGACCCCACCATCCCGCGCGCGGCGTTCAAGATCGAGTCCGTGTACGAGCTGCCCGAGCATTTCATCATGTGGGAGTACGCCATCGCCATGTGCGGCTACCTCATGAAGGTGTGCCCGTTCGACCAGCCCGACGTGGCGTCGGCCAAGGCCGCGGTGCTCGACATCCTGCGCGACGGCCAGCCCGAGCCCGACTACGTGCAGGACTTCGTCGACGACGTGCACATGGGCCAGGTGGAGGTGCGTCAAGCTCCGTGCTTCAAGGACTGCACCGACGTGCGCGCATCGCTGCGTGCGCTGCTCGCCAGCATCCAACCCGGCGATTTCTTCGCGCTCAACGCCTTCCTCCCGTTCACGGGCGAAGGCCGTCGCGAGGCGCTTGAGACCATCCGCCATGGCGTGGCCGAGAAGCGCCGCGTGGTGTCGTGCCTGGAGGTCGGCCCTCGCTACCTGCATTCCACGGGCCAGCTGCAAAAGGGCGGCCCGAACTGCGGCGTGTTCCTCATCCTATCGGCAGACGAGCTGAAGGACATCCCGCTGAAGGAAGAGGCCGAAAGCCTGGGTTCTTTGGCGAAGGCGCAGGCATCGGGCGACCTGGTCACGCTCGCAAGCCGCGGCCGTCGTTGCGTGCATCTGCATCTGCCCGACAACTCGGGCGTCACCTTGCGCGCGCTGGCGGAAGTGGTGTGCGACATCTTGGAAGAGCTGCAGCAGGCGTAACGCCCCTCGGCTCAACGGCTGAAACCCAACGCGCGTCGGCAATCTCGCCGACGCGCGTTTTTTGGAATCGGCCGGCGGAAAGCAACGTAAACCTTCAATGAAAGGGCGTCGTATGATCGAAGCGCTCGACATACAGGTAAAAGGCATCGTGCAAGGGGTGGGCTTTCGCCCCTTCGTGTATCGTTTGGCGAAGAAATACCAGCTCAACGGCTGGGTGCTCAACGCTGTGGAGGGCGTGTTCATCCATGTCGAGGGCGAGGCGAACCTGCTGGACAAGTTCGTCACCGAGCTGCACATGAATCCCCCGTCCGCCGCAAAGGTCAAGGAGATCGATCTCAAGGAGGTGCCGCTGGAAGGGTTCGGCTCGTTCGACATCCGCTTCTCCGACGATCGCGACGCCCATCAGACAACGCTGGTTTCCCCTGATCTGGCCACCTGCGACGACTGCCTTGATGAGCTGTTCGATCCCGCAGACCGTCGCTACCGCTATCCGTTCATCAACTGCACGAACTGCGGCCCGCGCTTCACCATCATCGGGTCTCTGCCCTATGATCGCCCGGCAACGTCCATGAAGGATTTTCCCATGTGCCCGCGTTGCGCCGCCGAATATGCCGATCCTCTCGATCGCCGCTTCCATGCGCAGCCCGATGCCTGCTGGGATTGCGGCCCGCACATCAGCTGGGTGAACCTTGCGCAAGGTCAGCAGGAGCCGCAGTGGGGCGATGCTCGCGAAGCCTCCGATGCCATTTTCGCGGAAGCGGTCAAGCTGCTGCTCGACGGCGGCATCGTGGCGGTGAAGGGCCTCGGCGGCTTCCATCTGGTATGCGACGCCTCGAACCCCGATGCGTTGGCGAAGCTGCGTCAGCGCAAGCGCCGTCAGGGCAAGGCATTCGCCGTCATGGTGGCGGGCGCGGCCGATGCGCGCCGTGCATGCCATGTCGACAAGGCGGAGCAGGGCGCCCTGGAATCCACCAAGCGCCCCATCGTGCTGTTGCGCAAGCGGGCCGAGGCGCAGTTCGCCGCCGGCCTGGCCGATAACCTTCCCGAGCTGGGCGTTATGCTGCCCTGCACGCCCGTTCAGCATCTGCTGCTCCACGATTTCGCGGAGGCCCTGCGGGCCCAGCAAGGCGATTCGGCGCTGCCCATGCTGGTCATGACCTCGGGGAACCTGCATAACGAGCCCATCGTCACCGACGACGATCAGGCGCTGTCCAAGTTCGCCGGCATCGCCGATGCCATCCTGGGCAACGATCGCCGCATCCTGTCGCGCTACGACGACTCGGTGCTGCGCGTGGTGCGCGCTGGCGATGAACAGGCCATCCAGTTCGTCCGCCGCGCCCGCGGCTTCGCCCCGCTGCCTATCGCGCTCGACTGCCCCGAGGCGCAGCCCAAGCAGGAAACCCTGCTTGCCACGGGCTCGGAGCAGAAGGCCACGTTCGCCCTGGTGCGCGCCGCCGCAGCCGACGACCAGCGCCCCGACGCGTTCGTCTCGCAGCATATCGGCGATGTCGAGAATGCGGAAACCTATGATGCCTGGCTCGAGGCCGAAGAGCGTTATCGCCAGCTGTTCCAGGAAACGCCGCGCCGTCTCGTCTGCGATGCGCATCCCGAGTACCTTGCAAGCAAATGGGCCCGCGAGCAGGCACAACGCAACAACCTGCCCTTGACCGAGGTGCAGCATCATCATGCGCACATCGCCTCGGTGCTAGGGGAGAACGGGCTGTTCGGCCCTGTGTGCGGCATCGCGTTCGACGGCACGGGCTACGGTGCCGACGGCCGGGTGTGGGGCGGCGAGGTCCTGCTCACCAACCAGCAGGCCTACGAGCGTTTCGCCAATTTCGCCTATGTGCCCATGCCCGGCGGCGCCGCGGCGGTGCGCAACCCGCTGCGCATGGCCTACGGCGTCCTGTACGAGTTCGACCTGCTGGAGCATCCTGGCGCTGCCGATGCGCTGCTGGCGCTGGGCGATCAGGCGGAAGTGTGCGACCAGATGATCGAGCGCGGCCTGAACACGCCCTACACCTCCTCGGTCGGGCGCCTGTTCGACGCTGCCAGCGCGCTGCTCGGCGTGTGCCGCCAGCCGTCCTACGACGGTCAGCCGGCCATCGAGCTCGAGGCGGCCATGGGCGCGGTCCCCGAGGGGCTGCCGGCCACTGACGCCTACCATATAGATGTCGTGAAGAATACGGCAACTGAAACCAGCACCGCGCTTGACACGTCGGTCCTGCTGTTCGACGCGGCGCCGGCGTTCAAGGCGCTCCTCGACGACATCGCTTCCGGCGTTCCCGTGGCAACCATCGCGCGCCGCTTCCACGATGCGTTCGTGAACGCCATCGTTATGGCTGCTCAGCTGGTGCAAAGCTTGTATGGCATCACCACGGTCGCGCTGTCGGGCGGTGTGTTCCTCAACCGCTACCTGCTCGAGCACGCCGTGCCGGCGCTGCAGGGCAACGGCTTCACCGTGGCGCTCAACCGCGACCTGCCGCCCAGCGACGGCTGCATCTCCTACGGACAGGCTGTGGTAGCATGGGCAGCAAGACAAACGGACGAGACGGCGGGGAAGTAGCAGCTCGGAAGGCGCGCAGGCGCTCAGCGGCGCATCCCGAAAACGTCTCATCATGGAAGGAAGAAGGCAGCGAATGTGCCTAGCTATTCCCGCGAAGATCGCGCAGCTTGACGGCGACGGCATGGCCACGGTGGACATCCTCGGCGTCACGCGCAGCGTGTCCATCGACCTCACGCCGCAGGCGGGCATCGGCGATTTCGTGCTCGTGCACGCCGGCTTCGCCATCGAGGTGGTCGATCCCGATTACGCGCAGGAGACCATCGACCTCATCAAGGAGTTTCCCGACCTGGCAGGCGACGAGTTGCCCGCCGCCACGGCCTAGGCAGCCCAACCGGCCGATCGCTTGCAGCCTTGCGGCGCGCAGGCGGTCGGCTTTTCGCATTTCACCCCTCGTACCAAGGAATCTCATCATGCAACCCCAGAACATACATCGCAGCCGAACGGTCGATGCCGGCACCATGCAAAACGAGCTGGCGGCGTTCAAGGATCCGAAGCTCGCCCGCGGCCTCATCGAGTCCATCGGCAAGCTCGCGCCTGAAGGCGGCATCACGCTCATGGAGGTGTGCGGCACGCACACCGTGGCCATCGCGCGCAACGGCATCCGCAACCTCATGCCCGACAGCGTGCGCCTCTCGTCAGGCCCGGGCTGCCCCGTGTGCGTCACCTCGAACCGCGATATCGACGCCGTCATCGCCCTCGCGCGCATCCCGAACGTGACCATAGCCACGTTCGGCGACATGACGCGCGTGCCCGGCAGCACGTCGAGCCTGCTCAAGGAGCAGGCCGCAGGGCGCAGCGTGCAGATCTGCTATTCGCCGCTCGACGCGCTGGCCCTTGCGAAGGCCAACCCCGATCGCCAGATCGTGTTCGTTGGCGTGGGCTTCGAGACCACAACGCCGCTGGTGGCCATGGCGGTCAAGCGCGCTGCGGCCATGGGCCTGAAGAACTTCAGCGTCTTCGCCGCGCACAAGAACATGCCCGGCGCCCTGGAAACGCTGGTGAAGGACCCGGACCTCAAGCTCGACGCTCTCATCCTGCCGGGCCACGTGGGTACCATCACAGGTACCAAGCCCTTCGAGTTCCTGGCGAAGGAATACGGCATCCCCGGCGTGGTCACGGGTTTCGAGCCCGTCGACGTGCTCCAAGGCATCGCCATGATCGTGCGCCAGCTGCACGAGGGCAGGGCGGAGATCGAGATCGCCTATGCGCGCGGCGTCATGCCGCAGGGAAACCCCGTGGCCCTGGCCGCGATCGATGAGGTCTTCGAAACCTGCACCGCCACCTGGCGCGGCTTAGGCGACATCCCCGGCAGCGGATACCGCATCCGCGAGGAGTTCGCGCAGTTCGACGCGCTGAAGCGCTTTCAGCCCGAAATCGAGCCCACCATCAACCCCAAGGGCTGCCGCTGCGGCGACGTACTGCGCGCCCGTATGGAGCCCAGCGAGTGCCCGCTCTTCCGCAAGGTATGCACGCCGGAGAACCCGGTAGGGCCCTGCATGGTCAGCAGCGAGGGCAGCTGCGCCGCCTATTACAGGTACTATTAAGCCAAGCCAAGCCAGGCGTATCGCATTAACCGAAGCCGAGCATATCGCCACATCGGAGGGCGGCGCAGCAAGCAGGCTGCGCCGCCCTCTTCCGTTGCCAGGCAGCTAACAGGCTGGAACGCAGCCTCGGGAAGCGTTCTGACGTCGAACAACGATGACCTTGCCCCTCAATAACAACGGCCACGTCTTCGGAACGGCTACCGGCCGGATTACGGGTCGAAGAGCGAACAAATCGCGCAATCGCGCCATTTCATACGGGCTTTCAGCCGGCAGAAAGCGATCAAGGCTGCGAACGATACCGTTGCCGCATCCTTTTAACGGCTGCGAAACCGCCCATACCACGAAACGAGAAGAGTGAAAACGGTCAAATAACGGCAAGATTTGCCGTTTATGCGAGTGCTCAAGCGGCAAAGCCTCACATCAAGAACCAAAAGCCGTTAAGTGCTTCAAGGAAGCCGCTCGCGGCGTTTGAAAGAGGATTGCTACGTCGATGTAATAACCGAAAACCGATAGACCAAGGTTATCAGAGGGCGCATTTCCCATTGGTTGTGCAAATATCAGCCCCCTGGCGAAACATAGACTCGACCATATAAATGCATGCAAATCCGATTCGTACCGATAATCATTCGTGCGAATCGGTTCATTCAAGGAAAATATCCAATAATCGTACGAAAAATGCATAAACGAGTATTTCAGCTTTGTTACAGATTTTTGTGCACCTGAACAATGAACTTGTGCAAAGTGCCCGAAAATACGTGTAAATGACCTATTGCAGGCGCACAACTCTGGTGATATAACTATCTCGTCGGCAAAACCGGAACACGAAATGAAACGAACTTACAGGGTTGCCAAGTGATCTTTCCCTCTTAGCGAATTTCAAATCAAAAGGCCGGTTAAGCCAAAGAGTACACAATAGGTAGTGTGCATCGTCGAAGGTGTAGGAAGCACCTTCAAAGAAAGGAGACAGTCATGGCGAAGATTGTCAACTCTTGGAACGACTGGGATCCGTTGAAGCGCGTCATCGTTGGCCGCTGCGATAACTCCATGATCCCGCCCGAGGAGCCCGCAACCTCTGAGAAGGTGCCGGTCGACTCCGAGATGCGCGGCATGTGGGGCCTGCGCCCGCTGCGCACCGTCGAGCGTGGCAACGAGTGCCTCGAGAACCTGGTCAAGGCCGTTGAGGAGCGCGGCGTCGTCGTCGACCGCCCGACCCCTCTGCAGTGGAACCAGGCCATCGGCACGCCGGACTTCCGCAACGATTCCATGATGACCTGCATGCCTCCGCGCGACATCCTGCTGACCGTCGGCAACGAGATCATGGCTTCCGCCAACTCCTTCCGCTGCCGCTACTTCGAGTACCTGGCCTACTGGCCGCTCATGAAGCAGTACTTCGATGAGGATCCCGAGTTCCTGTGGACCCAGGCTCCCCGTCCTCGTCTGACCGACGCTTCCTACAAGCACAACTACTACGACGAGAAGATCACCCTGGAAGAGCGTCTCGTCCGTACCGCCAACAAGGACTTCGTGACCACCGAGGTCGAGCCGATGTGGGACGCCGCCGACCTCATGCGCATGGGCAAGGATATCTTCATCCAGCACGGCCTGACCACCAACCGCACCGCCATGGAGTGGTTCCAGCGCTACTACCCCGAGTACCGCATCCATGCCATGAACTTCCCGGGCGACCCGTACCCGATCCACATCGACGCCACCTTCGTGCCGCTGCGTCCGGGCCTGATCATCAACAACCCGCATCGTCATCCCGCCGAGGGCCAGAAGGAGATCTTCGAGGCCAACGATTGGCAGATCGTCGACGCTGCTCAGCCCGCCCATGACGAGCCGCCCGCGCTGTGCTACAGCTCCGTGTGGCTGTCCATGAACTGCCTGGTTCTGGATCCCTCCACGGTCATCGTCGAGGCTTCCGAGGTCCACGAGCAGGAGCAGATGGACCAGCTCGGCATGAACGTCATCCCCGTTGACCTGCGCGACGCCTATCCGTTCGGTGGCGGCCTGCACTGCTCCACGGCTGACGTCTACCGCGAGGGCGAGTGCCTCGACTACTTCCCGAACCGCGTCAAGGACTGCACGCTCATCCACCCGGAGATGTGGGAGGACTAGGCTTTCGGCCTAAGTCAGAACCTACTTTTGTAGAGCTCTGAATATGTAAAATAGAAAGGGGGCCTGGCAAGACAAGTTCAGCCAAGCCCCCTTTTTTCTAATTGGTCTCCAAATCAGCCAACAAGGGTAATCGATTCGACCGAGCGGGATCGGGCTTAGATAGGGGTATCAATACAAGCACGACCTAGTGCGGTCAGAACCGAAATCGGGTGAATTGGAGGCACCTGTACATGCTACTGGTTTTTTAAGGAGGAACCAATGGCAGACGAAATCACCACTGCGGGCCAGGGGGATGGCTCCCAGCAATTTGAAATGAACCGCAAAATCGGCGCTATCTTCATGCTGATTTCTGCAACAGGCATGGGTTTGGTGCCGTTGTTCAGCCGCTGGGCAACGCGTACGAACATGTTCGACGCCACCCAGGGCCTGAACGGCTCCGACTCCATCGGCGCCATCATGGCTATCGGCCGCATGAGCATGGGTTTGCTCTTCTTCTTGATCCTCATGGTTGCTACGCATAAGGTTGCAACATTCAAGAAGCTGAAGCTTACTCCCGCAATCGCCCTGGGCGGTCTGATGATCGGCATGTCCCTGGCTTGCTACGTGACTTCTACGCTGATGACCACTGTTGCCAATGCCGTTATGTTCATCTACACCGGCCCGGTTATCTGCGTAGTGCTCGCACGTATCTTCCGTAAAGAGCCGATGAGTCCGCTGCAGTGGGTATGCCTCTGCATCGTGTTTATCGGTATGCTGTTCGGCGAGAGCCTTCTCGGCTTCGGCGTTGGCGGCAACTTCTTCGGTCTTGACTTCAACCTGGCCGCCTCTACTCCGGAGTTCCCGCAGAAGATCGTCGGTGACGCCTTCGGCCTGCTCTCTGGCGTGTTCTACGGCTCTTCCATGTTCTTCAACGGCTATCGCAAGGATGCTGATACCACCGCTCGCGGCGTGTACAACTTCATCTTCGCCGTTATCGGTTCTGCAAGTATCGCTATCCTGATGAACATCGTCGGCATGGCTACGGGGCAGACCAACTGGATCACAGAGATTCACTTCACCCCCTTCAACTGGCTGGGCGCCGTGCTGCTGTGGATCGTCTGTGGTCCTATTGCCCTGGGCTGCCTGCTCGTTGCAGGCCGCAACCTGCCGGCAATGGACTACAGCACCATCGCATACTGGGAGGTTCCGGTTGCGCTGTTCGTCGGCCTGGTGGTGTACAGCGAGCCCGTTACGCTTAACACCGCTATCGGCATCATCCTGATCGTGGGCGGCGGTGCATTCCCGACCGTCAAGGCCATGATTCAGGGTTCCAAGATGGAGAAGCAGCATCAAGTTGCTGAGAATCTGTCTGAACGTCTTGCCGAAGAGGCTGCCAAGGAGGAGGAGCGCTAGCATCTGCTAGTGCCCGGACGTAGGTGCCTTTGAAAGGAGGCTGCGTCATGAAGGTTACGAATCGTTTAACCCATATTGCAACGAAGGTTAACTTTGAAACTGCAATGACCGAGGACCAGCTGAAAGCTGTGTTCGAGGCGAAGGGGCTTGCCGGCTTCCCCGCAATGCTTGACATCAAGGAGCGCACGGAAGAGCACGTCCAGATTCTGGCTCTCGATGACCTGCTGGAGTTTGCTAAGGCTTCCGGTGTTGCCGCTGTCACGTATGATGTCACGTATTTCCCGCATGCGGATCAGAGCGAGGTCGAGCGTCAGCTCAAGCAGCTCGGTCATGATCTGGAGATTAGCGCTGACGTTATCAGGGACGTCTGCGCGGACGAGATTCAGGAATATCTTGATCTTGACGCCAAGCGTGCCGTGGAAGTTCCTGTTCACAGCATTGTAGAGTGCTATGTCAACGGCACGGCTTTTGCGTGGTATGGTCTGAACGACTACCCGCGTCTGAAGCGTGTTGTGCTCCAGAAGCTCGCCCGTGGCGGCCAGAAGGCAAAGCGTGACTTCATCATGCGTGCAAGCCGTGCGCAGGTTGACCTGATGGAGGATACGGATTTCTCTGGTGATGTGGCTGTAGACTAGCTATGTTAAGGTGGATTGTGCCGTGAAAGGGGCGGCGCAATCCACCTCTTTTTTATCGGTAGCGGAACGTAAGTCATGAGGGATAGCGTTTCGTCTGATGAGGGCCCCTATGAAACGGCGAAATCATAGGAGGGGAGCTCTCGAAGAGGAGATTGTGATGGGGATATTCGATTTAATTGGATTGGGTTCGTGCTCGAGCGATCTGAAGTGGTTCCAGGGTGATTTCCATGAAAGATAACGCTCGCTTCGACGCGGAAAAGAGCAAGACTGTACGTAAGGTGGCAACGGCGTCCTTTTTCTGCAACTTCATCGAATGGTTCGACTATGCCACGTATTCGTACTTCGCGGTTGTTATCGCGCAAGTGTTCTTTCCGAACGACGATCCTGCGTTAGCGTTGATTCAAACCTTTGCAGTGTTCGCTTTGTCGTTCTTGCTTCGCCCCATCGGTGCTATTTTTTGGGGCAACATGGGCGACAAGAAGGGCCGTAAATGGTCGCTGACCGTTTCGGTCTTCATGATGGCCGGTGCCACGTTCTGCATCGGCTTGCTTCCCGGGTATGCTGCCTTAGGTATTTGCGCTCCGGCTTTGCTGCTTCTGCTCCGTATGATCCAGGGCTTCTCTGCTTCTGGCGAATATGCGGGTGCGGCAACGTTCTTGGCCGAGTATGCGCCCACGGACAAGCGCGGCATGTATTGCTCTATCGTTCCGGCTTCCACGGCCATCGGCCTGTTGGTTGGCAGCGCTTTTGCGACAATCATGTACACCATCATGCCGGAAGCTGCGGTGAACGAGTGGGGCTGGCGCATTCCGTTTGTCCTTGCCGGTCCTTTGGGCATCGGCGCGTATTTCGTGAACATCCAGCTCGAGGACTCTCCTACGTATCAGGCAATGCAGCGTGCGTTGAAAGACGCTGAAGCCTCTGGCGCCGCCGGCGCCCCCGAGCGTCCTATCCACTGCCTGTTCACGAAGCATCTGCGTAAGCTCATCATCTCCATCGGCGCTGCGATGCTGAACGCCGTTGGCTTCTACGTGGTGCTTACCTACCTTCCGGTATACCTGGAAACGGCCGTCATGATGCCGAAGAACGAGGCGTCGTTGATCACCACCATCGCGCTGGTAACCTACGTCGCTTTCATTTTCGCGAGCGGGCATCTGTCCGACAAGTTCGGTCGCAAGAAGATGCTGATCACCGCATGTGTGTGCTTCATCGTCTTCACCATTCCGGCGTTCATGCTGATGAGCACTGCGAATTTCGCGACCGTCCTGGTGGTTGAGCTGATCATGTGCTTGATCCTCACCATCAACGACGGTACCCTTTCCAGCTACTTGAGCGAGACGTTCCCCACTCAGGTGCGTTACTCGGGCTTCGCCCTTAGCTTCAATATGGCTAACGCGCTGTTCGGTGGTACGGCATCGTTCATTTGCACGTCGCTGATCACGGCGACGGGTTCCACCCTTGCTCCTGCGTTCTATATGGTTGCGGTTTCCTGCGTTGCACTGGTGGCCATGATCATGTCGCATGAGCACTCGAACAAGGATTTGTCCGAGATTTAGAGATTTGATTAGGCGATTGCGGGCTCCTCCTATCGCGATTGCCTGGTCATTGCAGGCAAGTTGTTGAAGAATTTTATTTGGGGATCGCGTTTTGCCATCGCGTTTACTTGAGACGATTCTTCATAAGGCCACGTTGCTGAACGGTAACAATTTGTTTGCAAATGGCTAACATTGATAAGCGCACGGTATCATCTTCTTATCCGCCAGTGCATAGGCGGGCCTGTTTTGGCCCTGCCTAGAGGGTAAGGAGGTTGAAATGCGAAACAACATCGCTTCAAGGGGAGGCGATGAACTGCCGTGTGCTGCAGTCGGTTTCAGTCTCAAAGCCGCTGCACTGTTCTTAGGGGAAAATCATGAATGCTGACCAACCGAGACCGATTCATAACGAAGCTGAGCTTACCGAGGCTGAAAAGCATAAAACGCTGAAGAAGGTTGTGTTCTCTTCGTTCCTGGGTAACTTCATCGAGTGGTTCGACTATGCCAGCTACTCCTACCTTGCCACCGTCATCGCTTTGGTGTTCTTCCCGGGCGAAGACAAAATGGTCTCAACCATGATGACGTTCGGCGTGTTCGCGCTGGCGTTCTTGGTCCGTCCTCTCGGTGCCATTTTCTGGGGCAACATGGGCGATAAGAAGGGTCGTAAGTGGGCTCTGTCCATCTCCATCCTCATGATGTCCGGCGCCACCTTCCTTATCGGCTGCTTGCCGGGTTACGCCGTCATCGGCGTTGGCGCCCCGCTGCTGCTCCTGCTTATGCGTATGGTGCAGAGCTTCTCTGCTTCCGGTGAATATGCCGGCGCCGCTACGTTCATCGCCGAGTATTCGCCGAAGAACCATCGCGGTTTCTACTGCTCCATGGTTCCCGCCTCCACGGCCGTTGGCCTGCTGGTGGGCTCTCTGTTCGCTACCTGGATGTTCAACACGTTCGGCGCTACGTCCGACTTCGTGGTTGACTGGGGCTGGCGTATCCCGTTCTGGCTTGCTGGTCCTCTTGGCTACATCACGCACTACATCCGCGAGCATCTGGAAGACTCCCCGGTGTACGAGAAGATGCAGGCCGAGCTTGCTGAGAAGGGTATGAAGAGCGAAGACAAGCCGATCCGCACCCTGTTCAAAAAGCATTTCCGCGTGCTGGCCATCTCCTTCGGCGCATGCGTGCTGAACGCTGTGGGCTTCTACGCTGTTCTGACTTATCTGCCGAACTACCTTGAGGCTACGCTGAACTACGATCCGGGCCAAGCTTCCATCATCACCACCATCGTACTGGTCGTTTACATCGGCTTCATCTTCCTTTCTGGCCGCATTTCCGACAAGTTCGGTCGCAAGAAGATGCTCATCACGGCTGCTGCGGGCTTCGTGGTATTCACTATCCCCGCGTTCTGGTTGCTGAACACGCTGGACTTCTTCACCATCCTCGTGGTCGAGCTGGTCATGTGCCTGATGCTCACCATCAACGACGGTACGCTTTCCAGCTACCTGTGCGAGACGTTCCCGACCGACGTGCGTTACTCTGGCTTTGCCCTGAGCTTCAACCTGGCTAACGCTATCTTCGGCGGTTCCGCTTCCTACATCTCCTTCGCCCTGATCAACTTCACGGGCGACCCGATTGCTCCTGCGTACTACATGGTCTTCATCGCCGTTCTGGCCCTGGGCGCCATGATCGCATCGCACGAGCACACCGGCAAGGATCTGTCCGAGGTGTAACGCGTATACGCATATCGGCAATCCCACGATTTGCCTGATGAATGCCGCTCGAGTGTCTGCACTCGAGCGGCATTTCCTTTACAATGGATTCATTGGGTTTTTGCGTAAAGGAGACCGATGTGAGTGAGGCGAATCAAACCCCCAAATCGTTGAAGGCTCAGATCACGCGCACGTCGCTTGTGCTTGCCGCCGCGGCGCTTTTGCGTGAACAGGGCCCGAAGGCGGTTACGTATCGCAAGGTTGCGCAATGGGCGGGGGCCGCTTCATCATCGGTTGGATATTATTTCGAATCCACCAACCAGCTTCTGTATGAAGCTGGTCGTTACAACATCCAGCTTTGGGCCGAGCGCGCCGAAAACGCCGCCGCCACTGCTGAGTCCATGGATCAGTCTGACTGTCGCAAGCATCTTATCAATCTGCTCATCAGTGCCAGCCTGCCCGATGATTCCGTCAATCCCGCTGCTCACTATATGCAGCTGCTTGCCGCATCCGAGTCCGAGGACGTTACCGAGGCTTATCGTAATGGTCGCGTGCAGCTCGACCAGGCGGTCGGGCGGATTCTGAAGCATGCGGGCGTGAAGCTGCCTGCACATGTCGTGGGAATCGTCGTCGATGGAGCGGCGGTCGCGGCAATCTCCGAAGGCCGTGAAGTCAGGGAGATCGCAGCCGAGCTTTTGGAGAGCCTTGTCTCAGCGTATGAGGGCTAAGCTGCGTTCGCCGCTTTGGCGCGAAACGTTGGTTTTCTCATTTTGCTGCTAACGTTGTGATATTGAAACACGAAAAAGCCCGGACCATGCGGTCCGGGCTTTTCTACATCTTGCGAAGGAGGGGGATTTCGCTTAGATGCCGATCACGCCTACGCCGACTAGCACCAGGGCCGCGATGCCAAGTGCGCTCACAACGCCCATGCCGACCTTCTCGCCCTTCGTCAAAGCGTAGCCGCGGTCCTTGCGAGCCTTGGCGTACACGAAGAAGCCGGGGATGTAGCCCACGCAGGTGAGCAGCAGGAACGACCAGCCGTTGTACAGCACGCCGACCACCTGGAAGGCCAGGGCGATAACGCCGATAGCGATCTGGGCCGCGTTCTTGTCCTCCTTGGCGGAGAACTTGATCTGGTACAGCGCGATGAACGCCCAGGTGATCACGATGGAGACGGTGCACATGCTGAAGGCGAAGTTGTACGCGTCCTCGCTGAACATCAGCACGATTAGGAACACCTGGATGCAAGCGCCTACGAGCAGCAGGCTCATCTGCGGTGCGCCCTTGCTGTTCAGCTTGCCCCAGGACTCGGGGAGCAGGTGGCGCTCGGCCATTTCGGAAGTGGTCTCAGCGGGCAGCATGGTAAAGGAGAGCCAAGCGCCTGCAACACCGACGATGATGGCGATGCTGATGAACGCGCCGCCCCAACCGGGAGCCATGGAATCGAACACGTAAAGCATTGCGGGGTAGTCGAGCTGAGCGATCTCGGTGTAACTCATGTAGCCGTAGGGGAGCACGGAGCAGCCGACGTAGATGAGCAGCAGGCAGATCAGGCCGATAACCGTTGCCTTGCCAACCTCGTGCTTGTTGCGGGCGCGGGAGCTCATGACCGCAGCGCCCTCGATGCCGATGAACACCCACATCATGATGATCATGCAGTTCATGACCTGCTCGAACAGACCGCCCATGCTGGCGGCGTTAGCGCCCATCTCACCTGCGGCCACGGCGTTGTTGTACACGTTGCCCCAGAAGTCGGCGGTGAAGATGCCGGCGTTGAACATGAAGATGGCGAAGATCAGGAAGATGCCCAGGGAGGCGACCTTCGCCACCATGACGATGGCGTTCAGGAACGAGGCGCTCTCAACGCCGCGGATGACCAGGAAGGTCAGCGCCCACATGAACAGCGAGGCGACGATCACGCACGGCAGGGTGTTGCCAGGGAGGAAGGTGGGGAAGAAGTAGCCCAGCGTGGACATCATCATCGTGGCGAATGCGATGTTGCCCAGCCATGCGGACAGCCAGTAGCCCCAGCCGGAAACGAAACCGGCCAGCGGGCCAAAGCCTTCCTCGGCGTACTGGAAGATGCCCTTGAGCTCGGGCTTCTTTGCGCCCAGGTTGTTCAACGACAGGGCAAGGGCGGCGAAGCCGATACCGACCACGGCCCAAGCCACCAGCACGGCGCCGGGGCTGGCGACGCCTGCAAGCTGTCCGGTGATGGCGAACACGCCGGAGCCGATGCAGGAACTGACGACCATGCCGATCAACCCGAACAGGCCGATGCCTTTAGCTTTCTCGCTCATGATTTCCCTCCTTAGTAGAAATCAACTGTTTGGTTTCGCCCCTGGACTCCGCTTGTTTAGCCGGACATACCGAACCTGCTTACGGTGGCGAATCCCGATTACAGGCTCAAACGGAACGCAGAGGCGAAACCGATGGAAAACTGCGGGCAGCGCGTTGTTTCGCAAGCTGCCCAAAGGGGAGGCCGATCGATCCGGCGGCCTCCCCTTTTGAAAACGATTAGTCCTCGCGCACGACCGGCATGCTCATGCAGCGCGGGCCGCCACGGCCGCGGGACAGCTCGGCCGAGGGGATCTCGATGACATCGATGTTGTTCTTGCGCAGCACGGCGTTCGTGACGTCGTTGCGCTCGTAAACAACCACACGACCAGGAGCGATGCACAGCGTGTTGGAACCGTCGTTCCACTGCTCGCGCTCGGCGGCGATACGGTCGCCACCGCCGCAGGGGATCAGCGTCACCGGCATGCCGATGTACTTCTCCAGGATCTGCTCGAGCGGGGCGTTGATTTCATGCACCTTGATGCCGTCGCCCTCGGGCGTGATCTCGAACACGGACAGCGGGCCCATGATGCCGGGATGGATGGTGAACTTGTCCACATCGATCTGCGTGAACACTGTGTCCAGGTGCATCATGGCGCGGTTGTTCGGGATGTTGAACGCCAGGATGGTGTCGACCGGGGAGGTGGGGTCGTTGAAGATGTTGTGGGCGATGCCATCGATGGCGTCGGGCTCGGTGCGCTGGGAGATGCCGATGGCCAGTACGTGCTCGTTGATGTTGAGGATGTCGCCGCCCTCGATATGGAAGGTGTTGTAGCGGCTGTAGTACTGCGGGGTGCCCTTGAAGTCCGGGTGGTAGTTGAAGATGTACTCGCCGTAGATGGTCTCGCGGTTGCGGGTGACGGAGTACATGCGGTTGATGGAAACGCCGTTGCCGATCATCGCGAAGGGGTCGCGGGTGAAGTACAGGTTCGGCATCGGGGCGACGACCATCTTGGAGGCCTCGGACACCAGGTCTACCAGGGAGTTGGACTTGTCGGTGTGCAGCTCGGTGAGATTGATGCCCTCCATGGTCTTCAGGACGAAGTCCTTCGCATCGGGGTAGTTCTCCTGCATGTAATCGAAGATGATCTTGCGATAACGCTTGGTCTTGATGCCGGCTTCGTCGATCCACTGCAACAGGAACTTCTCGCGCAGCTCGGGGTCGGCGGCCAGAACCTCGGCCGTCAGGTCCTCCAGGTACACGACCTCAACGCCGTTGTCGCGCAGGGCCTGTGCGAAGCCGTCATGCTCCTCCTGGGCAACCTTCAAGAACGGGATGTCGTCGAACAGCAGCTCCTCGAGCGTGTTCGGGGTGAGGTTCAGCAGCTCCTTGCCGGGGCGGTGCAGCAGCACCTTCTTCAGCGGCTTGATCTCGCTTTTGACGTTCACGCCAGCCATTGCAAACCTTCTTTCGTCTCGTGGGATGAAGACTATCTTCGCCATGCAAGCCTTCCAACGCTTCTTGGCCTAACGCCTTGGGCTTGCGGGTGGGGCGTTTTCGGTGCCCCGTTCCGTTGATCCCACTTTGCAGCCTCCGCACAAAATCTGGAAGGTCTAACGCGGATTTAACGACCCTCGTTTAGAGGTGGAACCAAGGATTAACGCCGGGCAAAACTTCCTAAACCCTCGGTAAACCCCTGATGGGAGGCTTGTGGTATGGTATGGGGAAATGCTGGTAAGCAGAGTTGGCCCTCATCGGTTTAGTTGACTTCGGCGCTCATTGTTTCTGTAAACAGGGTGGCGAATCGGGGTTGAGGGTAAAATAGGTACGGGTAAGTAGTTACAATACCGAGGATTGCCTTGGCCGGCTACGGGAGGCTGGCGGCAAAGCGTTCTACGGAGGGGCCTGTGGAGCTTGCATTGTTCTATTACACGCTGCTGATGCTGCTCGTTTCCATTTTGGTGGCGGCGGTGTGCTTGTCCTCGTATCTGGTATCGCGCAAGAAGACCATGTTGTTCCTGTCGGTCGCCTTTGCGTTCTACTTCTTCGACATTTCCTTGGTGTTTCAAGACGAGTTCATCGTCCGCTCAAGTGGGGATGCGCTCACCTCCGGATATCTTGTCATCCGCTCGCTTGCCTCGGTGCTGACAGGAGGCGGGTTCGTCACGGCGTTCTGGGTATTGCTTTGCGACTATCTGAACGAAACGCGTCGCAGCATGTTCGTGGTGCCGCCGGCGGTTTTCGCGATAGCCAGCATCGCCACGCTGGTGCTTCTCCCCGATGGCGATGTGCAGCGTTTCTGGTTTTGGTCCATTCGCCAGTTCTATATGTATTGGATTCTGCTGTATGCGGGATATATCTTCTTGCGTCAGAAGGATGAAGCCGAGCGCGCCCGCATGTGGCGGCACCGGGGCCTGTATGCGGCGGCATGGCTGCTGGGCCTGATCGTGTTGGCCGAGGACGCCGCCTCCTTCCTGGTGATGGACTTGCCATCGATTGATCTGGAATCGATTGTCTTCAGCGCCGAACGCAGCTATGCCGAGAATCTGCTGATGCTGGTCATCGGCGTGGCCGCGGTGCGCAACTCGGTCCGCATGCTTTCGCTTCGTTTCGAGCGACCGCCGGCGCAGGGCGGCAGCAAGCAGCAGGAGCAGCAGATCATCGAGAACCTTAACGTGTTCGCCACGCGTCATAAGCTCTCCCAGCGCGAACGTGAGGTTCTCTACCTTATCTTGTTGGGCAAGGATAATCAGAACATCGCATCCGAGATGTCGCTGGCGCTTTCCACGGTGAAGGTGCACGTGCACAACATCCTGAAGAAAACGGGCGATGCCAGCCGACAGGAATTGATCCAGGGCTTCT
The DNA here is from genome assembly GCA_905215325.1 of uncultured bacterium. Classification (GTDB taxonomy): domain Bacteria; phylum Actinomycetota; class Coriobacteriia; order Coriobacteriales; family Eggerthellaceae; genus Senegalimassilia. The sequence goes on along the minus strand of CAJMPP010000003.1, from coordinate 21,728 downwards.
GGAAGATGTCGTAAGGCGCGCGCCGGTTTCGCCGTCCGTCCTTGAAAACCTACCCTCCGCCGCCGCTGGCCGACACGCTGTGTTACGGGCGTGTGTCGAAACGGCCTCACAAACGCTTTCGCGTGCTAAAGTATCCCCCATATCCCACAAGGAGGGGCGGGGATGCCCCGATAGGAAAGGAGGGAACGATGGCAAGCTCGATTACCGAGAAGCTGAAGAACATCGGCCCCGGTGCTTTGGTCGCAGCTGGTTTTGTCGGTCCTGGCACGGTCACCACGTGCACGGTTTCCGGCGCAAGCTATGGCTACACCATGCTGTGGGCGCTGTTGTTCGCCACCGTTGCAACCATTATCTTCCAGGAGATGGCGGCTCGCGTCGGCATCGTCACGCAGGAGGGCCTGGGTGAGAACATCCGCGATCGCATTTCGCATCCGGTGCTGAAGTGGATTGCAATCGTGATTGTTATCATCGCCATCTTCATCGGCAACACCGCATACGAGACGGGCAACATCACGGGCGGCATCCTGGGCATCCAGGCGGTAGCCAATGTTCCCATGATCCCCATCGTCATCGTGCTGGGCATCCTGGCCTTTGCCGCTATGTGGGTGGGTTCTTACAAGCTGGTCGAGAAGATCCTCACGGGCATCGTCATCTTCATGGGCCTGGTGTTCCTGATCACCGCGTTCGCCTCTCCCGTTGATTGGGGCGCGGTCGTGGCTGGCCTGTTCATGCCTTCCCTGCCCGAGGGCCAGGCTGGCGCCAAGGGCATCCTGACCGCCGTGGGCCTGATCGGCACCACCATCGTTCCGTACAACCTGTTCCTGCACGCTTCCGGCGCATCCGAGCGTTTCAAGGATCCCGAGCAGATCGCCGACGCACGTTTCGACTGCGTTCTGTCCATCGGTCTGGGCGGCATCATCTCCATGGCCATCCTCATCTGCGCTGCGGCTAACATGCATGCTGCCGGCATCACCGTCACCAACGGCAAGGACATGGCTGTTGCCCTGCAGCCGCTGCTGGGCAACTGGGCCACGGTGCTCATCGGCATCGGCCTGCTGGCCGCTGGTTTCTCCAGCGCCATCACCGCTCCGCTTTCCGCCGCTTACGCCGTCAACGGCGTGCTCGGCTGGGGCAAGACCCTGAAGGACCTGAAGTTCAAGGCCGTGTGGATGATCGTGCTGGTGGCCGGCTGCCTGATGGCCGTGCTGCTGGGCAAGAGCCCCACGGAGCTGATTCTGGTGGCTCAGGCGGCCAATGCCATCCTGCTGCCCATCATGGCGTTCTTCGTGATGTACGTTGCCAACGGCAAGAGCCTTGGCAAGTGGCGCAACCATGCGTTCTCCAACATCTGCGGCATCATCTTCATCTGCATCACGCTGTTCATGTGCTGGCGCAATATGTCCAGCTTCCTGACCACGCTGCAAACGCTTATCGGCGCATAGCGGCTTCGGCAACGGAAGGCATGTGCAAGGGCCTGTCGGACGAAAGTCCGGCAGGCCTTTTGGCTTTAGGCTGACCTTTGTTCCCTTGGCGCGAGATGCGGTAAACCACCTGCTATGCGGGTAGTCTCGATTCGCTATCGGGATACGCTCGGGTGATGCTGCGGTCGGGTGGTGGAGTTGCTTGATGTCCCCGGTTGACCCGCGCGCGTGCCCGGCTTCGCCAAATAATCACCCTCGAGCTTCTCTCGGCATCCCGTGGGGCGCATATACTGATAGGGTGGAAGAGGAACGGCTTTCGCGCGGCGACTGCGCTATCTTCGCAGGCAATCCTAGCTTGGCTGCGAAGGTCGAAGCCCGCGCTAGCCCGTGCTGGAAGGCGGCCGCAGGTTCGGCTGAAGAAGCCGGCAGGGACGTATCGACTGGATATGGCGATGCGCTGAAGTAAGGAGCGCCCGATGAACATCCTGGCAATCAACGGCAGCCCTAAGGGTAAACGCAGTAATACCTGGCGCTTGACCAGCGCTTTTCTCGACGGAATCATCGCTTGGGAAGAAAACGGGCGCAAACAGGCTCCAGTAATCGAAACCCTTAGCGTCAGCGCGCTTGATATCAAGCCTTGCCTGGGCTGCTTTTCCTGCTGGAGCAAGACGCCCGGCGAATGCTGCATCCATGACGACATGCAGGCGGTCATCGAGAAGATCTTGTGGGCCGACGTTATCGTCTGGAGCTTCCCTTTGTACTACTTTGGGCTGCCCGGCCAACTGAAGAACCTGATCGACCGTCAGCTTCCCATGTCGCTTCCCTTCATGAGCTCAGAAACGGAAAGCGGTGGGCATCCTTCCCGTTATGACATGAGCGGCAAACGCACGGTGGTGGTTTCGACCTGCGGTTTTTATACGGCAAAGGGCAATTATGACTGCGTGACCGGTTTGTTCGATCGGCTTTGCGGGAAGGATGGCTACGCGGCGATCTTCTGCGGGCAGGGCGAGCTTTTCAGGGTGAAGGAGCTGGCGAATCGCACTGATGAGTACCTTTCCTGGGTCCGGAAGGCCGGGGAGGAGTTCGCTTTCGGCGGCATTTCCGGGGAAACTCGAGGCAAGCTTGAGCAGAACCTGTTCCCGCGCGATGTCTTCGAGGCGATGGCGGATGCCAGCTGGGGAGTTGGCCAATCGGGCGAAAAGGAAGACCCCAGCCTTGTGTTCACCCGGCAGATGGCGGCCTTGTATCGCAAGAAGGCATGGCCGGGCCGGGATATCGTGCTCGACATGAACTACACCGATATCGGCAACACCTACCGCATCGTTCTTGGGGAAAGCGGAGCCCGCGTTGAAACGAGGCCCGCCGAAGGCTTCTCCTCGGATTTCACCACGCGAATCAATACGCCATTGAGCGTTTGGCGCTCGATTGCCGGCGGGAAGATAGCCGGCGACGAGGCGCTCATGAAGCACCTGTACTCGGTCGAGGGCGATTTCGGCTTGATGATGCATTGGGACGATTATTTCGGCGCAGCAAGTGGCGCAGATGTCGAGAAAGCAGATGCTGGCGAATCGGGCGCCGTTGCGGGTGGAGACCCTACCGCGGGCGCGAACGCAAACAAGCCGAAAACCAACATGCTGCTGCTTTTGGCTCCCTGGATCGTATTCTGGGTTGCGGCTGCGATCGACGGCTTCTGGGGAAGCCTGGTTAGCATTGCGGTCTGCGTCTTGCTGCCCGTTCTGATGAGGCGGACGAAGGCGACCGCGTACGACCAGATTTCCGCTCTGATAGTTGCAGCATGCTCCATCGCGTTGCTGGTGGGAGCGTCCCCTGCTCTGGTGATCCCGGCATCGTATCTTTTGTTTGGGCTGATGTGGTCGGTTTCCTGCTTCTTCAAAGTGCCGCTGACCGCGCATTACTCGAAGAACAGCTACAACGGGGAAGCGGCGCTGCGCAATCCGATCTTCATGAGGACGAACCGTATCCTGACCGCGGCGTGGGGCGTGCTGTACTTGATCACGCCTATCTGGACGTACTTCATCATGCAAACGGATGCAGCCAGCTTCGTCGGCGCGATCAACTCCATCCTGCCCGCGCTGATGGGCGTATTCACCGCCTGGTTCCAAAAGTGGTATCCCCGGCATATAGCGCGTGGATAGCTGAGGTTTGGGGATCGATGGGTCGCGGCAGCGCCCTTGGGTTATCTTGCTCGTACGCGTGCTTGCGCATTCGTTTGAGTGCGAGCAGGTGCTTCTCCGTCTGATGGATGGTGGTTGCGGGGTGATTTCGGCGGATTGGCCCCGGTGCGCCGCCCTTGTCGGGAAAATGGCTCCTCAGGAAATGAAAAGGCCATCGGCTTGAGCCGATGGCCTGGTGTTTCATGGTGCCCCAGATACGATTCGAACGTACGACACCCGCTTTAGGAGAGCGGTGCTCTATCCCCTGAGCTACTGAGGCGCGCACATCATTGTAACATTAAACCTTTTGGCTCGATGCTCGCACATGCCAATATCACGGGTTAAGCTTTGCGGCTGTTCGCGCGCAGCAAGACCAATCGCGCCGCGACTACGCCTTTGCGAACCCAAGCAGCTGCGCAGGATCGGAAATGATCGCATCCGCCTGTGCTTCTTGCAAGGTGCTCGCAGGGTTATAGCCCCAGTCGACGCCGATCGCGTACGCTCCGGCGTTATGGGCAACGCGCATGTCGCCGGCAGAATCGCCTACGTAGGCGGTGCGTTCGGGGGTGCTGTTCAGCTCGCGGATGGTTCGCAGCAAGCCGGTAGGGTCGGGCTTACGGGGGATGTCTTCGCATTCGCCGTGCAACACTTCAAATGCATCGGGGAGGAATCGCGGGACGACATCCTTCACGCCGCCTTCGTATTTGTTCGAGAGCACCGCGAGCTTGCATCCTCGCGCCTTCAGCTCGGTGAGCGTTTCGGGCATGTGCGCATAATGGCGCGTGCGAGCGTGTCCCGTTTGGGGGTAGAGCGCCTTCCAATACTCAAGGGCTTCGGCGCATACGGTTTCAGGGGTTCCTTCGGGAAGGGCGCGGTAAATCAAGCGTTGCGCGCCGTCGCCTACGAAGCTGTGGATGGCGGCGTCGGTGTGCGTGGGGTAACCGAAGTGCGCAAGGGTCTCGTTGGTGACGTGGATGAGGTCGGGCATGGTGTCCAGGATGGTTCCGTCCAAGTCGAAGATGAACGTGTCGAATTTCGGGTGCGATTCGGTCATCATTACCTCCTGAAAATGAAAACGACGGCTCTGGGCCGTCGTTGATGATCGATGGAGCGGGTGACGGGACTCGAACCCGCGAATGCGAGCTTGGGAAGCTCGTGCCTTACCACTTGGCGACACCCGCATGCTTGGTAGGCGCTCCTGCCATACCGTGTCGGCATTATAGCCTAAAACGCGCGAATGCGGGCAGGGAATGGTAAACGCATGCAAAATTCCCCACACCTAGGCAGTATGAACGCGATCGCGCTAGCTCAGGAATACGGATCGAACTGCCAATCGGGGGCTTTGCGCGGGATGGCGATGCTTGTCGGATCGAACTGCTCGAACAGCAGTTTCTCCGGTGTGGTCTCAAGCGCATCCGCGAGCTCTTCGACCATCGAAAGGCGAACGTTCGCTGTGCCTTTCTCGATCTTGTTAAGCTGCGGCCGGCCGATGCCGACCATGGCTGCGAAGCAGGTCTTGTTGATCCGGCCCCGTTCGCGAAGCCGCTTCACGTTGCGTCCGAGCGTGACGGCCATCTTCGGCTCGTCGTTCGGCGTATTCGCCAGCTCGTCGATATGTGGGACGGAAGTCTGCATGCATCGAGCGTAACGGCATGATTACGCAATGCTGTAACCCAGCGATTACGTTCCAGGGGTGTTTTTCAAGAAAAAGCAGCGCTGCAACCTATATATAGGTGCGGGATAGGGCGGGTTCCCGTGAACACCCTGTTTCGGCCGCATGCCATTTTTATGGTTGCCAATCTGGGATGATACAATGCACGATGATTAATTGGGGCTTGGTGCACGGTTGTGAGCGTTCGTCAAGCCGCTGAAGGAAAGTTGAAATCGGGCAGCGTAGGCACCATGCCGGTGGGGAGCCGCATGGAATCTGTGCGGTGCGGAAGAAGGTAACGCAGGCCCGACTAGACTGCTGTGAGGAGATTTTGCATGGCATTCAAAAAGAACCGCCGTCCCCAAGCGAACGATTTGCTAGCTTCCCAAGTACCCGCCGGCTACCGTCCGGCGTTCACGCCCGGCTCTCAAGGCCCCGGCGCGAACAACGCGTTTCGCAATCAGGCAGGCGCATCGCAGTATTCGCGCTCGAACCCACAGTATTCGGCGCAGCGTTCGCGCAAGTCTGCCAAGGGCAAGAAGATCGCCCTTGGCGTGTGCTGCGCGCTGATCGTCGCCCTTATCGGGTGCGGAACCGCGTTCGCCGTATGGTACAACAACGTGAACAGCCAGCTGAATACGGGCGGCAAAACGTCCGAGGAGCTGGAGAACATCAACGAGCAGCTGGTCAGCTCCAGTTTCAACGAGCCGTTCTACATGATGCTGATCGGCTCGGATAAGCGCGAGGGCGATGACGAAGGCGGCGCACGTTCCGACACGAATATCGTCGTGCGCGTCGACCCGACTTCCAACCAGGCAACGCTCGTGTCCATTCCCCGCGACACTATGATCGATATCGACGGCTATGGCACGAACAAGTTCAACGCCGCGTACAACTACGGCGGCGCTGCAGCTACCATCCGCGAGGCAACCCAGCTCACCGGCGTCAGCATCTCGCATTATGCAGAAGTCAACTTCGAGGAGCTGGTCAGCCTGGTCGACGCTGTCGGAGGCGTCGACGTCATGGTCGATGAGCGCATCGACGACACCGATGCCGACAACACCACCGACCACCCCGAGAACCCGCGCATCATCATCGAGGCCGGCGAGCAGCACCTTAACGGCGAGCAGGCCCTGGTGTTCGCGCGCAGCCGCGCCTATGTCGACGGCGACTTCACGCGTACGGCTAACCAGCGCAAGCTCATCCAGGCTCTTGTGGACAAGGTGCTGGCCCTGCCCGTCACCGAGCTGCCCGGCGTTATCCAGGCTGCGGCAAAGTGCGTTACCACCGATATGAAGGTCAATGACATCATCTCGCTGGCGCAGCAATTCAAAGACGGCGGCGATCTGGTCATGTATTCCGCCATGTTGCCCTCTGTCACCGGTTATGTCGACGGCGTTTCCTATGTGTTCGCCGATGAGGACAAGGTCACCGAGATGATGAAGGTCGTCGATCAGGGCTGCGATCCCAGCGGCATCACCGGCTCCACCAGCAAGCTTGCGCAGAAATACGGTGCCGGGTCCTCTACCGGCGGATTTTCTACGGGCGGTACCGCTACGAGTAGCGGGATGTATGCCGGCAATGATTACGATACGGGCGCCGCATCCGCGTATAGCGGCGGTTACTCCGCAAGCGGAACCGGCTCTTCGTCCTACTACGGCAGCGCAACGGGCGGTGCCACGGGCGGCTACGCCGATGCGTCATCTAACGCATACGGTGCCGGAACGGGCTATTCCGGAGCGGCATCCGTCGGCGGTTCTGCTAGCTCGTCCGACACGGGCGGCTACGCAACAGGTGCAGGAACCGGCAGCTACGCAACGGGTGCCGGCGTAGGTTCTGCCTACTAGTGCCTTCTTCGATTTTCAAAGGGACGCGGCTTAAAGCTGCGTCCCTTTTTTCTTCCCAATGAAAAGGGCTCGCAATCCAAATGGGATTGCGAGCCCTTATGCGTTTAGCAACGGGTAACGGGTTACTGCTCGGTGGCGTACCCGTCGGGGTTCATGGACTGCCAACGCCAGCTATCGGCGCACATGCGGTCAAGGTCGTATTCGGCGACCCAGCCCAGTTCGGTGCGCGCCTTGTCGCAAGCGGCGTAGTTTGTGGCAACGTCGCCGGCACGGCGCGGCTTGATCTGGTAGGGAATCTCATGGCCGCAGGCCTTCTCGAACGCGTGCACGACATCGAGCACGCTCGAGCCCTTGCCGGTGCCAAGGTTGAAGATGCCTACGCCGCGGCGGCTGCCGTCGGCGGCCGCTTCGCCTTCCAGCGACCCCAGGCCCAGCGCCTTGCCGGTGCCCACTTTGCCGCCCATCCATTCAAGCGCTGCCACATGGCCGCGGGCCAGGTCGACCACGTGGATGTAGTCGCGCACGCCCGTGCCGTCCGGGGTGTCGTAGTCGTCGCCGAACACGCCGACGCGCTCCAGCTTGCCCACGGCCACCTGCGCGACGTAGGGCAGCAGGTTGTTCGGGATGCCCTTCGGGTCCTCGCCGATCAGGCCGCTTTCATGCGCGCCGATGGGGTTGAAGTAACGCAGCAGGACGACGTTCCACTCGTTGTCGCCCACGTACAGGTCGGTGAGCACCTGCTCGAGCATGCTCTTGGTCCATCCGTAGGGGTTGGTGCAGTCGTGCTTGGGGCACTCCTCGGTGATCGGGATGAACTCGGGCTCGCCGTACACCGTCGCGCTGCTGGAGAACACGATGTTCTTCACGCCATGGTTGCGCGCCACATCGCACAGCACCAGCGTGCCGGCGATGTTGTTCCAGTAGTACTCCAGCGGCTTCTGCACGCTTTCGCCAACCGCCTTGAAGCCGGCGAAGTGGATGATGGCGTCAACGTCGTTTTCGGCGAAGATGGCGTCAAGCGCTTCTCGGTCCAAGATGTTCTGCTTGTAGAAACGCAGCTGGGCATCGTCGGCGTCGATGCCGCAGATCTTGCGGATACGGTCGACGGCGATCTGGCTGGAATTGCTCAGGTCGTCCACGATGACCACGCTGTAGCCTCGCTGGATCAGCTCGACGCAGGTATGGCTGCCGATGAATCCGGCACCGCCCGTGACCAGGATGCTCAGGTCCTTCTGGTCTTTCGCCAGTCCTTTGTTTGCCATGAAAGCTCCTTATCCTTTGAGCATTTTCCCCGTACGCGTAAGCGCGTTCTCATGTGCTTCATGGTAGCAGTCCGGCGGTCTCTTGCAGGAAAACAGTTCGAAAGCAACACGCGAATATGAGCATGTCGAAGATAACGGCAGCGCTCGTGGCTGATAACGCACCGTTCGGAACGGGTTCAAATACTATTCTTGACCTAGAACAATTATGGTGCTATCCTATTCTCAGTTGGAGATAACGCATCTTCGATATCTCCTCCCCCTCGTTTCACTCGTCTGACGTTAAGGCCGCCTCCTCCGCGGCCTTTGCGTCATTTTCGTGCTGGGAAGTTTACCGCTTGACCATTCTTGCGGCTTGATCAATCAATTGGCGCGGCTAAGGCCGCGTTTCCCCGAACCTCGGCAGCTTTTTCAGCAAAACCCAGGCGATTTGCTTGTCCTTGGGCGTTTTCAGGAGGGATTCGAAGTCCAGGAAGGATACGGTGGTGCGGCCAAGCAGGCGGGTTGCCTTCCCAGAGGGAACGGCAAGGTGATACGCTTGCCCGAGGAGCGCGGCGCTTTTGCCGTCCGCGGCTATGATGCAGATCGGGTCCAAGCCCTCGATCAGAACGAACAAGGCCTGCTGGTCAAGATCGTTGGGCACGACGAACGTGCACGCGTCATGCCCGTACCCCAAAGCTGCCAACGAACTGTCCAGCGCTTTCCCGGCAGCTTCCGAAAGCGGTTCGGAGCTGATGACGCAGCACAGCCCAGCGCGGGCGCCGCTCATATACTGACCGAACAGCTCCCAGGTTTCGTCCAATGCGACCTCGTATTTGTTACCGCTCATGGTTTTTTTCACACCCGCTCTTGCCCTTGAAACGCGTTCGCCGTATAACCGAATCATACCAAGAAGGCGAATAGCCGCGAGCGGCGTAAGACCATCGTCGCGGAAACAAAGGAGGACGTTATGTGCACTAACGGCATCAACACCGGTCAATTCGAGATGATGATCGAGCAGATCGACGACCATTTGAAGCTCGAGCGCCGTTGGGCCCATACGCTGGGCCACAAGGCGGGCGACGCCGGCTACGAGACCGTCTCCAAGAAGCTGCACGAGGCCCAGGCTCTCATCGACGACGTGCGCGCACTGCTCGACGAGGCGAAGGACGCGCTGGAAGACGACGCCGAGGCGGCCGGTGGCGTTACGGTGGAGCTGGTGTAGCCCGGTATGGCGAACGACCTGATGCGGTTCTCGGTCGCCATGCCCGAGGACCTCTTGGTGAGCTTCGATCGCCTGGTGTCGCGACGGGGGCTGGCGAAGAACCGTAGCGAAGTGGTGCGGGACCTGGTCCGCGATGCGTTGGTGGAAGACGAGTGCGCGATGCCCGGCGTCGAGGTTGCGGGGTCGTTGACCATCGTGTTCGATCACCACGCAAACGACCTGCAGGAAAAGCTGCATGCCATCCAGCACGAGTACTTCGGCAACATCGTGTCGTCCATGCACGTGCATCTTGATGAGCACATGTGCTTGGAGGTCATCGTGCTGCGCGGCCATACGGAGCTGGTCCAGAGCATCGCGAACCTCATTCTGGGGACCAAGGGCGTGCAAAACGGCAAGCTCGTGCTCACCGTCGCAGAACATCATCACGAACACGATTAAGCGATCATCGGCCGTGCGGATCGAACGCCGTACGGCCGTTCACATATATAAGGAGCAATGCAATGGATACTACGGTCATGCTCGGCCATGGCAGCGGCGGCACCATGATGAAGCGCATCATCGATGAGGTGTTTTTCGCCGCCTATGCAGGTGAAGAGCTTTTGCGCGGCGATGACGCGGCGGTGCTGCCCGCACCGGCGCAAGGTGAACGCCTGGCGTTTTCCACGGACAGCTTCGTGGTCACGCCGCACTTCTTCCCGGGCGGCGATATCGGTCGTTTGGCCGTATGCGGCACGGTGAACGACGTCGCCACCAGCGGCGCCACCCCGCGCTACCTGAGTTGCGGCTTCGTGTTGGAAGAGGGCTTTCCCATCGAGGATCTCAAGCGCATTTGCGCCAGCATGGCCGAAGTGGCCAAGGAGGCCGGCGTGCATCTGGTCACGGGCGACACCAAGGTGGTCAACCGCGGCCATGGCGACGGCGTGTACATCAACACCGCGGGCATCGGCACGCTGCGCGAGGGGGTGAACCTGGGCGGTGCGCAGTGCAAGCCGGGCGACAAGGTGCTGGTCAGCGGCACGCTGGGCGATCACGGCATCACCATCATGAGCTGCCGCGAGTCGCTGTCGTTCAAAGCCGATCTGCAAAGCGACGCTGCTCCTCTGAACCACCTCATCGCCGAGGTGCTTGCGGCGGCGCCGGGCACGCGTTGCTTCCGCGACCCTACGCGCGGCGGCCTTGCCTCCACGCTCAACGAGCTGGCGTCGCAGTCCGGCACCGATATCACGGTAGAGGAGGATGCCGTCCCCGTGAAGCCCGCCGTACAGGGCGCGTGCGACATGCTCGGCTACGATGTGCTGCAGGTGGCGAACGAGGGCAAGATGGTGTGCGTCGTGGCCCCTGAGGACGCCGATGCGGCGCTTGCGGCCATGCGCGCGAACAAGTACGGCGCCGATGCCGCGATCATCGGCGAAGTGTCCGAAGCACAGCCTGAGCGCGGCTCGAAGGTCTTTTTGCGCACGGCCTTCGGCGGCACGCGCATCCTGGATATGTTGGTGGGCGAGCAGCTGCCGCGCATCTGCTAGACGCGTCTGGGCGACAACGGTCCGATCGGTCCCGCTTCTTCATAGGAAGCGGGGCTTTTTTACGCGTTCAGCCGGCGAATTTGGCGTCAAGATGGTTACGGCGTGGGTGAAGCGTCGTTGCGAAAGCATCGTCGTAACCGCTCCCCGGGTATTTTCCTGATTCGTATTGCAATCACCGGCAGTAGTGGTATTGTGCCTGCATTGCTTAATTGGGGTATGACCCGGTAGCGTTTTGCCGGGGCTTATAGACGAGAAGGAGTTACCATGGCACATCCGGTTATTGTGGCTGACGAGTGCATCGGCTGCGGCATTTGCGTTGACGCCTGCCCGCAGGAGGTTCTGGAAGTGAACGGCGGCGTTGTCGAGGCCGTGAACGAGGAGAACTGCATTGCTTGCGGCGACTGCGTCGAGGAGTGCCCCATGGGCGCCATCCCCGAGGTCGTCGAAGAGTAACCTCTGTCGTTGGTCACATCGAACGAGGCCCTTGCCTTCATAGGCAAGGGCCTCGTTGCGTATGGGGGGGGATGTGGCATAGAGGTTGGACCGAATTGCAAAGCGGATTTTCGCTTTCCTGCGCTCGATGGTCGAAACGTGCGCTGCGAAGGTGGAGGGGTATCTCCGGCGCCAGCGTTTGAGCGGGTGCGGGGGGGGGGTATGCCAAACGTCCTTTGAGGACCTATTGCATAGCGACTGAGATCTCACAAGTTGCATTGCGTTCGCAGGTAAGCCGTGATTCCGTGTCAGAATGGGCGCCATTTTCCGGAATGGCGCATCGTTTTCCCAGTTCAAAAGCTTGATAGCTATTTTTTAACCTATCTGACATTTTGGTGTTGACAAAACGTAACGTTATAATTCGCAAATAACTTGACATGCCTAGACTTAGATTTTATAGTACGAATCGTTGGAAAAAGGCTAAGCCCCTAAAGCCTAGCCGCAGTATCTGATTTCGGTTACATAACTCCAAGTGAGAGGAAGCAATCATATGAGCAAGATTCTGGGCATCGACCTTGGCACCACTAACTCCGCCATGGCCGTCATGGAGGGCTCCGAGCCCGAGATCCTCGTGAACGCCGAGGGCGACCGCACCACTCCGTCCGTCGAGGGTTTCCGCAAGGACGGCGAGCGCGTGGTCGGCAAGGCCGCTAAGAACCAGGCCGTCACCAACCCTGAGAACACCGTCTCCTCCGTCAAGCGCTTCATCGGCCGCTCCTTCGCCGAAACCCAGGCAGAGCAGGCCAAGGTCAGCTACAAGGTGCAGGCCGGCAAGGACGGTCGTACCGTCGTCGACATCGACGGCAAGGACTACACGCCCGAGGAAATCTCCGCAATGGTCCTGCAGAAGCTGAAGAACGACGCTGAGAAGCAGGTTGGCTCGCCCATCACGCAGGCCGTCATCACCGTCCCGGCTTACTTCAACGACGCTCAGCGTCAGGCCACCAAGGACGCTGGCAAGATCGCCGGCCTCGAGGTTCTGCGCATCATCAACGAGCCGACGGCAGCTGCTCTGGCTTACGGTCTGGACAAGACGAACAAGGATGAGAAGATCCTCGTGTTCGATCTGGGCGGCGGCACGTTCGACGTGTCCATCCTGGAACTCGGCGATGGCGTCTTCGAGGTTGCTGCCACCGCAGGCGACAACCAGCTGGGCGGCGACGACTGGGATCACCGCGTCATCGATTGGCTGGCCGACAAGTTCGCCAAGGACAACGGCGGCATCGACCTGCGCAAGGACAAGATGGCCCTGCAGCGTCTGAAGGAGGCCGCAGAGAAGGCCAAGATGGAGCTGTCCAGCACCACGCAGGCCAACATCAACCTGCCGTTCATCACCGCTGACGCCACCGGCCCGAAGCACCTGGACTACACGCTTACCCGCGCTGAGTTCGAGTCCATCACCAAGGACCTCCTGGACCGTTGCCGCAAGCCCGTCGAGCAGGCGTTGAGCGATGCCGGCATGTCCCAGGGCGAGATCGACGAGGTCATCCTCGTCGGCGGCTCCACCCGTATGCCCGCCGTGCAGGAGCTGGTGAAGCGCATGACCGGCAAGCAGCCGAACATGTCCGTGAACCCTGATGAGGTCGTTGCCATGGGCGCTGCCGTCCAGGGCGGCGTGCTAGCCGGCGACGTCGAGGGCATCCTGCTGCTGGACGTCACGCCTCTGTCCCTGGGCGTGGAGACCATGGGCGGCATCATGACCAAGATGATCGACCGCAACACCACCATCCCTACCCGCAAGACCGAGGTGTACTCCACGGCGGCCGATAACCAGACCTCCGTCGAGATTCACGTGCTGCAGGGCGAGCGTCAGATGGCCAAGGACAACAAGACGCTGGGCAAGTTCCAGCTGACCGGCATCCCGGCTGCCCGCCGCGGCGTGCCGCAGATCGAGGTCACGTTCGACATCGACGCCAACGGCATCGTGAACGTGTCCGCTAAGGACCTGGGTACCGGCAAGCAGCAGCAGATCACCATCAGCGGCTCCACGGCTCTGAACGACGAGGAAGTCGACCGCATGGTCAAGGACGCCGAGGCCCATGCCGAGGAGGACAAGAAGCACAAGGAAGAGGTCGAGACCCGCAACAACTGCGATGCGCTGGTCAACGCCACCGAGCAGACCCTGAACGAGCTGGGCGACAAGGTGCCCGCGGACTCCAAGTCCGCCGCCGAGGAGGCCATCAACGAGGCGAAGACGGCTCTGGCCGGTTCCGACATCGAGGCCATCAAGGCTGCCACTGAGAAGCTGCAGCAGGCTGGTTACAAGCTGGCCGAGGTCGCGTACAGCCAGCAGGGCGCCGATCAGGCGGCCGGCGCGGCAGCGGGCGCTCAGCCCGATGACGGCCCCATCGAGGCCGACTACGAGGTCGTCGACGACAAAGAGGGGAAGTAAGCGCCATGACGATGCAGAGCACGCCCGAGCCTGAGCGCGCAACGCAGGATCAGGGCACCCAGATTCCCATCCAGAACGAAGCGTCCGACGTGAAGCAGGAAGGCGCCGCCCAGCAGGGCGGTGCCGCTCCCGAGGCAACCGATGCCGCATCCGATACGGTCGCGGAGGCCGAGGAAGTGCTCGAGGCCCAGGCCGAAGAGGCTCCCACCAACGACGAGCTGGTGGAGAAGGCCCAGGCAGAGGCGAAGGACTGGCAGGACAAATACCTGCGCCTGCATGCCGAATGGGATACGTACCGTCGTCGTACGGCAGAGCAGCGCGAGCAGGAGCGCCTCCGTGCCGGTGAGAAGCTGGTCGAGAAGCTGCTGCCCGTCATCGACGATTTCGAGCGCACCATCGACTACGCCGAGAAGAACGGTGAAGCCGGCTTGATCGACGGCGTGAAAGCCGTGCACAGCAAGTTCGTGAACGTGCTGGAAACCGGTGGTGTGCAGGTCATCAACCCTGCCGGCCAGGCTTTCGATGCGCTCGAGTGTCAGGCGGTCGCCACGGTCGACGATGCGTCCGTGCCGGACGAGACGGTGCATGAGGTGTACCAGAAGGGCTACAAGATGGGGACGAAGGTTCTCCGAGCCGCAATGGTCACCGTCACCACGGGCGGTCCGAAGAGGCCCAAGCCCGAGAGCGAAGACGAATAGATAGCTTTTGCGAGGGCGGGCGGTATGGTCCGCCCTCGTGCTTACTTAAGAAAGGAAGGTGGAGCGCATGCCGGCTACTCCGGATTACTACAAAACGCTGGGCGTTCCGCGCACGGCGACCACCGACGAGATCAAGAAGGCGTTCCGAAAGCTAGCGCGCAAATACCACCCCGATGCGGGCGGCAGCGAAGCCAAGTTCAAAGAGATCAACGAAGCCTACGAGGTCTTGTCAGACGATAAGAAGCGCAAGCTGTACGACCAATACGGCACGGCGAACGAGAACCAGATCCCTCGAGGATGGGGCGGCGGGTCCATGAACGTCGAGGATATCTTCGGCGGCGCCGGAGCGGGCGGTTTCGGCAGCTGGGCCGATATTCTCGAAAGCATCCGTCGCGGTGAGGGCGCATTTGGCTCGAACTGGGATTTCAACGGTGCCGGCGCTAGCGGCTTTGCGGGCCGCCAGCCTCGTCCGCGCAAGGGCCAGGACATGAACGTTACCCTGAACGTTACGTTCGAAGAGGCGTTTGCCGGTACGGAGAAGCGCGTTACCGTTCGCGTGCCCGGTCGCGCCGATTCGGAAACGCTGACCGTCAAGGTCCCTGCGGGCGCCGTCGATGGCGGACGTTTGCGCTTCCGCGGCAAGGGTGCGCCTGGTGAATCGGGCGGTGAGGCCGGCGACCTGCTGGTCACCACCCGCATCCAGGATCATCCGTACTTCAAGCGGGATGGGGCTGATGTGCTCATCGATGTGCCCGTCAACGTGGCGGAGGCGGCATTGGGCGCCAGCGTGGTCGTGCCTGCTCCCGACGGCACGAAGGTGCGCGTGAAGGTGCCTGCCGGAACGCAAGACCAAACGGTCATGTCGGTTCGCGGCAAAGGCGCGCCGAAGGTGAAGGGCTCCGGCAGCGGCGACCTGAAGATCACCGTCAAGGTGCAGGTTCCCAAGTCCATGAACCCGCAGCAGCAAAAGGCCATGGAGGCGTTTTTGGAGGCGTCGTCCGATGATGTGAGGAGCTGGTAGGCATGCCCGAATGGAACGATCGCAACCGGCCCCTGTATATGATCGGCGTGGCTGCCGAGCTGGCAGGCGTGCATCCTCAAACCCTTCGAGCGTACGAGCAGAAGGGCCTGGTAACGCCCCAGCGCACCAGCGGCAATACCCGCATGTACTCGCAGGCGGATATCGAGCGCCTGTCCCTTATCAACGAGCTCACCGGCGAGGGCATCAACCTCGCCGGGGTCATCCGCATCCTTGATCTGCAAGGCCGTCTGGTCGATCGCGACCAGGAAATAGACGACCTGCACAAACGGGTTCGCCGCCTTGCCGACCGCGTGCACGAGCTGGAAACGCGCGAAAGCGTGAACTCCCTTGTGCAGTCGCCCACGGCGATCGTCGTTCGCCGCCCCAGCTCGCTTTTGTAAACAAATGCGTTGAACCGATTCAAAGGAGGTTCGCATGAGATTAGATAAACTTGCCGTTACCGCTCAGGAGGCCTTCCAGGCCTCGATGGGCGTTGCCGGCGATGCGCAATCCGGCACCATCGAGCCCATTCACCTGCTCAAGGCCATGCTGGACGCATCGGAGAACAATCTGTCCGCCATCATCAAGCGTATCGGCGCCGATCCGGCGCAGCTGTCGCAAAACGTTGACGCCGCCATCGCTGCCATGCCGAAGGCCAGCGGTTCCACCATGCCCATGGCCATGCCCAGCAACAACCTTATGAAGGTCATCGATAACGCCGTGAAGGCGGCGGAGCGCATGGGCGACAGCTACGCAACCACCGAGCACCTGCTTATCGCCTTGGCTCAGGACAAGGGCGACGCGGGCCGCGTGCTCAACGGTCTCGGCATCACGGGGAAAACCGTCGAGGAAGCGTACAGCTCCCTGCGCGGCTCCACCCGCGTCACCGATCAGCAGAGCAAGCCTGAGCTCGATGCCTTGAACCAGTACGGTCAGAACCTTACGCAGAAGGCGCGCGAGGGCAAGCTCGACCCGGTCATCGGCCGCTCCGAGGAGATTCGCCGCACCATCCAGGTGCTCAGCCGCCGCACGAAGAACAACCCCGTGCTCATCGGCGAGCCCGGCGTCGGCAAAACCGCCATCGTCGAAGGCTTGGCGCAGCGCATCGTCGCCGGCGACGTCCCGTCCGGCTTGAAGGACCACGATGTCATCGCGCTCGACCTGGGCGCCATGGTCGCGGGCGCTAAGTACCGCGGCGAGTTCGAGGACCGCTTGAAGGCGGTTCTGCGCGAGGTCAAGGAGTCGAACGGCCAGATCATCCTGTTCATCGATGAGCTGCACACCATCGTGGGCGCCGGTTCCACGGGCGATAGCTCCATGGATGCGGGCAACATGCTCAAGCCCGCCCTGGCGCGCGGCGAGCTGCACGCCATCGGCGCAACCACGCTCGACGAGTATCGCAAGTACATCGAGAAGGACGCCGCTCTGGAGCGTCGTTTCCAGACGGTCATGGTCAGCGAGCCCACAGTCGAGGATACCATCGCCATCCTTCGCGGTTTGAAGGAGAAGTACGAGATCCATCATGGCGTGCGCATCACCGACGCCGCCATCGTCGCCTGCGCGGAGCTGTCGAACCGCTACATCTCCGACCGCTTCCTGCCCGACAAGGCCATCGACCTCATGGACGAGGCTGCCAGCCGCCTGCGCATCGAGATCGACAGCATGCCCGAAGAGGTCGATCTGGCGGAGCGCAAGCTCACCCAGATGCAGATCGAGGAGCAGGCGCTTATGAAGGAGACGGACGAGGTCAGCCGCGAGCGCCTTGATCATCTGCGCAAGGAAATCGCCGACGCTCAGGACTCCCTGTCGAAGCGCAAGGCCGAGTGGCAAAACGAAAAGGACGTCATCGAGGACGTCCAAACGCTCAAGGCCGACCTGGAAGCCGCGCAAACCGAAGAGGAGCGCGCAACCCGCGAGGGCGATTTGGTGAAGGCCTCCGAGATCCGCTACGGCCGCATCCCCGAGCTGCAGCGTAAGCTGGAGCAGGCCGAACAGGCCCTGAACGACAAGCAGGAGGACGGTGCAATCCTCAAGGAGGAGGTGTCGCAGGAGGAGATCGCCGAGGTGGTGTCCACCTGGACCGGCATCCCCGTGTCCAAGATGATGCAGGGCGAGATGGAGAAGCTCGTCGACCTCGAGGACAAGCTGCATGAGCGCGTCATCGGCCAGGACGAAGCGGTCTCGGCGGTCGCCGGCGCTATCCGCCGCAACCGCGCAGGCCTGTCCGACCCGAACAAGCCCATCGGCAGCTTCCTGTTCCTCGGTCCTACCGGCGTGGGCAAGACCGAGCTGGCGAAGGCGCTGGCGGAATACCTGTTCGACAGCGAGAAGGCCATGGTGCGCATCGACATGTCGGAGTACATGGAGAAGTTCAGCGTGCAGCGCCTGATCGGTGCCCCTCCGGGATACGTCGGTTACGACGAGGGCGGCCAGCTTACCGAAGCCGTGCGTCGTCGTCCGTACAGCGTCATCCTGCTCGATGAGGTGGAGAAGGCCCACCCCGATGTCTTCAACATCTTGCTGCAGGTGCTCGATGACGGCCGCTTGACGGACGGCCAGGGTCGTTTGGTGTCGTTCAAGAACGCCATCATCATCATGACCAGCAACATCGGCTCTCAGGCCATTCGCGAATACGAAAGCGCGAATGCCAAGAAGGAAACCATGGGCGACGTTATGGAAAACGTCATGAAGGGCGATGTGGAAACGGCGGCGAAGAGCTTGGCGGAGCTGTCCAACAAGATCAACGATGCGCTTCGCAACACCTTCCGCCCCGAGTTCCTCAACCGTATAGACGAGGTCATCACGTTCCATGCGCTGTCCATCGCCAATATGGAGCCCATCGTCGAGCTGCAGCTCAACGACGTGCGGCAGCGCCTGGCTGATCGCCGTGTCACGCTCGACGTCACGCCCGCTGCTATGGATCATCTGTCCATCGACGGGTTCGATCCGGTGTATGGCGCACGTCCCTGCAAGCGCTTGGTGCAGCGCGAGATCGTCGATCGCGTCGCGCAGAAGATCGTCGAGGGCAAGCTGCCCGATCGCAGCCATGTGCTTATCGACATCGACGAGGCAACCGACGAGTACGTGTGCCGCGTCGAGCCGCCGTTGGAGCTTGACGCCGTACCGGTTGACTAGCCAGGTGGCCGTGCGCCGCGGTTTTCGCGGCTCAGCTGCAAGCGTATAACGAAAAAGAGCGCCTGCCGAGTTTCATCTCGGCAGGCGCTCTTAGTTTATATGCGAGATCGGTGCGTCTCGATATCGGTCCTTTGATCGCACCAAAGCGTAGGGCTTAGCGTTCAACCAGGTCAAGCAGCTCTTGCTTGCTATGCACATCTAGTTTCGAGTAGATATGCTTCGTGTGGCCCTTCACGGTGTTCTCGGTCAAGTATAGCGTCTCGGCGATGTACGCTTTCGTGCGTCCCTTGCACAGCAGCTGCATGATCTCAAGCTCGCGCGGGGTCAGCTTGTGTCGCTTGCCAACCTCCTCGCAGCGATCTTCAAGGCTTCGGTAATCTGCCGGCGCGCTTACCGGCTCGCCGCGTAATTCCGCGAACAGCCACTTCGTATCCTGGTCGCGCATTTCCAAGCAAAACGAGGAAACCAACAGCAGCACGAACATCAATGCAACCACGATCACGGCATCGTGCTCGCCGCCCGAATACGCGGGGGACATCATCGAGCCGATGGCGAACGGTGCTGTGTAGCACGCCCATCCGATGCCGAAGACCCATGGGGCGGGAAGCTTCGAATGCTGTGCCACGTCGGACAGGGTCAACCAGGCGAATAGCACGATAAGGTCCCAAGCACTGCTTTCCACGCATCGAAGCACGGTCATTTCAGGGAATGTGGTCTGACTGAGCATGTCTAGAGCAAGCACCAAAAGCGCGATACGCCACAATTGCGAGAAGTTAAAAGGCTTGTTCAACTTCACTACCACGAATAGCACGATGCCCGAGATGATCATTTCCAGTAAACGCCCAAGCAAGAAGTCGATAGCAGGCACCTGGGATTGGTTTCCCGAGAACCGGCTTACCAGGAACGCGGCCACGAAGCTGAAAGCGGCAATGGTCACAGCGACTTTCCATAGCCCTCTCATATTATGGGAGTCAAAGCGGATGACGGATTTTTGCATGCCTGCGCCTTCGATGCCGGCAACTGCGACACGGCACATCCACACCGAGAGGATGGGCAATAGCGCGGCGAACACGCATTGCGCCTCGATGGGGACGAAGTGCGTGAGCGCCTTCAGCGCCGACCCCCCGATGTTGGCCAGCAGCAGGTAAATCACCGCATGGCGCAAATCGAGCTTCGCGTAGAACGTACCCCATTGCAGGTATAGCCAGCCAAGAACGCATGCGCATAGCGCCATGGCAGCAAATTGAAGCGGAATCGAGGGGATCGCGGTAAGCGTAAGTGCGAGCAGCACTGCACCAAGTGCGCCGAGCGCGCCGACAGCCGCTGCGGAAATCCCAGAGGTGAAGAACCTCGGTGCTTTGCGCGAAACGGCAGCGAAAAGCAAAACGGCCACCGCCAGCAGAAGGTAGGAAAACGTCCAGGGAAGCTGGGCGGAGGGGCTTACTCCTCCGAATGCGTTGATTAAAAAGCCCCAAGCCAACGGGCATGCTATGCCCGTTGACGCAAACGCGGTCATCTTGGCGCTAAAGCGCGGCTTGTCGCCGGCAGGTTTATGGTTCGACTCCGGTTTCGCTGATGCTGCAGTTTTCATTTCGCCCCTTCTCTCAGGGGAATGGTAGCATACGCAGTTAACAATGAGCTTGCGACTCAAAAAAGAGGATCAACAACCTGACCAGCGAAAATGCCTTAGACACCCCTTTCGGGTAACTAGGAAGAACCGTGCGTCGAGTCGAAAATAACCATCTAAGGGTGGCGCGCGGCTGCCCGATCCGACGTACTATCCATGTTGTCGGGAGCGAAGCCGCACCTTGGTCTTAGCCGAGATCAAGTTTCAGCCAAGACCGTTTCGCCAACTGTTTGCGGCTTGCGCTCATGCGACGAGAGAGATGGAGCGTTGACAATCGATAGCATATCCGCGGAAGCTCGCAACGCCGAATGACCAACCCCCTCCGGTCTAGCGTACCCCATAACGCGCAGGCATCCCTCCTCAATAAGCGTTGCTTCCGAATCTCCTCCATGGCCCGCGAGCCCCCTTCTCGCGGGCCGCTTCTTTTTTAGGAACCTGCCGCCCGGATAAATCGGGCGCGTTCGAGCGCCGATAAGCGGTCACAGGAAAGTGGCCAAGCTCAAGGGAGGCAGTCGCTGGAGTCAAGCCTCTTCGATATATGGATATCGCGGCACCAAGCGATGCTCGGTCGAGCATATGAACCCAAAGCAAGCGATAAGCCAACAGTCGGATAGTGGCCCAAGGCAGTCAGCCTCTAAATCTAACCGTAGTAATAGAAGAACGATGCCTCGGTAATAAGGAAACGATACTGTTTTTGGTAGCTTGAAGTTCCACCGCAGTCCCTAGTCCCTGTCCCTGGTCCCGATACGCAGCATGAAAGTTACGGCTTTCAGGGCGTATATTTCGCCGAGTAGGCAAAGGCGCCGACCATCCCCCGCGGTTTGCCTACCTTGGTCGTTGCATCGTCAATCAATCGAAGCAGAATGGTAAGCCGAATAGGGAAAGGGAGCCGACGATCCGGCTTCCCTCCCTCGTGCGCTTAGCCGCAAGGGTCTAGCCGCATCCTCCCCCGCTTGTGCGCCTAGCCGCAAGGGCTCTCTCGTCCCCTCTCCCTTGCGCGCCTAGCCGCAAGGGGTTTCCGCATCATCCCGCGCTCTGTTCTCGGTGCTTCTGCATATAGAGGCACCGCTGCGGCTCGCCCCAGGGCACCGTAGCCTTCACCGTTCCTGCGATGCTTATATATAGGAGCATCGCAGGAACGGGGAAGGCCGCAGAGAGGCCGCCGAGAGCCTCACCCTCCCTCCGAGCCCCCCACATGTGTGCAGAATGTGACGATGACGCCGAACTCAAAATAGTTCTGGACACGGCCCGGCCAGGCGCGTATTATTCAATCTTGCGCCAAGC
>CAJMPP010000002.1 GCA_905215325.1 uncultured bacterium | reverse complement strand
CCCCCTGCGGGCCTCTCCGCGTTTTGGCGGCTTCTGCAATCAGGTGGCGGCTCGAGCGCCGTCCTTCGACGGGCCGACGCAATCCGCAGTATCCGGGAACATGCATGCGGATGCGCAGACAAGAAGCCCGAGGGCCTGCAGAGGGACGTCTCCTTGCGGGCCCTTTCTGCGTTTAGTGATTCCGGCGCCTTGCGCAGTGACATCCTTCTTCAGGGTAGTTTCGGTTTTCTATTTGGTGATGGTGTCGCTCGATTCGCTATTCTCGAAACGTATATCCGGTTATGGCGTTCGGCTATGCCTTCTCTGCCTTTTGATGCATTCCCGGCGTGGCTCCGCGCTCAGCGTGTGCCGAATGGGGCGCAGTTCAGGGTTTCTCCGCGGCCCTTTACTCGTTGCAGCGGCGATATTGTTCGACGATGCTGTCGGCGCTGTGCTGCCGGAGTATCCCGCACGACCTCCTCGCATGCACGGCCGCGCGGGGCGGCCCCGCATGCCGTGAGCGGCGCGAGAGGACGCGTCGAAGACGGGACCAAGGGCCTGCAGGGGTCGTCCCCATGCGATTATTTAGCTTTCGGATGTCGCACGCTGCTGCTCTTTTTGCGCTGTATGCGCTCCGTGTAATTAGTCCAGGTTTGTCCAGGGCTTTTGCTGTCTTTGGTACCATTGAAGTACTAGTGTACGTACTATTTGACTCAAAGGGGGAACGCATGAAGCTGTCCCATTATGATTATCTGGTTGTCGGCGCCGGCATCTCCTCGGCGGTGTTCTGCCATGAAGCTGCCAAGCTCGGCAAGACCTGCCTGGTCATCGACCGTCGCGACCATATCGCCGGCAACATCTACACCGAGGACGTGCAGGGCATCAACGTGCACCGCTACGGCGCGCACATCTTCCATACCTCCCTGCGCCCGGTGTGGGACTACGTCAACCGCTTCGCCGAGTTCAACAACTACGTGAACAGCCCCGTGGCCGTCTACAAGGACGAGCTGTACAACCTTCCCTTCAACATGAACACGTTCTCGAAGATGTGGGGTATCCGCACCCCGGCCGAGGCCGTCGAGATCATCGAGCGCCAGAAGGCCGAGGCCGCCGACCTGATCGGCGAGGGCGAGCCGAAGAACCTCGAGGAGCAGGCGCTGTCGCTGATCGGCCGCGATGTCTTCGAGAAGCTCATCAAGGGCTACACCGAGAAGCAGTGGGGCCGTAGCTGCACCGAGCTTCCCCCGAGCATCATCAAGCGCCTGCCTGTGCGCCTTACCTACGACAACAACTACTTCAACGACCGCTGGCAGGGCATCCCCATGGGTGGCTATACCGCCATGGTCGAGCGCATGTTCGGTGACGTCGAGATCCTGCTGTCCACCGAGTACCGCGAGTTCCGCGAGCAGAACCCGGGCATCGCCGACCGCACCATCTACTGCGGCCCCATCGACGAGTACTTCGACTTCAAGCTGGGCACGCTTGAGTACCGCAGCCTGCGCTTCGAGTCCGAGGTCGTGGAGTGCGAGAACTGGCAGGGCAACGCGGTAGTCAACTACACCGAGCGCGAGGTGCCGTGGACGCGCATCATCGAGCACAAGCACTTCGAGTCGCAGTCCTCGCCGGTCAGCGTGATTACGCGCGAGTACCCGGCCGACTGGAAGCCCGGCGACGAGCCGTACTACCCGATCAACGACGAGCGCAACTCCGCGCTGTACGCGCAGTACGAGGAGCTCGCCAAGCAGGAGGGCGACGTGGTGTTCGCCGGTCGCCTGGGCGGTTACAAGTACTACGACATGGATAAGGCCATCGATGCCGCGTTCGACCTGGTGAATGCCGAGTTGGGCGTTGATTTGCGCGCATAGGGCGTTGTAGGGCTGAAAGATGCTTTTTCAGATGCGTCGCTGCTCCGAATGGCTGTTTTACTACTCATGGGAGCATTTCGCAATCGTTTTGCGAAATGCGCTCGTGATCGCTTGAACAAACGGCTAGGACTTCGGTCCTGGCCGTTTTTGGTTTTCAAGGTCAGATACGCTGTTTAGTAAGATTCGAAAAAGGAATCCGCTTTGGTGTTAGCTGGTCGTTGCTGTTGAACTCGCCTTGCAGACGAGATTGATGCTCCTGTTTTGAGTCGAAGCTTTGCTGATGCGATTCGTGCTGCGATTTCGGGTGTCGGTCGGTGTTTTGCGAACGTGAGTATGTGGGGCGGTTGATAGAGGTGGCAAACCTGCCTGAAATGAGCGCTGCTTTTGTCGTTGATTGAAGTTGCGGCATTGAGTCTCGACGGCGACTTCGAGGACGAGGCAGGCTTCGTGGAGATTGTCGTCCACATAGAGGCGAGGCTCAGCGCGGAGCTCAACGAGACGATGGGGCTGCTGTTGTCGCCGCTGTTCATGAAGATAGCTCGGGGGGGGGCAAAGCGATGCGTCTCGCTCTGCTTACGGGCTGCAGAGCGAGACGTGCCGCTTGTCTTCTTGATCTTGTTTACGGCGCAAGTACATTCTGACGGTATGCGTTCAGATTCCTCTTCAGATTCATGGATCTTGTCTGGCGCGAGTTCTTCGCCGCAAAACCCCGCAAAACCCAGCTTACCGCCGTGTTAATTCTGCGCTGAATGCCGGGCTAGGAATGTCAAAAAGGTATAATGACCTTGGAAAATACTAGGTGGTATGGAGGATTTTTACATGGCTGGAAGCATGGACGTCATCGAGTTCGTGGCGCGTGAAGCGCTTACGAACGAGGACAAGTTCAAACGATTGGTTGCGCAACTGGGTGACTCTTCGCGTCGTAATCGGCAGAATGCTGCGGGGTCGCTGGCGTTTATCGCGAAAGTTAGCCCCGACCTGCTTGTTCCCTATGCATCTGATTTGGTTGATGCCCTGAATCGTCCCGAGGCTCAGACCCGCTGGGAGAGCTTGGATGCGCTCACCGCGCTCGTTCCGGTGGAATCGCGCTGCACGGATAAGGCGCTTGCTGGCGCCGAGAATGCGCTGTTCGATGAGGAGAATGGGTTCGTCCGCCTGGCTGCCATGCGTTTCTTCTGCGCGTATGGTGCCACCACCGAAAAACGCAGCGAGAACGTCTGGCCGCTCATCGATGAAGCCATCCAATGCTATCACGGCGATGTCGAGTTCAACGACATGCTGAACGCCGTCTCGGAATTCGCCACTGGCAAGCTTTCGGGGCACGTTAAGGAAGCACTTGTTGAACGTATGTCGTTTGATGCGCATAATGGCAGGGGTGCCTTGAAGCGCAAGGCGCAAACCATCATTGACAACGTTCAAGGACAATAAGCTTGGAACCTCGGGCTGTGCCGCGTTGCGGTGCAGCCTGTTTCTTTCAACCCGTATGCGCCGCGGCGCAGGACAGAAGGAGTGGCAATGGCACAGCATACTGTAACCTTGATTCCGGGTGACGGCATCGGCTTGGAAACGTCTGCCGCAATGCAGCAGGTCGTGGAAGCTGCAGGTGCGGACATCATCTGGGAAGTCGCCGAGGCCGGTGCGGCATGCGCCGAGAAAACGGGCACTCCGCTGCCTGATGAGACCATTGAGGCAGTGAAGCGCAACAAGGTCGCCATCAAGGGCCCGTGCACCACTCCTGTTGGAACGGGTTTCCGCAGCGTCAACGTTGCGCTTCGCAAAACGCTCGATCTATATGTGTGCCTGCGTCCGGTGCTGTCCATGCCCGGCGCCGGTGGCCGTTATGACGACGTCGACCTGGTCATCGTGCGTGAAAACTCTGAGGACTTGTATGCGGGCGTGGAATTCGAAGAGGGCTCTGAAGCCGCATCCAAGCTCATCAAGTTCTGCGAGGACGAGGGCGCGGGCGTTATCCGTCCCGATTCCGGCATCTCCATCAAGCCCATCTCCGTCACGGCTACCCAGAATATCGTGCGCTATGCTTTCGAGTATGCGCTGAAGCATGGTCGCAAAAAGGTCACCGCAGCTCATAAGGCCAATATCATGAAGTATTCCGACGGCCTGTTCCTGCGCACGGCGCGCGAGGTGGCCAAGGAATACGAGGGCCGCGTAGAGTTCGACGACCGCATCATCGATGCTTTCTGCATGAACATGGTCATCGATCCGGCGCAGTTCGACGTTGTGGTGTTCCCCAACCTGTATGGCGACATCGCCAGCGATCTGGCTGCGGGCCTGGTCGGCGGCTTGGGCATCGCTCCGGGCGCGAACATCGGCAAGGACTATGCCGTGTTCGAGGCTGTACATGGCTCCGCTCCCGACATCGCGGGCCAGAACAAGGCAAACCCCACTGCGGAGATCATGTCCGCGGCCATGATGCTCGACCATCTTGGGGAGCTGGAAATCGCCGAGCGCATCCGCCGCGGCGTCCGCGCCGTGTACGCCGATGGTTCTGTGCTGACGGGCGATATCCGTAAGGCCACTGGTAGCAGCGCCCCTGCGGCCAGCTGCACCGAGTTCACTGAGGCGCTTATCGCCGCCATCAAGGCTCAGGCGTAATCGTGCAGTAGCTGTCGGCAGGCGATCTGCGGGAAGCGGGAAGCCGGCCGACGACCATTCCCGCAAGCGGGTTTGAGCCGGTATGCGCGGTGCTGATTGGGTTCGAGCTGCAAACAGCTTCAACCTATGTGCGGCGGCGGCTAGCCGAAGTCGATTTCCAGGCTGGTTTTCGCCGGCGCGCGCAGCTGTCGGCTATCGCACGTATTCGGATAGGCCTCACCGGCGCGAATGACTGCCGGCTGGGGCCGATTCCCAATAGGGCTTTCGCCGGTGAGCGCGATTTGCCGGCTGAATCGTGTTCGGCAAGATCGATATCAGGGTGCGACACGCACCAAGAGGGGACGATATGAAGAACGAGAAGTTCGCCGCTACCCTTTCCGTGGGCGATGCGGCTTATACCTATTATCCGGTTGAGCGGGTTGAGGGCTCCGAGAAGCTTCCGTATGCGCTGAAGGTGCTGTTGGAGAATGTGCTGCGCAACGCTGAGAGCCCGGAGGCGGCTTCCGACCTGGCTAAGCGCGTGGTCGAGGCCGGCTGCGCAGGCGAGGTGGGCAGCGAGGTCGAGTTCAGCCCTGCGCGCGTGTTGTTCCAGGACTTCACGGGCGTGCCGGTGTTCGTGGACTTCGCCGTGATGCGCGAGGCCTGCGCGAACCTGGGCGGCGACCCGGCGAAGATCAACCCGCAGATCCCTTGCGACCTGGTCATCGACCACTCGGTCATCGCCGACGTGGCGGGCTGCTCCTGCGCCATGGAGAAGAACATGGAGCTGGAGTTCCAGCGCAACGGTGAGCGATACAACTTCCTGAAGTGGGCGCAGAAGTCGTTCCAGAACGTGCGCATCGTCCCTCCGGGAGCGGGCATTTGCCATCAGCTGAACACCGAGGAGTTCGCGCAGGTTGCCATGACCTCCACGGCCGCCGGTGTGGAAACGCCGGAGGGCGAGAACCCCACGGTGTACTTCGACACCCTGGTGGGCACGGACAGCCACACGCCTACCGCCAACGGCATCGGCGTGCTGGGCTGGGGCGTCGGTGGCATCGAGGCCGAGGCGGCGGCGCTGGGCCAGCCGATCACCACGCTGGTTCCCAAGGTGGTGGGCGTGCGCCTGACGGGCAAGCTGTCCGAGGGCGTTGCGGCCATGGACGTGGCGCTGACGTTCGCTAAGATGCTGCGCGAGAAGGGCGTGGTCGGCTGCTTTGTCGAGTGCTTCGGCTCCGGCCTGGACAGCCTGAACGCTACCCAGCGCACGTGCATCTCCAATATGACGCCGGAATACGGCAGCACCTGCACGCTGTTTCCCGTTGACGATCAGACGCTGGCGTACCTGCGTCTGACCGGCCGCAGCGAGCAACAGGTTGCCCTGGTGGAGCAGTACGCGAAGGCGCAGGGCTTCTGGAACGACCCGCAGGCGCCCGAGCGCGTGTACGCCGACGTGGTCGAGCTGGACTTGGGCAGCGTGAAGCGCAGCATCGCCGGCCCGTCGCGCCCGCATGATCGTATCTTCCTTGAGCAGGCGCAGGAGCGCTTCCATGAGATTTGCGCCGATCGCGGTCTTGATCTGGACAAGAAGGAAACGGTGGACGTGAACGGCCAGGCATGCGAACTGGGCCATGGCGCGCTTGCCATCGCCGCGGTGACCAGCTGCACCACCGCCACTGATCCATCCATGATGCTGACCGCTGGCTTGGTGGCGAAGAAGGCTGCCGAAGCGGGGCTGAAGCCCAAGCCCTGGGTGAAGTGCATCCTGGCTCCGGGCAGCCATGCCACCGAGCTGCTGCTTGAGCATGCCGGCCTGATGGATGGTCTGCGCGACC
This sequence comes from uncultured bacterium, assembly GCA_905215325.1. Taxonomy (GTDB): domain Bacteria; phylum Actinomycetota; class Coriobacteriia; order Coriobacteriales; family Eggerthellaceae; genus Senegalimassilia. The sequence continues at coordinate 82,970 of CAJMPP010000002.1, read as the reverse complement.
TGGGCTTTTACACGTGCGGCTTCGGCTGCATGAGCTGCATCGGCAACTCCGGCCCCATTTTGCCGGCGCTGCATGACATCGCCGACAACCTGGAGCTTGCCAGCGTGCTTTCGGGCAACCGTAACTTCGAGGGCCGTATCTCGCCTGACGTGTCGCAGAACTACCTGGGCGCACCGGCCACGGTGATCGCTTACTCGCTGGCGGGCACCATGGACGTGGACCTGCCTAACGCGGTGCTCGGCGAGCGCGCAGACGGCACGCCGGTGAAGCTGGCCGACATCTGGCCGACCGATGCCGAGGTTGCGGACCTGTTGGATCGTTTCGCCACGAAGGAGCTGTTCGAGGAGGGTTCTCGCGGCCTGTACGACGGCGATGCCGCCTGGCAGCAGCTCGGCAGCGAGCCGTCCGACACGTTCGCGTGGGACGAGGCTTCCACGTACGTGCGTCGCGCGCCGTACTTCGATGGCATGGGCGCGCAGCCTGCGCCGGCCGAGCCCATCAAGGGAGCGCGTGCGCTGGCCTTCCTGGGCGACTTCATCACCACCGACCACATCTCGCCCGCGGGCAGCATCGCCCTGGATTCTCCGGCGGCGAAGTACCTGGAGGAACGCGACGTCGTTCCGGCGGACTTCAACACCTACGGCGCCCGTCGCGGCAACCACGAGGTTATGATGCGCGGAACGTTCGCCAACGTGAAGCTGTCCAACAAGCTGGCGGAAGGCAAGAAGGGCGGCTGGACGCGCGACTTTCTGAAGGACGAGATCACCCCGCTGTTCGATGCGGCAATGGACTACGAGCAGGCAGACGTGCCGTTGGTCGTGGTGGCCGGCAAGATGTACGGCAGCGGCAGTTCGCGCGACTGGGCGGCGAAGGGCCCCATGCTGCTGGGCATCCGCGCGGCGTTTGCGGAAAGCTTCGAGCGCATCCATCGTTCGAACCTTATCGGCATGGGCGTGATGCCGCTGCAGTTCGAAGAGGGCGAAAGCGCCGAGAGCCTGGGTCTTGACGGTTCTGAGCAGTACACGGTCGGCGCTGTGGACTTCTCGAAGGGCCTGCCCGAGCCGCGTGTGGTGGACGTGACGGCGAAAAAGGCCGACGGGGCCGAGGTTTCCTTCAAGGCAACGGTCCGCGTGGATACGCCTACCGAGGGCAAGTACTTCGAGCATGGCGGCATTTTGCAGTACGTCCTTCGCCAGCTGGCGAAATAGGGGCGGTCGCCGAACGCGGTGCTTCGTGGAGGTGCGCAGCGTTGCGCGCCGCAAGGGGGCGTGGCGTTGACCGGCCGTCATCGCAACGATTATAAAAGGTAACGGAACGCGTTCGGTTTCAAGGGAAGCTGGACGCGTTCCGCTACAATGTGGAACATTGTTCATCTATCAATGGAGAAAGGGATGCCGTGAAACAGACATCCGGTTTTGAGTCGCTCATCGACGCCCTGAAGCAATCGGGTTTCGACATGGGCGCAGGCTTCGGAGGGCCCGCTGGCGCCTCCGGCGAAGGGGGTGCCAGCAGCTCGTCGGGCAACGGCGCCGGCGGCCAAGGTTCTGAAAACCCGTTCACCGCGTTCAGCGGCGGTCGTGGCAACAAGGGCGGCAACGGCGGGGGTATCCCCGAGTTCTCGTTCGGCGACAAGATGGGCCAGATGGGCAAGAAGGCGCTCATCATCACCGCGGTGTTGGTGGTGCTCATCGTGGCGGCGGCCTACTGGTGGTTCCATCCGCCGATCAACATCCACAGCGTGGACACCTGGATGTTCGTGGTCGTGTTCGTCCTTCTGCCGCTGTTCCTGCTGTGGAACGTGAAGTCGCGCACGTACGAAACGGGCAACAGCAAGGTCGATCCCAATCGCACGAAGGCGAAGGCGTTCAAGGTGGCGTCGTGGATTCCCGTGGCCATCGCGCTGGTCGGCGTCGTGGGCGCTTTGGCGTCGCTGTCGGTGTTCCCCGGCAACGCGGCCAAGTATGCTAGCGTGCTGGAAACGCAGGACGCCGATTTCGCGCAGGATATCCAGCAGGTCGACTACTCTGAGATCCCCATCATCGATCGCGATTCCGCGGCGCTGCTGGGCAATCGCGCCATGGGCAACATCCCCGAGTACGTCAGCCAATTCGAGATCGCGGGCACGTATAGCCAGATCAACTACCAGGGCACGCCTGTGCGCGTGAGCCCGCTGGGCTATGCCGACCTGTTCAAGTGGCTGACGAACCGATCCGAGGGCATCCCGGCGTACGCGCTGGTGGATATGACCACGCAGGATGCGCAGATCGTGAAGCTGGGCGACCGCGCCATCTTCTATTCGCGTTCCGAGCCTTTGGCCCGCAACATCGACCGTTACGTGCAGCTGAAGTACCCCTTCTACATGTTCGATGAGAAGTCGTTCGAGATCGACGAGGACGGCCAGCCCTGGTGGATCTGCCCGGTGCAGACGCGTACCATCGGCCTGTTCGGTGGCACCACCATCGAGCGCGTGGTCATGGTGAACGCCACCACGGGCGAATGCACGGACCTGGCCATCGACGATGTGCCCCAATGGGTCGACCGCGCTTATCCGGCCGAGCTGCTTATCCAGCAGTACAACTGGTCGGGCAAGTACCAGGACGGCTGGCTGAACAGTTGGCTGGGCCAGAAGAACGTGGTGCAGACCACGCCGGGCACCGACGGCAACGTGGGCTACAACTACATCGCCAAGGACGATGACGTGTGGGTGTACACGGGCGTGACGTCGGCAACGGCGGACAACTCCATCGTAGGCTTCGTGCTGGTGAACCAGCGCACGGCGGAATCTCATTACTATCCGGTGGCGGGCGCTACCGAGGAATCGGCCATGCAGTCGGCCGAGGGCGCGGTGCAGAACCTGCGTTACTCCGCAACGTTCCCCATCCTGATCAACGTTTCCGAGCAGCCGACATACTTCATGGCGCTGAAGGATAACGCGGGCACCGTTAAAAAATTCGCAATGGTGGACATCCAGCATTATCAGAACGTCGCCACGGGCGACACGGTCGCGGAAACGCAGAAGTCCTACCAGGCCATGTTGGCTACCAGCGGAACGCTTTCCGGCGATGCCGCGGAGGCCAACACGCAGGAACAGACGGGCGCGATCCGCAGCATGACGCAGGCGGTTCTGGACGGCAACTCCCATTTCTATGTGACGCTTGAGGGCGTTGAGGGTATCTACGACTTCGCCTTGCCCGCGCAGCTCGGCATCGTGGGCTATAGGGAAGGCGACATCGTCACCTTCAAGTACATCGCCGGCGATACCACGAATTCCGTCCAAGAAATCGTTGACACGCAGAATAAATCTGATACTATAGGTAAGTCATCTTCTGAGCAGGCCGCGAAGACGGTTGAGCAAACCGCGGAAACGGCCGACCAGCAGAAGACGGAGCAACAAAAGTAGTTCCGCTGCCCGAGACAGCAGGCACCGAAAGGTTCAATCGCAAGCAATTGCGGCCCGCCGAGGTGGTTGTTAAGTATCGCACTTCAACGACCCCTGTGTCTTAGGACGGCAGGGGTCGTTCTTTTTCTCAAGCGCGACTCCACCCGCATGGGGCGGAACCCGAGTTTGAGAAGAAGGAGGTGTAACAATGCCGAACGCAAAGAACCAATCCATGCTGTCCGCGATCAAGGAAGATCTGGAGGGTGCGGGTGCTGTGTGGGTCGTCGACGCCTGCGGTCTGACCGTCAAGGAGGTCGAGGCTCTGCGCAACGCAGTCCGCGAGTCCGGTGCATGCATGAAGGTGTACAAGAACACCGTTATGCGCATCGCTCTGTCCGAGTCCGAGCTGCCTACGCTGGACGACATGCTGCATGGCCCGAGCGCATTCGTGTTCGCCGGTTCCGATGTTGCCGCTGCTGCGAAGGCCGTCAAGGAATTCGCCAAGTCCAACGAGAACCTGCAGATCAAGGGTGGCTTGATGGAGGGTGCTGCAGTCAGCGCCGCAGAGGTGGAGGCCATCGCTTCCCTGCCCTCTCGCGAGGAGCTGTACGCTCACATCGCCGCTGCTATCAACGGTGTGGCTCAGGGTCTGGCAACCGCTATCAACGGTGTGCCGCGTGGCCTGGCTCAGGTCGCAAAGGCCGTTGCCGATCAGAAGGTTGCGTAAGCAAGCTTCTAGCGGCATAAGACGTGCCGCGTAATGCATTTGAAATTTCGGCTGGAACATTAGGATGATCCAGCCCCTTTGAAAGGAAACTAACATGGCTGTTTCTCGCGAAGAGATCATCGAGGCTCTGAAGGAAATGTCCCTGCTCGAGGCTTCTGAGCTGGTCAAGGACATCGAGGAGACCTTTGGCGTGTCCGCTGCTGCTCCGGTTGCCGTTGCCGCTGCTCCGGCTGCTGGCGCTGCTGCCGCTGAGGAGAAGTCCGAGTTCGACGTCGTGCTCGAGGGCTTCGGCGACAACAAGATCGCTGTCATCAAGGCTGTCCGTGAGATCACCGGCCAGGGCCTGAAGGAAGCTAAGGAGACCGTCGAGGGTGCTCCTTCCACCATCCAGGAGGGTGTGGCCAAGGACAAGGCTGAGGAGATCAAGAAGGCTCTGGAAGAGGCCGGCGCCGCTGTGACCCTGAAGTAAATTCAGTCTTCCGACTGCTTTTACAGGACCCGCTGCTTGCAGCGGGTCCTTTTTTGTTGTGAGCAGGGGACGGGCCCGGTGCTTGGCCCGTCTTCGGAACGCAACAGAATGGTTACGGATGCGGCGTTGCTTGCGTTGGGCGTGTAACGTTCCGGGATGACAATTCGGTTCATCGCAAAGGGATACGACGGGGAAGGGAGCGCCATGCAGACAGGGTATTTCAGCGCCGCATGGAACGACGTGAAAAGCTCGCAGGGCTGGCTGGGGAAGATGTTCTTGCTAGGCCTTATCGCGTTCATCCCGGTGTTCGGTCCGGTGGTGCTGCTGGGCTATGCGTTCGGCTGGGCGCGCGATATCGCCTGGGGCGTGCATATGCCCCTGCCTGCGCGCATTTTCGGAAACGAGGATGGCCTGCTGTATCGACGCGGGCTCATCGTGCTTGTTATCTGCGTCGTGTGCTGCGTGGTTATCCCGAGTGCGCTCGAAGGTTGCTGGGATGCGCTTGCGGGACGCGGTTTGAGCAATGTTTCGCATGCCGTTTGGGGCGGTGTCGGCAGTGCTGCGATAGTAAGCCCGGTGTATTCCCTGTTCAGCCTTGCGGTTTCTTTGGCATCTGTCATGTTCTTCCTGGTGGCCTCCATGCGTGCGAGCATCTATGGCAGGTTGGGGCCTGGTTTTCAGATTCCTCGCTTGTGGGCTATGATGCGTCATGATATGAAGGGTCTGCTGCGCGTGCTGGGGCTTTCCATTGCGCTCGCCATCGTGCCGGCGGTGGTTACGGGGATCGTCGGGTCGCTTTTGGTCGGGGGCGTTATCGGCGTGGGAGCGTATGGGCTGTTCTCCAACGGTGCTGCGCCCGACATGATGCTTATCATCGCTGCGGGTATGTGCCTGGTCGTCATCTGTCTTGCCTTGGCTGTGGTAGTTTCGGCGGCATCGTCGTTCGCGGTGGTGATGCAGGCGCGTGCCGTGGGATACTGGACGAGGCAATTCGACGTTCCGGCGTGGCGCGGTCAGGATGACCCCATGCCGTTCGAGATGGCGTCCGGCGGGGCGCCAAGATAGGCGGTTCCGTGAAACAAGGGAATAAAGGTCAAGGGTCGCAAAGCGCATCCGAGGGACGCACGGGGAATCGAAGCGGCAAGCCGTCCCGTCGCGCAAACGCGCAAGGCGGCTCAAGGGGCGAAAGCGGCAGGAAGGCTACGGGGCAAAATCGATCGGGCGTCGCGCGCGGGAAGCAGGACGCCCGCAGCGCAACTTCCTCGGGGACGCCTTGCGGGCACGGCGGTGCCGGCCGACAAGGTCGCCGCGGGATGGGAAAGCCCCACAGCCCGCATAGTTCCGGCAAGATGCGCCCCTCTCGCGCAGCGGCTGGTGCGACCTCTGCGGCAAAGCAGGCAAAGCCCAAGGCCGCCCTGCCTCCGCGCAGTGCGTTCTTGCCGGTGAGCCGTGCCGATATGGAGGAGCGCGGTTGGGACTGCTGCGACTTCGTGTTCGTGTGCGGCGATGCTTACGTTGACCATCCCTCGTTCGGTATGGCCATTATCACGCGCCTGCTCGAGGCCAATCACTACAAGGTGGGCGTGATTTGTCAGCCTGATTGGCGCGACCCGGAAAGCGTCACGGTATTGGGGAGGCCTCGGCTGGGATTCCTGGTTTCCGCTGGCAACATGGACTCGATGGTGAACCACTACACGGTTGCCAAGAAGCATCGCAGCACCGATGCGTTCTCGCCCGGCGGCGAAATGGGGCTTCGTCCCGATCGCGCGGCGGTGGTCTACGGAAACTTGATTCGCCGTACGTACAAGGACGTTCCCATCGTGCTGGGCGGCATCGAGGCATCACTTCGCCGTTTGGCTCATTATGATTACTGGTCGGACAAGCTGAAGCGTTCGATCCTGCTTGACTCCGGTGCCGACCTGGTCAGCTACGGCATGGGCGAGCATTCCATCGTGGAGATCGCCGATGCGCTAGCGGCTGGGCTTGACGTGTCCGACATCACGTTCATCGACGGCACGGTGTATCGCGCGAAAACGCTTGAGCACGTGTACGATTTCGAGCTGCTGCCCTCGTTCGACAGCATGCAGAAGGATAACCTCGAGTATGCGCGCAGCTTTAACGTGCAATACGGCAACAGCGATCCCTTCACGGGAAAACGCCTGGTGGAACCCTATTCCGACCACGAATTCGTGGTGCAGAACCCGCCGAGCAAACCGTTGACCACCTCGGAGATGGACGCGGTGTACCGCTTGCCGTATGCGCGCGCGTATCACCCCATGTACGAGGAAGCCGGCGGCATCCCGGCCATCCGCGAGGTGAAGTTCAGCCTGACCAGCAATCGCGGCTGCTTCGGCGAGTGCGCGTTTTGCGCGCTGACGTTTCACCAGGGGCGCATCGTGCAGGTGCGCAGCCATGAGTCCATCGTGGAAGAGGCGAAGCAGATGATCGCCGACCCGGAATTCAAGGGCTACATCCACGACGTGGGCGGCCCCACGGCGGACTATCGCCAGCCTGCCTGCGATGCGCAGCTACGTCGCGGCGCGTGCCGCAACAAGCATTGCCTGACGCCGCAGCCGTGCCGCAAGCTGAACGCCGACCACACGGACTACCTGCAGCTTTTGCGCGAACTACGTCAGCTGCCGGGCGTGAAGAAGGTGTTCGTGCGCTCGGGCATCCGCTTCGACTACGTGCTGGCGGACCGCAGCAAGGGCGAGGCGTTCGTGCGCGAGCTGTGCGAGCATCACGTGAGCGGGCAGCTGCGCGTGGCGCCCGAGCACGTTTCCAACGCCGTGCTCGGCGTGATGGGCAAGCCGCAGCATCAGGTGTACGAGAAGTTCGTGAAGCTGTTCCAGCAGGCCAACGACGCTTGTGGGCTGAAGCAATTCGTGGTGCCGTACCTGATGTCGTCGCACCCTGGCAGCACGCTCGACGAGGCCATCGAGCTGGCGGAATACGTGCGCGACATGGGGTTCAACCCCGAGCAGGTGCAGGATTTCTACCCCACGCCGTCCACCATGTCCACGGCCATGTACTTCACGGGCGTGGACCCGCGCACCATGGAGCGCGTGTTCGTGCCGAAAAGCCCGCACGAGAAGGCGCTGCAGCGTGCGCTCATCCAGTATCGCGACCCGAAGAATCATGACCTGGTGATGGAGGCGCTGCGCAAGGCGGGCCGCACAGACCTGATCGGATTCGGGCCAAAATGCCTGATCAGGCCCTATAAGAGCGAAGGCGGGCACGGCGCTGGCGCGAAGAAGGGCGTGGCGGGCGCGAAGAACGCGACGCGTAGGCCGAATGGCCGCGAAAGCGGCCAGGGTTCGGGCGTCGACAGGAGCGCTTTCGGTGCCCACGGCGCGGCTGGTGCCGGCAAGCGCCGCCAGGGCGCGGGAGGTGGCGCGAACGCGGGCAAGCGCGGCGGCTCCCCGAACGGCGGGCGCGGCGGCAAAGGCGACGAAGCCCGTGGGAAAGCGCCCCGGCGCTAGCTGAATCACAGCATATTCCCTAGGTGGAGAGGGTATACTGTAAGGGTTGCAATCAACGGCGTCGGCGTTTCAGCCGCTGGCGCCTTGCCTCTGTGGAAGAAAGGCGGCAGCGCGCATGAAAATCTCAACGAAGGGCCTGTACGCGGTTCGCTTGATGTTGTATCTGGCGGAACACGACGGCGGTGGCCCCGTGTCGCTGAAGGAAGTGTCGGAATCGCTGGGCATCTCGAAGAAGTACCTGGAGCAGATCGTGTCGAACGTGGTCACGGCAAAGCTGGTGCGTTCGGTGCGCGGCGCTGCCGGCGGCTATCAGCTGGCGAAGCCGGCCAGCGTGATCACCGTGTTGGACGTGCTGCGGGTCACCGAGGGCTCGCTTGCGCCGGCGTCGTGTTTGGAGGACGACACCTTCGACTGCAATATGGCGGTTCCCTGCATGGAGCTGGGCGTGTGGCGAGGGCTGTACAAGGTGATCAACGAGTATCTGGGTGGCATCACGCTGCAGAGTATCATCGACGAGCATTCAGCGGTGGCGGCGGATAGCTATTCGATCTAACGGAAAGGCGTGAGCTTTCGAGCTTGCGCCTTTTCGCTATTCACCTGGGGAAACGATTTATAACCCACCAAGCCGCCGGAAATACGGGATAATATTCCGAAATAGATATTGACATTGCCTAGAGACATAGTAGGATAACAGGCATGAAAACGACGTTCCGTACGTGGCAATCAACGGCGGGCAAGCGAGAGAGGAACATCATGACCATCCACAAGAGCGTGTCCGAGTTGATCGGCGGCACCCCGTTGGTGGAGCTGTCCAACTACGAGAAGAACCACAACCTTGAGGCCACTATCGTGGGCAAGGTGGAGCTGTTCAACCCTGCCGGTTCGGTGAAGGACCGTATCGCGAAGGCGATGCTCGACCAGGCCGAGGCCGAGGGCAAGCTGGATGCCGACACTGTCATCATCGAGCCGACCTCCGGCAACACCGGCATCGGCCTGTGCTCGCTGGCCGCTGCTCGCGGCAACCGCATCATCATCACCATGCCCGAAACCATGTCGGTCGAGCGTCGCAACCTCATGAAGGCCTACGGCGCCGAGCTGGTGCTGACCGACGGCAGCAAGGGCATGAAGGGCGCCATCGCCCGTGCGTCCGAGCTGGCCGAGGAGATCCCGAACTCGTTCATCCCCAGCCAGTTCACCAACCCGGCCAACCCTGCTGTCCACGAGCGTACCACCGGCCCTGAGATCTGGGCGGACACCGACGGCAAGGTGGACATCCTGGTCGCCGGCGTGGGCACCGGCGGCACGCTTTCCGGCACGGGCAAGTACCTGAAGTCGCAGAACCCCGACATCAAGGTGGTCGCCGTGGAGCCCGCCGGCTCCCCGGTGCTGAGCGAGGGTCATGGCGGCGCGCACAAGATCCAGGGCATCGGTGCGGGCTTCGTGCCCGATACGCTGGACCAGTCGGTCTACGACGAAGTGATGCCCATCACCGACGAGGAGGCGTTCCAGGCCGGTCGCGAGCTGGCAGGCAAGGACGGCCTGCTGGTGGGCATCTCCTCCGGCGCCGCGGTTGCCGCCGCAACGAAGCTGGCGCAGCGTCCCGAGAACAAGGGCAAGCTGATCGTGGCGGTGCTCCCCGACACTGGCGAGCGTTACCTGTCCACGGCAATGTTCAACTTCTAGGGAACGCAAACCGCCTGCTTTGCGGCGAAAAGCCGCAGGCTGGCGAATATGAGAACTCGGCGAGAACGCCCCGCTCCAACTGGAACGGGGCGTTTTGCGTGTTAGTCGGCTTTTTGCGTGCGAAGGGGGATCGGGCACGTGAGGTGGGCTATTGAGGTTCGTGCAGGATCCTGCGCGTGTTGAGAGCCCCTTTCGTACGAGAGGGGCTCTGATGAAAGGCGAGCTTTGCGGCCAGCGTGAAAACGCGCGTGCGATGCGGACTGTTGAGATTGATGAGGAATCCCGTACAAAAAAACGGACTATCGCGGTTGATGAAGGATTCTGCGCGAAAGGTGAGCTTTTGCGGCGGCGTGGACTACGGGCGCGTTACGATTTGCCGATTGATTGCTGCGCCTTCGCGACCTTGAGTACAATAGAGTAGACGTTGAGGGTGGGGGTCTGTCCGATGCGCTATCGAGCGGGGAATCCGCTTAACACGAAGGGGATGGGGAGCCCGTCCCGCGCGAAAGGGGCGGGAATCTCGTCCAATGCGATAGCGACGGGAAAGCCCGTCCGATACGATAGGGGCGAAAAGTCGTTTCGCATGAAAGGTTATCGGGGAAAGGGGCGCATCATGAGCGCGAGTAAGCACGATTGGGGATTGATCTTCGCGGGCGTCGCCTTGGCGGCGGCCGGCTTCTTCTGTATGTTGGCACCGGGGCTGACCATTGTGACCATAGCGGCCGTGGTGGGCGCGTTCTTCCTGGTGGCGGGCGTGTTCGACATCGTCAGCTATATCAGGTTGCGCAACATCCTGCCGCGTAGCGGCTGGGAGCTTGCCTACGCCATCATCGACGTGCTGCTGGGCCTGATCTTCTTGCTGCATCCGCTTGCGTTTTCGGCGGTGGTGCCGTGGTTGGTGGGCGTGTGCTTCGTGGCGTTCGGCGTGTTCGAGGTCATCGCATCGGTGAAGGCGCACGGTTGGGGCGTGCCGATGTGGGGATGGGCCCTGTTCAGCGGCGTGCTGAACGTGTTGTGCGGCATCGCGTTCTTCGTGGCGCCTCAGATGCTCAGCGTGTTTTTGGCCATCATCCTGCTGGTGCGCGCCGCAACCCTGATGGTGTACGGCTGGAACGCGGGACGCTATATCACGATGTAGCGCTGCGGGTTGACCAGGTTGAGATATGTGCGCCCGCCGGCCCCTCGGTAGGCGGGTGAGCGGGCGCGTCGGTTGGTTCGCCGGGCGAAGACGTGTTCGTCCGGTAGCGTTGTGATGTTGGCCGGGTTGGGACATGTGCGCTCGGTCGGGTTTCGGCTGGCGCTGTGCTTGCGTGATAAAATCGCAACGGAAAAATGGGCCTCGGGCATGTGCCCGAGGCTTTCTTGTCGGCGGGCATCGTGCGGCTGCGCGGTGCTGCGCCGGACGAAGCGGCAGATGAGGCTGCGAACAAGACAGCGGACGGAGCTGCGGACGAGGCGGCGAGCGAAAGGGCTTGAGATGGCGAATGAGCAGGTGGACGGCCAGATGAACGACCGGGTGAACGGGCGACCGAGCGACAAGGCAAGCGTCCTGGCGGGCGGCCAGGTGGGCAGCTCCGCAACCAACCAGGCGAACGATCAGGCCATCGAGCAGCAGTCCCTGCTAAGCGGGGAGGCGCTGGCGGAGGCGACCGGCCATCCGGCGGCGCGCATCGAGGCGCTGCGCCGCGAGATCGAGCACAACAGCTACCTGTACTACGCCAAGGACGCGCCCGCCATCAGCGACGCCGCGTTCGACTCGCTGATGCACGAGCTGCGCGCGCTCGAGGCGGCGCATCCCGAGCTCATCGACCCGTCCAGCCCCACGCAGCGCGTGGGCGGTTACGTGGGCGAGCAGTTCGCGCCCATCCAGCATGAGCGCCGCATGTATTCGCTCGACGACGCCATGGGCGCCGAGGAGCTTGACGAATGGCTGGCGCGCGTCAAGGAGTTCTTCGGCACCATCCCTGAACTGGTGTGCGAGCTGAAGATCGACGGCTCGTCGGTGGCGTTCACGTACGAGGGCGGCCGCCTTATCCGCGCGGCCACGCGCGGCGACGGCACCACGGGCGAGGACATCACGGTGAACGTGCGCACGGTGAAGGACGTGCCGCTGCGCCTTCGCGACGGCGCCCTGTCCGGCATCCGCGACGCCGATGCCTCCATCGAGCTGCGCGGCGAATGCTACATGCCCAAGACCAGCTTCGAGGCGCTCAACGCCGCCGCCGAGTCCAACGGCAAGCAGCCGTTCGCCAACCCGCGCAATGCCGCCGCCGGTAGCCTTCGCCAGAAGGACCCGCAGATCACGGCGCACCGCGACCTGTCCACGTTCGTGTACGCCGTGGGCGACGAGCGCAAACTGGTGGCGGAAACGCAGTGGGACCTGCTCAAGTGGTTGGGCGAAGCGGGATTCCACGTGAACCCCGACATCGCGCTGGTGAGCAGCGTGGAAGAGGTGCACGAGTTCTGCCGCAAAAGCCTGGAGCGCCGCGACGCGCTGCCGTACGACATCGACGGCGTGGTGGTGAAGGTGAACTCCTTTGCGCAGCAGGAGGCCATGGGCTACACGGCCCGTGCGCCTCGCTGGGCCATCGCGTTCAAGTTCCCGCCCGAGGAGAAGACCACGCTTTTGCGCGATATCACCGTGCAGGTGGGGCGCACGGGCAAGCTAACGCCGGTGGCGGAGATGGACCCGGTGCTGGTGGCGGGCTCGACCGTGGCCCGCGCCACGCTGCACAACGAGGACGAGGTGCTGCGCAAGGACGTGCGCGTGGGCGACACGGTCATCGTGCGCAAGGCCGGCGACGTGATCCCCGAGGTGCTGGGCCCCGTGCTCAGCCTGCGTCCGGACGATTCGCGGCCCTGGAGCATGCCCAAGGAGTGCCCAAGCTGCGGCAGCCCCGTGGTTCGCGAGGACGGCGAGGCCGATTACCGTTGCATTTCCATCGATTGCCCTGCTCAGGCGCTTGAGCGCCTGCTGCATTGGGCCAGCCGCGGTGCCATGGACATCGACGGCATGGGCGAGGAGATCGTGCGCCGGTTGGTGGAATCCGGCCGTGTGAGCGACGTGGCGGACTACTACACGCTCGACGAGGTGGAGCTGGCGCAGCTGCAGACGGGTCGCACGAACAAGGAGGGCGAGCCGATCTGCCTGGGGCAGACCATCGCGAAGAAGCTGGTGGCGGCCATCGACGAGTCGCGTATGCGTCCGTTCGCCCGCCCGCTGTTCGGCCTGGGCATGCGCCACGTGGGCAAAACCATGGCCGAAACGCTGGCGCGCGCGTTCCCGAGCATGGACGCGCTGATGGCGGCTACCGAGGGGCAGCTGGCGGCAGTGGACGGCGTGGGGCCGAAGATCGCGCATTCCACGTACCTGTTCCTGCGCACGCCCGACAACGTGCAGGTCATTGAGCGGTTGGCGAAGCATGGCGTGCGTCTGGCCGACGACGTGGAGGCTGCGGCCGCCGATGCGCTGCCGCAGACGCTTGAAGGGCTGACGTTCGTGTTGACCGGCAGCCTGACGCAAAGCGTCATGAAGCGCGACGAGGCCGGCGCGGCGCTGAAGGCGCGCGGTGCGAAGGTATCGGGCAGCGTGTCGAAGAAGACCAGCTACGTGGTTGCCGGCGAGGCGGCGGGCAGCAAGTACGACAAGGCCGTGGCACTGGGAGTCCCCGTGCTGGACGAGGCGGCGCTGCTGCGCATCATCGAGACGGGCGAAGTGCCGACGGCGGACGGGGAATAGCGCGTGGCGGCTCCGTTTGGGCTGCTTCGCAAGCGTCGACTGCAAACGCCCCGGTGCGCATTCGCGATATTCGCCAGATGACGAAGCGACCGGCGTGCGCGTGCTTTGCCTGCGGCGGCACCCCGTGGGACGTTTCGGCGGGTGGGGCGACCGCGCAAATCTACCGGACACCGGCGCCCCGGAGCCGTTCGCATGAAGGAGTTACGAATTTGATATTCGTAACATCGAATCGGAGGGCGCGCCTGCTATAGTGTGTTACGGATTAACACCTCGTAACACCGGGCAGGCGCGCAATGAAATCGCAGACATCGCGCGCCTTCGCCTGGTCGATGAAAGGATATCTTGATGAAGAGCTTCTCCAGGCGTACGTTTTTGCAGGTGGCGGGCGTAAGCGCTGCCGCAGTGGGCTTCGGCGGCGTGCTGAGCGCCTGCGCTGGCGGCTCCACTGAGGGCGCCGGCTCCGCCGCAAACGGGGAGCACGCCTCGCAGGTGACCGTTTCCATGCCCGTGAGCAGCGAGCCTGACGCCGGCTTCGACCCGTTCGTCTCCTGGGGTTGCGGCGAGCACGTGCATGAGCCGCTTATCCAGTCCACGCTTCTGACCACGAAGGCCGACATGGGCTTCGAGAACGACCTGGCAACGACCTACACGTGCAGCGACGATGGCCTGACCTGGACGTTCACCATCCGCACCGATGCGAAGTTCACCAACGGCAAGCCGGTTACCGCCCACGACGTGGCCTACACCATCAACGGCGTTGCCAACAATGAGGCCAGCGAGTGCGACCTGACCATGGTCGACGAGGCCGTCGCCATCGACGACGAGACCTGCGAGATCCGCCTGAACAAGCCGTTCAACGCGCTGCTGTACACGCTGGCGGTTATCGGCATCGTGCCTGATGGCGGCCATGATGCCGACTACGGCAGCAACCCGGTGGGCAGCGGCCGTTACATGCTCGAGCAGTGGGACCGCGGCCAGCAGGTCATCCTGAAGGCCAACCCCGATTACTATGGCGAGGCGCCGAAGATCGAGCGCGTCGTGGTGGTGTTCATGGAGGAGGACGCCAGCCTGGCGGCCGCTCGTTCCGGTCAGGTGGACGTCGCGTTCACGTCGGCCACGTTCGCCAACCAGCAGCCGAAGGGCTACGACCTGCTCAACTGCGCTTCCGTCGATTCGCGCGGCATCTCCCTGCCCACCATCGCGCCGGGTGCCACCAAGAAGCAGACGGGCGAGGAATATCCCGCCGGCAACGCGGTGACGCAGGATCTGGCGCTGCGCCGCGCCATCAACTACGGCGTGAAGCGTCAGACGCTCATCGACAACGTGCTGAACGGCTACGGTCAGATCGCCTACAGCGTGGGCGACAATATGCCCTGGTCGTCCGATGCCATGAAGTGCGAAGAGGACCTTGCTCGTGCAAAAGCCCTGCTCGACGAGGCGGGCTGGGTGCCCGGCGCCGACGGCGTGCGCGCCAAGGACGGCGTGACGGCTGCGTTCGACCTGTACTATTCGTCCTCCGATTCGGTGCGCCAGGCCATTGCCATGGAGTTCGCCAACCAGATGAACGAGCTGGGCATCAAGGTGACGCCGAAGGGCGCAAGCTGGGACGATATCTACCAGCATCAGTTCAGCGACCCGGTCGTGTGGGGTTGGGGCTCCAACAGCCCGATCGAGGCGTACAACCTGAACTACTCCACGGGCAACGGCAACTACTCCTGCTACGAGAACGCCGCGGTCGACGCGCACCTGAACGCCGCATTGGCCAACCCCGTGGTCGCCGATTCGTACGATGAATGGAAGCTGGCCATGTGGGACGGCGAAAACGGTCCGGCGCCGCAGGGCGATGCCACGTGGGTGTGGTTCGCCAACGTCGATCACCTGTACTTCGTGGCCGAGGGCCTGAAGGTTGCCGAGCAGAAGCCGCATCCGCATGGTCACGGCTGGTCGATCGTGAACAACGTCGATAAGTGGAGCTGGTAACAACCGGCTGAACGCCGCAGGGGCGGGGCGCGTGAACGTACCTCCGCCCCCTGTTCGCCGGTAGGGGCGGGGCTTGCTGTAGGGCTTGCCCCGCTTTTGCGGTTCTAGCGGCTTGGCTTGGGGCGGCGCGTTCGCCTGCCCGAAGGCGGGCTGTGCGCAGGCCTTTTCGGAGATCGAAGGGGCTTTTGGGCTCGGGGGCTGAAGGGCTTCCGGGTGGCTTCGGCGGCTGTTCGAAGGTGGGCCGGCATCAGGTCGCAGGGCCTCTTCGACAGCCGAAGGGGCATTGAGCTTGGAAGTCGAAGAGCTTCCTGGGTGGATTTCGAGATTTGGGACATTAGTAGGTATGACGAAGTATCTTGCCCGGCATATCGTGCGGTTTGCGCTGCTCATGTTGGCGGTGGGGCTGGTGGTGTTCGCGCTGGTGAGCGCCTCGCCAATCGATCCGGTCCAGGCCAACGTGGGGCAGGCCGCATATGTGAACATGTCGGAGGCCAAGCGCGCGCAGCTGGCCAGCTATTGGGGCGGCGACGTCCCGTTTTGGGAGCGGTTCGCCAACTGGGCCGGCGCGCTTTTGCATGGCGACATGGGAACGTCGCTCAGGTTCAACGCGCCCGTGTCCGAGGTAATTGCGCACCGCGCGGCCAACTCGCTGGCGCTCATGGGCATTGCGTGGCTGGTCAGCGGCGTGTTGGGCTTCGCGCTGGGAGTCGTTGCCGGCGCACGCCGCGGCGGTGCGGTCGATCGTGTGGTGCGCGGCTATTGCTTCCTGCTGGCGTCCACGCCAACGTTTTGGCTGGGTTTGCTCATCCTGATGATTTTCGCCGTGCAGCTGGGGTGGTTCCCCATCGGGTTCTCCGTGCCCATCGGCGTGTCGGCGGCCGACGTGACGCTTTCCGACGCGGCGCACCATCTGGTGCTTCCCGCGCTCACGCTTTCGGTGACGGGCGTGGCCAACATCGCGCTGCATACGCGCGAGAAGGTGGTGGACGTGCTGGAAAGCGATTACGTGCGCTTCGCGCGCGCTCGCGGCGAATCCGATCTGAGCGTGGTTCTGCACCATTGCCTGCGCAACGTGGCGCTGCCGGCGGTCACGCTGCAGTGCGCGTTCATCTCCGAGATCTTCGGCGGATCAGTGTTGGTCGAGCAGGTGTTCTCGTATCCGGGCCTGGGACAGGCGGCCGTCACCGCCGGCCTGGGCGGCGACGTGGCGCTTCTGGCTGGAATCGCCCTGGTCAGCGCCGCGTTGGTGTTCGGCGGCAACCTGCTGGCGAACATCCTGTACGGCGTTTTGGACCCGCGCATGCGCGTGAGCGAAGGGAGGGCGTAATGGAAAACGTGCTCCATGCCCCCGCGCAGCGAAGGGGCGGCAACCGCACGGCCACGCTGGCGGCGTGCGTTTTGGCGGCTTTTGCGCTGCTGGCCGTGGTTGCGGCGGGCATCGCGCTTTATGGCCAGGCAACGGTCACCGATTTCACTGCGAAGAACCTGGGGCCCTCGCTTGAGCACCCCTTCGGCACCGACTGGATGGGCCGCGACATGCTGGCGCGCACGCTGGCCGGCCTTTCGACCAGCGTGCTAGTGGGCTTGCTGGCGGCCACCGTGTCGTCGGCGATCGCGTTGATCCTCGGCTGCGCCGCTGCGCTCGGCGGCAAGCGCGTGGACGCCGTGGTCAGCTGGATGATCGATCTGATGATGGGCGTTCCGCACATCGTATTGTTGGTGCTCATCTCGTTCGCGCTGGGGAAGGGCTTTTGGGGCGTGACCATCGGCGTTGCCGTGACGCACTGGCCCAGCCTTGCCCGCGTGGTGCGCGCCGAGGTGCTGCAATGCCGCCAGTCGAAGTTCGTGGAGGTTGCGCGCAAACTGGGGCAGAGCCCGGCGCGCATCGCGCTTCGCCATATGGTGCCGTATGTGCTGCCGCAGTTCGTGGTGGGTTTGATCCTGTTGTTCCCGCATGCCATCCTGCATGAGGCGTCCATCACGTTTTTGGGCTTCGGCCTGCCGCCCGAGCAGCCGGCCATCGGCGTGATCTTGAGCGAATCGATGAGCTATCTGTCCACGGGCGCCTGGTGGCTGGCGGTGTTCCCCGGTCTGGCGCTCATGGCGACGGTGCTGTTGTTCGACGTGGCCGGGCAGAACCTGCGCAAGTTGGTCGACCCGCACACCGCGCAAAAGTAGGTGGGGAAGATGTTGACGAATACGAACGGCGGGGCGCCCATGGAGGCGTCGTCGGCGGGCAGGGCGGCCGAGCTGGCGCACGAGCGCACCGCGCACGAGGGTGCGCAGCTGCACCATCATCATACGCATGCGGTCACGTCGAGCCATGGCGGCGGGCATCACCTGCTGCAGGTGGAGGACCTGAACGTGAGCTTCCGCATGTATGACGAGGATGCGCCGTATTTCCAGGCGAAACAGCACGATGTGCAGGTGCTTCACGAGCTGAGCATTGCCGTGCATGCGGGCGAGATTGTGGCCGTGGTGGGCGCGTCGGGCTCGGGCAAGACGCTTCTGGCCGATGCGGTTTTGGGCCTGTTCGAGCCCAACGCCACGGTGACGGGGCGCATCTGGTTCGACGGCGAGCGCATGGATGCGGCGGGTTTGCGGGCGCTGCGCGGGCATGGGCTGTCGCTCGTTCCGCAAAGCGTGAGCCATCTGGACCCCATGATGCGCGTGGGCAAGCAGGTCGAGGGTTTTGCGAACGATTTGTCGAAGGCCGAGTGCAAAACGCGTCGCGCGCAGCTGTTCGAGCGCTACGGGCTTGGCCCCGAGGTTGCGCGCCTGTACCCGCATGAGCTGTCGGGTGGCATGGCGCGCCGCGTGCTTCTGTGTTGCGCGCTCATGGATTCGCCGCGCGTGATCGTGGCAGACGAGCCCACGCCCGGCCTTGACCTTGACCTGGCGGTCCGTGCGCTCGATGATTTCCGCGCTTTCGCCAACGAGGGCAACGGCGTGCTGCTGATCACGCACGATATCGAGCTGGCGCTGCGCGTGGCCGACCGCGTGGCGGTGTTCAAGGACGGAACCGTGGTGGAGGAGACCGCGACGGCGAGCTTCGCCGATCCCAGCTTGCTGCGCCATCCGTTCACCCGCGAGCTGTGGCATGCCCTCCCCGAGCACGATTTCGCCGTGGGCGAAAGCGCGGGCGGGAAGGCGCCGGCGCAGGTGCGCGAGGACGGGGAAGAACCTGCTTCGCCGCTGGTGCCGGCGCGCGCGGACGAGGGCAAGAGGGCGTCTGAGCTGGTGTGCAAGCATGAAGGCGATGGCGAGGAAGAGCCGGTGCCGGTGTTGGCGAACGAAGGCGGGGAGGCTATAGCTTCGGTGAGCGAGCGCGAGGACGGGAAAGAGCCGGCGCCGCAGCCGGTGCGTGAAGGCGGGGAGGCGCCGGTGCCGGGTCGCGAGCGCAAGAGCAGCTTCGACGGGAAGGAAGGCGACGCGTGCTAGAGGCCAGAGACATCACGTTTGGGTATCCCGGCGCAAAGCCGCTGTACAGCGGGTTCAGTCTGCAGGTGGAACTTGGCGAGCGTGTGGCGCTGCAGGCGCCCTCGGGATTCGGCAAAACCACGCTGTGCCGCGTGCTGGCCGGGTTTGAGCGCCCGCAAACCGGTCAGGTGCTGGTGGATGGGCAACCGCTTCCGCGTCGCGGCGTGTGCCCGGTGCAGCTGATCCAGCAGCATCCCGAGCAGGCGGTCGACCCGCGTCTGCGCATGCGCAAAACGCTGGCGGAGGCGGGCGAGGTGCCGCAGCAGCTGCTCGACGACCTGGGTATCCGCGACGAATGGCTGCAGCGCTACCCCCACGAGCTGTCCGGCGGCGAGCTGCAGCGCTTCTGCATCGCCCGCGCGCTGGCCACGCGCCCGCGCTACCTGATCTGCGACGAGGTGTCCACCATGCTCGACGCGGTCACCCAAGCGCACATCTGGCACGTGCTGCTCGACTACGTCGCCCGCGAAAACGCCGGCATGCTCCTGGTGTCCCACGCTCCCGCGCTGACCGCCCGCATCGCAACCCGAGAAGTCGCGCTGGCGTAACCGCAACCGCGGTCCCGGACGTTTTGGACACTTTGGGGACGTAGCATTAAGTGTCCGAGATTGCGTTGGGCTTGTACGCGCTGCCGTTTCCGGACACTTAATGCTACGAATGCTACGTCCCCAAAGTGTCCTCCCAAGGCGTCCGTGCGGGTTGCAACTCGAGGGACGCCGCGTTCTCTCGCGGCGCTTCTTGGTGTTTAACCCGCTCCCCCCCCCGATATGCCCGGTTCCAAGATGTCGGGAAGCGCTTGGGACGTTCTTTTCCCGAAATGGTGCTCGTTTGCTCCACCCGTTTGCCCACCCGTTTTCGAAATTGCCTGGTAAACCACCCTGCTTCGTGTCTGCTGGTCGCTTTGTCCGCAGCCTATCCTTCGCTATGTCCTCCGCAAGGATGCGCGAGGATCTTGCCTGGTTTCACGAGGGAGAGGAAGGGCCATGAGCAAAACGGATGTCTCCGGAAACGCCCAAAAAGGACGCAAGGGACTCATCGTCACGGTTGTCGCGATCGTCGTGATCGCGCTTGCGGGTGCGGGCTTTTGGGTATGGCATCAGCAGCCGAGCTTCTGCAACGCGATCTGTCACAAGCCGATGGACCGCTACGTGGAAACGTATGAATCCGGCAACTCGTCGATGCTGTCGGCGGTTCACGCGAAGCAGGGCAAAGTGTGCCTGGATTGCCATGAGGCGAAGCTCGACGACCAGGTCGCCGAGGCCACCGCGTGGGTGTCCGGCGACTTCACCGACCCCGTTGCCGAGAATACGTTCCAATACAACGAGAGTTTCTGCCTGAACGAGTCGTGCCACAACATGACGCGCGACGAGCTCACCGAATCCACCAGCGATATGGCGTTCAACCCGCATGTGCAGCAGCATGGCGATATCGACTGCGGCGAATGCCATAAGGCGCATTCCGAGTCCGTGATGTACTGCACGCAGTGCCATGCCGAGGCCGAGGTGCCCGATGGCTGGATGTCGTACAGCGACTACATGAGCGCGAAGCAGAGCTAGGGGGAGCGGAATGACTACGAACGATATGACGCTTGACGCACGTCGCGGCCTGAGCCGCCGCCAGTTCGTCGGCCTTGCGGGCCTGGGGCTGGCAACCATCGCGCTTGGCAGCCTGACCGGCTGCTCGAAGGGCGCTACGCAGTACGTCTACGATGTAGTGGTCGTCGGGTCGGGCGGTTCGGGTACCACGTCGGCCGCCTTCGCCGCTAAAAACGGCGCGAAGACGGTGTGCATCGAGAAGCTTGGCTGGCAGGGCGGTTCCAGCTCGCTTGCGCTTGGCACGTTCTACGGCTCGGGCACGGTGCAGCAAAAGGAGCTCGGCATCGACGACACGCCGGATGACTACTACAACTATCTGCTCACGCGCAACGCTGACAAGGTCGACTTGGCTATGAACCGCTTCATGGCCGATCACTCTGGCGAGACGATCGACTGGCTGCGCGAGGATCTGAAGGTCCCGTTCAAGGACGAGATCAAAGGCAACGGTAAGGACAAGGTCAAGCGCGGGCACATGTGCAAGAACAACGCCGATGATGCGCTGAAGGCCGTGACGCAGCTGGCCAAGGAGCAGGGCGTGGACTTCCATTTCGATACCGATGCAACCGCGCTCATCGTGGACGAGTCGACGGGCCGCGTCGTGGGCGTGCGCGCTGAAAAGGCGGGCAAGGAGATCATCTACAACGCCAAGGCCGTCATCATCGCGTCGGGCGGTTTCTGCCGCAATCCCGAGATGATTGCGAAGTATTGCCCTGATTACGTTGGCGTTTACACGGAAGTGGGTATCGGCCTTGACGGTTCCGGGCTGCAGATGGGGTTGGACATCGGTGCGGCTTACACAGGTCACGGCGGTACGAACGGCATTCTGGCGTGTCCGGTCGAGCCTGGCCAATCCAAGTTGATCAGCGCCAAGGCGCTGTGGGTCGACTCGAAGGGCAAGCGTTTCGTGAATGAAGGCGGCCAGACGCACGACATCTATTATCAGGTGGCGCACTTCGATGATCAGCAGTTCTTCGCCGTGTACGACCAGGCAATGGTCGACGGCTTGACCGATAAGCTCAAGAAGAAGGTTGCTATGGGCCTTGAGCAGGGCATGTTCGCCAAGGGCGACACCGTCGAGGCCGCAGCGGCGCAGCTGGGCGTGGACGGCGCGGCGTGCTCCGAGACGCTGGCGGCGTACAACGAGATGGTCGCATCGGGCGCCGATACTCAGTTCAAGAAGGGCGCGGCGAACCTGGTGGCGTTGACTCAGGCGCCGTATTACCTGCTCAAAATGGGCGTGTGCACCCACGGCTCGTTCGGCGGTTTCGACATCAACACCGACTTCCAGGTGAAGAACGAACAGGGCGAGGTCATCCCCGGTCTGTATTCCGCCGGCGAGGTGTGCTGCGGTACCTTCATCTACGATGACTATCCGGCGGGTGGCTGCGGTTTGAACTTCGCCTACACGTCCGGCCGCTTCGCGGGCGCGAACGCGGCGAGCGAGGCGTTGAGCGCGTAAGGAGGACGTGTCGAGCGTGGGCAAGTCGTTGGCGGCAACGGGCGGTACCGGGTAAACGCGGATGCTGTGGGTTCGTTCGCGTGCGTTCATCGTGACCGTGCGGTTGCGATGTGCCCCGAGCAAAGCACGCCCGTGATGAGCTGGCGAAATAGCAAGGCGATAAGGCGCCGCGGTTCGAAATGCGGACCGTGGCGCCTTTGTGCGCCTCTTGATGTGCAAAAAAGGTATACTGCCGAAAATAAGGGAGAAGTCCGGGAGAGGGCTCAGTGGGAAGCAAGTTTGAGAACATACGCGAAGTTCGCAGGACCGATGCCGACGGGTCGCGCGCAGCCGAAAGGGCGGCAGCGTGCGCGGCGCTGCGTCAGGCGTTCGGCGGCTGCACGCTTGCTTTTTTCGGCCTTGCGGTGGTGCGTATCTGGATTCAGTGCAACCTGTACGGCAATTACGTGCTGTCCGATGCCGGGCTGGTCAGCGTCGTCATCAACTTCGTGCGCATCGCGTTCACCGTTTTGCTGGTGGCGTTCGCCCTGCGTGGCTTGATAGGGCGTCGGTCCGCGAAGGCGCTCGGGTGGTTCTCCGTTACAGCCATGACGTTGGGCAGCGTGCTGTTCTTCTTGAACGGAACGCTTGATTCCGATGCGGTGCTGTACGCGGCGTGTACGTGCGCGGGGCTGGGCATCGTGTGGGGCGGCGGTATGTGGATGGCGTTCTACCTGCGTTTGCGTCCGCGAACGGCTTTGTTGTGCGCATTGGGCTCACTGGCATTGGGGTCGTTGGGCGGTTTCGTCATGGGCGCTTTGCCGCGCTCGACATGCTATCTGGTCGGAGTGTTTCTGCCCACGGTTTCATACGTGTGCTTCGGGCGGTCGATGCGCGTGGCCGACGAGCGCGGATGGCCGCAGGCTCCGAGCGGCGTCTCGTCGTCGCGCGAGTGCCCCGAGTTCTCGATCGCCGAGAAGGCGTATGGGGCGGAATCGCGCGTCGATTTCTTGCGTCTGTTGGCCGGATTGGCATTGTTCATGCTGGTCATGGGCGTGTCGCGAGGTTTTCCGTTTGGTGAATCGATCGCATTGCCGCTGGGGATGCAGTTGTTGCACCAAGGTGGAGTGGTCGTGCTGTGCGGGGTGTGGGCGTGGGCTGCGCTGTGCCGCGGCCGTGCTGTTTCGTCGGCGACGCTGTGGCGCTTCGAAGTGGTTGCGGCATCGGCGGGTGTGGTGTTGATGGCCACGCTGGAATGGTGGGGGCTTGCCGGCGGCGCGGCGCTCGTGTCCATCGCCAACACCATGACGCTCGGCATTTTGTGGGTCATCTGCTATGACATCGCGCGCCATTCCCCGTGGAACCCGTATGCGGTGCTCGGCGTGTGCTGGGCGGTGTTTCTGCTCGCGCGTGAAGTCGGGCGCTGGGGCATCCTGGTTTTCGCGCCGCAAAGCTCGGTGATGACGCTGTTGGCCGCATTGATGGTGTGCGTGCTGTCCATTTCCATCGCGGTGCTGCTCGGTGACAACGTTCCGCGCTCTCGAGCGTTGCTGACGGGCTTTCCCGGCGAGGAAGCAGGCGAAGGCGGGGCAGCTAGCGAAGGCGATGCGAGGCCTGCGGGTTGTGCCGCGACGGGTAGCGCCGCTGGTCGCACGGGCGTTGCGGCTGCCGGCGGCGAAGGCGATGCCATCGAGCTGCCGATTGCCGAGCGTTGCGAAGCGCGGGCGGAAGGCGGTGTCGATCCGGGCCTTGTGGGCGATGTTGCTGAGTCGGAGCGGGAGCCCGAGGCGGTTTTGCACGCGGCCGATGATGGGCGCATCGCGCGGTTGATCGCGGGGTTTGGGCTGACGCGCCGTGAGGCTGAGGTGGCTCTTATGCTTGCCGAGGGCAAAAGCAAGGTCGCGATTGCGGAGCTGCTGGTGCTTTCCGAGAACACCGTGCGCAGCTATGCGAAAAACGCTTACATGAAAATGAACGTGCACAGCAAACGGGAGCTTCAGCAAACCATTCGCGAAATGCGCTAGCATAGCGCGGGCGCGGCCCTGAGTGCTTTTTTCACTTCCCTCACCGCTACTTGCTTCAAGCAGCGAACAGGTGTACGATGTTTTTGCCGTGATGTTGCTGTGGGGCGGGCAGCCCTTGTGGTAACTTGCGGTAGACACACCACAAGGGGAATACGAGAAGCGAAAGAACGGTATGGCAAAAAGCACGGTCAATTACGGTAACGACAGCATCCGCCAGTTGAAGGACGAGGAGCGCGTACGCCTTCGCCCTGCGGTCATATTCGGCTCCGACGGCCTTGACGGCTGCGCTCACGCCGCGTTCGAGATCCTGTCGAACTCGGTCGACGAGGCGCGCCAGGGCTACGGCAACCTGATTACCCTCACCGCTTTCGCCGACGGCTCCATCCAGGTGGAGGACAACGGCCGCGGCTGCCCGCTTGACTGGAACCCCACCGAGAAGCGCTTCAACTGGGAGCTGGTGTTCTGCGAGCTGTACGCCGGCGGCAAATACGACAACAACCAGGGCGGCGACTACGACTTCTCGCTGGGCACCAACGGCTTGGGCTCGTGCGCCACGCAGTACGCCTCCGAGTACATGGACGTCACCGTATGGCGTGACGGCAACAAGTATCAGCTGCACTTCAAGAAGGGCAAGGTCGTCGGCGCCAAGAAGAAGGCCCTGCAGGTCGAGCCCACCGACGAGGCGCGCACCGGCACCACCATCAAATGGCGTCCTGACCTGGAGGTTTTCACCGCCATCGACATTCCCGACGACTGGTATCGCGAAACCATGCGCCGCCAGGCGGTGGTCAACGCCAACGTCACGTTCCGTCTGCGCATCGAGGGGCAGGACGGCGTCTTCTCCGAAGAGGAGTTCTGCTACCCCAAGGGCATCGAGGACTACGTGATGGAGAAGGTGGGCCACGACTACCTGACCGAGCCCTTCTTCATCCAGGCAGACCGCCGCGGCCGCGACCGCGATGACCTGCCCGACTACAACGTGAAGATCACCGCGTGCCTGTGCTTCTCGCGCACGTTCCAGATGCAGGAGTACTACCACAACTCGTCGTGGCTGGAAAACGGCGGCTCGCCGGAGAAGGCCGCGCGCAGCGCCCTGACCAGCGCGCTTGATGCCTACATCAAGCAGCAGGGCAAGTACAACAAAAACGAGAGCGCCATCAAGTGGCAGGACGTGCAGGATTGCCTGGTTCTTGTGACCAACTGCTTCTCCACGCAGACGTCCTACGAGAATCAGACGAAGAAGGCCATCAACAACCGCTTCATCCAGCAGGCCATGACGGCGTTTTTCAAGGAGCGCTTGGGCACGTACCTGATCGAGAACAAAGAGTCTGCCGACAAGATCATGGAGCAGGTGCTCATCAACAAGCGGTCGCGTGAGAACGCAGAGAAGACGCGCCAGAGCATCAAGACCAACCTGCAGCAGAAGACCGACATGGCCAATCGCGTGCAGAAGTTCATCGACTGCCGCTCCAAGGACAAGGGTCGCCGCGAGGTCTACATCGTAGAGGGCGACTCGGCAGCAGGTGCCATTCGCACGTCGCGCGATGCCGAGTTCCAGGGCGTCATGCCGGTGCGAGGCAAGATCCTCAACTGCCTGAAGGAGGATTACCCGCGCATCTTCAAGTCCGAGATCATCATGGACCTGCTGCGCGTGCTCGGCTGCGGCGTGGAGGTCAACGACCGCCGCATGAAGAACCTTGGCACCTTCGACCTGGATAACCTGAACTGGAGCAAGGTCATCATCTGCACCGACGCCGACGTCGACGGCTACCATATCCGCACGCTCATCCTGGCCATGCTCTACCGGTTGGTCCCCACGCTCATCCGTGAGGGGTTCGTCTACATCGCCGAATCGCCGCTGTACGAGATCAACTGCAAGGAGAAGACCTACTTCGCCTACACCGATCTTGAGAAGAACAACATCCTGAAGGAAATCGACGGGCAGAAGTGCTCCATCAACCGCTCCAAGGGTCTCGGTGAGAACGATCCCGACATGATGTGGCTCACCACCATGAACCCCGAGACACGCCGCCTGATCAAGGTGGAGCCCGAGGATGTCGAGCGTATGGAAACCATGTTCAACCTGCTGCTGGGCAACGACGATGAGGGCCGCAAACGCCACATCGCCGAGCATGGCAGGGAATACCTCGACCAGCTTGACCTGCAATAAGGCGCCTTTAGCAAGGCTGTTGAAGATCTAAACCGGTGGGCGCGCGCAAGACGGCGCCCGCCCATTCGCATCAAGGGGAGACCGTGGCAAGAAAGACCAAAGCACAACCGAAGAAGAAGCATGTGGACAACCCCAACGTGATCGGCCTGCACTCCGAGGTGTTGGAGCAGCCCATCACGCAAACCCTCGAAGTGAACTACATGCCCTACGCCATGAGCACCAACGTGTCCCGCGCGTTCCCGGAGATCGACGGGTTCAAGCCGTCGCACCGCAAGCTCCTGTACACCATGTACAAGATGGGCCTGCTCAACGGCGCGCGCCAGAAGAGCGCCAACATCGTCGGCCAGACCATGAAGCTCAACCCTCATGGCGATTCGGCCATCTACGAGACCATGGTGCGTCTTGCCACGGGCAACGAGGCCCTGCTCACGCCCTTCGTGGAATCCAAGGGCAACTTCGGCAAGTACTACTCCGGCGACCTGAGCTATGCCGCCTCGCGTTACACCGAGGCCAAGCTTTCCCCTATTTGCGCCGAAATCTTCAAGGACATCGACAAGGACCCGGTCGACTTCATGGACAGCTACGACGGCGCCATGAAGGAGCCGCGCCTGCTGCCCACCACGTTCCCCAACATTTTGGTCTCGGCGAACAAGGGCATCGGCGTTGCCATGGCTTCCGACATCTGCGGCTTCAACTTGAACGAAGTATGCGAAGCCACCATGCATTTCCTTGAGGACCCAGACTGTGACCTGCAGAAATACATGCCCGCGCCCGACTTCTCCACCGGCGGCGAGATCATCTACCGTCGCGAGGAGATGGATCGCATCTTCAACACGGGCCTGGGCAGCTTCCAGATCCGCTCGCGCTGGCGCTACCTGCCCGACGAGCGCATCATCGAGGTGTACGAGATTCCCTATACCACGAAAACCGACATCATCATCGAGCGCATCGTCAAGCTGGCGAAAGAAGGCAAGGTGCGCGAGATCGCCGACATCCGCGACGAGACCGACCTTTCCGGTCTGCGTATCGCTATCGACCTGAAGCGCGGCGTCGACCCCGAGCTGCTCATGGCGAAGCTGTTCCGCTCCACCACGCTGCAGGATTCGTTCTCCTGCAACTTCAACGTGTTGGTTGACGGGTACCCGCGCGTTATGGGCGTGCGTCAGATCCTGCAGGAGTGGGTCGCGTGGCGTGTTGATTCCACGCGACGTCGTATGAACTTCGACCTGGGGAAGAAAAGCGACAGGCTGCATCTGCTGCACGGCCTTGAGGCCATTTTGCTGGACATCGACAAGGCCATCGCCATCATCCGCAACACCAAGCTGGAAGCCGAGGTTGTGCCGAATCTAATGAAGGGCTTCGGCATCGACGAGGTACAGGCGGAGTTCGTGGCCGAGTTGAAGCTGCGCAACATCAACGAGGAATACATCCTCAACCGCACGAAGGACATTGCGAAGCTGGAAGGCGACATCGCCGAGCTGAAGGAGGTCCTGGCCAGCGAGCAGAAGGTCAAGCAGGTCATCAGCGATGAGCTTGCCGCAGTGAATAAGAAGCACGTCACGCCGCGCAAAACCGGCTTGGTTGAGCCGGGCGACATCGTGGAGGTCAGCCTGGAGCCCGAGGTGGAGGAATACCCCGTCACCATGATGCTCTCGCGCGACGGCTACCTGAAAAAGATGACCGAGCGCGTGCTGCGTAAGGCCACCACGCTGAAGTACAAGGATGGCGACGAGCCTTTCATCGAGTTCCCGTCGTCGAATACCCACGAGCTGCTGGTGTTCACCGATCAGCGTCAGGTGTACAAGTGCAAGGTGGCGCAGTTCGAGGACACCAAGTCGGCGCAGCTGGGTTCGTACCTGCCCACCGACCTGGGGATGGATCCCGACGAGAGCGTGATCTGGGTAATCGACCCCGAGGACTACAAGGCCGATGTGCTGTTCGTGTTTGAGAACGGCCGCGTGGCGCGCGTGGCCTTGGCGGGCTATGTGACGAAGACCAACCGCAAGCGCCTGAAGAACGCCATCTACGGCGGCAGCAAGCTGTTGTTCGCCACCGTGCTGAAAGAGGACCGCGACCTGGCCTTGGTGTCAAGCGATCAGCGTCTGATCAACTTCAACACTTCGCTGTTGAAGACCAAGACCACCAACAGCACGCAGGGCATCCAGGCGTTCACTGCGAAGAACGGCCGCATCGTGACCATGGTGGGCACGGCTGAGGAGTTCCTAGGCGGCACGGCCAGCGTGGAGAAGTTCCGCGCGGCAAGCTTGCCGTCTTCCGGTTCGCCCATGAAGGAAACGGACATGAAGAGCCTGTTCGACTTGGAGTAGCGTGCAGGCATGAGACGGCCGGCGCGGGGCGATACGCTCCACGTCGGCCGTTTGATTTAACTGCTGTTCCGTTTTATCCGTTGCCGTTTTGTCGCACCTCGGTTTGCGGTCAGCGCTGTTGTTGGCTGCGAGCTAATGGGTCGGTGCGGATGTCTCGAGGGCCGATCCGGGCACTGCTGTCGAATCGGTTAGGAGGCCTGCGGGGCGCTTTCGTAAGGTTTGACGTACTGAGAGCGGGCATGCCTGCAAGGTCTATGCAAGGCGGGCGCCTCATACTCAAGGTGATTCGATACTTGAGACCTGAGCGAGGCGGTTCTATAATGCAAGACAAAAGTAGTGCCTTATGAACGAGGTATTCGTACACGAGCATGCGCTCGTGCACGGGTTGTCCGAGGAGCAGGTGCTGCACGCGTGGCGAAATGCCGTATCGGTTGCTCGACGCGGTTGCGAAAGCGGCGAGGTCGATTTCGTGGCCATTGGATTCGATCGGCATGGCAGGGCCATTGAGATGACGGGACGGAAAAAACTGTTCGGCGTGCTGATATTCCATGCAAACACGCCGCCGACGACGCGTGCGCTCAAGGAATTGGGGTTGGGAGGGGATGGTCATGGCCGTGGTCACTGATAAGGACCTGCGCTCTCGATTCTCGTTTTCGAAAAACGAGATAGCGCAGTTGCATGCAGACGCTGAAAAGTACGAAAGCGGCGAATGGCCGGAGGGCGAGACCGTGCTTATCGGTAGGCCGTGCGTGTACGGCGAACGTATGAAGTCCATAACGTATCGCGACACCGAAGCGGAGGTTCGCCGCATGGATGAGCGTGCGAAAAGCCTGTCCATGAGCCGTTCCGACTACCTGCGCTATCTAGTGCGCAAAGACTTAGAAGGTTGATTCTGCTCGCGGGGCCGTTGTTTTCTTCTTGTAGATGCGGCAATGGCTCCAGGTAAGCAGTGTCGCTGGATGCCCGGTGATGAGATGTTCGCAGATGCGCGCATCGCCAGGTTAATGGCGATGCGATAACCGCTGTGCGCGATTAGTTGTTGACGCGACCACGAAAATGCCGTTGCTGTCCCGTGCATAGTACGGCTATTGGAAATCCTTGTGGGACGATGGTACATGGTCTGAGCTGTGCGCGGAGCAGGCCCTGTGATGCGGCTTTCGACGAAAGGGGTTGCGAGATGAAGGTGCTGCATGTTTCCGATTTGCATATCGGAAAGCGCGTTAACGGCATGTCGATGCTGGACGATCAGCGCTATATTCTGCGGCAGATACTGGATATTGCGGAGAAGCACCAGGCCAGCGTGCTTTTGATTGCCGGCGATGTGTACGATAAGGCATCGCCGAGCGCCGAAGCGGTCACCGTGTTCGACGCGTTTTTGACCGACGCGGTGGCGGCGGGTTTGCGCGTGCTGGCCATTCCCGGCAACCACGATTCAGCCGAGCGCATCGCCTACGCGCAGGGGTTGCTGGAAAAGCAGGGCGTGTGCCTGCCCCCGGTGTACGCGGGCGAAGTTGAGCGGCTTGAGCTTGAGGACGAGCATGGGCCGGTGGAGTTTTGGCTGCTGCCGTTTTTGAAGCCTGGCGACGTGCGCAGGTTCTTCCCCGATGAGGAAATCGGCGACGACTATTCAGCTGCGTTGCGTGCGGCGTTGGGCGCGTGCGACATCGACCAGGGGAAACGCAACGTTGTGTTGTCGCACCAGCTGGTGACGGCGTACGGAACGGCGCCCGATCGCGCCGACGATGAGATCAAACTGGGCGGCATGGACAACGTTGACGTGTCGGTGTACGACGCGTTCGACTACGTGGCGCTTGGGCATGTGCATCGCCCGCAGCGCGTGGGGCGCGACACCGTGCGTTATTCGGGCTCGCCGCTGAAGTATTCATTCAGCGAAGCGCGCTATGGCAAAAGCGTTGCGCTGGTTGAGCTGGGGGAGAAGAAACCGGGCGACGACGTGGGCGAATGTGTGTCGTTCGAGCTGATCCCGCTGGTGCCGCTGCATGATGTGCGCGAGGTGCGCGGCACGTTGGCGGACGTGCTGGCAATGGGGGCGGCAGCGGGCGGTTGCTCGCTGACGGATGCGGGGATGCCGGCTGGCGGTGCCGATGGCGAGGCAGGTGCGCTAGGCGGAGAAGGCGAAGGGGCGGCGCTGGTCGATGGCGTGTGCGACGCCTCGCAGGATTACCTGCACATCACGCTCTCCGATGAACATCCACAGCTGGACGCCATGGCGAAGATCCACGAAGTGTTCCCCAACGCCATGATGCTGGATTACGACAACGTGACGGTGCTGATCGACCGCCCGCAAAACCAGCTCACGGCCGACCCCGACAATATGGACACGCTGGACTTGTTCAGCGCCTTCTACGAAAGCCAGGTGGGCAACCCCCTGGACGATGAGCAGCGCGATTTTGCGCGTAAGTTGATCGCAAAGGTTGAGGATTCGGCCGCAAAAGGCCCCGATGGGCAGGAAGGGGGTGCGCAATGAAGCCGCTGAAGCTGACCATGTCCGCGTTCGGACCGTATTCCGGCGAGACGGAAATCGATTTTAGGGCGCTTGGGCGCTCGGGCGTGTACCTAGTGTGCGGCGACACGGGTGCGGGCAAAACCATGATTTTCGATGCCATTTGCTTCGCGCTGTTCGGCGAGGCAAGCGGTGACAGCCGAAACGGAGCCCGTTCTTCGGCAAGTTTGCGCAGCGACTTCGCCGATCCGGCAAGCAAAACGTTCGTTGAGCTTGAGTTCTCCTACCGTGGGCAAACCTATCGCGTAAAGCGCAACCCTGATTACGAGCGGGCTAAGAAACGCGGCGAGGGCACCACAAAAGAGCCGGCGAACGCCGAGATCGAGCTGCCCGATGGGCGTTGCATCAGCGGCGTGCGCAAGGTGAACATGCAGGTGGAAGAGCTACTGGGCATCGATGCGAATCAGTTCAAGCAGATCGTCATGCTGGCACAGGGCGAGTTCCGCAAGCTGCTCACGGCCGACACGGCAACGCGCGAGGGCATCTTCCGCAAGTTATTCGCCACGCAAAAGTACGAGATGTTGCAAGATCGCCTGGGCGAGGAGTGCCGCAAACTCGAGCGCGAGAACGAAAAGCTGAAAAGCGAGGTTTTGCGGTGCGCGCAAAGCGTCCGTTTTGCGCCAGAGGATGCGCGGGAGGAGGAGCTTGACGAGCGTCGCCGCAGCGGGGCGCCTATGGGTACGTGGCTGATCGAGCTGCTTGAGGGGCTTGTGGCGGACGACAAGGCGGAGTCCGAACAGCTGAGCGGGCAGGTTGAGGAGCTGCGCCGCAAATGGGCGGACGCTAATGCGCTGGTGAAGCAGGTGGAGAACCGCCCGCGCTACGAGCAGGAACGCGCGGCGCTTGCCGAAGAGGTTGCTCAGCATGAGGGACGAACGGAAGGTTTGCAGGCGGCGTTGCAACAGGAATGCGCACACGATGCCGAACGCCTGGAGGCAACCGAGCGCGCAGTGGTAATCGAGGGGACGTTCGCGAAATACCAGGCACTGCAGCGCGCTGACCAGGCGGTTTCCGCCGCAAAGGAGGCGCTGCTGCGCGCTGAGCAGGTTTCCAAGGCCGCGCAGGAAGCTGCTGGCAAGGCGGAAGATCAGCGGGCATCGGCGGCGCAGGCCGTGGAGAAGCTTGCGGGATCGGACGTTCGCCAAGCACAGGCAAAGGCGGCGTTCGATGCGGCGCAGGTGTGCGCGAACGCCGCGGGCGAGGCGCTCACGGGCGCAAAAGACCTTGCAGCCAAGATCGAGGCAGCGCAAAAGGCCCAAAAGCAGGTGCAAGCCTTGCTGGAGCAGGAAGAGTCGCTGGTTTCGGCCGAGCGCAAAGCGCAGAATGCGGTTGCGCAGGCCAAGGCGGCAAGCGAGTCGTTCGCTGGTGCGGATGTCGCGCTCAGCGAAATGGGCGCCGCGCTCGATCGCGCGTTGCGGGCCGAGCAGGACGCTTCCCAGGCGGTGCGGCGCCGTGGTGAGTTGCAGCAGGCTGTGCAAGCTGCTGCGGAGCCGTACCAGCGAGCAGCCGAGCAGCTCAAAGCTGCAGAGGCCGTTCACGACAAGGACCTGGCGCAGGTGCAACAGCTGCAAAAGGCGCAACGTGCGGGTCGCGCGGGCCTGCTTGCGGCGGATTTGCAGGACGGTTCGCCCTGTCCGGTGTGCGGCTCGGTGCATCATCCGGCCCCGGCGCAGGCGGCGGACAGCATCCCGAGCGATGACCAGATCGATAAGGCGATGACCGTTGAGGCGGCGTCGAACAAGGTTGTCGATCAGGCGGTGCGTGAAGCCGAAGGCGCCAAGGCGCGATGCGAGGCTGCGCGCCTTGCCCTCGACGAGTTCGACAAGGAGCACGGCGGCGAGCAGAGTCTCGCACAGGCCCTTGCGCAAGCGCGCGATAGCGTTGCTGCCGCAAAGCGCGCGAAGGCCGATGCGCAGCTGCGTTGCGACGAGGCGGCGCGCGCTGCGAAAACGCTTGCCGAAGCCAGCGCGGCGCACGAGCGTTCCGTGGCGGCGTTGTCACAGGTCAAGGACGCGCGTCAGGCTGCAGAACGCGATCATGCGTCGGCCGACGCCGAAGCGCGTGCCCTCAGGGGGCGCCTGGCGGTCGTTTCCGTAGACGAAGCCCAGCGTGCGTTCGAGAATGCGCAACACGATGCGAGCGTTGCGCAAACCGAGCTGAACAACGCCGAGCGTGCGGTTTTCGCATTCGCCGCCGCGCAACACGGCCGGCAAGCCGCGGAAGAAGCCGCGAAGCAGGCGGCTGAGCAGGCGCGCAAGGCCGAGGAGGCGTTGCAGAACCAAACGCAGGCGCAGCAGCTTGCCGAGCAGGAGGCGAAGCATCTGCGCGCTGACCTGGACTTTTCCTCGCTCGAGGCGGCGCAAACCGAGGCTGCGCGGCTGC
This sequence comes from uncultured bacterium, assembly GCA_905215325.1. Taxonomy (GTDB): domain Bacteria; phylum Actinomycetota; class Coriobacteriia; order Coriobacteriales; family Eggerthellaceae; genus Senegalimassilia. Next base: position 49,571 of record CAJMPP010000002.1, on the reverse strand, counting down.
GTCAGCAGGCGGACGACCTCAAGCGCAGGCGCGATGCGGCCCAGCAGGCGGTCGAGCAAAACGCGCAGCAACTTGCAACCAAACGCGAGCTGCTGGCCGCGAAGGACAAGCAGCTGGCCGAGCTGCCCGCCGGCGATGCTGCAGCAGCGGCCAAGGAACGCGGCGACTACGAGGAGCAGGGCAAACAGGCAAGTGAGCGCCTTGGCGCCGTGAATCTGCGCGTCTCCGCGAACGGGGAGTGCCTTGAGCAGCTGCACAAAACGCTCAAGCGTACGGGCGACATCGAGGAGCGCTACGGCCGGATCAAGCTGATGGCCGACGCCGCGAACGGCAACCTGACCGGGCGTGCAAAAGTCCGCTTCGAAGCGTACGTGCAGGGCATGTACTTCGACAAGGTGATCGCGGCGGCAAATCAGCGCCTGCGCGTGCTGACGGCGGGCCAGTTCGAGCTGGTGCGTTGGTCGGAGTCCGCGGGCAATTCGAAGGCTGGCCTGGGGCTGTACGTCATCGATAGCTTCACGGGGCGCGCCAGAGATGCGTCGTCGCTTTCGGGCGGTGAATCGTTCCAGGCGTCGCTGTGCCTGGCGTTGGGGCTTTCCGATATCGTGCAGGCGCACGCCGGCGGCATCGAGTTCGACACCATGTTCGTTGACGAGGGCTTCGGCTCGCTCGACCAAGGCGCGTTGGGCAATGCCATCAGCCTGCTGTCCGACCTGTCGGGCGGCAACAAGCTGGTGGGCATTATCAGCCACGTGGAGGACCTGAAGGCGAACATCCCCAAGCGCATCACGGTAACCAAAACCCAATCCGGCTCCACCGCAAAAGTGGAAGCCTAAGGGCGCGGCAAACGAATCGACGGCCTTTGCGCCAGGCGGCAACGCCCGGCGCAAAGGCCGTTGGGCTTAGGGCGGACAGTACCCGTCGCAAGGACATGGGCTGAGGGTTGCTAATACCGCCGTCACACCATCGATAGTCAAAACTTGCATCTGCTGCAAGTTTTGACTATGCCATCGACGAAACTTGCAAATCCAACAAGTTTCGTCGATGCGTGAGAACACCCAAGACGCAGTTTTGCTTCAGATGATGAACCGATAACGGAAGTGAAACACAATTCGCTTCCGTTAAACTACCCCCCAAGAGAAACGAAACGACATCGAATCCCTAGTCAATACCGTCATGGAAGCGAAATGGAGGGCGCATGGGAGGCAACGGCGAGCTGGGCTACCAGTGAGAGCCCGTGGGTTACGAAGATCTTGCATGGCGGGTTGATCCCGATGCATTGGAGGGCGTGCCGAAGTCGCGTCGTCGGAAAATCACCGGAACGTATTGTGCGGCGGGTCGTTCCGGACACATGGTGCTACGTCCCCGAAGTGTCCGACGCGGCAAGCCCGCAACCCGCTGACCCGCGAGTCGTTGCGTGCTCGCCGCGCCCCTGGCGCGCTCGGCTTGCGGCCCCCGCGGCCCGCGTTACCTCACCCGATACTTCGCTAGCGTGGCCTTTAGCTTCTCGATCTCGATCGGCTTGGATAGGTGGTCGTTCATGCCGGATTCCTTGGCGCGCGTCACGTCCTCGGTGAAGGCGTTGGCGGTCATGGCGATGATGGGCACGTCGGCGGCGTCGGGCTTGTCGCACAGGCGGATGGCGCGCGTGGCCTCGTAGCCGTTCATCTCGGGCATCATGACGTCCATGAGGATGGCGTCGAACGTGCCGGCGGGCTTGACCTGGAACAGTTCGAGCGCTTCCTTGCCGTTGGCGGCGGTGGTGACCAGCGCGCCGTCGTGTTCCAGCAGCGTCTGCGCGATCTCGGTGTTCAGCTCGTTGTCTTCGACCAGCAGGATGCTCATGCCGCAGATGTCGCATTCTTCGGCATCGGCCGACGCTTCCACGGCCTTCTCCGGCGTGCGGTTGATCACAAAAGGTAGGTCCACGGTGAACGTGGTGCCCTGGCCCAGCTCGCTTTTCACGGAAATGGTGCCGCCCATGTTCTTCACGAGCGCCTTCACAATGGGCATGCCCATGCCCGTGCCCTGGTAGTTGCTGCGCGCGTCGTCGTTGGCCTGCGCGAACGGCTCGAACAGACGCTTGAGGAACTCCGGCGACATGCCTATGCCGGTGTCGCTGACGACGAAGCGGTAGACGACCTTGTCCCCGACCAGGTCCACCTGCTCGGCCGAGCAGTGCACGGAGCCGCCGGGCTTGTTGTACTTGATGCAGTTCTCCACCAGGTTCAGGAACACGCGGCGCACATGCAGGGGGCTGCCGTACACGTCGGGGTAGGCGAAAGTGTCCGGACCGCTGGTGGTCAGCGTGACGTCATGGCTGTTGGCGCGGATCTGCCCCAGCACGAAGATGTCGCGGCACAGATCCGTCAGGTTGAACGGCAGGTTCTCAAGCTCAACGGCGTGGTCCTCAATCTTGCTCATCTCCAGGATGTCGTTGATCAACGTGAGCAGATGGTTGGCCGCCACCTTGGCTTTCGCGCGGTTCTCGCTGTTCGCCTTCGCATCGTCGGGGTGCTGCCCGTTGAGCTCCAAAAGCCCCAAGATGCCGTTGAGCGGCGTGCGGATATCGTGGCTCATGCGGGAAAGGAACGCGGTTTTCGCGGCACTGGCCTCCTGTGCCCTGCGTTGCGCCTCGCGCGCGCTGTGCAGCGCCCACGCCAGGCTGGCGATCGCGCCCAAAAGCAGCGCGCCGATAGTCGTGAGGATGGCCACGCGGTTGTGCTCGACGAACTGGGCGAACTCGGATTGCCCGTCAGAATAGGAATAATGCGAATACGCGCTTGCCGCGATGTCGTCTGCGGCGCTGACGATGCCCTTGTTCACGATGCTGAGCAGCTGGGCATCGCCTTGCCGCATCCAGCAGGCCAGCCCGATGCTCCTGGGTATCTCGGCGGTGACCAGGCTGCCCAGATCGACCTCGTCGCGCAGCGTGTCAAGCCCGGTGACGGTCATGGTCATACACGATGACTTGCCCGCCTTGATGGCGTCGATGCATGCATGGGCGTCGGGATATTGCGTGATGGTGGCTTCGGGATAGCGTACCTGCAGGTCGATGCTGTCCAGCAGCGAGCGGTCGTGGAACGCGATGTTCTTCAGCGCGTCGTCAAGGTTGCCGCCCGTGTAGATGGCCACAAGCGAGGTGGTGGTCATGACCGACGACTGGATGAACCCGGCTTGCTCGGCAAGCCAAAAGTCCTTGTTGATGGGCATGGCCACGTCGATGCTGCCGTTGCGCAGCGCGTCGGTGAGCTCCTTGTTCGAGTCGAACGGCACGGCGTTCACCGTGATGCCGTATTGCTCTTCCAGCGTGCTGACCAGGGCGGAAAGCGAGCCCTCGATCTGCCCGTCCTGGCCCTTGTTCGAGAACGGCAGCAGGTTGTCCAGGTATCCGATGGTGATGGCGTTGCCGCGGTCGGCAAGCCAGGCGCTCTCGGCGCTGGTGAGCGCCGACGAGCCGCTGTTGCGCGCGGAATACCGGGTTTTGACCTCGTCGTTGTAGCGCGGGTTGGTGCTTCTGAGCATGGCCATGGCGGCGTTGATATCGTCCATGAGGTCCTGGCGCGATTTGGGCACGGCGAAGAAGTAGTTGCTTTCACCCACGGAGAACACGGGCATGGCGTCGCTTGACGAGATGGTGTCGTTCATGATGATGGCGCCCACCTCGCCCGAGGAAAGCGCATCGAACAGCGCGTCGCCGCTGCTGTAATAGCGGTAGTCGCAGCTGATGCCCTGATTCTCGATCCACTGCTTGCCCACCTCGGTTTGCATGACGTCGGGGTTGACGCCGATGGTCATGCCGTCGAGTGCGGCCGGGTCGCCCGTTGCCAGCGCGTCGTTGGTGGGTTTCGCGTAGATGTAATAGTGTTCCATGCCCTGAGGGTTCGACGAGTACAGCAGCTTCTCGGCGCGCTCGGCGGTGTGGGAGATGTTGGGCATCAGGTCGATCTCGCCGTCCTTGAGCTTCTGGATAAGCTCGGGGAAGGTGCCGGGGACGTACTCGTATTTCCAGCCGGGGGTGTAGTAGGACAGCGTTTGCAGGTACTCGTAGCCCCAGCCGGACATGTACTCGCCGGGCATGCCGTTTTGGAAGCCCTGGTTGCTGATCAGCCAGCCCACGCGCACGGTTTTGACCTCGGGGGAATCGGATTGCGAAGGGGCGTCAGCCGCTTCGGCTTGGGCGGAAGCCGGGCCAAGCGGCGCTAGCGAGATGCAGGCAACGGCAAGTACCGCGCTCAACGCAAGCGCGGCGGCGCGTCGGCCAACGGCGCGGAGCGTGTACAAGTGTTTCAAGACGGTCTCCCCCAAGCGATAAGCATAGAAGCGATGCACGTGCGATTCTAGCAGATGAATAGGGGAAAGCGAGGGGAGCGGCCCCAACAAAGGCTACGGAAATCGCAAGGTAGTGCGGGGCCGCTCTCCCTATGCGGGCTGCTGGCGAATGCGTGTTCGCGCTATCAGGCGAAACGCGGCAAACGTCGGCGGGGGTAAGCGGAAACGCCGTCTGCGCGCCACGCCCGGGAGCGTCCCGCGCGAACGGTGAAACAGCTTTCACAAAGACCCACATAAAACCGCGCTTATTGCAGAAACATGTGCTCTCGGAACATTGCATGCGAAGATGTAGGGGGTATAACAGTTTCTTAACAACAGCAAATTTATTCTCGTGTATTATCTCGTGATGGAAAACAAGCCGATGGCACGTTTTCCGCATCGTGTCGGGGCCACCGCATTGCCAAAGATGTCGTGCCGCCGACATTGCGGCGAAACCCATCAGCGCGTTTTCCGTAGGTCGGCACGCCCCAGGCGCGGCGGCCTGCACCATACCAGGGTGCCCTGAACAGCATCGCGTTCGGTGTTCGTTGGCGCCAGGGGAATGAATGCGTTTTCCAACAGCCACCTGCCGCACCATGGCGGGCCGGCGCAGCCATCCCAAAATCAGGAAGCCAAGCGGAAAGGGGCGGCCCATGTGGTACGTCGTGCAAGTTGAGACCGGCCGCGAGAAGACGGCATGCGACGACATCAAGCAGGCAGCCGACGATGTGCTGGACGAATGCTTTGTCCCGCAGTACCTGACCGGCAAAAGGCGACCCGATGGCACCTGGATTCCTTCGAAGGAGCGCTTGTTTCCCGGCTACCTGATCTGCGTGACATCGCAGGTCGACGAGCTGGCCGACAAGCTGCGACGCGTGAGAAGCCTCACCAAGATTTTGGGAAACGACAACGCATTCATCCCCCTGACCGAAGACGAACGAGCGTGGGTGCAAAAGGTCACCCAAAAAGACCAGCGAACCGTCGGGGAGTCCGTGGGCTACATGGAAGACGGCAGGCTGGTGATTGTGGAGGGCCCGCTAAAGGGCAGGGAAGACTGGGTGCGCAAGGTGAACCATCGCAAGCGCCTAGCGTATCTGGAAATGCCGATGGGTGGTCGCACCGTGCGAGCCCAAGCAGGCCTGCAAATGGTCAGCAAAACCCAAGGCAAGCTTTTGGATAGGGAAAAGTGAACGACAGCAGCGTGAAAAGGGAATTCGGAACGACGATGCACATGCTGAAGAGGGGCGCAATGGCTCCGTTGGAGGCGCCCGTAGACGGAATGGCGCATTCGTAATGACCGGGGAAGCTACAGCTGTTAAGGAATCGACGGGGGGACGCAGGGAACAATGCAACATCGTAGCCATGCCGGAAACCTCGCCGGCCAGCAAAACCTCGACCTGCCACAAGACCGTGCGTAGCGGCACTATCTACGATTTCGACATGCAGGAACGTCGTCGCGAAAGCCTTGAGCGCGCCGAGAAGTTGAAGGCGGAACTTGGGGACGAACCCATAACGGGAACCGATGACCGGATCGCCTACCGCTTCGTGAAGCGCGTCTTCGACTTCGTGTTCAGTGCAGCGGTTCTGGTGCTGCTGAGCTGGCTGTTCGTCATCATCGCCATCTTGGTGAAGGTCGACGACCCCAAGGGCCCTGTGTTCTTTAAGCAGACCCGCGTGGGCAAAAACGGCCGCGAATTCGAGATGCTGAAATTCCGTAGCATGTGCGTGGACGCCGAGGAGAAGCTGGCGGACCTCAAAGAGCTCAACGAGAAGACCGGCCCGGTGTTCAAGATCGCCGAAGACCCGCGTATCACCCGCGTAGGCAAGTGGCTGCGCAAGCTGAGCCTGGACGAGCTGCCGCAGTTCATTAACGTGCTTCGCTCGGACATGAGCGTCGTGGGTCCGCGCCCTGCGCTGCCAAACGAGGTAGCAACCTACAACGACTACCAGCGCCAAAGGCTGCTGGTGAAGCCCGGCATGACCTGCTACTGGCAAACCCGTCGCAACCGCGACTCGATCACCTTCGACGAGTGGGTCGATTTGGATTTGCTTTACATCAAGAAACGTTCTATTTGGAGCGACTTTAAGTTGATTGTTCAAACCGTAGGCGTGGTACTGACCGCGCAAGGGAGTTAGGCATATCTTTTGAAAGCTTGTGAAGAGAAGCGGGCGCCAAGGCGCTTTTCGATTCTTAACACCTATGTCAATGCACTGTCGCTTGATGAAACAGTGGCAGAGGTGGAGAGGATCGTCACCGCCGGCGTTCCAACTCAGCATGTAGTTATCAATGCTTCTAAAGTCAACCTTATGGAAGCTGATACCGAGTTGGCAAAGATCGTGAATGAGTGCCCACTTATCAATGCGGATGGAGCTTCCATAGTGTGGGCTGCCAAGAAGCTTGGTGTGCCTTTGGCTGAGCGCGTAACGGGCATTGATTTGTTTCAGCGATTAGTGGCGCTTTCTGCTGAGAAGGGCTACAAGCTCTACTTGTTTGGCGCCAAGGAGGAAGTCGTTTCGAAAGTGAAGAACATTTTCGAGGAACGATATCCTGGTGTTCAAATTGTAGGGTTTCGTAACGGCTATTTTACTGAAGCCGACGAGCCGCAGATTGTGGCGGACATGGCCGCATCTGGCGCGGACATGATGTTTGTCGCATTTAGCTCTCCCAAGAAAGAGTACTGGGTGCACAAGTACCTTAATCAAATCGGAATCCCCTTTGTGATGGGCGTGGGCGGCAGCTTCGACGTGGTGGCTGGGGTGACCGATCGCGCGCCGAAGTGGATGCAGAATCACGGTTTGGAATGGTTCTACCGGTTCATACAGGAGCCTGGCAGGCTTTGGAAACGCTACATCGTGGGCAATGCAAAGTTTGTTGCCCTTACATACCGATATAAGCTCTCAGGGAAAGGCGAATAAAGAATGGTTAACGTTATCGGTCTCGGTTATATCGGACTGCCCACCGCACTCATGATGGCCACGCATGGCGTGGAGGTCGTGGGAACCGACTACAACGAGGAACTCGTGGCAACCCTGAACGCCGGGCACACCACCTTCAAGGAGGAGGGGCTTGACGAGCTGTTCGCCGACGCGCTCAAGGCTGGCATCAGGTTCACGACCGAGTATCAGGTGTGCGACACCTACATCGTGAGCGTACCGACGCCCTACGACAAGCTGGACAAGAAAATCGACCCCTGCTATGTGATCGCCGCCTGCAAGACGGTGCTCGAGGTCGCCCCGAAGGGCGCCGTGCTCGTGATCGAGTCGACCATCTCGCCCAACACGGTTGATCGCTTCGTGCGCCCGCTGCTCGTCGAGGCCGAGCGCGAGGACGTCAAGCTCGTGCACGCCCCGGAGCGCATCATCCCCGGAAACATGGTCTACGAGCTGCTGCACAACAACCGTACGGTTGGTGCGGACGACCCCGAGGTGGGCGAGGCGGTTGCAAAGATTTACGCGACCTTCTGCCAAGGCGAGATCAGCGTGACCGACATCCGCACCGCCGAGATGACCAAGGTCGTTGAGAACACCTTCCGCGCGATCAACATTGCCTTCTCCAACGAGCTCGCCAAGATCTGCCGCATCGGCGGCATGGACGTGGCGGAGGTCATCCGCATCTCCAACAAGCACCCGCGCGTGAACATCCTGCAGCCTGGCCCGGGTGTGGGTGGTCACTGCATCCCGGTGGACCCGTGGTTCCTCGTCGGAGACTACCCCGAGACGGCTAACTTCATCCGCCTTGCCCTGCAGACCAACGCCGGCATGCCCGAGTACGTGCTGCACCGCGCCCACGAGGCCATGGCCGAGCACGGCATCACCGAAGCCTCCAAGGTAGGCATCTACGGCCTAACCTACAAGGAGGACGTTGACGACGTGCGCGAGAGTCCTACGTTGCAGATGCTCGAGTCCATGGAGGAGCACCTGTGCGGCGGCGCCGTGAAGGTGTACGACCCGTGGGTCGAGCGCGACGAGGTTCCTAACCAGGTGCACTCCATGGAAGAATTCCTAGACGGCCTGGAGATGGTGATTGTGATGGTGGGCCATTCCCAAATCAAGGGCAAGCCCGAGGCCTTCGGCGGGCGCATCCTGATCGACCCGCGCAACGTGTGCGGCGACGGTGAGAACGTCTACAAGCTGTAAGTCATTAAAGAGATGCAGGGAGAAGCAGGTTTGAAGAAAGTGATGCTTGTCTTCGGCACCCGTCCGGAGGCCATCAAGATGTGCCCGCTCGTGAACGAGCTCAAGAGCCGCCCCGACGAGTTCCAGACGATCGTGGCGGTGACGGGTCAGCATCGCGAGATGCTCGATCAGGTTCTGAATGTTTTCGACGTGGCTCCCGACCATGACTTGGCAATCATGAAGCCGGGGCAGACGCTGTTCGACGTCACGTGCGATGTGCTGCTGAAGCTGAAGGCGATTCTCGAGGAAGAGAGGCCTGACGTGGTTCTCGTGCACGGCGACACAACTACGAGCTTTGCGGCGGCTCTCGCTTGCTTCTACCTGCAGATTCCCGTGGGGCATGTGGAGGCGGGCCTGCGCACTCACGACATCTATAGCCCGTGGCCCGAGGAGTTCAATCGTCAGGCCGTGGATATCGTCAGCGAGTACTACTTTGCGCCCACCAAAGCGAGTAAGCAGAACCTGCTCGACGAGGGCAAGCGTGCCGAGAAGATTTGGGTGACCGGCAACACCGGTATCGACGCTCTGCGCTCCACAGTGCGCGAGGACTATACCCACCCGGAGTTGGAATGGGCTAGCGGCAGCCGCCTGATCTTAATCACTGCACATCGTCGTGAGAACCTTGGCGAGCCCATGCATCGCATGTTCCGCGCGATTCGACGCGTGATGGAGGAGTATCCTGACACCAAGGCGATTTATCCCATACACATGAACCCAGAGGTGCGCAAGGCGGCCCATGGGGAACTTGATGGCTTCGATCGGTTGCGCATCATCGACCCACTGGAAGTGCTCGACTTCCACAATTTCTTGGCGGCGAGCCATCTAATTCTCACCGACTCAGGTGGCATCCAGGAGGAAGCCCCGAGCCTGGGCAAGCCAGTGCTGGTGATGCGCGACACCACTGAGCGTCCCGAGGGCGTGGCTGCCGGCACCCTGAAGCTCGTCGGCACCGAGGAGGATGTAATTTACCGAGAGTTTAGCAGGCTGCTATCAGACGAGGATGAGTACGTCGAGATGAGCCAGGCTTCAAATCCTTACGGCGACGGGCATGCGAGCGAGCGCATTGCGGATGTGCTGGGAGGCAATCGATGAAACTGAAGAAGAGGTTCACCCTTTCTCTCAAGAACAATCTACGCTTCATACCTGATGAAGTGTACATGCGTATGTATTTCAAAGCGAAGCTCCATTACGAACCCGATTTTCAGAACCCCAAGACTTTTAATGAAAAGCTTCAGTGGTATAAGCTTAATTATCATAACCCAGTCTTGACGCAGCTCGCCGACAAGTACGGTGTTCGTTCCTTCGTTGAAGAGCTTGTTGGTGCCGAGTATTTGGTCCCCCTCTACGGTGTATATGACTCAGTCGAAGAGATTGACCTGGAAAAGTTGCCTGAGAAGTTTGTGCTTAAGTGCACCCATGATTCGCAAAGCACTTTCGTATGCACTGATAAGACGAAGTTCGACTTCGAGGAGGCCAAGAGGCGATTGCGTGTGGCTCTTGGCCGCAATTGGTATTGGCAAGGTCGTGAGTGGGCGTACCTTGATATTGTGCCACGTGTAGTTGCCGAAGCGTACCTTGATGAGCCGGGCAGGGAGACCCCGACGGACTTTAAATTTTATTGCTTCGACGGCAAAGTGGCGCTTGTGCAGACAGACGCTGACAGGTTCACCAATCATGATATGCAGTACTTCTCGCCCGCGTGGGAGCAGTGTGGCGACATCGATCACGAGGTTTCCGACCACAAACCCACGACGAAGCCGGAGAATTACGAGCTCATGCTCAAGCTTTCAGAGAAGCTATCTGCAAACTTTCCTCACGTTCGTGTCGACTGGTACAACATCGGTGGCAAGCCTTACTTCGGCGAGATGACATTCTACACGGGTGGGGGCTTTGACCCCTTTTATGCGGCGGAAGAGCGGCCTGATCGTCTTGATCGCGAGCTCGGGGAGCTGTTTATGCTACGTAAATCGAATGCGTAGCTGAAAGGCGAGCGGTGCAAAGAGCGCTTTTGTGCGAGCATGGACTGCCTGATGAGGAATCCAATCTGGGTGTTGTACGGCTTGCTGCACAGTGTGAGCCCGGAGTTGGGCTCATTATCATTCTTCAGACTGAAAGTTGGATATCCCTTGAACTTGGAACACCCGAGGACATATAGCGAAAAAATAAAGCCGGCACAACCGCACGACTGCGATTCACTGGTGGTTCATCGTCGCAGCTACAAATTAATCTGCTTCAAGGAGTATGTCCGATACGCTTGCATGGACATTGACTATTCCAAACTGCGATGTCTTGTCGTGCCAATCAGCGCTGCCGAGCGTCTAGACCGTGAGTTTTATCAGGTTAGAGTTAGCTTCGGTAGCATGGGCGGGCACCCGGTGCCGTGCTATATATCATTTGCCAGTGGAATGCGCTGTGAAGGACTTCGCTTCGATGGTTTAGGCTACGATGCGAGCGGCTGGCTTCAGCTACCTTACAATGAGGTGGCGTAATGACTGATAAAAGTAATCTTTGTGTGGTGATGATTGGGCCGAGCCTTCAGGCGCGTGGTGGCATGGCAACTGTCGAAAAACAGCTCATGGAGCGTCTGCCTGGTGCAGGAATCCAAGCTAAATTCATCGCGACATATAACGACTGCGGTAAGGCCAAGAAGGCGTTGATGGCACTTGCTGCATACGCGAGCTTTTGTCGCGCGCTCAAGGATGCGGACATCGTGCACGCGCACATGGCTTCGAGAGGCAGCTATGAGAGGAAGGCGCTTTTCCTGAGAAAGGCCATCTCGAAGGGAAAGAAGGCTGTCATCCATCTGCACGGCGGCGAATTTGGCATGTGGTTCGACGAGGAGCTTGAGGAGAAGAAGCGCGACGAGATAAGAGCGCTCTTTAATTCCGCTGATGCCGTTATTGTCCTCTCCGAGGAGTGGCAACAATGGCTCGTGTCACGAAGCTTTGCTCCGAAGAGACTTGTCGTGATGCACAACGCGGTGTCGGTTCCGACGCAACCGTGTTCACTTTCTTCGCATCAAGACGTCCTATTTTTAGGACGTCTTGATGCGAACAAAAGTCCTGACGTTCTCTTGCGCGCATCGAGGGATATGCTCGAGCAGCATTCAGATACCAAACTGGTTTTTGGAGGCGACGGTTATCCGGAGCGTTATGAGGCCCTCGCGCGTGAGCTCGGCGTCGCCGATCGGTGCGAGTTTGTGGGCTGGATAACGGGCGATGACAAGGAGAGACTGTTTGAGCGCGCAGGTGTCTACTGCTTGCCATCAAAGAATGAAGGCATGCCTATGAGCGTGTTGGAGGCCATGGCGCATGGTGTGCCGACCATTGCCACACCCGTCGGCGGCGTGCCGCAGGTCATCGAGGACGGGGTCAACGGCTACCTGATGCCCGTCGATGACGAGGGGAGACTCTCGGAGCTGCTTTGTAGACTGATGGATTCTCAGGGTCTCCGCGCGAGCATCGGCGCCGCCGCCAGAGCGACCATTTCTGATAATTTCAACATCGAGCAAAACATGGAAGAGTTGGTGCAGCTTTATAGGGGGCTGATGAGTTAGTGGCAGAGGAAACGCCCAAGACGATCTACTACTGTTGGTTCGGGCGCGGTGAGCTTTCTGCGACCGCCAAGAAAAGTCTTGCCTCGTGGGGGCGGTATGCGCCTGGATATCGAATTGTTCGGTGCGATGAGGATTTTTTTGATGTCGAGTCACATCCTTGGACGAAAGCCGCCTATGAAGCGGGGAAATATGCCTACGTTGCCGACTATGTACGGTTCTGGGCCATCTACAATTTTGGCGGGGTCTATATGGACCTGGGTAGTGAACTCGTGCGCGATATTACGCAGCTCTGCGAGACGTGGTCGCCGTTCTCAGCAATCGAAGAATTGTCGAGAACGGCGACCACGGGGTTGATCGTGGCTTCGCCGCGTCACAACCCCGTGATCGCTGAGGCTCTGGCCGCTTACGACTCAATGACTTTTTCCAGCGAGCCGGGGTTCCTCCAGGCGCATACGGTGAACGAGGTATTCACAAAGCCTTTGGAGGATCGGGGTTTCGTGCGCAAGGACGTACTGCAGGAGGTTGGCGAATGGACGCTGTTCCCTTCGAGTGCGTTCAATCCGGTCTATGGCTTCGGCGGATTCCATGTCAAGAAAGACACCTACAGCGTCCATCACTATTCCGGTAGCTGGGTGGAGCCGAAGTTCAAGACGAAGAGAAAAATAGTGCAAGTGCTGTCGCCCTTCATAGGACGGCGAACGGCTCAGATAGTTGGGAGGACAGTGGCAGAGATCAAACACAACGGATTGCACGACGGCATGAAGAACCTGGCAGGCGTGGTAAAAGGAGTCGGGGAGCGCCGGCGGATGCTGGGCATCGATCCAGTTTCGCCGGACGCCGATGGCGATCTACTGGGTTCCGTGAAACTCGATAGTAAACTATAGGTGAGCAGGTGAGCAATGGTCGATAAAGCAAGGGCGTCTCATTCCATTTTGAGCCTTCCGGCGTCGTTCGTCATTGGCTTCGTCATTCTTTACTTGCGTTCTATGCTGACTATTACGACGATTGTCGGAGTTCCCGATTTGGTGGACAAGGTCATGCTGCTAGCCGGCAGCATTTTCCTTGTTTTCCATTGCATTGCGCATTCTGCTTCATATAAAGGGAAATACATCTTCGCAATTATGTCGATTTGCATAGGCTTGATTTGCTATGTGAAATCTGGCGAGTCGGCGGCTTTTGTTGTTGTGTTGACGGTTCTCGCGGCGGCAACGGTGGATGATATCGATGATGTAGTGCGTTTCTGGCTTGGCTGCACGGCGGCCCTAGTCGTGTTTCTCGTGCTGCTATTTGCGATTGAGATGGTCATAGACCCTCAAAGCCTCAAGTTCATCTATCGCTTGTCCGACGACGGTGTTGGAAGGCAACGTTCCGCCTTCTTCTTCTCACACCCCAACATGTTTGGGGCTATTGCTTTGATGGCATGCAGCGCATTCGTATATCTGCGCCATGACAAGCTTAGCCTTGTCCATTACTTCCTTGTCATCTGCGTGGCGGGGTTTGTCCTCGTTACGAGTGACTCGAAGACCTCTTTCTTGTTGATAGTCGTGCTTGTCGTTCTTTCAATGCTGCAGAAGAGCAGGGGAATCTTCGACGGCAAAAGGATGAGGAGGATGGTTGGCATTCTGCCATTGGTCGGTTTCGTCGCCGTTCTCCTTGTCGCGGGCCCCCTATATAGCGACTCGCTGGGAGGGCTGCTCACGGGACGCCTCTCTCTTTGGCATGCGTGTTTCGAGAACCAGGGGGTCACGCTGCTTGGTCAGGAGTTCCAGTCGTCCATCAGCGTAGGTTCCAACGGCTGGGTCTATTACTACACGACGCTTGACTGCGCATACGCGCAGGGATTGTTCGTTCTAGGCATCGTCTTTTCCCTCTGGTTTTCTTGGGCGGTGTGGAAGTGCGCCACCTGCGAGGAATTGGAGCCTGGGAGAGTTCTGCCGGCGCTTCTCGTCATGTTCCTGTTCGGCATCACGGAAGTGCACGTCTTCACGTTCGCGATTTGCTACGTGATCCTGCTTCTCGGAAAGCCTATCCTTTCAAAAGCGCCATACAAAGGGGGTTCTAGAAAATGATATATGCGCCCGTCGTCATCCCGACCCTGTGCAGACATAGACATCTGAAGAGGGGGCTTGACTCGCTGGCCCGCAACGCGTGGGCCGAGTTTACCGACGTGTTTGTCGTGCTCGATTTCCCGCCGAGTGACAAATATCGGGAAGGGTACGCGAAGACCAGGGAAATGTTGAGGTCTTACCCCGGGGATGCGTTCAAAAGCTTCAATGTCATTGAGAGGGAGAAGAACTACGGACCGGGCAAGAACAGCAAGGCATTGGTTGACGAGGTTATTGCGCCGCGCTACGGCCGATGGATATCGGCCGAGGACGACATCGAGTTCGCCCCGAACTTCATTGAGTACATGGACAAGTGTCTGGAGCGTTTCGAGGACGACAGCAGCGTGCAGGCGGTCTGCGGGTATTCGTACCCCCTCGATTGGAAGAAGACCGATGGGGCGACGGCCTTTCTGTCTCAGGCGACATACTCCGCATGGGGGACTGGTCAGTGGGCCAGGAAGCGCGATGCCGCGCGCAAGGACATAGTGCAAACCTATTATTTGCTGAAGAACAGGGCGCGTGCGTTCGATTCGGGGCTTGTTGACAGGATGGTAGCAGGACGTCGTGCTGAGTACGTCCCGTATGTGGCTCTTGGAGTGGGCAATGCGGAGATGGAATCCATGACGGACATGGCGTATGGGCCGTACCTGATGCTCTCTGACAAGCGCGTCGTGATTCCGATGATTTCGAAAACCCGTAACCTTGGCTTCGACGGCACGGGGCTCAATTGCTCAGCCGTTGAGGATGCTAAGGGCATGCACTCGATGGACTACGATTATTCGAGTCAGCCTCTCGACGAGAGCGATACCTTCGAGCTTGTCGTCGAGGGAGACGAAAAATGCCTGCAGGCGAACCATGATCTCCTTGATAAATTCCTATATGTGCCACGGAGTAAAGCGAGGCTCGAGTGGCTGGGGACGCTGATTTACCGAACGCTCGGCGGCAAGGGCTGCGATGTCGCGACCAAAATCTATCAAGGGATGAGGGCGGCATATAGAAAGGTCAAAGCCTGAATGGCCGATGATTTGAAGAAAAGGACGATAACGTCCCTGATATGGAAGTTCCTGGAGCGTGCAGGCAACCAGGTGGTGCTGCTGCTTGTGCAGATTGTTATGGCGAGGCTTCTGTCGCCTGAGGATTTCGGCTTTTTAGCGATTATGCTCGTATTCGTGAACCTCGGTAACGTCTTCGTTCAATCGGGGTTGGGCGCTGCTCTCGTACAGAACCCCGACGTCGACGAGACGGACTATTCAACCGTGTTCTGGATAAGCCTGTCACTGTCCCTCGTCATCTCGATAGGCATATTCTTCGCCGCGCCCGCAATCGCCGAAATCTATTCCGCATCGCAGCTGGTGTGGCCCTTGCGTGTGCTCTCGCTGATGATGGTGCTTAACGCGTATAACTCGGTCCAGGTGGCAATCGTGCAGCGCTCGCTTGAGTTCAAGAGGGTGTTCGTGGCGACGACCTGGTCCGTGGTGGTTTCGGCGGTGCTTGGAATCGCCTCGGCGGCCGCTGGGGCGAGCCTGTGGGCGCTCGTTGTGCAGCAGGTCTCTTACCAGGCGGTCAACTGCGCCTCCTTGTTCTGGCAGACTCGCTGGGTCCCGTCCCTGGAGTTCAGCAGGGCGAGGGCGGCGGTGCTGTATCGCTTCGGCTGGAAAATCCTTGCGTGCAGCGTCCTGAATACGGCCTACCTTAGCCTTTACGATCTTGTGATAGGTGCGCAGTTCTCTGCAGCGCAGCTTGGCCTCGTTTCACAGGGTAAGAAGTATCCCTCCGCGTTGGGGGGCATGCTCGACGGCGCCATCCAGCCAGTGATGATGTCGTCTATCGCACGCGTCCAAAACGACAAGGCCAGGGCGAAGCGGCTCATGAGGAGGGCGATGAAGTCGTCCGCCTTCGTGGTGTTCCCGGCCATGATGCTTCTCGCCGTCGTTGCGCCCGTCCTTATACCCTTTCTTCTGGGCGATCAGTGGGGCGAGGTCGTGCCCTTCCTTCAGATGTACTGCTTTGTGTACGCGCTGCTCCCCGTCCACTCCTCGAATCTCTCCGTCATAAGTGGACTCGGACACAGTGGAATCAACCTTATTTTAGAAATCGTGAAAAAGATCATAGGCCTCACCGCCCTCGCAATAGGAGCGCTTGTCTTCCGTGACGTCTATGTGCTTGTTGCCACGGCCATGGTCATTGGAATCGTAGGCACCTTCGTGAACGCACTCCCCAACCGCAGGATTATCGGCTACTCATATATGGAGCAGGTGCGCGACCTCTTCCCGTCGTTTGGCCTGGCCGTTACCTCGGGTGCGCTTGCTTGGTCCGTGGGACTTGTCGGGCTTCCGGACGTCGTGGTCTTCTTCCTGCAGATCGCTGTCATGGCGGTGGCTTACTTGGGATTGGCGGTTTTTTTCCGCGTCGAGTCGCTGGAGTATCTGTTGACGACCCTTAAGGAGATGCTTGACTCGCGAAGGGGCGGGCACGTGTAGGGATTGTATTTGAAATTTTCGCACTTTGAAAACCGAAGACTTGGATAGAAGGGAAGGCGACATGTCCGACCGCATACTGGTGACGCGTTCGTCGATGCCAACATTGGACGAGTACGTCGAGGAGATAGCACCTCTTTGGGAGAGCCGCTGGCTCACCAACATGGGCGTGGAGCACAAGAAGCTGGAGGCCGAGCTGAAGGAGCGCTTGGGGATTTCTAACCTCGCGCTGTTCACCAATGGGCACAACGCTCTGGAGTGCATTCTGGAGGCAATGGCCCTTCCTGCCGGCGGCGAGGTGATAACCACGCCGTTCACGTTTGCCTCGACTGCTCACGCCATCGTGCGTAAGGGGCTGACGCCGGTGTTTGCGGACGTGGTGTCGGGCAACTTGACGCTCGACCCCGAGTCGATTGAGAGGATGATTACGCCGCGCACCTGCGCTATCGTGCCCGTGCACGTGTACGGAAACCTATGCGATGTGGATGCTATCAAGGAAATCGCGGACAAACATGGTTTGAAGGTCATCTATGATGCGGCCCACGCGTTCGGCGTGGAACGCGAGTGCGAAGGCGGAGCTTGGAAGAGCGCCGCAGCCTTCGGCGATGCGGCAATGTTCAGCTTTCACGCCACCAAGGTGTTTAACACCATTGAGGGTGGAGCGGTGTGCTTCAGGGACGAGGCACTGTACCCGTTGCTGAACCAATGGAAGAACTTCGGCATCACGGGACCCGAGGACGTGGAGTATGTAGGCGGCAACGCCAAGATGAACGAGTTCTGCGCAGCGATGGGCGTGTGCAACCTGAGGCACCTGGACGCAGAGATTGCCAAGCGCAAGGCCGTCGCCGAGCGCTACTGGGAACGCTTGGAGGGCGCGCCAGGCGTGACGGTGTTCGAGCCTGGCGAGGGCGTGAGGCATAATTATGCCTATCTGCCGGTGCTGTTCGACCCTGAAACCTTCGGCGCCGCGCGTGACGACGTATTCAATACGTTGGACACGGTGGGCGTGGGGGCTCGCAAGTACTTTTACCCGCTGGTCAGTGACTTTGCGTGCTATCGCAGCGTGTACTCGAGCGACCGCACGCCTGTGGCCAAGAAGGCCGCCAGCCAGGTGTTGACCCTCCCTATGTATGCGGATCTGGCGCTCGAGGATGTTGACCGAATCTGCGACGTTATCCTCTCGACTGGAAAGGAATGCCGATGAGCAAGACGCTTTTGCTACTGGGCGGGGCACGCTACGCGCTACCCGTCATTGACGCGGCTCACGAGTTAGGTGCCAAAGTGGTGACCTGCGACTATCTGCCGCACAACTACGCTCATGCGTATTCCGACGACTACATTAATGCCAGCATCATAGATAGCGAGGCGGTGTTGGCTGTCGCGCGCGAGTGCAAGGCAGATGGCATCATGTCGTTTGCCGCAGATCCTGGCGTGGTGGCTGCCTCCTACGCGGCTGAGAAATTAGGCCTGCCGTTTCAGGGGTCCTATGAGGCGGTTTCCATCCTGCAGGACAAGGAGCGCTACCGCGCGTTCCTGCGCGACCATGGGTTCAATTGCCCGGAGCTGCGCATCTTCCATAGCGCTGACGAGGCGATGGCTGAGGCAGACTCCATCGCGTATCCCGTCATAGCCAAGCCCGTAGACGCCGCGGGTAGCAAGGGGTGTTCGCGCGTGGACGGACCCGAGGGGCTGCGCGAGGCCGTGGAATATGCTCTGGAGTTCTCTCGCGGTGGACGCTGTATTGTGGAGCAGTTCTTGGAAAAGCAGGGCGACTCCTCCGACGCGGACGGGTTTGTTTCGGATGGCAAGTTTACCTGCGTGAGCTTTACCTCGCAGCTTTTCGACCCCGCGGTGCCCAACCCCTACACGCCGGCGGCCTATACGATGCCGGCCAGTTTGCCTGCCTGGGCCCAAAAGGAGCTCGTAAGCGAGCTGCAGCGCCTGGCGGACCTTCTGGGGCTTCGCGACGGCGTGTTCAACATCGAGACCCGCGTGGCGACCGACGGGAAGGCCTACATTATGGAGAGTTCCCCGCGCGGCGGCGGCAACCGCTTGTGCGAGATGCTCAAGCATGCCACCGCTGGCAAGACCGATTTGGTGACGGCGGCCGTGAAGGCCGCGCTGGGCGAGCCTGTGGGCGATCTGCCCATGCCCGCCTACGATGGCTTTTGGTATCAGCAGATGCTGCACTCCGACCACGACGGCGCCTTCGCCGGCATGGAGTACACGCCCGGTTTCAGGGAGGCGCACGTGGCCGAAGAACAGCTGTGGGTGGAGCCTGGGCAGAAGGTGGAGGCCTTCAGCGCCGCCAATCACGCGTTCGGGTCCGTTTTTATGAGGTTCGATTCGCAAGAAGAGCTTAATGAGTTTTGCGCGAACCCCGGCGAGTCCATGAGGGCGAGGGTGATTTAAGCATGGCGTATGGAAATCACACGGTGCTCCTTCTGGGCGGCAAGCCCATCGGCTCCGTCGAGATTGCGAGATATGTCAAGGACAGGGGAGACAGGCTTGTTGTGGCTGACTACCTTCCTGCCGACCAGTCGCCGGCGAAGCGCCTGGCTGACGAAGCGTGGGACGTGAGCACGGCTGACGTGAGCCTGCTGGCGGAGAAGTCTCGGAAGGCTGGCGTGGACGCGGTGATGGCCGGTGTACACGAGTTCAACATCGAGCGCGGCATGGAGCTGGCGGGTGCGCTGGGACTGCCCTTCTGGTGCACTCGGGCTCAGTGGGGGGCGTTCGAGGACAAGCCAGCCTTCAAGCGGCTGTGCCGGGAGTTCGGTATAGCCGTAGCGCGGGAATTCGATCCCGTCGATGCGACACATGTCGAGTTCCCGGTGGCGGTCAAGCCCGCCGACGGCAGTGGCAGCAGGGGTTTTACGAAGTGCTTTGCCCCCGAGGCCTTCGACGCCGCGCTTGTCAAGGCGCGCGAGTTCTCGCCCACGGGCACGGCGCTGGTGGAGGAGCTCGTGCAGGGCGAGGCGGTCATCATCCATTACACCGTCCATGATGGGAAGGCTCTCTTCTGCGGGATGGCCGACAAGCACTCCGAGCAGATGGGCTCAAAGGGCGCGCCGATTATGGCGCTGCAGGTGGCCCCCTCGGTACATCAGGCACAGTACCTCGTTGAGGTGGACGCGAAGTGCAGGGCGATGGTGGAATCGCTGGGTATTCGCGAGGCGCCGCTCTGGATAGAAGCGTTCTACCGCGGCAGTGAGTTCGTGTTCAACGAGGCTGGTCTGCGCTTCGGTGGGTCGATGACCAACCTGATGGTGGGGCAGCTTTCCGGTGTGGATCAGATGGCAGCGCTGTACGCGGCGTGCACGGGCGAAGGCTGCGAGCTGGACGAGCCTGCGTCTTGCGAGGGCCTGCGCTACGCGATATTCCCGACGCATCTGCGTGCCGGCAAGGTCGTGGGCGTGGAAGGCCTAGAGGATCTCTCGCGAGATCCGCGCTTCGTGGCGGCGACCGTTGTGCACGGCGCCGGCGACGAAATCGCCGACTGGGGTTCAGCTCAGCAGGTGTTTGCGTACCTGCACTTCAAGGCAGCGAGCGCGTTACAACTGGTAGATGCCATGCGCAAGGCGCTTGAAACGTTGTCGGTGAGGGATGCCAAAGGAAACGAGATGCTGTTCAGCTTGTTCGACCCTAGCGATCCTGCGGGATACCCTGCGTTCCTCTCGAGTCAGGTTTAGGAGGTCAGTATGAACGATTCCGGCCAAGAGACGCTGCTGCTGTCGCGCTCCGAGCTCAAACGGGCGTGGGATGGCGACGTAGAGGGCCTTGTCGATGCAGTGGAGTTCGGTTTCCGTGAGTACGCGGCGGGCAGGGTGATTCTGCCCGAAAAGGCTTCTCAGGTGTTCGACGAGAAAACTCAGGACCGCATCAACTGCATGCCTTCGACCGTGCGTGGGTTGGGATTGGCCGGCGTGAAGTGGGTGTCGGTGTTTCCCGAGAACCCGAGCTTGCGCGGCATGCGTAACGTGGGAGGGGTGATGCTTCTCTCTGGCATCGAGGACGGCTCGACCGTCGCCGCGATGGACGCTTCGATGCTTACGGCGTTGCGTACTGCGGCCGTGGACGCGCTGGCCTCGCGCTACCTTGCCAAGTCCGAGGTGCGCTCAGTCGCCCTCGTGGGTACCGGGGAGCAAGCCGCCTTCCACGCCAGGCTGCTGGCGCCTGCAGGGTCGGGCGTGAAGGTTCGGGTCTCCGGCCGCACGGCTTCTCACGCCGACGCGCTCGCCGGGGCTCTGCGCTCCGAGGGGATTGACGCGGAGTCGCTCGGGTCGGACATGGCTACCGCTGTGAGGGGCGCGGACACCGTCGTCACCGCTATCAGCGGGCAGGCGCCCATGCTGAAGGCCGACTGGATTGACGGCGGGGCTCTCTACTGCCATGTGGGCGGCTGGGAGGATGAGTACGCGGTGGCCAAGAAGGCTGACGTGATTGTGTGTGACAACTGGCATGCGCTCAAGCATCGCGGTTCACCTACGCTAGCCCGAATGTACATGGAGGGTTTGTTGGGCGACGAGGACGTGAACGCCGACCTGCACGAGGTGGTGATAGGCGGGAAGCCTGGGCGTGTTTCAGATGATCACTTTATCTATTTCAATGCCATAGGCCTGTCGTTTGCCGATGTCTGCGTGGCGGCGTGGCTGCTTGAGAGAGCGAGGGCGCAGCGTCTGGGAAAGATGCTCGACTTCGGGGCATAGCGCCCGACTTTTCGAAAGGTTGTGCACGAGTGATTAAGAAGAACAAGTACGGGATAGCCTGCTGGAAGATAGATTCTGAAGAGGAGAGGCGCCTCGCCGCCCTTGCCGACGCCACGCTGGAGGGCAGGAACGCATACGTCGCTTACTACCGTGATAACGACGCTGAATACTATGCGGCGGGCCTCACCTTCATCGACCGAGTTCTCGAGAGGTTTGGGGTTGTGGCCGAGGGCGACGAGCGGCGCGAGTTGGTAGAGGACATGATTTACTCGCTGCACCGCTTCGGCTTCGCCTTCGAGGAGTACTTTCTTCTGGACCTTAGGGGCAAGAGCGTCGAGGAGCGCGAGGAGTACATCTCGGACAAGGTGCGCTACGAGTATTATGCGCGCCTCAACGCGCCTGAGGGGCGCATGCTCCTGAACAACAAGGCCGCGACGCTTGAGCGGCTGAGGCCCTATGTCAAACGAGACTTCCTCGCAATAGATTCGGGGGGGGGGATATCAACGTAAATTTGTTGATAAATTCCTCGTTGAGCACGGCGACGTCATGCTGAAGCCGCTTTCGGAATGCTGCGGCAGGGGCGTGACCCTGATCAGGAAGGGCTGCGTCGATGCTGGTGCGCTCCTCTCGGTCGTGCCGGAGGGCGGGGCCCTAATCGAGGAGCGAATCCCCCAGTCCGCCGAGACGGCGGCATTCCATCCCGAGTCGCTAAACACGGTTAGGGTGCCGTGCGTTATGTGCCGCGACGGGGTGCACGTGATTACGCCGTTCTTCCGCATGGGCAGGGGAGCATCGGTGGTCGACAACGCCGGTGCAGGCGGCATCTTCGCCAACGTCGACGCCGCGACTGGCGTGCTCTCTACTGATGGTTTCGACGAGGACGGCGGGAGATATCCGCTGCACCCGGACACGGGCATCGCGATTAAGGGCTCGTGCCTTCCCGACTGGGAGGGCGCGCTCGACCTCGTGGAGAGACTTATGCGCTTGGTTCCCGAGTGCAGATACGTGGGCTGGGACCTCGCTTACACCGACGACGGTTGGGACGTGGTCGAGGGCAACGCCCAAGGGCAGTTCGTCATGCAGTTTGCCGATAAGGTCGGCCTGAGGAAGAGATTCGAAGATCTTATCGAGTTCGCCTAGGCTCCGAGGGTGTCGGGGCCGCTAACGATAGGGGTAGTATGAAGGGCATAATCCTTGCGGGTGGGTCTGGGACTCGTCTGCATCCTATAACTAAGGCGGTAAGTAAGCAGTTGTTACCGATTTATGATAAGCCATTGGTTTACTATCCGCTGAGCGTGCTGATGCTTGCGGGAATTCGCGAAGTACTCGTGATTTCGACGCCGCGCGATTTGCCGGCGTTTCGCGAGCTTTTGGGCGACGGCACTGAGTTGGGTATGCGCCTTGAGTATGCCGAGCAGGCTGAGCCGCGTGGACTGGCCGAGGCGTTCACTATTGGGCGCGACTTTTTGGCGGGTGAGCCATGTGCCCTCGTGCTTGGTGACAACATGTTCCATGGTCAGGATCTGACGCGTGTGCTGAATCGCGCTAAGGCCAAAGTTGAGGCCGAAGGTGGCGCTGTCGTCTTCGGTTATCCGGTGCAGGACCCACGTGCTTTTGGTGTGGTGGAGTTCGACGAAAACCGCCGCGTCGTTGGCATCGAGGAGAAACCCGCGCAGCCCAAGAGCAACTATGCCGTACCGGGCCTTTATTTCTACGACGGTCAGGTGAGCGATATTTCCGCCGACGTAAAGCCGAGTGCGCGCGGTGAGCTGGAAATCACGAGCGTGAATAACGCATACCTGGAACGCGGCCAGCTTTCCGTGGAGCTGATGGGCCGTGGCATGGCTTGGTTGGATACGGGCACGCCGGAAGGGCTTTTGAAGGCCGCTGAGTATGTTGAGGCAGTGCAAAGCCGCCAGGGTTATTACATAGCTTGCCTTGAGGAGATTGCGTACCGTCGCGGATTCATCGATGGGGTTGAGCTCCGTAAGCTTGGCGAGTCCTTGAAGAAGACTGCTTACGGGAAGTACCTCTTGAGCGTAGCCGACGAGGCCGAAAGGGACTGACATGACTGATTTCGAGCCCCACAACATCATCGTCACGGGTGGCTGCGGCTTCATCGGCAGCAACTTCGTGCACCATGTGGTGCGGGAGCACCCCGAGGTTCACGTGACCGTGCTGGACAAGCTGACCTACGCTGGCAACCGCGAGAACATCGCGGGGCTGCCCGCCGACCGCGTGGAGCTCGTGGTCGGCGACATCTGCGACGCCGAGCTGCTGGATGAGATCGTCCCCGGCCACGACGCCATCGTCCACTACGCCGCCGAGTCCCACAACGACAACTCCATCGCAGACCCCGAGCCCTTCCTGCGCACCAACGTCGAGGGCACCTTCCGGCTGCTCGAGGCCGTGCGCAAGCACGGGATCCGCTACCACCACGTCTCCACCGACGAGGTCTACGGCGATCTGGCCCTCGACGACCCGGCGCGCTTCACCGAGTCCACGCCCTACAAGCCCAGCTCCCCGTACAGCTCCACCAAGGCGGCCTCGGACATGCTCGTGCGCGCCTGGACCCGCACCTACGGGCTTCGCACCACGATCTCGAACTGCTCGAACAACTACGGCCCCTACCAGCACGTGGAGAAGTTCATCCCGCGCCAGATCACCAACGTCATCGACGGCGTGCGCCCCAAGCTCTACGGCAAGGGCGAGAACGTGCGCGACTGGATCCACACCGAGGACCACTCGAGCGCCGTGTGGACCATCCTCACGAAGGGCCGCATGGGCGAGACCTACCTGATCGGCGCCGACGGCGAGAAGAACAACATCACGGTCCTACGCATGATCCTGGAGATGATGGGAAAGGACCCTGACGACTTCGATTGGGTCAAGGACCGCCCCGGCCATGACCGCCGCTACGCCATCGACCCCACCAAGCTGCAGACCGAGCTCGGCTGGCACCCGGCGCACAACGACTTCTCCGAGGGCCTCAAGCAGACCATCGAGTGGTACTGCGAGAACGAGGCCTGGTGGCGCCCGGCCAAGGCGGCTACCGAGGCAAGGTATAAGGCACAGGGGCAGTAGTGCCGTTTGCTCTGAGATGGCGTTGGCGAGGAGAGACGTTGTGCGTGAACATAGGTTTGAAACAGCGGTTGCGCTCCCAAAGGAAGATTATTCGTTAGGTTCGCCAGTGCGTGTTAACAACCAATGGATTCGTAGAAAAGACGATGACTCTAAGGGGTTATTTGTAAGGTCTTCTTGGGTAAAGATATCGACCGAAGAAGGCTCTGTTTATCGTCAAGTAAGAGGTGGCAGCCAAAAGGGTCTTACGGCGAAATCTATCGCTTTGGACTATGATGCGCGTGAGATTCTCGGTCTAAAAAAGTGCGATCGAGTCGAAGGGTGCGACTACAATACATATTCGCCAAAAGGAGGGGCTATTGCTGTAAAGGCAGTAACGGGCCCCATAGTTCTGATTGCACTGTGGAATCACCATGACTATGCGTATAGAATCGCAACCCGCATTTCGCTTGTGGCTATGGCGGTGTCGCTGATAGGGCTAGTAATTAGCGTAATAGGGTGCTTTGCAGGGTAGCTTTCGTGTTGTTAGATATGGCTAGGCTTAAGCCGCCGATTGATATAGCTGATACGAATGTTAAAGCATCAGCGTAGAGCAATTACCTCCCGGGTTTTCTGTTTCGTCAGAGAAAGCCTTGGGAGGTAATTATCATTAGTGGTTGTTGAGGGCATGCTTCAACCCTTTTGCGCAAATTAGCCTGCCATCGGCAAGGCTACTTCTTGAGCAGAGTCGCGGTCAGATAACGCTGGAAGCCTCATTCGCTGTCGGCGCCGTACTTCAGACGGGCGACCACCGGCATCGGTGAGGGTTTTCCTGTTGAGCCGCTCGATTGCGCTGTTCGTGCGGATACGCTGCCAACGTTCGCGCGGCATCTCGCAGTACGCTAGCGTCTCGGCATACCCGTTGCGCACGACCTGGGCGGTCTCCTTCATCCTCATCGACTCGAGCTCGGCGGCCACCGACTCGGCCTTGGCGGCCGACGCCTCGCGCGACTCCATCGCATGGATGGCCTTGAGTATGGTCGCGGCCTGGGAGCGCTTGGATTTGGGGACCTTGGCAAGGATGTTGCGGTAGAAATGCACGGTGCAGCGCTGGTATTTTGCCTTCGGGAACACCTCGGCGATCGAGCCGACCATGCCGGCGGCCTTGTCGCCGGTGAACACGCGAACGCCGCGCAGCCCGCGCGACTTCAGCCACGACAGGAAATCGGGCCAGCACCCGGCCGACTCGGTGAAGCCCTCGGCGCACCCGATCACCTCGCGATAGCCGTCCTCGTTCACGCCGATGGCGACCATGACGGCGACGTTCTCGTAGGAGCCGCCCCAGCTGCGCTTCAGGTAGATGCCGTCGACGTAGACGCACGGGTATCCGCAGGCCAGCGGCCGGCACCGCCACTCGTCGACCGATTTGAACGCCTTGTCGTTGAGATTGGAGACCGTGCCGGCGGAAACGCCCGCGCCCCACAGGATCTCGCCGACGTCCTCGATGCGCCGCGTCGACACGCCGGCGAGGTACATCTCGATGATGGCCTCCTCGACCGACGTCTCGCGCCTTTTGTAGCGCTCGATGACCGCCGTGGCGAAGCGCATGCCCTTGAGCTTGGGCATCTTGAGCGTGACCTGGCCCGACGTCGTGGTGAATCCGCGCTCGCAGTAGCCGGCGCAGTAAGCGGCGCGCTCGTCGGTGCGCTCGTAGGGCCCGGCGCCGACGAGCTGGTCGGCCTCCTTGTCGAGTATGGTAATCGGCTTGGATATGGGCTGCCTCCTGGCATGATTGAGTTTGGCGATTAGGTCATACCGACGGTATACGTTACGTCTTGCTTGCCGCCAGGATGCGATTGGCTTTAGGGGCGCGTAAAGTGTTTTACGCTACCGCGGCAGACACCGTCAGAATGGCCGATATTGGCTTCGGAATTCAATGATGATGTCAGATAGGAAAACTCCGAGAGGCTTATCGTTCTACGGGGTTGTTTTGATGTTCGTTGGTTAATATGTTGTTCGAGACGGGTGCTCCCGCTATTCAAGAGCGTAAAGTCGCTTGTTATATGGGGCGCAACAAGGCGGCAGGGCATCGGAAGGGCATAGCGGTCCGTTCGAGCAATGGGGATTTTGCGGGCGATCAAGGCCTTGGAGACCTCCGTGAGGCTGTAGATGCATCTCGACCTGGCAAAGGAGATTGAGATTGGCAAACGAACAACCGGGTGTATCTGATCCTTATTCTTTTGAATGGAACCTAGGGCTTTTGTATGTCCTTGACCTTCTCGACGATTCCAAAGGCGTTTTACACGTCGAGTTTCAAAAGAGGGGCATCGCCGGCATTGATGATGTGGTGGTTACGTATCGTGATGGCTCGGTAAGCGGCATACAGTCAAAGTACGTGAAGGCTGGTTCGCAAAGGCAGAATCTCAGATTCAGCGATCTGATTGACGATAACGAAGGCTCATCCCTAATCGATTCCCTTGCACAAGGGTGGAGACAGATGACGGCGAGGGGGGTGTCGACTAGTTGCGTCGTCGCTACGAACAAATTGCTTGAAGGGAATAGGAGCAAGGCTGTTTTCGGCGCCACAGCATATAGGCGCTTTCCTGTTGGTGTCTATTTTGCAAAGCTTGGTGACTCGCTCAAGGTCGAGCCTCCTCCGAGAAACGTGAGTGAGATCTTCTCAGGAGACGACGATGCCTTTGATTTGTGCGCGCAAACAAAAGACCTATTGAGTCACTGCACGCTTGAGCCCGATGAGGAGATCTCTTTTCTGAAGTCTCTTTCCATAGAGCACTACGATGACTATTTCTCTGAGATGAGTGCTCGCGTGGACCGGCGAATAAGCGAGCTCTTCCGCTGTGATCGCGGGACAACTATGGAAATTCACGACAGATTGATGCGCGCGGTTCTCGGATGGACCTCTTCGGGTTTCGCAGACCGGTGCGTCGACATTGCCGAGCTTGAAAAGGCCCTCAAGCTCGGCAATAAGCATGCTCTCCCACCCTTGATGCTGCCTAGTCCTCTTTTTTCGGTACGAGTCGCTGATGTTGATAACATCATAATGGCGATCAAATCAATCAGATGCGGTTATGTTTTCCTGTCTGGCTCTCCCGGATCGGGTAAAACGACAGCCATGTCTTGTCTGGCGCAAAGAAGTGATTTCGTTAGAGCAACGTACTACGCTTATCGCCCGCGCGAGGCGGTCGGTCATACTTTGGCGGGGGGCACCCGAGAGCTCACACCAAGTGAGCTTTGGACGGATCTCTTCGAGGGGTTGCAGCGTCACTTTGAGGGAAGATTGGTCTCCTGCGGCATCCCGTTGTTTTCGCGTCTGCTCGATGCTTCTGCACTTAAAACTGAGGTTCTCCGCATGTCGGAGCTGCTGTATCGGGAGAGCGGAACCCCGACCGTTTTGGTAATCGATGGACTGGATCATGCTGCAAGGAGCGGTGCTAACCTGACGTTTTTAGAAGATTTGCCGCACCCTGATGGCCTGGCCGAGGGTGTGGTTATCGTTCTGGGGGGTCAGCCGAAGGAGGGATATACGCGGTATCCCGTATGGCTTCGGAGAAAGTCAGACAGGCTTTTGCAAGTTGACATCCAGATGCCGTCGGTGGACGATGTGATGCTTTTGGTAAAGGAGAGGACAGGGCTTGGCGATGATGACTCCTTCGCCATTTCCCGCTATATTTACGAAATCTGTCAGGGCAATGCTCTTTCCGTCATGTATGCCGTGAGGTCAATCGAAAAGACTGCTAACTCGGGGGAGGCGCTGCGCTTGCTCGAGGAGTCGGGCCTATCTGGTGACCTCGATGCATATTACGACAAGGTCTGGGGCGAATTGGGAAGGCTTTCGGGTGCAGGGGTGCCGTTTTTAGGCGTCAAGCTGGCCTCAATCCTATCCTTGACTGACGGAAGGGCGAGTCTCGATGCCTGCGCCAAGGCTCTCGGAATGAGCTTGGCGGACGCGCAAGCCGCAGTTGCCCGTCTTAGTTTGCTTCTTCAGGTTGCCAGGAACGGCCAGCTGTTTGCATTCAATAACGACTTGCTCTTGTATCTGAGGAGACTCGTTGGAGAGGAACAGAACCGGGCGATCGCGAAAGAGGCGGGGCTCGCCTATGCAGAATCACTGCTTTTGTTGCCTGCTGATTATGACGGCAGGAGGTGGCCGGTCGATATTTTCTTGTCTTTAGGCGAGATCAAAAGGGCGTTGGGGACGTTTACGGCGCCCTATGTAATGGAAGCTATAGCTGTTGGCGTTTCCCGTGAGACGCTCTACAGGCAAGCTTATATTACATATGGAGTGCTTGCCGAAGCCCCTTCGGCGGTCGCCTGTGCTAGATATCTTGGTGCTCTGAAGACTCTCCGCCAGCATGACGAGTATGTGCCTTATTGCAACCATGCACGTGCGAATCTCGGGCGATTCGATACTGAGTTTGCGCGGTTCCGGCCGCTACCTCTTGTTATCGAGAATATTTCAGTCTACAGCTCGGTTTTCGCTTGGGCTGTTGATGATGCTGGGGGTGGCAAAGCTCTGGTGCGCGGGTGGGTTGGAGACATGACTCCTTCCCAGCTTTTCCGCAAAGTGCATGAGAACAGTCGTTTCTTTGATTCCTCCGAGGAGCTGGTTGAGCTCTATAGACAATGGGGTAGGTTCTCAGCACGCTGGAGGGTCGCCTATAAGAAGGAAGGCCTTGAATTCCTGATTGGCAGGAGCGAAGCGGTGACGTATCGTCAGGAATTTAACGGAGGGGTTTTTGAATATCTTTGTGAGGCGAGGGATGCTGATGGGCTTGCATGGGCCGCAGCTGTCTACGGCATCGAGCGGCAACCCCTGCGAGAGCTTGCCTACGGGGCGATGGAGCGAGGCGCTATAAGGGGCGACGACTTTTGGTCCGCGGTGGTAGAGCTGTTCACCGGCTCTTGCCTTTGCGGTTTCACTGAGAGCCTTCTCTCCAAGTCCATCGCATGCGCCTGCAACAATGGAGACCCCCGAGGGGTTGTTGCTGGCATGCCCAGCTTAGATATATCAAGCATCTTCGAGGACGACTGGTGGCTGCTGGCTTTCCTTGATGGTTATTTTTTCTTCGAACGAGATTATTCGTCGCTGCGGTACGCGACCATGGACGATGCCGAGTGGGATGAGGCTCTCAACTGGCTTCGGTTCCATCGTGTTCTGGGAGAATCGGTCGCTAATGGTGGGATTGGCATGGACGACTTGGAGTTTGCCCAGGTGCAGACTTGCCGTCTTCTGCAAAACAGGCGGCGGGAGCGCATAGATCATATAAGTTCTTATGCGTTTGACTGTTGGCTGTTGTTCGCGTCAGAGGCTTCAGAGGTCTTGGCGGTGCTTGTTGATCCGATTGACCTTAAATCGATTTGCAGGCTAGATTATGTGGCAGATGCCTCGCTTCTGTGGTGGAGACTTAGGCATGGTGAAAAAAAACGAGGTCACGGCTGCGCTCGAAGTTGAATTCGGAGTCAACGGCGAGAAGACCTTGACAACTGACGACCCCTTAGGGCACTTGGACTGCTACAGGGCAGTCATGGAAGAGACGCACCCTGATTTGCTGAGGCGAGCGGAAGACCATGTGAAGTGGGGGGTCGTGGGCGTGCTCCAGAACAAGGACTACTTTGTCAGCTCAATCAGGGAACTTTATGAGAAGGTATCTGGAAGGTTTCCCTCGCTCTGGGCGTCTGCGGGTAGATCGCTCTTTCGGGCAAACGCCCTCGCGGACCTTGCGGGGGATAATCGCAATTCCTGGCTGATTAGCGAGGCCATCTACCGGTCGGCTGTATGCGATGATGGCTTTAAGGCGCTGCATAAGGTACGTGGCTGGGCTCCAGCCTTGAGCGGCAGCAGAGCCGAGCTCTACGCGCAGGTGGAGGCTCTGATTGGCGTGGCGGGCTCTGCCGACGAGATTGCCGTCTTGGCGGCAGTGTGCCTAGGGCTGGGTTGCTATTTCGGTTACGGTGAGATGGCTGGAGTCTCAGGCGCGGTCATCCAATTGAAGAAGCGCGCGGAAGCCCTCGGTATTCGCGTGGGTGACTACCCCGTGGCGATGGCGGAGGCGGTTAGAACCGTTGAAGAATACCAGTCGGCAAAGGAGCCAACCGAGCACAGAACATCGACGAGCTCTTACGCTGACTACTGTCTAGACCTTATGGAAATGGACACCAACGGGCTCGTTTGCGAACTCAGGTGCGTGTGCGCGACTGATGGATATGGCGGCAAGGTACTCTGTGTGCTTAATGCGTTGTCTGAGCACGAGGGTGCGTGTCTCTTCGCCGAAGAGATCGGAGAGGCCGTGTCTGACTGGTTGCTTGACACCGCCGAATATGCCTCCTTCTCGCGCGGTGACGAGGTGGTGGACAAGGCGGCGCAAATTGTAGGAAACCGCCACTTCATGACTGTTCGTCTTCCTGATAGGGGTCGCGATTGGTTTTGTGAATACTATTTCTCCAATGCAGAGGGGGTGCTGCTCTCTGTGCTTGGAATCGAGCTTCGAATCTGCAGCGAAGAGGAAGCAAGAGATGCTCTTTTGGAGCTTTGCGGGGTTATTCCTTGCTGGCTGAGCGCTGCTGGGAGGCTTGATTTGCCCCATTCCGAGCTGGTTGACTCCAAGGAGCCCGTTCCCGTTGATTTTCTTAGCTATTCGCTTGGATGCTTGCTTTCCCTGATTGAATCTAGTGCGTTTGAGGTCAGGCATTCCGCCATGCAGGGTGTAAGGGCGATGCTTGCCTGGTGCCCGCATGCTGTCGATGCACTTTATGCAACGACGCGCAGAAGGAGGCCGTTTTCGAGGTTATTGAAAGCGCTGATCTGTCTGAGATTGACGACCGGAATCGAATTGCTGACCTGTTGAAGCAGGAGCTTGCTGCGTCGAATAGACTGGACAGGGCGATAAGGCTTCATTGCTTAATTTCTCTGCAGGAAGGTCAAGACCCGACAGCTATTCTTTCATGCGAGGCGTCCGCCGCCATGTGCGAACCAGATGATTTCCCTATGCCGATTAACAAGATGCCGCGCTCGGCTGAGCTGCTGGTCAGGAATCTCGACGAGCCTTATCGGTCGATGGTGTTTGAGCGACTGCTCTTCTGCGCGTCTTGTTGCCAGCAAGTTCTGGTTTTCGATGTTGATGCGTCTTCTTTGGAGCGAATGGTGTCCGAGTATCACCGCACAACGATGGAGGTTCTTTACGAGGCCGAGCAAGTTGGCTTCCTTTCCGGGGTGGGTTTTTCCAAGAAAGCTTCCTTATTGCTAGGATCTGACACGCCCTCCTCCTTTCTTCGGCCGCCAGGGTACCTTCCAGCGGCTGAGGTTCTTGACGATTTGGACAACGTTGAGGACTGGGCTGACCCTTTGTCTGGCATAGCGTTCATGAATGTCGATCCAGGGTATTCGGTGGTCGGTTATCAGGTCCTTTCACCAGGTACCTACAGGATGTACCAGCTCGATGTGGCATCGCATTTCGGAGAGAGGGCACAGGCAAGCCTTTTGTCCGTGGGCGATATGGCTCTCTTAAGAGCGCCGTTGCATCCTATGGAGACCGGCTCCGACTGCCTTGTGATGGTGATTGGGGTGGGAGGTGCATGCTCTACGTGGTATTCCACGCCCGGCGTTGTCGTGTCCTCGATCTTTGCGAAATCGGAAGGACTGATGCTTGACCCGTTCGATTTGTCCTTTTGGCATGGGGGCAAGAAGGTTCTTCGCTACGAGCGGATGGTCTTTCGGCCTGAAAATTATTTGGACCACGTCCCATACTGCGCGGTGACCATGGTGTCGCGCTGGATTGCGGAAGTTGAATGGCTATCGGGCGTGGAGGCGGCTCATGGTTCGCTTCGGTTCGAAAAGAGCGAGTATCGGTTTCCTTATAATGATTGACAAACGAGCGCCAAAGATAGTGCGTCTTGCTGATGTCGCTATTTTGCTATGCTTATCGCGAACTTTTCCGACCTTGGAGGTTCGCGACGTCTGTTAATGGGGGGCGCCGTCAGGCGCGGTATGCTGACCGGGCTGCATAGCCAGTACAAAGAAACGTTCACATCTCCTGTGTCGAGTTTATCGCAGCGAATACAGGGCGAGATTGTGGAATAGGTGCTTTAGATGGAAAAAGAAATGATGGAGCTGCGCGAAGACACCTTCATCGTATGGAACGGCGACGCTTAATAGCCCGATTACGTAAACCTCGAGACAAGCGAATTACTATGACGGCGTTATATGGTTGCGAGCACCGTTCCAATGTCCGCCGCAAGTATATTCTTTACGGTATGGGAGGCGAAAAGATGCCCAAGAGCAAAATAATTATAGAAGCGGTAAATGATGAAGCCCCGATCGAGAAGTCGTTGAGAAGGCTCCAAATCTTGGCGCATGACGTGCATAACCAGGAGCTTGAAATGTGGGCCGAGCGTGAGCTTACGGGATACTCATCCGTGGACGAGCTTCCGGAGTATCGAAAAGCGGCAAGTTTGAACTTAACGTACGTGGGGTTTAATGGAAACCTTCAGGTCAAAGGAGTTTCGCTACCACTTTCATGCCTTGAAGAGGACACCTTGGATTCGGTCTCGAAAGTCGACCTTAGAGAAGACATTCCCTCTATCGTGAAGCTTGCGGAATCGGACCCTGGGGGATATAGGGATTTGACAATCCTTGCCAATGAAGTATTCAGCCAATCCGGCGGGCAAATTCAATGCTTGAAAATCAATCAGCTGATTCCCTCGGCACACTATCGAAAGGTTTTGGCAGAGGTAAAAAACCGGATCGTCAAGGCCTTGCTTATGCTCGAGGATCAATATGGAAAGCTCGATAAGCTTAGCTTTCAGGTAACGCCAGCAAAAGCAGCTGGAACCAACGAGAAGATAAATGATGCACTCAAACTGCCTATTCCAACCGTAGATTGCACGCCTATGCATTCGAAAATCGTCTGGAGCGCAATCATGCCTATAGCTACAGGCATGATTGGAGCTGTTCTTGCAACCCTAGTTTGCAAGTTGGTTGGGTAGCTTCTTCTCGATACTCGTTGAGTACTTGCTTGCTAAAAAGTGGTTGAATCTCAGGGTGTCAGTTTGTTAAATCCTTGGTAGGGACGCTATAGTTTCCATAGAACTTTCCTAGCCGATTGCTTAGCAATTCTCAATCACTTATTTTGCATATGGGGACGCGGGCGTTTCTTTGTGCCGGCAATACAACCCGCCTTTGGACTGGTCAAGGTTTCTTGGGCGGAAAAATAAGCTTCTTCAGGCATCATCTCGCTCTAGGTCGTATGGGGTGTTATGGACGACCGATGTGCTCATCCTCCGCCTGTTGCAGTGGAACTCGATGTGCTTGAACGCGTTCCGCTTCGCCTCCTCCCTCGTCTTGCAGCCCTTGCCGTTCACCAGCTCGCGCTTGAGCGTCTTGAAGAAGGATTCCGCGAGCGCGTCGTCCCATGGGCTGCCCGGCCGCGACATGGATTGGGCGATTCCATGGGGCCGCTAGGCAGCGTTGGAACGCCCGGGACGTGTGCTGGGAACCCTGGTCGTTGTGGAAGACGAGGCTGAAGTCGTCGGGCGGGTTCTCCCTTCCGACTGCCTGCTCGAGCGCATCCGTGACCAGCTTCTCGGTTATTCGCCCGGACATCGACCAGCCCACGACCTTCCTGCGGAACGCGTCGATCACGGCTGCGAGGTAGAGCCATCCTTCGCCCGTTCCGATGTAGGTGATGTCGCCCACCTTCTCGTGCTCCTGCGCCCACTGTTTGAGCGTCGAATCCTTGATCTCGAGCTCACTCGCAAGCTCGACGGCCTTCATCTCGCCGCCGAGGACTATCCGCGCCGCCGCCATCTTGAACTGCTTATCGCAGCGCTTTCTCTTCTGGGTCATATAGAACACCTTTCGTCCTTAATTTGGTGTTCGAGAAAGTTTGCCTATTCCAAAGGGTCTTTTGCCTTTTGCCTGGCCATGCTGTTAAGCAACCTGGAGCGCGTCTTCAAGACAATTGGTTTTAGGACTATAATTGTCTAAGGCGACGCTGGCTTTTGCCGACCGCTTGGTAGTTCAAGCGGTATTTGTAAGCTATGGTTTTATGCCGATTTAGCGACTCTGGTAAAGCTTCAGGGTACGGTTCTGTTCCAATGGCGTCGCCTTCTCGACAAGGGGCAACCAATGGCTGATAGCAAGTTCGATTATCTACAACAATTGATTCAAAGAACCAGGCTCGCTCATATTGCTGCGGAAAAGCGTTTACTTCGTATGGACTTATTGGTAAAGCATGCGACGGTGTATTACGCTTGCTGGACAGTTGGCCTTTCCCTGGCGACGTTGTTTGTCGATAGCAAATGGTTGGCATTCCTGTCTATTGTAAGTTCAATCGTTGTCGCGTTATTCACAGTGTATGCGGGTTCTCAAAACTATGCTGTTCGTGCTGAGCAAATGAAGAATAGTTATATTCAGCTTCAAGGCCTATGGCTCGATTTTGATTCTTCTGAAGCAGAGGAAGGAGACCGTGCCGTATTCGCCGACAGGGCAGGTGAACGATACATTGCCATCATCAAGCAAACGGAGAATCACCTTGAATGTGACGACGAGCAATCTCGCTCAGCGTTTGACGAATTGAGGATATGGGGATTGCGCATTGCGGTTTACGGAACTCCTCTTGTGGTGGCTGGCGCTGTCTCGATTGCGATGGCATTAGGTGTGTTGTCATGGTGTTGATGACATTTAGTGAGTGGGGTTTCAGGAGAAGATTTTCGGTTGAGTCTCTTTGCGATGTGTTTGAATCCGAGGTAAGGAAGAAATCGACCGTAGGTATTGATCGAGTGACGGTGAAGTCGTTTGCTCGCGATTTGCAGGCTAACGTCGAGATAATATCTCGCAAAGTGTTCGAAGGCTCCTATCATTTTACAAATTATTCCCAGATGCTTGTGCCCAAAGCTCCTGGTGCGGTTCCGCGCGAATTATGCATTCCAACAGTTCGCGATAAAGTGACGCTAAAAGCGTTGTCGCATGTTCTCGATGATGCGTTTGGGAGCTCAGCGGCAACGGCGCAACCTCAGCGAACCGTCGATGCAATAAAAGAATGCCTTTCGTCAGAGCAGTATGATGCGTTTTTCAAGTTTGACATAAAAGGGTTCTATTCGAGCATTGACCACAACCTGATGCTTGAAGCCTTAAAGCGTAAGATTTCCAACGATGTATTGCTATCGCTTCTCATGGACGCTATTACCACTCCTTCGGTTAGATTCGGTTGTTCCTGCAAGCAAAAACGCTTGCAAGGCGTACCGGAGGGTTTGCCGATTTCGAATAGGCTGGCAAATATCTATTTAATCGAGTTAGACAAGCATTTTCAACAAGATGATTCGATTGCGTTTTTCCGGTACGTTGATGATGTCTTGATTTTTTGCAAAGCGGCTGACCTTGAGCGGGTGTCTTCCGAAATGAGTGGTTTTGCAAAGCATATGCGCTTAAAGCTAAATGAGAATAAGACTAAAAACGGCATTCTCTCTGTCGAACAATTCGATTATCTAGGGTATAGATTTCAACGAGAGGGCCTAGCCGTCTGTACGAAGGCCAGAAGGCTGATCGAGCAGTCTTTGGAGCTGCATCTGCGCCTATTCGAGAAAATGCCTCGCCGTCAGTGGCTTTGGCGATTGAACTTAAGGATTACGGGATGTAGGGTCACGGAAGACGGAAAGGCCTTTCAGCGTTATGGCTGGTTGTACTACTATTCTCGCGCGGATGATGTAGCGTATTTTGCCAAACTCGACTACATTCTGAGAAAAATTGCTAAGCGAAAAGGAATTGCCCTTCCTTCAGAGGTGAAGTCCTTTAAGAAGGCCTATTACGAAATCCGTTATAGGGAAGGGAAGACTTCGTATATCCCTTCTTTTGATTATCGGATGTCGCTGGTCGACAAGCGACGGATTCTCGAGGGCGTCTTCGATTTGAACGATTTGCAAGACAAAGACGCGGAAGAGATTGATGAATTGTTTCGCGGTGTAATCAGAAGGGAATTGTCTATTCTCGAGAAAGACGCAGGCGTGATCTCGTAGACGTTTCATTGGTTTCAGAGAAGAGGCTGGCTAAATGAATGTTATTGCTCTTGTGTGGGATTTTGACAAAACTCTAGTCGCCGGATATATGCAAGATCCGATTTTTAAGCAGTTCAATGTCGATGCGTCAGAGTTTTGGGAAGAAGTGAACGACTTGCCCGAAAAGTATCTTAAAGAGCAAGGCGTTGCTGTTAATCCGGACACGATTTACCTCAATGAGTTTATTCGCTGTGCCCATGGAGGAAGACTCAATGGTTTAAATAACGAGATGCTTAAAGCATATGGGAATGATTTGAAGTTCTATCCTGGTGTTCCTGAAATTTTTGATGCAACCAAAGAAATAGTCGAAGACGTTACTGCTTATAAGGAGTACGACATCAAGGTTGAGCATTACATTGTAAGTACCGGGATGAAAAAAGTGATAGAGGGTTCTTGCGTTGCCGATAAGGTTCAAGGCATCTGGGGTTGCGAGTTCATTGAGGGAGATTCGGGCGATGGAAAAGTCATCAGTGAGATTGGATACACTATAGATAATACGACAAAAACTAGAGCATTATTCGAGATCAATAAGGGGGTGGGTGTCGGTGGCAGGGAAGACATCGACGTGAATACAAGTATCCCCGAAGACCAGAGAAGGGTGAAGTTCAGCCACATGATATATATCGCCGATGGCCCATCCGATATCCCGTCGTTCTCATTGGTGAATAAAAACGGAGGAGCCACTTTTGCGGTTTATCCTAAAGGAGACGTAGAAGCGCTTCGGCAGGTTGAGCAGATGCGAAAAGATGGGCGTGTGAATTTTTATGCAGAAGCGGACTATTCGAAGAATACGACAGCATATTTGTGGCTCAGGGAAAAAGTCCGCGACTTTGCCGAGGATATCCGTAAGGCGGAAAGGGCGAAACTACTTAGCAGCAAAGGTGAT
Source organism: uncultured bacterium (assembly GCA_905215325.1). Lineage (GTDB taxonomy): Bacteria > Actinomycetota > Coriobacteriia > Coriobacteriales > Eggerthellaceae > Senegalimassilia. The sequence continues at coordinate 12,222 of CAJMPP010000002.1, read as the reverse complement.
TCGCCGCGTCATCTAGCGGGCTAGGTTGAAGCTTCTCGATTACATGCATGTTGAAGAATGGAAGCTCCGGTGCGAAGTGATGACAATAAGCAGTAGGACTTCGGAAGCTTGCTCGATTCTGCTTGAAAGTGAAAGATGGTGCGTCCTAATACGTCTCCCTGTATGGCTTGATGATTGTCGCAAACGTTTTCGATCTCGGAGGTTTCGCGGTGTCTGACAACGGGGATGCCACAAGTCGCGACATGTGGGCCGGGCGCATGGAGCGCTGCTTGGCATCGGGCATGGGGTACTGTCAAGGGTCTTTCGCGAATTTGCCGATGCCTAGGTGGGGCTACCGGCGTTATCGCTCTATACCCCGCCCTCCTTCTCTTCGAGCAGCGATGCGTCTAGGTAACGCCTGCGGCCCCACTCGTTTTCGACTATGTATTTCAGCCTGGCGGTCACCGGCATCAGCGCGGATTTCCCGTCGGGGAACGTGCCGGCGACGCGGGTTCGGCGGCGGACCTCCCTGTTCAGTCGCTCGATGGCGTTGTCCGTCCTGATCCTGGTCCAATGCTGCATGGGGAGGTCGGTGTAGGCGAGCGTCTCGGCGCAGCCCTCGCGCACGGCTTTGGCGGCCGCGAGCAGCTTCATCGACTCGAGCGAGTCGGCCACCTCGGACGCCTTCGCCTCCGACGCCTCGCGCGATTCCTGCGCATGGATGGCATTGAGCATCTTGGCGACCCTTGTCCGCTTCCGCCTCGGCACCTTGCCGAACACGTTGCGGCAGAAGCGGACGGCGCACCGCCGGTATCTCGCCTCGGGGAAAACCTCCTCGAGCGCCCCGAGCATCCCCAGCGACTTATCGCCGGTGACGAGCCTCGCGCCCGACAGCCCGCGCCCGCGCAGCCACAGCAGGAACTCCTTCCAGGATTCCTTGGACTCGGTGAACCCCTCGGCGCAGCCCGCGATCTCGCGGCGGCCCTCCGAGTTCACGCTGATGGCGACCATCACCGCGACGTTCTCGCAGGACCCGCCCAGCTTCGCTTCAGGTATATGCCGTCGACGAACAGGTACGGGTAGCCGCCGGAAAGCGGCCTGGTTCGCCAGGCATCCACGCTTTCGAACGCCTTCTCGTTGAGGTTCGACACGGTTCCGGCCGAGACGCCCGCGCCCCACAGAATCTCGGAGACGTCCTCGATGCGGCGCGTGGAAACGCCCGCCAGGTACATCTCTATGATTGCCTCCTCGACGCTCGTCTCCCGTCTGTGGTAGCGCTCTATGACGGCGGTCTGGAAGGTGGCGCCGCGAAGCTTGGGGACGTCGAGCACGACCTCGCCGCTCGTGGTGACCAGCTTCCTCTTGTAATGGCCGGAACGGTACGTCTCGCGGGCGGCCGTCCTTTCGTAGCGCTCCGGCCCCGACCATCTCGTCGGCTTCCTCGTCTAGCAGGGCGTTGAGCGTCTCCTACACGGTTTTCCTCACGAGCTCGCGAAGGTCTGCTTCCAACGGCTCCTCGTCGACCGATGCTATGTCGGCGGACATGGTTGCGATGCCTTCCTCGGTACGATTTTATGCTTGGTCGCTGAGAATCATACCGATGGCTGACGACCATGTCTTTTTCATTCCTAGACGTATTCGGCTTTCATTTGCGAATGCTACCGCGGGCAAAGTGGCCGCGGGCGCTGTTGTCGCTCGAAGCGTTTTTGAGCAGGGGATGGAGGTGCGTTCGCTGCGATACCGGGTGCGCGCCCGCGTTGGTTGCGCCCGCGTCGGCGTTAGCGGCTGCCGCGGCCTTGTCCGTGAGCGCGTCCCTGCGGGTTCTGGGCGGTTTCGCAGGAAATGGGCGCCGGTTTCGCCATGGGTCCTGGACTTCTGTGCGGTTTTCGGCGAGGTTTGTTGGCTGTCGGCTTTGCCGACCTGGGGAAACGTCGGCGTGTTGCGGCGTTTCGGGCCGGTTCAGCCTGCGAAACCGTCCAGAAGTTGCGAGTGGGGTTTGCTTGCGTTGAAGGTGGCGCGTCTAACGTGTATTTCGGTCTGGTTGGTGCCGGTCGCGAGCATTGCGATTGCTGAGCCGCATGCATTGGTGCGTGCATTGATTCCCGGGCGCAAGCAGGGGCCGGAGGCGTGTTCAGGATGCTTGGGACGTGAGAGGTCGCCCTTCGCCAGGCGGCTGTACGCCGTGTTGCGCGATGTCCCGACCTTGCGGGGCGATCTCGGCGATTGAGTCGCCTCGCTTCCTCAGTTACTGTGTTGAACGCACTTGCGACTTGCTGGATCCTTTCTCGTCTCCTTGGTTGAATGCCCGTCATCAAAGACCAAGTTGGCGGATTGCGGTGGTCGGCGTGTCGCTCATCGACGTAGCTAAACGCACTCAGCAATGTGTTCAGATTCGGTCCTGGCGAAAACCGACGCTGTTCTCGCCTTCGCATAAGCTTTGCAAAACTTGCTCCCTTGCGTAAGCGATTGACTGCGGGGCGACTTGCGATAGCAATGATTTATGGGTCGCATCGGCTCTGTCGATTAGACGCTTTATGGTTCGGAGGTTCTCGAGCTGGGACGCTGCGCGGACGGCATCGATTTGGCGGTAGTTCAGCGACCGCTCGTCCAGGAATTGATACAACCGGGACAGTAGGCCTACCCAGACGTCGGAGAGTTGGATCAGCGGTTCGCTTTTCGAGTCGACGAAAACGCAATTTGTGGTACCCGAAAGAGCTTCGGACACGCGGAATTCGTTATCAAAGAAATGCGTTGCATGGGGCAGCACGATGCATGTGGTCAGGTAGTGGGACCAATACCCATCTACTAAGACCCTCTCGGGGTTCCCGTCCAAAAACACGAGCTCATCGGCTTCCGTAGCGGCCTACATCATCTGCCGCAGCGTTTCCGTGAAAAACTGCGCCGCAGGTTCGCTCTCGTCGTTGTTGCGGGCCGTGCGCAGGAGTTCCTCTATGCATCTGCAGAACGGGGCCACTTCGGATGAAGCGATGTTCGGGTACCCGAAGCGCATCAGGGCCTCTAGGAAGTCTATGCGGCAAGGCGAGACCGCACGGTACAGCGCATCTTTCAGTTGCGGATGGCAGGCGGCCATCATTTCGTTCTCTGGGAAGGCGATTAGCGAGTCTAGCCGTTTTCGTTCAAAAGCTAACAGGTCTAATAACAGTTCGCGCTCGTCGAAGAAGGACGCCATGAGGCGGGCGTATGATTTGACTGGTCGGCGTGTATGGCCGAAAGAAGGCGAATCTGCGCGTCTTTCGTCCTTTTCCTATATGGGTTGGGCGATCGGCTGCAACTGAGTTGCTTGGAAGTTGTTGACGAGGAAGCGGCCGTGTGCTTCCGTAAAGAGCTGATAGGACGCAGGTTATTCGTTTGCGGTTAATTCGGCGATGCGCTGGGGTCGGTCGCGGGGAATCGCTATCTTACGCTGTCGAGGGAGGGGCTTCATGCCGTACTACACTGAGCGCAATGGGATGCGTAGACAAACTGCAGGTACATACGAAGTATCTGTCGACCGTTATTCATTGCTATTCCGTTGTTGTGAAAAGTATTACAACAATCTTGCATGGTTGTGCCCGGAGCAGTGTCCTGATGGGAAAGGATGTTGCGGCGTGGATAGGGAAGGGTTGAGTCTTCGCCTTAAATATGAGATTCCTGATTTATATAGGGACTGTTGTGACGTCATAGCTGTTCCATCTAACCATTGGAATGTATTCGATGAAGAAACAAGGAGCGACAAATACAATCAGTATGCATTGTTTGATTTCATCGAGTTCGTAGCCAAAAACTGCCGCGACGTGCGCATCACTGAACATCATGGCTATTTCAACCATAATCACATGCATCTATTGGAAAGCGATGGGGTTTGGTTAGAGTTCCAGGCAGAAATCAATGACATTCTGGCGATGACCGGACTTCTCTATCGCCTTGCTGACAATAGGGAAATCGAGCGCATTGTTGAAAACACTCCGCTTACGCCGTCCATAGAGCATTTGGTTAGCGCGATAAAAGAGCAAGGGACTGCACAGCTTTTGCAAGAGGCTATCGCTTTGCATAGAGGGCCTAGTCCGACGGCAGCAAGGGATGCAGCTGAAAAAATATGGGATGCTTTCGAGCGGTTGAAATCCTATTATTCCTCGCTTGGCAAAAAACAATCGGTTGAAAAGGTTGTCCGCGATACCGCCAACGGAACTTCGGAGCTAGAAAAGCTCTTGACTGATGAGTATCGTGCTCTTACAAAAATTGGGAACGATTTTCGGATTCGTCATCATGAGACAAATACAATCGATATAGCCGATTCTCGTCACTACGACTATTTCTTCAATCGCTGCTTATCTTTGATTGCGTTGTCGATTCAATACTTGGAATAAATGCTGAATTGCGGGCTAGTCAAGGTTTCCTGGGCGAATAATAAGTTTCTTCAGTTAGCGGATTGCAGCGGTCGGCATGGCGATTGCGGATGCGCCCAAAGCGCCCCCAGGGATATACTCAGATTTTGCCTAGCGAAAACAGGGCGGTGGGCTTTGTCTCAGCTGTCTTTCGGTGCCATATAAGGTAGGGGGCAAAGGGAGGCGGCGAGTTTGCTTGCGTGGGGAAAGGACTATCTGACATGCTGCAGATGATGTCGGAAGCAATTGGCTTCGTGAGGATAATTACAAGCATTGAATCACAAATAAAGAAACTGACTAACAGAGGTGCGCCTTTAAAGCTGAGCGAAGTGCGCGTTGGTGGCGTTGTTCCGGAGCGGATTGCCACGGAAGTAGCGATAGATCCGAACCTTTTGACTGCGAATGAATTGGATGCGGTGTCTCCGGAGTATTATTTGCGCTCTTCCGACCATGCTGGCTGGGCTGGGGAGTGCGTGATTAGGTTCAGGCTCGAGAACCGAAGCGACAAAAGAGTGAGCATACGTGGAATTCACATTGATAAACATAAGCTGACCATTAGCCCTAAAGGGTCAATGCTGTTTGTCCTGCAAGGTCGATTGACGGGCGAGCCATATCGATTTGCTTGTTATTTGGATTCCACGGGTTCATCGTCTATGGTGCTGCTAGATGGCTGGGGATGCAATGACCGCCAAATCATTCCTCAGAATTATTTCGACGAAGCTTCGATTGAGCTGCTGCCAAATGCATTGCTTAACTTCGCTATTCATTTGCGTACGGAGAAGGAATCGTTTGAATGTTGTGGCATATCTCTGGTATGGGAATCCAAAATGGGCAAATTGAAAAATCTTACCGTACCTCTTCCGAAGAAGGTATTTGTTTATGCCTTTGATCGCGTTCCGGAGAGTCAGAGGTTCAGGAGAACGTACGACATTGTTGCGCCCTGGATTACTCTGGAAGGCGACGACCGGTTTTCTGGAAACAATGCGTATCGATGGTATTAAGAGACGTAAAGCAGCACATGCTTTTAATCGCTGAGTCGGGCCCATATTGCGAGCGCGAATGGGGGGTGCCGGTAAAGTAAGCATGGGGGCGGTCCCGAACTTCATGCGTTGCTCTCGAGATAATCGCTGTGGTGTATCGGTGCAAGCCTGCCTTCCCGATATACGAGTCTGAGGGTGGTAACTTAAAATGTGTTTGGCAACGGTTTTCTCGACACTTTGGCTGCCTGGTTCCGACAATCTGGCAAAAGAACCGCCGATGCCTCAGATTTCTGCCTTCCCGAGCATCAAGGCCTTGTCCATCCTCTTGCTCGTGCCGTTGAACTCGACGAGTCTTCCATGGTGGACCACCCTGTCGATCATCGCGGAGGCAAGCTTGTCGTCGCCCAGGATCGTTCCCCATTTGCTGAACTCGATGTTGGTGGTGAACACCACGCTTCGCTTCTCGTAGCATGCTGACACCACCTGGAACAGCAGCCTTGCGCCGTTAATGTCCAGGGGCACGTACCCGAACTCATCCAAGATCAGAAGGTCGGCCTTTGCCAGGTCCCTCATGAACTGATCTAAGGCGCCTGCGGAGTTTGCCATCGCAAGGGCCATGACGAGCTCCGCGGTGGTGAAGAACCTGACCGTCTTGCCGGAGCTCGCGGCGGCAACGCCGATGGCGATTGCCAGATGGGTCTTTCCGCGGCCGGTCTGGCCATAGAGCACGAAGTCCTGGGCCCTGTCTATGAACCCCAGCCCCATCAGGTCCTCCGCGGTGTAGCCTTCGGGGAAGGACACCTGGGAGAAGTCGTAGCCTTCGAATGACTTGACTTGCGGGAACTTTGCCTTCCTGAACAGCCTGTCTCGCTTGCGCCTTTCCCTGACGCCCTGCTCGTCATCAAGCATCGCGGCCGCCGCGGCGAGCTGGCCCGGCGTTGCCGTGGCGCAGAACCTGTCGATCACCTCGTTGGAGAAGTACATCATCCTCGCCTTGTCCTTGAACTCCCTTGCCTCCTCTGCCCTCAAAGCCATTACCTGCCTCCGATTCCCAACGCGCGGTCGTACTCCGACAGGTCGACGGGCTCGTCATATGCGATGGCGCCTCCCGCGCAGCGTGCCGCTGCGACGGCGACCGACGCCGCATCTACCCTGCCCGTCGCAGCGAGCGCCATCTCCATGGCCGTGACGGTGGCGTCCCATCCGCGAACGGCGACCTCGTCCCTCATGGTTCTCAGGCTGGCCCGAAGGTCGTTTTTGTCTTTGCCGTCGAGATGGCTCCTCAGCATGTCGGGCATGCATTCCCTCACCTTGCTGTTCGTCCATCCACCCGGCTTGCTGCAAAGCGTCGCTATCTGGCTCGCAGGCTGCGACGAGTCCGACGGCGCATCTCCGTAGGCACGCTCGTGACTGCACACGAAGGTGCCTTCCTCGTCGTATATGCGCACGTCGGCGGCGCCGAGCCCCACTATCAGCGTCGTCCCCGCAAGCGCCGGGTCCGTCGAGTAGAGGTGCTTGCCCTCGATGCGGACCTTGCCGTACTTGTCGGCCTTGGGCCTGACGTAGCGCACGACGTCGAACGGATTTTCCGGCAGGCCCGCCATGGCTACGCGGTCCTCCGCGAATAGCCGGGCCTCCGGCTCGCCCTTGCGCCAATGCTTCTGCTCGGAAAGGCGCATGCAGCGGTCGAGCAGGTGGCGGTTGTATATGTCGGTGCCGCCGATGCGGGGAACGGGCACGAACAGGTTGCGGCGGATGAAGCCGACCTTGTTCTCCACGTTGCCCTTCTCGTTGCCCGAGCCCGGATTGCAGAAAGAGTAGTCGAACCCGCAATGGGAGGAGAAAGCCGCGAACATCTCGGTGGTCCTTACGGTCGAGCAGGCCTTCCTGCCGACGCCGGTGGCGTTGTCGAACACTATGCGCGTTGGGACGCCGCCGCAGTACTCGAATATGTTGCGCAGGCCCTGGCAGACGCACTCGGCGTTCTGGCCGGGGAACACCTGCGCCAGGCCGACGTTCGAGTAAGGGAAGGTGACGACGAAGTACGGCATACGCCTTCGCACGCCGCCGACGTAGAAATCGGCTTCGCCGAAGTCGGCCTGAGCCTCGCCGGGGGCCCATACCAGATCGAGAAACGCCTCCTTGGATTCCCTGCGCTCTGCCTTGAGGCGGGCGACGTAGTGGCGGACGGTGGACTCGCTTGCCTCGCAGCCGCACTCGTCTTTGAGGCGGGCGTGTATGCGCGCGGCAGTGTGGCGCTGCTTGCGCCATGACCTGGCGTCCCCGGCGAGCCAACCCTCGATAACGCTGCGGTATTGGTCCATCATCGACGAGCCTGGGCGTTTAACGGGCATCTTCGGGGAGAGGTCGTCAAGGGCGAGGTATTTGTATACGGTGTCGCGGGTGACGCCGGTGATTCGGCTTATGGAAGCGATGCTCTCGCCGTTCTTTCTCAATTGCCATATAGTTACGACTTGGGACATGCTGATCATTTTCCTTTCTGGCCTCCTTAGTCGATTACCGAAGCAATGACTAGGTTAGGCCGATAGCTTGTGATCGGCATGTTCTTTGCTGCTATGCCCGAATCAGGTAAGCCGAAGTGTCGACTTTTACGCTACCGCATACACATGCGATGGAGTCGCGCGAGGCATCGGCGGCTAAGGTGGAGGCCGTGGCCGCCGACTTGGAATCGATGAAGCTCAAGGAGCCGCCAAGGTGGTGCGCGAAGGCTTCGCCGAGACGCTCACGTACTGCGAGATGCCGCGCGAGCATCGACGGCGCATCCGCACGAACAACGCAATCGAGCGCCTCAACAGGGAAATGCGTCGCCGACAGCGAATGGAGATCGCGCCGCTACCTGGACGTATCGCTTCTCAAGGAGCAGTCATGCTGACGGCTGGCTGAATTTGCGCAAAACTATTGGCGGTACCGCCAAGAAGGCCGACGAGCCCATCATCGACATCGACCCGTCGGCCTTCTCCGAGGACGAGGAATAGGAAACCTCTCAGAGTATTCTCAAAACGAAATGAGAAAACTCTGAGAGGTTTCTCGGCCTACGCGGCAGTTTTGACGCTTACGGTTTCCGGGCACTAGCCTCGTCACGATGTCGAACAACGCCGTTAGCACAATTTGGGCTGCTTCGCTTGAGGGTTCGAGATTCTTCATCAACGGAAGAAGGCCCGCGAGGGCGTCGACCCTGATTCCCTAGATAGCGACTTCATCCATTGTCCCGAAGCTTTCAAAAAAGTCGATAAGTCGATTGACGTCGTCTTCTGTGAAGTCTTCCGTGCCACCCCGTTTAAGAGAGTCCAATGAATCGGTCATCTTTTTGATTGTCGCAAGGCTCTCATCGTTGGCGAGGTTCCAATTGCTCTGCGAGTACTCGAAGAAATCTTGAAACGTCATATCCCCCATGTTCTTTAATGGGGGAATCTGTCCAGTGAGCTTGATCGTTTTGACGAACGACAGTGCAATTTGTTTGCTTTCGATATCCCGCTCTAGCTGATCAACCTTGTCGCCAATCGACTCGGCGAAATCCGGCTCGCCTCTTTGCATCGCAAGAATCTCTCCCAAGCTAAACCCGGTTTCCACGAGAAGTTTGACGGTCCAGAGATCCTCCAAGTCGTCTTCGTCGAATAATCGACGGTTGTTGCTCGATGGTTCTCGATGAGGGCTTATCAAACCTTTTGCATCGTAATACTTGATGGTCTCACGCGTGATGCCAAGATTGTCGATGACCCATTTCATCTGTCTGCCTTCGCTCATTCCCCCTCCTAACGTGCGATTGGCCAAAGCCTAAACCTGTGGGTTGGCAACAGGTCAACAGCATCTTCAAGATTTTCTTGATCGTTAAACCCTTGGTTGTTGGTGCTTCGTTTTTTAAAAATGCGTTTGCTTTTTATCCCAGTTTTATTGAGTTGGAAACCAAAAGAAACTACGAGTCATTTGCACATTGACGTGCATAAACGCACAATAGTATCCATCAAAGGCCACCAATTCGAAAGGAAGACAATGACGATTAATAATGACAAAAAGCGCATCTTTGGAGCCCTTGTTGATTCTCGCATGCGAGAGAAAGGGATCAAATCAAAGCATCTGGCAGAGAAGCTCAACGTCACTCCGCAGGCGGTCAATAAATGGCGTCGCGGCGATGCGATTCCGGGCCCGGAAATCTTGCCCAAGCTCGCAGCTGAACTCAGCCTGTCCGTAGATGAGCTCCTCACAGGAGAGCAGCAACCGATTGAGAACAAGGCAGAGGGTCGGTTGCGTGCAATGATTGACTCTTTGGGAGGCCGGACCGCCGCGGTCATGTGCATGATGATAGGGGTTGTGATGCTCACAGAGGCATTGTTTGGTCTTTGCTCTGTGGGAATGCTTTTCGGCGATTACGTTTTCGGGTCTTTTAGTTACTTTGTTTGGGGAATTGTGGTTGTGTTCTGGTCTCTTGGCGGGGTGTATCTCCTCATTTCGGGATACAAGACCGTTGTTAAGCAAGATTAGTTTGACTGTGCCCGCCGCTGAAGTCTGCTGCGCAGTTAATGCGACTTGCAATCTCGCGAACAATCTAGCTCCGCGTTTTGATTGCTGGATGGTCGCACCGTGTTCGGCAAATTGCCTATGATCGCATCAAGGGGCATCTATCTGAATGCTCTTTAGCATATGGGTCAACTGTACATTAATCGATATTGATTTTCCGAAAGCCTTCAAGGCTTGAGTAAGTGCGTTCTTCATTCGGGCAGCGATGCCCGAAAAGCCGCACCACCCGTAAGAGATAGAGAAACAGCGAGAGGAGGATTTCATGACATAACAACCAGCCACATAGTCGGGACGAGCGCGATCCTGACCGGTGCCCCACGCCTTTAAAAAAAAACGGCTGGGTGCCGGCGGGCTCGTGCTGTCTTCTGTCCTCAGCCGGGGAAGGCAACGAAACGAACGCCAACGATAGTTTCCAAAACCCTGAATCCAACGGTGCCGCAGATTTGGCAGCCACCATCCTCAAGCTCAACGAATCCGTCGAAATCTTGAAAATCTCATCCGCTCCAGCTGACCTGTGTCAAGATTTCGGACACGGAAGCTCGAGGAATCAGGCGGCCATAGGCATTGCCTCGGGCTTGGGCTTGGTTCTCTCGAAGAAGGCCGCCATAGCCTCGGCCGAACCTTGTAGCCTATCGTCGAGTGGGGCCTGCGGCGGTTGCAGTAAGCCTCGATGAACTCGATCACCGCGTGCTTGGCGGAATCCCTGGTCGGGAAGCTCCGCCTGTAGTACATTTCGAAGCTCCTATGTATGTCAACTCTCTCTTTTCGCCTGAGATTTCAGCCAGGCATCGTATTCTTCCAGGAACCGAACGTTCATCAGGCAGCCGGTCTCAGGGTAGGGGGATGCGGACAAATAGTTGGACCGAATCGGTCCGGTTAGGTTGGAGTGGGCATGATGAATTGGACACCAAGTTAAGAGTGAAAGGTGTTCAGGATGACCCAAAGAAGAAAGCGATACGACAGGCAGTTCAAGGTCTCGGCGGCAAAGGCGGCCCTGTCCGGGGAAATGACGGTCAAAGACCTATCGGAGGAGCTCGGCGTAAAGGACTCGACGCTGAGAAGATGGGCCTGCGAGTACGAGGAGATGGGAGACGACGCGTTCCCCGGAAACGGATCTCCGAAGATCAACAAGGACTACGAGATCGTGAAGCTCAAGAAGAAGGTCGGGGAGCTCGAGCACGAGAACGAGCTGCTAAATAATTCCCGGGCCTTCTCGAGCCAAGGCCATGCGCGAGGCTCGAGTCTCTCGAAGAGCATAGGGGCGAGATCGGCCCCATCAGGAAGGCATGCGGGCCGATGAAGGTCTCGAAATCCGGTTTCTACGAGCATCTCTCCCGGAAGAAGTCCAACGCCCAGATAGAGCGAGAGGCGCTCGAAGGGCTCGTCGTCGAGGCCTTCGAGCGGCACAAGGGCCGTTACGGCTGCCGGCGCATCGACCGCGAACCGCGAAAAAGCGGCATCGCCGTGAGCGAGAAGCGCGTGCTCCGCATCATGCGGAAGCTCGGGCTCGCCGGAAAGGGCGCGACCCGAGAACGCCGCATCCAGAAGAAGGTCGAGCCGGGAGACCCTCGGCTGAACCTGGCAGAGCGCGCTTTCGCCGTGGGCGGGCGCAACAGGCTTCGGGCGGGCGGCATCGCCTGCATGCCCGCAAGAGAAGGGCGGCTCTATCTCGCGGCCGCGATAGACGCCTTCTCCCGCAAGGCCGCGGGCCGGTCGATGTCCGAGCGCATTGCCGAGAAGGTCGCGATCGACGCGCTCGAGCAGGCGGTTGGCAGGGAGGATCCGCCAGACGACGGCGGCCTCGTCTTCCATGACGGCCAAGGCGCGCAGCACGCCTCCCGTTCCTTCCAGCGATGCCTGGGCTCGCATGGCATAGCCCAGTCGGTATCAAGGCCCGGCACGCCGCCGGGCAACGCGGTGGCCGGGTCGTTCTTCAAGACGCTGAAAAGGGAATTGGTGGAAGAGAGGGGCTATGGGACGAGGGGCGAGGCCGAGCAGGACATCTTCAAGCACATAGAGCTCTATTGTAATAGGGCGCGCATGCATTCCGCCTTGGGCTACATGTCTCCAGTGGAATACGAGCGGCAATACGCTTGAGGATCCTTAAAAGAAAGTCCAGTTTATCCTTCCCACTCCAGTGCGGTCTGGGGAGCCCGCCCCGTTCGGCGTTACGCGGGTGCGTGTATGCTTTGCTGCAGGCAACCTGCGGGATAGTGCGGGCCGGTCTCATTGCGCTCGGGAATCTCCCGCTTTCGCTCTACGCATCTGCCTCGCTGCTCTAATGGCTATTGGGAATCCTCCGATGCGCCTTCGCACGCTCGCATGACCTCGATACCGTGCGA
>CAJMPP010000001.1 GCA_905215325.1 uncultured bacterium | reverse complement strand
GTCTGCATTTGCTTACCGCCTACATACAACGTATGCGCGGAAAGGCAGATATGCGCAAGATACATGAGAGTGATATATCGCTAACTCCCACGCAGGAGCGTCTGCTCGGCTATATCGCCGCGCAGACAACCATATCAGGTGCGGCGCAGGCAACGAAAAAGGAGTTGTCTCAGCTGATGGGCTGCAGCGTCAAGACCATCGACCGCGCCATCACGCGCATGAGCCGAGAAGGGCTTATCAAGGTCGAGCCATGCCACTCCGAAAACGGAGGGCAGCTTTCGAATGCATACAGCGTTGTAAATAGCTGATCGGGCCTTACGACCCGGTCCTTTCGTGATTGCGAACCAGACGAGAAACGAGCAACGCAAGGCGATAACGGGAAAGGGAAGAGAAGCCCAGACTGAGGCCTCCAGCAGAGAAGGCCGAATCCGCCGAGCTAGCAACGGACCAGGTCAACCAACTGTTACAGCCACCGGTAACGCAGTAGATGAACCGATAGCGGCGGCTTATGGAACAGGCGATTTGCATCGGTATGCATCGGTACCGGGCAAAGCATAGGTTGGGGGATTGCGAAAGAGCGATCCGGATAGCTGAATCTGTCAAGGAGGTTAATCGATGAAAGGATTCAGAAAAACACTGGGCATTGTAGCGTTGGCGCTAATAGTCTCGCTTACCCTTGCGATGCCGGTAAGCGCATGGGCGGACGAGGAGGCAAGCTTCGGAAAGCCGGAGGTTTCCGGTCCTCAGAGTGCGTGGTATAACGGTCAGTCTCATCACTTCAGGTCGACGGTCAAGGACGGCGGTAAAGACCTTGTGGAGGGAACTGATTACACCCGATCATTCTGCTTCAAAAGCGACCGTGGCAACACGGGCGACGGCGATACCTGGCTTGCGACCGACGACGGCATGGTAAGCTCGGGTTTCGTTTGGGAGAAGATTGACTTCATCGGCAATTACTTGGGAAACGGCTCTTACTTTGTGCGGCACAACATCCTGACGTTGTATGAATTCGAGGAGCTAAATGCCACGAAGGTCGAGGGCGAAGCCGACCCGATCTTAGGAGCCGCTTTGAGCCTGATCGTCGGCGATCCCGCGACTCAGCTTGACCTTGCAGCTTTAGCCTGAGTCGCGAGGCGGGCGAGCAGCCCGGCGAATATGCGATCACCTATACGGCCGATCCGGAGCAGCTCCCGGCAGCTTACACGAGCAATAGCGCGGGAGCCCGTACGGGCCTTGGTGATGTCGACCTGGGCGATGGTTATATCTACAAGATGGTCGTCGGCGATGACATCTGCGGCTACAACTACATCCGCATCGTCCCTGCCACGCTCACCATTGTCCCCGCCTATGCCGACATCAGCGCTACGATCGCTTGGAAGGACTCCTCCAATAAAGATGGTCTGCGCCCGAGCGCCGAGGACTACGCCAAGCTCCTTTCGCTGACCGCTGATGGCGTCGCTTCTGATGTTCAGCCCGTTGTTGTGGACAATGGCGACGATACGTATACCGTCACGTACACTGGTGTCCGCAAGTACGCCTATGACGACAATGGCGAGCGCTATGGCATCGACTACAAGATTACCCAGGCAGACGTCGATGGCTATACTACCGACAACGCCACCGTTGGCAACGAGGGCGTCATCACGAATACGCATGAGGCCAAGGATGATCCCGGCAGCGAGTCCAAGGCTGAGTCCGACGATAAGACCAAGGGCGATCCCGGCAACAAGCCCGAAGTGAAGCAAGCAGCTACCGAGTTGGCCGAGACCGGCGATAAGACCCCGAGCGCCCTTGTGGCCCTGGCTCTGGGCGCCTCCGCACTGGGGGTCGCCGTGGTGGCAAAGAGGCGTAGCAAGCGCTAGGCGCGGCGTTTCTTTAACCTCATGATAACGAGAGAAGCCCGTCGGCTTGCGCCGACGGGCTTCTCTCGTTTATGCCCGGATGTCTCGCCTACGCGTAGATCTCCTTCTCGACCACCAGCTCGTTTTTGATCTTGCCGACCAGGTTTTGCAGCGCGTCGATGCAGCGCGGGCGGATGTCGGCGCCGATGAGCACGTACATGAGCGAATCGCCCACGTTCAGCACGCCCTCGTTGAGCCATACGCGCACATAATAGACGCCCGGCCACGTGAGCGCTTCCTTGACGGCTTGCTCAAGGCCTTCGGCATCGTAGCTGAAGTCGACCTGCGCCACATCGCCAAGTCCCTCGACGCCCTCGCGCACCTGCGCCTTGGGCGTGATGCGCACCACGCCGTTGTGCGTGAGGAACATGCCGCATTGTGCGGCCTTCGGGTCCTGCTTCGCTTCCTTGAGCCATTCGTCCATGGACGGTTCGGGCTTCGCCATTTTTGGCCTCCTTGCGTGACGTTGACGGTTGTCGCCGTGCCGATCGGGCAGGATTCGCCGCGATGGCATGTTTTCGCGGCTCAAATTGTACCGCACCCGTAAAGGCCTGGTGGGGCTTCTGTGAACACTGCAAAAAGCTCTTTAAAACGTAAAAGCAAAAAGATAGTGTTGAACAATTTTCTTATGAGGCATGGATTGATCGGCCAGTATTTTAATGGCCGATTTGCCAGGGCAAAAACCGATTTCCTATCGATAACCTGGTGAAACATATATTCACATAGCCTATCGGTTAAGAGGGTTTCTATTGACCATATTTTTGTGCAGGTGCACAAAATGTTGGCGAAAAGTGTCCGAATGGTGAAGAAATCGACAGACATCTTCACTTCTGGCGCAGCCCTGATAGATTGGCAATCGCACCGAACGCAACGAAGTTGTCAAGGAGCAGCTTTCCAACGTTGCCAAACGGTGAACTAGACCGAAGCCTGAAACGGATTCAGGCGAGCGAGAAAGGATGACGGGTTAAAATGAACGCAGCAACGAACGTAAAGCAGATCCAAGGAAACCATACCCCGATTACCATGCTCGTCGGGTTCGTCGCCCTGCTGGCGATCGCGATCGCGGTGTGCGCCATCGCTTCCTCGGCCGTGGCATCGCTGACGGGTTTCACCCTGGTGGCCGCTCAGACTCCGGCCGTCAGCCTTGCGTGGTTCGGTAGCGCCGTGGCGCCGCTCCTGGGCGAATTCGTGGTGCTGTTCGTCATCGCCGCCGGCCTGGCTCACGTGTCCTGCCGCAAGTAAACGCACTTGCTCGGCAAACATAATCTCATATGCAAAGCCCTCGCAAACGCGGGGGCTTTTTCGTGTCAGGGAACGGCTCAGCAGGGGTTGCCGAGCCGTTGCTATTTGCACCCGAATTTACCAGGTTGACACAGTGGCGCGCGTTCGAGCCTGATACTATGGAACGGATTGAGAACAGCGTCAGTTTGCCAATTGCAACTTGACACCGGGAACTGCGAGAAAGCGAGCGCGCCTATGTCTTTGGCACCATCGGACCACACCAAGCAACCTGATAACCGCACCACCATGGAATTGGGCGCCGTGCTGCCCATGACCGCCGAGGTGCGCGACGACCACCTGTTCGTCGGCGGCGTCGACATGGTGGAGCTCGCCCATAAGGAAGGTACCGCGCTCTACGTCATGGACGAGGCCGACATGCGCAACCGCATGGAAACCTACCTCAAGGCGTTCCGCAGCCGCTACGAGAACTCCGACGTCATCTTCGCCTCCAAGGCGTTCCTTAACAAGGAAACCGCGCGCATCGTCGCGCAGGAGGGTCTGTGCCTCGACGTGTCCGGTGGCGGCGAACTGTGGTGCGCACAGCAGGCGGGCTTCCCCATGGAGCGCGTGTTCGTTCACGGCAACAACAAGACGCCGCAGGAGCTGCGCGAGGCCATCTCGGCAGGCGTCGGCCGCATCGTGGTGGACAGCCGCATCGAGCTGGGCCGCATCAGCAAGATCGCCGGCGAGCTGGGCGTCACGCAGGACATCTACATGCGCGTCACCCCCGGCGTCGAGGCCGACACGCACGAGTACATCCGCACGGGCTGCGAGGACAGCAAGTTCGGCTTCACCATGCTCAACGATTTCGCCTTCAAGTGCGTCAAAGATGCGCTCGAGGCCCCGAACGTGCGCCTGGCGGGCTTTCACTGCCACATCGGCTCGCAGATCTTCGCGCTGCATTCGTTTGCTGAAGCTGTGCAGGTCATGGTCGAGTTCATCGCCCGCGTGAAGGAAACCTACGGCTACGAGGTCGAGGAGCTCGACATGGGCGGCGGCTTGGGCATCGCCTACAAGGCCGATGACAAGCCTTCCACTATCGACGAGTTCGCCGAATGCACCGTCAACGCGGTCCGCGAGAACTGCGAACGCCTGGGCGTGAAGCTGCCGCGCCTGGCCGTCGAGCCCGGCCGCAGCCTGGTGGCAACCCCGGGCCTCACGCTGTACACCGTCGGCATTCTGAAGACGCTGCCCAACATCCGCAAGTACGTGGCCATCGACGGCGGCATGTCCGACAACATCCGCACGGCGCTCTATCACGCCGATTACGAGCCCACCATCGCCAACAAAGCAGGCCAGCCCCGCACCGAGATCGTCACGCTGTGCGGCAAGCACTGCGAAAGCGGCGACGCGGTGGTCATCGACATGCCGCTGCAGACGCCCGACCTGGGCGACGTCATCGCGGTGTTCGGCACCGGCGCGTACTGCTACACCATGGCCAGCAACTACAACGGCCAGCCGCGTCCCGGCATCGTGTTCGTGAAGGACGGTCAGGCTCGCGTGGTCACCCGCCGCGAAACCTACGCCGACCTGTATCATCGCGACATCTAAACACGTTGGGGCGGTCGGCTCGTTCGGCGCTGGGGTCAACCCGGCAGTCGCAAGCTCGGCCGCCCGCCGCATATTCCGCGCTTTCGCGGGTTTTGCGGGCTTGGCGGTCGTCTCGCCGGCTCCAGGGGGCCTGTGGGCGGCATCGGCGCGCGGCGCCGGCGTTCCTGCGGTATCCTCTGGTTTGCAACATAGCCATCCCAAACCCGCCCGGCGCTTCGGGCGCAGCTTTTCAACTTTTCGAAGGGGGAGACATGACCATCAAACTTGGACTCGTGGGAACGGGCACCGTCGGCGGCGGCTGCTTGGACATCCTGCGCAACCATCGCGAGGATTTCAAGCGTCATCTGGGCGTCGACATGGAAGTGGTGCGCGTGTGCTCGCGCAATCCCGAGCAGGCCGAGGCGCGCGGCGTGCTGCACCTGTTCACCGAGGACTTCAACGACATCATCAACGATCCCGAGATCGATATCGTCATCGAGCTGATCGGCGGCACCACCGCCGCGCGCGATGTGGTGCTCGGTGCCCTGCGCGCCGGCAAGAACGTGGTCACTGCCAACAAGGCGCTCATGGCCACCTTCGGCGACGAGGTCATGGACCTTGCCCGAGAGAAGAATCTGGAAGTGGGCTTCGAGGCCAGCGTCGGCGGCGGCATCCCCATCATCCAGCCGCTGAAGCATTCGCTCATCAGCAACGAGATCACCTCCGTCATGGGCATCGTGAACGGCACCACCAACTATATGCTCACGCGCATGGTCGACGACGGCCTGTCCTACGAGGATGCGCTGGCCGAGGCTCAGGCGAAGGGCTTCGCCGAGGCGGACCCCACCGCCGACGTCGACGGTTTCGACGCCGCCGCGAAGATCGCCATCCTGGCGTCTATCGCCTTCAACAGCCGTGTGAAGCTCAACGACGTCTACACCGAGGGCATCCGCAACATCACGCAGCTCGACATGGACACCGCTGATGACATGGGCTACGTCATCAAGCTGCTGGCGCTGGCGCATCGCACGCCCGGGGGCATCGATGTGCGCGTGCATCCCACCATGCTGCCGAAGGCCCATCAGATGGCGCAGGTCAACGGCGTGTTCAACGCAATCTACGTCACGGGCGACGCCGTGGGAGAGACCATGTTCTTCGGCGAGGGCGCCGGCGCGGGCCCTGCCGCCGCGGCGGTCATGGGCGATGTGCTGGAGGTTGCGCGTCATATGACGCTTGGCATCCCGCCGGTGGTCGGCTGCACCTGCACCGACAACCTGCCCATCGTTCCTATGGAGCAGCTGAGCACGAAGTACTACATCCGCTTCTCCGTTGCCGACCGCTCCGGTGTGCTGGCAGCCATGGCCGGCGTGTTCGCCAAGCACGGCGTCAGCGTGCGCAGCGTGGTGCAGCGCGGCAGCGCCCAGCATGAGACGGTGAACCTCAGCTATGTCACGCACACCGCCAGCGAGGCAAGCGTGCGCCGCGTGCTCGAGGAGATCGGCGGGCTTGAGGACGTCCTGCGCGCCGAGCCCAGCGTCATCCGCGTAGAGGACTAGCGCGTTCCCGGCCGCTCATCGGCGACCGAGAACGTTTGCGATCGGCGGCTTCCGGCGTCCCGTTTCGCCTTTCGTTTGCGCGAGGGCGGCCTGAAGGTCGCTGCCCGCATGGCCCAAGGCCATTATGGGCGTCGGAAGCGCCGTCGTTGCCGACTGCTGACTCGCGAGTCGACGATTGGCGTAATCGAAGAGAATTTGCTACTTTATCTGGAAGCCGGTTTGACGGGGCAAAGGAATCGTTTCCGAGCCCCGTTTCTTTGCGAAAGGGGATTTCATGGAGCAGTATAAGGAAGAGTTCATCCACTTCATGGTGGAGAGCCACGTTTTGAAGTTCGGCAGCTTCACGCTGAAGAGCGGCCGCCAGTCCCCGTTCTTCATGAACGCCGGCGCGTATGTCACGGGCGAGCAGCTGCATCGTCTGGGAAAGTACTACGCCCAGGCCATCCACGACAACTTCGGCCTGGACTTCGACGTGGTGTTCGGCCCGGCCTACAAGGGCATCCCGCTGGCCGTGGTCACCGCCATCGCGCTGCAGGAGCTCTACGGCAAGGAAGTGCGCTACTGCTGTAACCGCAAGGAGGTTAAGGACCACGGTGCCGACAAGGGCAATCTTCTGGGCGCCGACCTGCACGACGGCGATCGCGTCATCATGGTCGAGGACGTCACCACTTCCGGCAAGTCCATCGACGAGACGTATCCCATCCTCAAGGGTGCTGCCGACGTGGAGGTAAAGGGCCTGATCGTCAGCCTGAACCGCATGGAGGTCGGCAAGGGCGGCGTGGTCACCGCTCAGAAAGAGGTGCAGGAGAAGTACGGCTTCCCCGTGGCGTCCATCGTCAGCATGGCCGAGGTCGTCGAGTGCCTGTACAACAAGGAGGTCGAGGGCGAGGTCGTCATCAACGACGATATCAAGGCCGCCATCGACGGGTACTACGAGCAGTACGGCGCCAAGGAATAGGCAACGTACGCTCGGCAGCTTCGGGCGAACCGCATAACGAAGCCTAGCGGCGCCGAACGGCCTCGGGTCGTTCGGCGCCGCTGCTGTTTTCGGAGGTGGGCGAAGGGGCCTTTCGCGTGTGAGATCATGCGCAGAAGGCTCCTTCATCTTGCCGAGACGCACGACTCGAGCCTTTGTCGGCGCAAGGCCGATGGCTCATCCTAGGGCTATCCGGGGGCGCTTGTTTGCGCTCGAGGGCGGTCGTTCTTGGGCAACTTCGGGTGTTGGTCTGCAGTTCTGGCGGGCGGACTCGCTTCCTGCTAGGCTTGCGGGGAAGGCAAACGCAAGGGAAGGGTGAGTCATGGACGCAAGCAAGATCGGCGTGGTGTTCGACTGCGATGGTACGTTGCTCGATTCGATGGGCGTGTGGCATGGGCTGCAAAACGAGCTGGCCGAACGTGCGGGAGGCACGCTGACCGCCGACGATGTGGCGGCGCTTGCCCCTATGAGCATCCCCGAGTGCGGTGCATTCTTCCATGAGAAGTTCGGCTTGGGCGAAAGCGACCGCGAGGTGGTCGGCATGATCGACGAGTACATGCTGGACTTCTATCGCCATCGCGCCGAGGCGCGTCCCGGCGCGCTCGAGTTCGTGCAGGGGCTTGCCCAGGCGGGCGCGCATCTGACGGTGGCTTCTTCGAGCCCCAAGCCGTACCTGATGGCCGGCATCGAGCGTTGCGGTTTCGCCCCGTATCTCGAGCGCGTGCTGTCGGTCGAGGATGTGCATTCCACGAAGCGCGAGCCCGACGTATGGGACCGCGCCCGCGAGATTATGGGAACGCCCAAGCAGCTGACCTGGGGCGTTGAGGACTCTGCATACGCCATCGGCACGCTTGACGGCGCCGGCTACCGTACGCTCGCCATATACGACAGCGATGACGCCGGCACGTGGGATGCCCTGCAGGCTTCCGCGGAGCACGCGATTCTCAGCTTCGAGGACCTCGCGGTCGAGGAATTCCTCACCTGGAACCAGCAGCCGCTCTTCGCCGGCACGGCGAACAAGTAGGCGTGCGGCGCGCTCCACGCTGCTTGCACTCGCCCTGTTTTCGGCACCGGCTATCGCCTGTCGTGCGGATGCCGGGCGCGAAACAGGCGTCGACAAGAAGGCGCGTTCCCTAATTAAGCGGGGAAGCCGGTCTGCGCTCCTTGCGGGATATCTTGCTCTCTGCCCTGATTCGCGGCGTGAAACCGACGGGCCCGGAACGATCGATCGTTCCGGGCCCGTTGCTGTTTGTTGGCCGGTTTGGTTTCCCTTGAAGCCACCCTCTCCGGTTCCAGGCCTCAGGGGTTTCTGGCGGGTTCGAGGTTCCCGGGAACGGAGCCTCGACAGATCGGCTTCCCTAATCCCAGGGGTTTTCCTGGAACAGGGGCTCGGGTGTGGGCGGGCGGTCCGAGTAGGGGTCGTAACCGTCGTCGTCCTCGTTTTCAGCGCGGATGAAGGGGTCGTTTGCGGGCTGCTCCGATGCGGACCTGGGTGCTGCGCCCTCCTTCGCCGATTGCCGCCCCGCTTCAGCCGATTGCCCCTTGCCGGCTTTGCCGGGCAAGGGGGTGACCTGCGGTTTAATGGTGTAATGCTTCGGCATGGCGTTTCCCTATTCGCCAGCGCCTAAGTCGCTCAGGTCGTAAGGCGTGGTCTGGTACACGTAGTAGTTCAGCCAGTTGGTGTACAGCAGCTGCGCGTGCGCGCGCCATGTGCTGACCGGCTCCTGCGCGGGGTCGTTGTTGGGGAAGTAGTGGGCCGGGACGGGGACGTCCATGCCCTTGCTCACGTCGCGCTCGTATTCGGCGCGCAGCGTGCCGGTGTCGTACTCGGGGTGGCCGAACACGAAGAAGTGGCGGCTGTCGGTGCTCTTGGCGATGTAGACGCCGGCTTCATCGGACTGTGCGACTATCTCCAGGCGCGGGTCCGCCTCGATGTCCTTGGCGTACACGGTGGTGTGGCGGGAATGCGGCGCCCAGAAGCGGTCGTCGAATCCGCGCACCAGCGGGCTGGAGGGCTTGAGCACGTCGTGGTTGAACACGCCGGAGAGCTTCTCGGGCAGCTCGTGCTTCTGGATGCCGTAGTGATAGAAGATGCCGGCCTGCGCGCCCCAGCAGATGTGCAGGGTGGAATGCACGTTGGTGGTAGACCACTTCATGATGCGGCACAGCTCGTCCCAGTAGTCCACATCTTCGAACTCGTGCAGCTCGACGGGGGCGCCGGTGATGATCATGCCGTCGTAGCGACTGTCTTTGACCTGGTCGAACGAGCGATAGAACGTTTTCAGGTGCTCTTGGGACACGTTGCGCGACTCATGCGATATGGTGTGCAACAGCTCCACCTCGATCTGCAGCGGGGTGTTGGACAGCTTGCGCATGATCTGCGTCTCGGTCTCGATCTTCTTCGGCATGAGGTTGAGCAGCAGCACGCGCAGCGGGCGGATGTCCTGATGCATGGCTCGATGCTCGGTCATGACGAAGATGTTCTCGCTTTCCAGCTGCTCGGTCGCGGGTAGCTGGTCGGGGATCCTGATTGGCATGGATCGGTCCTTTCCGGATTGGGCGCCCCGCATGCGTGCGGGGCGGGACGTGCGGTATTGCACGCCTGAGCGCGATCGTCGAGACGCCGTCGATGCGCGTCGCCTTGAGGCGCGATGTCCGTGCTGCGGCGGTCGGGCTGCGTGCAGGCTTCGGCCGTGCAGGCTGGCTCGTGCGGGTTGCGGTCGTGCGGTTGTGCTCGTGCGGGCGGGCTCGTGCGGGTTGCGAGCGGCATTGCACCGTTCGCCCGATGAAACTTACCGCTTGCACCATAATATCAAAGCCTCAGAACACCGGGTTATTGGTAAACCTGAAAGCAAGTTATCGCCGCAAGCAAACACGGCGGGCGAGCGGGTGGACGGCAGGGGCGGCGCGGCGCGATGCGGTGGGCCGGCGATGCGGCACGCGCGCGGTCGAACGGCGGCGCGGCGCGATGAGCTGGCAATGCGGCGGGCGCGACGGGCTGGCGACGCAGCAGGTCGTCGCCCGGCGCCGGCGAGGCTCGGTGGGTCTGCGATGCCGGTGCGGTGTACGGTCTGCGTTCGTCGCCGGTGGGATGCTCGGTTCGGCGGGCTCGCGGCGCGGGTAAGGCCTTGGGATGCGCCCGTGTTTCATTCGGAGTCCATTTTCGGCGCTCCGATTTCGTCGTTCGCGATGCTGATGCCTTGTCTCCCCATCTTCTGGGCCCTTTGCGGCGCGAACGAACCCGATGCGATGCCTAGCAAATGCCTTGCCCCCCATCTTCTGGGCCCTTTTGCAGAAAAACGACCCCGAATTTGACGCCACCCCTTAACTTCTGGGCTGTTTTCCGGGGACTATTCCGTGCCAAATATTTCCGACCTGGGGAAACGCATGTGCAAGAGGTTGTTTTTCGCCATTTCCTCCTGCAAAACCGCCCAGAAGTTTCGGACGCCTCGTCGTGGTCGCGCAAAGATTTGCTGCAGGGCGCTACCTGCAAAACCGCCCAGAAGTTTCGGACGCCTCGTCGTGGTCGTGCGCCCCTCCCTTGACGAATCCTCATGTTGGAACAAGGAAAACCGGGGAAGCCTCGTCGCCGCGCGCCCCTCTCCTGGCTGCTTCGTTGCTTCTTCGGTCCGACCTCGCCATTCGTTGCCCTGGCTGGTCCGTCCGGCCCCGTTCGTCGAGCAGGTTCCGGTAATCTGAGCCCCGCCTGTCGCGTTGGCCCCTCCCGGCCCGAGCTTGCCGCCCGTTGCGTAGCTTCTTCGGTCCGAGCCCGTCCGTCGCGGTCCTCTCGCTTTCCGGATCCCCGTCATTCGAGCAACTTCATCCGCCCGGATCGCGTTGGCCGTCGATGCATCTCTAGTGGATGTCGAATGCGCTGTTCAGCGCAAACTCGCGCAGGATATCCTGTTGAACTGCATCGGGCTTGGGTAGGGGCCGTTTCCGCTTGCGGTGCGAGGCGATGGCGGAAGCGGCGTGCTCGAAGCGGGCCGGGTCGTCGACTTGCTGCGCGCGGAGCGAGATCACGCTGATTCCAAGCGACGTCAAAATGGTGGCTCGCGTCTGGTCCTCGACGATTTTGCGCTCGTCGCTATGGTGCGCTTTGCTGTCGTATTCGACTGCAAGGTTCCAGCTCGGCCAGAACAGGTCGCAATAAAACTGCCGCACGCCATGCGCCCTTCGCGGATCCGGGGCGCAAACGGGGTAGTTCATCTGCGGCTTCGAAAAGCCGTAGCCTCCCCAGCGCGGCGGCATGCAGAGCAGCATGGTCAACGCGGTTTCCCTCGGAGGGGCCGACCCTTCCACGATATGGGTCAGCGCTTGGCGGGCTTGAGCGACGCCGTGCGCGCCTTTAGCGCTCCTGAGAAAGTTGCCGATTCTATCCTTCGAGGTGAGCGCCGGCTGCTCGATCGCACGCCCATCGGGCGTGAGGGCGTAGCATCCGCACAGCTCGAACCCGAGTTTGATCAGCTGAATAACAGGCAACACGCGCGCCATCTGCAAGAAGCATAGCTCAGGAGCGCTGCAGAAGGTATCGCCCTCAACGTGGACGA
The DNA here is from genome assembly GCA_905215325.1 of uncultured bacterium. Lineage (GTDB taxonomy): Bacteria > Actinomycetota > Coriobacteriia > Coriobacteriales > Eggerthellaceae > Senegalimassilia. The sequence continues at coordinate 175,022 of CAJMPP010000001.1, read as the reverse complement.
TGCCGTTCGGCGGGATCTTCTCGGCAAGATGGCAGGTTACAGAGCCGATGGAGCGCCGTCTTCGCTGCTCTGTCGCAAGCACGTGAACGGTCCCGTCGCCGACCGCGGCGAACCGCTGTGCCAGGCGCGGGACGTCGTAACGCGAGATGCCGAAAGAGGAAGGCGCTTTCGAGGGCGACAGCCTCTTGATTTCGGACTGGCTGCGCAGATATCGAAGGGCGGAAGTATGGGATAAAGCGATCATGGGCGACCTCGTGTCATCGGCGGGTGGGCGCATCGAGATGCGCAGGTGTTCCACAGTGTGATGCCACCGTCTTGCAAAACCCTTGCCGATATCTTGCGCGAATATGCTGCGACCCTTGCGGGGGTAGCGTCGGCTCGGCGGAATCGCATCGGGGCTCGTCGGGCAGTGTGTGGGGCTGCGTAGGTGGTTCGGGTTCTTCGGTTTATCGCTGGCGAACATGGGGTCCCGCCTCGCATGGGCTGTGCGGACTGCGCGGGTGTTCTGGTCTTTGTCGAGGCACGCCGAACGAATCGCACGGGCTCGCGGTGCTTGTCTTGCCGCTGCTTGCTTGCCTCCACCGGTTTTCAGGAATCAGGGATGTTGCAGGAGGGGGGGCGGGGCAAGGTGGCACAGGGAAAAAGAATCAGCCATAGGGTCGATCGGGGCGGCGGCAATCGGGCCCCATGCAACTTGGGGCACCCGTCGCGTTGCCCAAGCAGGTAGCGGCGGACGTAGAAACGGACAGTGCCTGACGTCGAAGCGGGCTGCGGCGGGTATCGAAGAATTTTCTGGGCGGTTTTGAAGCCGCGATTGCGAGCGTGGTCGTTGATGGCATTGAAAAACCCCAGGTCAGATGGTTGGTAGTTTGCGCCGACAAGCATTTTGGCAGACGATGCGAAGGGAAAACCGCCCAGAACTCCGGACTGATGTCAAAAACAGGGACCAAAAACTGCAAAACCGCCCAGAACATGAGGGGGCGGGCATGTTGCGAAAGCGAAAGGGTTCAAGGCGGGGGAGGCGTGGTTGGATGCGGCGGCTATGCGGTTAGCGCCGACGGCAGGCAAGGCCGGCGACATAGGGCCCGCCGGCGTGCCGTGGCGCGATGGGCTGGTAACGCAGCGGCGCGCAGGCGGGCGGGGCTGCCGACGCAGCGGGCGCGCAGGCGGACGGCGTGGGCGGCACGGAGCCCGCCGGCGCGCCGTGGCGCGCGGGCGGTGCGGGCGGTGGGTATGGCGCAGGGCTCGCCGGCATGCCGCGGCAGCGTGGGGCTCGCCGACACGCCGTGGTGCGTGGGCGGCACAGATCTCGTCGGCATGCCGCAGCACGCAGGCGGGTGCCGGGGGCAGGGCGGCTTGCTCGCCGTATTCGTGCAGTCCGTGTGAAAATCGCGAAGTAACCCCAGATGGGCACACATGACCCATTGACTTCGAAGCGGCTGAAACCGTAGACTATAAAAGTTCGCTTTCAAAAGCCCCGTAAACGCAAGGTGGAGGCAGCGCCAAGGAGGGAAGTCCAGACCTGACGAAGCGCGCCGGCGTAGGAAACCGGCAGCAAACAGACTTGCACTTTTGAAAAACGACACCCTGTGCGCTGTGGTCGCACAGCGTAACAGGAAGGACATGGAGGAAAAACAGTGAAGACGTATCACGCTAAGCCTCATGAAGTTGAGCGCAAATGGTACATCATCGACGCTGAGGATCAGGTCCTCGGCCGTGTTGCCACCAAGGCCGCTACCCTTCTGAAGGGCAAGCACAAGCCGCAGTACACGCCGCACGTGGACACCGGCGACTTCGTGATCATCGTCAACGCGGACAAGGTTCGCGTGACCGGCACGAAGGAGCTGAACAAGGTCTACTACCATCACACCGGTCATCCGGGCGGACTGAAGTCCGAGACCTTCGCCGAGGCCATGGCCAAGCACCCCGAGCGCGTCATCGAGCATGCCGTCAAGGGCATGCTGCCGAAGAACACGCTGGGCCGCAAGCAGGGCATGAAGCTGAAGGTTTACGCTGGTGCCGAGCACCCGCATATGGCTCAGAAGCCGACCGAGATCAAGATGGAGGGCTAAACCATGGCGAATGAAGCATTGTACTACGGCACCGGTCGTCGTAAGAACGCTGTCGCTCGCGTGCGCCTCGTTCCCGGCACCGGCAAGGTGACCGTCAACGGTCGCGATGGCAAGGAGTACTTCGGCCGCGAGGCTCTGCTCGACTATGCCAAGACCCCGTTCAAGGTCACGGATACCCTGGATCACTTCGACGTGCTCGCCCGCATCGACGGCGGCGGCATCTCGGGTCAGGCCGGCGCTCTGCGTCACGGCATCTCCCGCGCCCTGCTGGCAGCTGGCGACTACCGCGCCGAGCTGAAGAAGGCTGGCTTCCTGACGCGCGACGCTCGTATGGTCGAGCGCAAGAAGTACGGTCTGAAGAAGGCCCGCAAGCGCCCGCAGTTCAGCAAGCGCTAAGGTTTGTTTTCTTTGGCTGCGCCACGCGTGGCCGTGCAAGCCTGGAAAGCCCGTTCCGCGAAAGCGGGGCGGGCTTTCCGCGTTGTTGGAGTGCGAAAGCCCTCGGCATTCCCAGCCCTTCCGTAACGAAACGTTCCATGTGCTGAAAACTGCCGGAAACATAGCGCCGGTACCGTAAGTTGCAGCAAGTTGACGTGCTGCTTGCCGGTGCAAGATGCTAAGCTACGAGAGTTGACTAGTTCGCTAGCCTATAGCTTGCAGTGGCAAGGGAAACGCGCGTCTGAAAGGTAACTATGAAGGAGCTCACGCCTATGTCGAAAATTCCTGAGATCTACGGCTCGATGGTGTTTAACGAGCACACGATGCAGGAGCGACTGCCATCTGCAACGTACAAAGACTTGATGCGTACCATCGAGAAGGGCGAGCCTTTGAACCTTGAGGTCGCCAACGTCGTCGCCCACGCCATGAAGGAATGGGCCATCGAGAAGGGTGCCACGCACTACACGCACTGGTTCCAGCCCCTTTCCGGCATCACCTCCGAGAAGCACGACAGCTTCCTTGACCCCACCGGCGACGGCCGCGCCATCATGAGCTTCTCCGGCAAGGAGCTCATCCAGGGCGAGCCAGACGCCTCCAGCTTCCCATCCGGCGGCCTGCGCGCCACGTTCGAGGCCCGCGGCTACACGGCATGGGACCCCACCAGCTACGCGTTCATCAAGGACGAGGTGCTGTGCATCCCCACCGCGTTCTGCAGCTATACCGGCGAGGCGCTTGATAAGAAAACCCCGCTGCTGCGTTCCATGAGCGCCATCGACGAGCAGTCCAAGCGCGTGCTGGCGCTGTTCGGCGAGCATGTCGACCGCGTGATCACCACCGTCGGCGCCGAGCAGGAGTACTTCCTAATCAGCGAGAAGGACTACGCGAAGCGCTCCGACCTCATCATGACCGGCCGCACGCTGTTCGGCTACTCCCCGTTGAAGGGCCAGGAGCTCGAGGAGCATTACTTCGGCGCCATCCGCCCCACGGTCAACGAGTTCATGAAGGAGCTGGACAGCGAGCTGTGGAAGCTGGGCGTGTCGGCGAAGACCAAGCACAACGAGGTTGCCCCCGCGCAGCATGAGCTGGCCCCGCTTTACACCAACGGCAACCGCGCCATCGACGAGAACCTCCTGACCATGGAGAAGATGCGCCTGCTGGCAAGCCATTACGGCCTGGTGTGCCTGCAGCATGAGAAGCCGTTCGAGGGCATCAACGGCTCCGGCAAGCACAACAACTGGTCCATCTCCGCCGGCAAGACCAACTTCCTGGATCCCGGCGAAACCCCCATGGACAACCTGCGATTCCTGGTGTTCCTCACCGGCGTCATCCAGGCCGTCGACGATTACCAGGAGCTGCTGCGCATGACCGTGGCCTCCTGCGGCAACGACCACCGTCTGGGCGCCAACGAGGCCCCGCCGGCTATCGTGTCCATCTTCCTGGGCGACGAGCTGGGCGCCATCGTGGACGCGCTGGTTGACGACCATGAGTACACTTCCGCCGAAAAGGTTGCCGTCGACCTGGGCGTTTCGGTGCTGCCGAACTTCCTGAAGGACAATACCGACCGTAACCGCACCAGCCCCTTCGCCTTTACCGGCAATAAGTTCGAGTTCCGTATGCCGGGCTCCGCGGTGAACCTTGCCGACTGCAACATGGTGCTCAACACCGCAATGGCCAAGTCGCTGAAGGACTTCGCCGACGCCATGGAGGGCAAGTCCGGCGAGGAGTTCGAGTCCGCCGCCATCGCCTACATCAAGGATACGCTGAAGAAGCACCAGCGTATCATCTTCAACGGCAACGGTTACTCTGACGAGTGGCCCGCCGAGGCCGAGCGCCGCGGCCTGGCCAACAACCGCACCACCGCCGACGCGCTGCCGGCCTACGTTGCGGAGAAGAGCATCAAGCTGTTCGAGGAGTTCAACGTGCTCACCGAGGTGGAGGCTCGCAGCCGCTACGAGGTGAAGCTGGAGAAGTACACGAAGCTCATGAACATCGAGGTCCGTACGATGAAGCGCATGACGCGCCGTACGTTCCTGCCGGCAATCAACAAGTACGCCACGCTCGTTGCCAACGAGATCAACGAGATGAAGGCCGCTTGCGCCGGCATCGACACCTCGGTGCAGGACCAGCTGCTCAACACGGTGGTCGACGGCATCAAGGAGATCAACGATGCCCTGAACGAGCTGCATGCCGCGCATCTGGCCATTCGCGACCTGGCCGACGAGCAGGAGAAGGCCAACAAGTACGCGCACGAGATCGCCCCGATGATGGAGCGCCTGCGTGCGGGCGTGGATGCCATGGAGATCGTAGTCGCTCACGATTTGTGGCCCGTCCCCACGTATAACGACATCCTGTTCTACTGCTAGTAAGCGGGGTTCGACCGGAATATGAAGGAAGCCGCCCACGGGCGGCTTCCTTTTTTGCGTTCTAGCGGAGAGCCGGATTTGGTCCTCCCGTCTCTGCTTGCCCCGTTTGCTGCGGCTCGGTGCTCGGGTATGTCCACGGGGCGCCAGGAGCCGCCTTGCGGGCGCCGGGGTCGGCTTCGCGGGTTTTACAACTGGTCGGTGTCCAACCAGATGGTGAAGGGGCCGTCGTTGAGTAGGCTGACTTGCATCATGGCGCCGAAGCGGCCGGTTTCCACGCGCGGCACGTCTTGGCGTGCGCGTTCGACGAACTGCTCGTAAAGCCGTTCGGCCTGGTCAGGTGCGCCGGCGCCGGTGAACGAGGGCCGGTTGCCCTTCTTGCAGTTGGCGTACAGGGTGAACTGCGAAACGATGAGCACCTGGCCGTCCACGTCGGCAAGCGAGCGGTTCGTCTTGCCGTTCTCGTCCTCGAAGATGCGCAGCTTGAAGATCTTGCCCCACAGCCGCTCGATCTGCTCGGGGCCGTCGTCCGCGCCTACGCCCAGCAAGACCAGGTACCCGCGTTCGCATGAGCCCACCGTTTCGCCATCGATATCCACCTGCGCATGCGTCACGCGCTGCACCAAAGCCCGCATAAGGCCTCCTTCCGTGTTTTGCCCAACAGGATAGCGCATCTCGGAAGCTCTATGGCGCTGTACCCCATCATCCCCGCTGCAGCTGGAATGTTCGCGTAGGTGTTGGGGAAAGCCGAGCGCATTTGTTTGCCATGTCTAACGCTTGGACCGTGGGGATGGCTTGCGTTTGCGAACGGCTATACTAACCAATTGCAAGGGGGTAGACGAGAAAGGGGCAGCAATGCCAAGTGCCAAGAATTTCCTCGGTCTGCTCGAAAAACTTCAGAGCGCCGATATCACGGTTCACCAGAACCGCTGCGCTGTCGTGCGCAATCGCAACGCCACGTGCATGAAATGCGCGGAGGTGTGCACATCGGGCTGCATTTCCTATAACGACAACGAGCTGATCATCTCGCCGGAGAAGTGCATCGGCTGCGGCACGTGCGCCACCGTGTGTCCCACGTGCGCGCTCGAGGCCCATCGTCCCAACGACGCCGAGCTGCTGCATCGCTGCATCCAAGCCATGCGCGCCGCCGACGGCGAGATCGTCATCGCGTGCGAGCAGATCGTGAACGCCGCAGAAGGGCTGCTCGACCTGGAGAAAGTCGTGTCCGTCACGTGCCTTGGGCGCGTGGAGGAAAGCTTGCTCGTCACCCTGGCCGTCGCCGGCGCCAAACACGTCAGCCTGGTCGAGGGCAAGTGCGCCTCCTGCGAGCACGCCACCGGGTTCCACATGGCCGAGCAGGTGCGCGACACCGCCAACACGCTGCTGGAAACATGGAACAGCGACATGCGCGTCGACCTGGTGAAGAAGTTCCCGCACCAGGTGCGCCTTGAGGGCAAATCCAGCTTCGATGCCGGCAAGCGCAGGTTCTTCGCGGAGGTGGGCTCCGAGGCGAAAGCCGCCGCCGGCACCACCGCCGACTACGCCGTGAAGGAAACGCTCGGTATCAAGGAGAAGCTCGAATCACGCTTCCAAAAGGTGATGGAGGACGGCACGCTGCCGCACTTCATCCCCGATCGCCGCGAGCTTCTGCTGAACAGCCTGTCCAGCTTGGGCGAGCCGCAGGACGTCATGATCGAGACGCGTTTGTGGGGCCACGTCATCATCGACCCGGGCAAGTGCAGCAGCTGCCAGATGTGCGCGACGTTCTGCCCGACCGGCGCCATCAGCAAGTTCACCGATGAGGATGGGACGTTCGGCGTGGAGCATTTCCCCGGCGATTGCGTGAAGTGCCGCTGCTGCACGGACATCTGCCCGCAGCAGGCTCTCACGCTTTCCGACGAGGTGTTCGCCGTAGATCTGCTTTCGGGCGCGGTGGAGCGCTATGAGATGCAGCCGCCTGCGCATCCCGTTGGCGACCCGCACCAGATCTGGCACACCATGAAGGACCTGCTCGGCTGCGATCAGGTCTACGAGCGCTAAATCCTATCCCATAGCTTCCGCGCACGGGGCCGTCCTTCGGGGCGGCCCCGTTCTTTAAGCCCGTTTTCAGGCTGCGCCGTATACTGTTGACCGAAAGAATGCATGCCTGCGCCCTGAGGCGCGGGTTCGGGAATCGACGGAAGGCGCACCATGCAGGTCCTCATCGTGGAAGACGACGTGCGGCTGGCCCGCGCGCTGGCGCACATCCTGGAGGAGAACGGCTGCGGCACCGACGTGGTGCACAACGGCGCCGACGGCCTGGCCTATGCCGAAAGCGACATCTACGATGTGGTCATCCTGGACGTCATGCTTCCCAAAATGGACGGTTTCACGGTAGTGACCGAATTGCGCCGCAAGAACGTGAGCACGCCGGTGCTGCTGCTCACCGCGCGCGATGCCGTGCCCGACAAGATCACCGGTCTGGACAGCGGCGCTGATGACTATATGACCAAGCCCTTCAGCCCCGCCGAGCTGCTGGCGCACCTGCGCGCCCTCACGCGCCGCCAGGGCGAGGTGATCTTCGAGAAGCTCGATGCGGGCGACCTTTCGCTGAACCTGGAAAGCTACGACCTGACGTGCGGGCAGAAGGCCATCCACCTGTCGTTCAAGGAGTTTTCCCTGGCGAAGGTGCTCATGGGCAATGCCGGCCAGGTGGTGTCGAAGGAACTGCTCATCGAGCGCGTGTGGGGCGTGGAATCGAGCGCTGAGGACAACAACGTCGAGGCATACGTCAGCTTCCTGCGCAAGAAGATGCGATTCTTGGGCTCGCGGGCCTGCATCGAGACCATCCGCAAGGCGGGCTACCGTTTCGCCGCCGACGGCGCCGCGGCCTAAGGCGGCCATTCCATGCTGAAAAAGCTTCGCATCAAGTTCATAGCGTTGAACATGGCCACCGTTGCCGTTGTGCTGACGGTGATCTTCGCGTCCATCTGCGTGGTGAACCATCGGCAAAGCGTTGCCACGGTCGACGGCGCGCTCAGCCAGGCCATCGCGCAGGCATCCGAGCATCAAGGCAGGCAGATGGGGAAGGATGCGCTTGGCGAAGGCCAGCCGGAATCCGGCAACGGCCAGGCGGCGCCCGACGACGTTGCGGCGCCGCCGACCATCGGCGGGCACGAGCGCGGCGAGGGGCAGGTCATTCCCATGGCGATCTTCTCCGTATCCGCGGACGGGGCCATGACCGCCCTCGGCCGCTACAACACGGCGTCCATCAGCCAAGACGTGCTCGAGCAGGCCGGCGAGCTGCTCGCCGGCGCCGACGAGGGCTTCGGCAGCCTGTCCGACCTGGGCCTGTTCTATGTGAAGCGCCAGGCAGGCGGCGTCATGTATCTGGCGTTCGCCGACATGGGCAGCGCGAGCGGCTGGCGCGCTCTGGCGGCAACGCTCGCCGTGGTGGAGGTTGCGGCGCTGGCCGTGTTCCTTGTCATCAGCCTGTTCTTCAGCCGCTGGGCGCTGCGCCCCGTCGCCCGCGCCTGGACGCGGCAGCGCCGCTTCGTGGCCGACGCGTCGCACGATCTGAAGACCCCGCTCACCGTGATCCTTGCCAACACGTCCATCGCGCTCGAGCATCCCGAGCGCAGCGTGGCAAGCCAAAGCCAGTGGCTCGAGAGCACGCAGCACGAGGCCGAGGCCATGCAAGGGCTGGTGGGCGACCTGCTCACGCTGGCGAAGATGGACGAGGAGGAGGCCGCCGCGCAATCCGGCGCCGCGCGCCCGACCCTGGAGGAAGTCGACCTGTCCGACGTCATCGAAGGCGAGGTCCTGCAGTTCGAATCGGTGGCGTTCGAACGCGGCGTGAAGCTGGGATCGCAGGTGGAGCCGGGCATCAAGCTGCGCGGCAACAAGCAGCGGCTGCGCCGCTTGGCGGGCACGCTCATCGACAATGCCTGCAAATACGTCGACGACGGGGGAGCGGTCGACGTGGCGCTTTCGTGCGCGGGCAAGCAGGCAAAGCTCGAGGTGCGCAATACCGGCGCGCTCATATCCCCCGAGGATCTTCCCCACGTGTTCGACCGTTTCTACCGCGCGGACAAGGCGCGCACGGGCGGCGCCGGCGGGCACGGCCTGGGGCTTGCCATCGCGCGGGCCATCGCCGAGGAGCACGGCGGCGCGCTGACCGCCTCCAGCACGCAGGCCGAAGGCACCGCGTTCACCGCAACGTTGCCGCTGAAGTAAGCGGGCGAGCGCCCCTCCCCGCGCCGCTCGCCGCGTTGCTTTCGTGGAAGCTCCGCCGGGGCGCTCATCGGTGCTATCATACGTGTTTACTTGCAAATCACGGAACAAGCGAGGCAGCCCATGCTTTTGTGCGCGCAGTACGTGCTTCCCATCACGTCGGAACCCATTCACAACGGTGCGGTGCTCGTTCGCGACGGCGCCATCCGCGACGTCGGCGACGCCGCCATGCTCAAGTTGCGCTATCCTGATGAGGAGGTCTCCGATTTCGGCCAGGCGGCCATCCTGCCCGGCTTCGTCGACCTGCACACCCACCTGGAGAACGCGGTCATGCGCGGCATCGTCCACGATGTCCCCTACGCCACCTGGACCATGACCATGCGCGAGCTGTCCGCGAAGATGGACGTCGCCGATTGGTACGATTCGGCCATCCTGGGCGGCCTTGAGTCGCTATCCAGCGGCATCACCACCGTGGCCGACATCACCACCTCGGGCGCCAGCTGCACCGCTATGCAGAAGCTGGGCATGCGCGGCGTCGTCTACCGCGAGGTGGGCGCCATGGACCGCCGTCGCGTCGACTTCGCCATGCATCAGGCCGAGAGCGACCTGGCTCATTGGCAGGAGGAGGTCGATTCCGACCGTCTTACCGTCGGCCTGGCCCCGTCGTCGCTGTTCACCTGCAACCCGGAGATCTTCCGCAAGGTCGCCCAGCTCGCCTCCAAGGAGAACCTCCCCGTGGCGCTGCGCCTGGCCGGCGACCGCGAGGAGTGCGATTTCGTGCGCTACGGCTCCTCGCCCTTCTCCGTCCATTCCATGGACACCACGCGCTGCTACGTGGAGGTCCCGCCGTGGCTGCCCACGGGCACCACGCCGGTCAACTACGTGCTGAACTGGGGCGCGTTCGAGAGCGACAACGTCATGATGGTGCACGGCGTCTACGTCGACGACCATGACGTGGCCAAGCTCAAGGAGTACGACGTCTCCGTGGCCAGCTGCCCTCGCATCAACGCCCAGCTGGGCATGGGCGTGGCCCCGCTCGCCGAGTTCCTGAACAACGGCCTGCGCGTGGGCCTGGGCACCGACAGCCCCGCCGCCACCGACTCCACCGACATGATCTCGGAGATGCACACCGGCATGCTCATCCAGCGCGCCGTGAACCCGCGCAGCTTCATGAAGTCCTCCACCATGCTGGAGATGGCCACCATCGGCGGCGCCCGCGCGCTGCGCATGGACGACAAGGTGGGCAGCTTGGAAGTGGGCAAGCTGGCCGACGTCATCGCCGTCGACCTGTCCGGCTCGCACCAAACGCCGGCCACCGACCCGGTTTCGGCCGTGGTCAACGCCTGCAACGGCTCCGACGTGCTCATGACCATGGTGGGCGGCAACGTGCTGTACGAGAAGAGCAGCTGGCATGTTGGCGTGGAAGTGGCTCGCAGCATCGCCCGTGTCATCGAGATCCGCAGCAAGCTGAGGTAGCGCGCCATGGGAACGAATCAGAAGCTCACGGCCAAGCAGAAGGCCGAACGCATCAAGGCGGCGCAGGAGCGCGAGGCGCGCGAGAAGGCGCGCCGCGAGGCGGCGGCCCGCACCAAGAAGATCTTCACCGTGGTGGTGTGCGTCATCCTGGTGCTGGCACTCGGCATCCCCACCATCGCGCTTTCCGTGCTGTCCATGTAGCAACCCTGGCAACGGATAACGCCCCGGTCCCCGAATGCGGCTTCCCGAGCAGAACTTTTTTGTAAAGGAAGTGCGCGCGAAGGGGGTCGGGGCGTTTGTGCTACCATGAATGGCTGTCGCGCGCAAGCGTGAAAAGAGTAAAGGGAACGCACGCAAAGGGGAATGCTTTGTTTGGTATCGGTGGATTTGAGCTATTTCTCATTCTGCTGTTCGGTTTCCTGCTGTTCGGCCCCGACAAGCTGCCCGCAATGGCGAAAACGCTTGGCAAGGCCATCGGCAAGTTCCGCAACGCGCAGGAGGAGATGAACAAGGTTATCAAGAACGAGGTGTACGACCCCGATTCCGATGAGCCGTTCAAGAACCCGCTCGACGTCATGGAAAAGGCCGCCGATGCCGGCAAGAAGGCCGCCAACGGCGCCAGCAAGGCGGTGAGCAGCGCAAGCAAGGCCGTGTCCTCGCATAGTTCCTCGACCGCAATGGCCCCCAAGCCGCGTCCGGCGGGGCAGCAGGAAAGCTTCAGCGAGCGCAAGGCCCGCTATGATCGCGAGCGCGCCGCCAAGCAGGCCGCCGAAGCCGAAAGGGCCGAGGCCGCCAAGCAGGCCGCGCTGGCCGCGGCCGATGCCCAGTCGACCGAGGCTGCAGCTCCCGAAACCGCCGCTCAAGCGGCTCCCGCGGCGCCCGCCGCACCGGCAGCGCCCGCTGCCCAGTCTTCCGACACCGAAACGAAGGGGGAGTAACCGATGCCTATCGGACCGGCGCGAATGCCCCTATTCGATCATCTAGGCGAGCTGCGCATGCGCTTGGTGCGCATCGTGGTGTGCCTGCTCGTCGGCGTGTGCGTGTTCTACTTCGCCACGCCCACCATGGGCCAGTTCCTGATGATCCCCATCGCCGAGTACCTGCCGAAGGGCCCCGACGGCCTGCCGTCGTTCATGGCCATCGACCCGTTCGAGGCGTTCTCCACTCGCTTCAAGATCTCCATCTGGGCGGCCATCGTGGCTTGCTCGCCGGTTATCCTGTGGCAACTGCTGGCGTTTTTCCTGCCGGCGCTCAAGCCCAACGAGCGCAAGTGGTTCATCCCCACGTTCGTCGCGGCAGTGGTGCTGTTCATCGTGGGCACCATCTTCTGCTACTGCATCATCCTGAACCCGGCGTTCCAGTGGCTCACCGACCAGGCCATGGGCTTGGGCACCGTCACGCCTCGCATGGCCAGCTACGTGGACATCATCATCAAGTTCGAGCTGGGCTTTGGCGTGGCCTTCGAGCTGCCGCTGGTCATCTTCTACCTGGTGGTGTTCAACGTGGTGCCGTACAAGAAGCTGCGCAATAGCTGGCGTGGCATCTACGTCGGCCTGCTGGTGTTCTGCGCCATCGTCACGCCCGACGCATCGCCGGTCACCATGGCGCTCATGTTCGCCGCGTTGATCGTGCTGTACGAGGTGTCGCTGCTGCTGGCCCGCATCGCGCTTGCCGGACGCATCAAGAAGCAGAACCAGGAGCTTGTGCAGGAGGACGACGCTGCCCAGGCGGCAGCCCCCAAGACCAAGAAGCTCAAAGCCGTGAAGCGCAAGTAGCTTTGCCGGCAAACATATATGGTTAACCTGAAGGCCCGCTTCGTGCGGGCCTTCTTGGGATAGTATGGGGTTCGTACCAATGGCGTGCGGCGCGGGCGCTGCACGGTTTCGCGGATCGAAGGAGCTGCATGCACGAGCTAGGTATCATGACCGGCGTCATGGAGGCGGTGGAGAAGTCCGCCGTGCAGGCGGGCGCCACGAAGGTGTTGAAGGTCACGCTGTCCATCGGCGAGATGACCGAGGCGATCGAGGATTCGCTGCGCTTCGCGTTCGAGGTGCTCACGGAGGGCACCATGAGCGAAGGCGCGGAGCTTGAGATCAACATGGTAAAGCCTCGAAGCCTTTGCTTGGACTGCGGCGCCGAGTACGAGCACGACCGCTTTCACATGGTGTGCCCTGAGTGCGGCGGCTACGACACGAAGCTTTTAGCCGGTCGCGAGCTGCAGATCGACTCCATCGAGGTGGACCTGCCCGACGACTAACGAGCGTCAGCGCGTCGCTGTGCCGGCGAAGCCGCGGCCGTGCGCGGGGAGGCGCTTCCCTATAGGGCGCAGCCGGGAGGCAACGTGCATTCGCCGCGCCTTTCCAATCCGGTTCATAACTGAAACCGCTGCTTGATCAATAGGAGGATTCAGCATGCAAATCGATATGAAGCAACCCATCCTTGACAAGAACGATCAGCTGGCGGCGCAGCTGCGTAAGCGCTTCGCCGACAACCACGTGTTCGTGCTCGACCTGCTTGCCAGCCCCGGCTCGGGCAAGACGTCCACCATCCTTGCCACCATCGAGGCGCTGCGCGATGAGTTCAACATCGCCGTCATCGAGGGCGACATCGCCAGCAACGTGGATGCCGAGAAGATCAAGGCCCAGGGCATCGCGGCCGTGCAGATCAACACGGGCGGCGCGTGCCACCTGGAGTCCAACATGATCAGCCGTGCCATCGACGTGCTCGATCTGGAGCGCTTGGACCTGATCATCGTGGAGAACGTGGGCAACCTGGTGTGCCCGACCGACTTCGACCTGGGCGAGAACGCCAAGGTCATGATCTTGTCCGTGCCCGAGGGCGATGACAAGCCGCTCAAGTACCCTGGCGTCTTCCAGGCGGCGAAGGTGGTCATCCTGAACAAGGTGGACACCATGCCCGTGTTCAACTTCGATCGCGAGGCGTTCGACGCCAGCGTGCGCCAGCTCAACCCGCAGGCCCCCATCTTCCCCATTGCCGCAACCAAGGGCGAGGGCGTCGAGGAGTGGGCCAACTGGCTGGCCGAGCAGATTCGCGCCATCCAATAGCACGGCGAATATATCCCATCCAAGCAGGCGGCATGTCCCAGGGCGTGCCGCCTGCTTGCGTTTCGGGGACTCCCAATGCCGTCCCGCTTTAACAGGAGGGGTGACAAGATTGAGCGCTGGCGTACGCGGACGGCGGCAAGGGCAAGCTTTACGCTGCCCGCCTGCCGTCCCTGGTTCACTGGTCGTGCGATTCGACCGGTTGCCAAGCTGTTGCGTGCTGGCAATCACCTTGAAACACCGCTTGGGCATACTCGTATCCGAAGGAATCCCGCTTGTGCTGAAAGGACAGCTGTATGCGAGCGAACGATATGTACGAGGCGTGCGCCGACGCGCTGCGCGCCTATGCGGAGGGCGCCGGCTTCACCGATATGGTGGTGGGGCTCTCCGGCGGCATCGATTCAAGCGTCATCGCCGTCATGTGCGCCGACGTGTTCGGCCCCGATCACGTGCACGGCGTCTTGCTTCCCGGGCCCTATTCCACGGAACATTCCCTGGACGACGCCCGCGAGCTGGCGGACAACCTGGGCATCGAGACGCACATCGTGTCCATCTGCGAGCCGTTCGAGGCGTTCGAGGCCGTGCTGCGCCGTTCGGGCTGCGGCAAGCTTTCAGGCACGGCGTCGGAGAACACGCAGGCGCGCTGCCGCACCGTGGTGCTCATGGCGCTTTCCAACGCCAACGGCTGGATGTTGGTGAACACGGGCAACCGCAGCGAGTCCATGATGGGCTACTCCACGCTCTACGGCGACACGGCCGGCGCGTTCGCGCCCATCGGCGGCCTGTATAAAACCGACGTGTACGCCATCGCGCGCTGGCGCAACGAGCGCGCCGAGCGCGACGGCCAGCTGCCGCCCATCCCCGAGCACGTGCTGGTCAAGCCGCCCAGCGCCGAGCTCGCGCCCGGCCAGGAGGACGAGAAGTCCATGGGTATCGACTATCCCACGCTCGACCGCATGCTCATCGCGCATTTCGAGCACGGCGTCAGCGAGGACGGCCTGGTGGAGGCCGGGTTCAACCGCGCCGACGTGGAGCGCGTGCTGGCGAAGGTGCGCTCGCAGGCCTTCAAGCGCGCCCTCGAGCCGCCGTATCCCGACGCGAAGTTCTACGAATAGGGAAGCCGCCGCCGGGCGCCCCGCGGGTGGCGAGGGAAACGGTGCAGCGGATTCGCTTCCGTCGGCGCACCGTGGGCGTGTCGGCGAAAAGGCACGCTGCGTTGCCGCTTCCGTCGGGCGATCCCGCCCGAGGAGCCTCCAGTCGTCCGCCAGCGCCCCGCATATCGAGAAGATGTGGCGCGCGCCGAACGCCCGGCCGCGCGCGGGGCGCGTGCGTTACCATGGCTGCGATATCGAAATGGGGGACGGTGCCCAAAGCCGGTTGCACGGCGGCGGGCGCCGTCCCTTCGCCATCTAGTGAAAGAGCATGCCCTACATGAAACGCCGCGATTTCTTCAAGCTGGTCGGTGCCTCCGCCGCCTTCGCCGCCGTGCCCCTGCTGTCGTCGTGCAGCTCCGCCGTGGCCCCCTCGGCCGATGGAATGGGCGTGCTCGGCCAGCCGCAGGTGTCGTTCTCCACATCGGTGGACGTGCTTATCCTGGGCAGCGGCATGGCGGGCCTTTCGGCGGCCATGGACCCTTCCGAGGCCGGGCTGTCGGTCATGGTGGCCGAGAAGCTCGACGTGCTGGGCGGCGAAAGCTACGAGTCCAACGCCGTCATGGAGGTGTGCGGCAGCCAGCTGCAGAAGGACGCGGGTATCACCGAGACCTGCGACGATGTGTGGCCCGAGCGCGAGGAGCAGCTGAAGAGCGCCGGCGTGACCGACCTGGATTTCGCGAAGCGCCTGTTCTATGCGGCGCCCGAGTGGGTCGACCGCATGAAAAGCTCGTACGGCGCGCAGTTCGCCGACCCCGCCAGCTATTCCGCCAACGAGGCGAACCGCCGTCGCGTGCTCCCGAAAAACGGCATCGGCGATACCGAAAGCATCATGATGCCGCTGCGTGACAAGCTTGCGGCGAAGGGCGTGCAGTTCTCCACGGGCTATCGTGCAACCGGGTTCATCCTGGACGAGGCCGGCAAGGTGTGCGGCGTGCGCTTCTCCACAGGCAAGAAGGACCAGCCCGGCGTGGCCGACGTGCATGCGCGTGCCGTGGTGGTGGCCACGGGCGGGTTCGCCAGCAACCAGTCGCTCGTGCGCGAGTACCTGTCGGCGTGGGAGCGCATCGGCTGTTACACCGCCGCATCCATGGGGGAGGGCCACAAGCTGTGCCAGGCGCTCGGCGCGCAGCTCAGCGACATGAGCGTGACCCCCTCGGTGACCAGCGATCTTCCACCGGCGGCGGCGTGGGGCATGTTCGCGCCCACGCTCGTGGTGGACGCGCAGGGCAACCGGTTCGGCAACGAGGACTACATGCGCGACCTGTGCGCCGCATGCTTCACCCAGGAGCGCGGCTATTTCTGGACCATCTTCGACAGCGGCATCTCGGAGAGCGGGCAGGCGCGCAGCGCGGCGCAGGTGACGTCGAAGAACGCGTCGCGTTTGGTAGGTCCATGCGACACGGTGGCGCAACTGGCGTCGGGCATGGGCGTGTCCGAGGACGTGCTGGGCAAGACCATCGACCGCTTCTCCGGCATGGTCGAGGCCGGCAAGGACTCCGATTTCGGACGCAAGCAGTTTCTGGAGAGCCTCAAGCCGCCGTATTACGCGCTCAAGCAGTTCCCCGTGCGCTTCCGCACGCGCGGCGGTGCGGTGGTCGACGGCAGCGGGCGCCTGTTGGACGCCACCGGCAAGGCCATTGCAGGCGTGTACTGCTGTGGGGCGGCCGCGCAAGGCGGCGGCGAGAGCCTGACCACCAACGGAGCCTTCGGCGTGCTCACCGGCAAAGCCGTGACCGAGGACCTGGGCGCCGCATAACCGCGCCGGCGGCGAGCTTGCGCGCCTGTGCGCCCCGCCGCCCCGCGCCCCGCCGCTGCGGGCCCGTGCGCCTCGCGTCCCGCCATCCGCATCCCGCCGCGCCTCGCATCCCGCCGCTGCGGGCTCAACGCTCTGCGGCCGGCGCGGCTCCGGAGTTCTGGGCGGTTTTGGGCAGCTTGCCGTATTGGGCGGTAGCGTTCTGCTCCGACCCTCTGAGTTCTGGGCTGTTTTGCAGCTTTTCGGCCTCGAAATTGACATGCTTTTGGAGTTCTGGGCGGTTTTAAGGGCTGATTCGGGATATCTCTCGGCATAACCCCAGGTCGGCATTAGCGCGGAGGGCGTCATCTCCTCCAAAACCGCCCAGAACCCCGAGGGCCGGACCCGCCATGCCCCGAAATCCCCCAAACCGCCCAGAGCTTCGAGGCTCCCCACATCTCCCGTCCGCGCGATTACCCCGGGCGGCGTATGGCGCGCGCGGCGTGCTCGGGATACCATGGACGGCATGGATAACCTTCTTATGACATATCGCGACATGACGACGCGCGACTGGCTGGTCGACGCCGCGGTGGCGCTGGCGGCGTTCGCCGCAGGCTGCCTGCAGCTTATGCTCACGGCGTCGTCGATCATCATTCCCGACTTGGCGCTTCGCCAATATCTCGGCGTGGTCAACGTGGTGCCCGACTTGCAGGTGTTCGTGGGCCTGGGCATGACGGTGGTGCCGCTCGTGCTGCGCCGTCGCTTCCCGCTGCCCGTGTTCGCCGCCTGCCTGGTCATCTTCCTGGGCCTTCAGGTCAGGTTCTCGGGCTTCTCCATGACGGTGGTCGGGCCGCTGGTGGCGCTCTATACCGTGGCAGCGGAATGCGGCACCGTGCCCGGCATCGCGTGCGGCGCGGCGGCGGTGCTGTCGCTGCTGTTCGCAGGCGCGCCCATGCAGGCGGCCAGCATGGTGTTCTTCACGCGCTTTCAAAACATCGCGCTCATGGTGGCGGCGGTGCTCGCCGGCTATGCCTATCGCACGCACGTGGCGTACGTGCACGCGGTGGAGCAGCGCGCGGTCGAGGCCGAGCGCACCCGCGAGGAGGAGGCCGCCCGCCGCGTGGAGGAGGAGCGCGTGCGCATTGCCCGCGAGGTGCACGACATCACGGCGCACTCGCTCTCGGCGGTGAGCATCCAGCTTGCCGCGGCCGAGCGGCTGGTGGAGCGCGATCCCCAGATGGCGAAGGAGGCGGTGTCCACGGCCCGTGCCACGGCGAAGAATGCGCTCGACGACATCCGCTCGATGATCGGCGTGCTGCGCCACGGCGACGACGCGGCCGAGATCATGCCCGCCGCAGGAACGAACCAGGTGGACGAGCTGGAGTCGTACCTGCGCGGTGCCGGTTTGGATGTGATGCTCGATATGACGGCGTACGATCGGGCGCGCGTGCCCGCGCACATCGACATGGCGCTGTTCACCGTGGCGCGCGAGGCGTGCACGAACGCGGTGCGGCACGCGCAGGCGCAAAGCGTGTCGCTGCGGTTCGCGGTGGGGGACGGCGCGGCCACGCTCTCGGTGGTCGACGACGGCGCCGGCTGCGGCGTTGCGGCGCAGCCGATCGATATGGCGGCGCCTCAGCTGCCGCGGGCTGCCGACGGTGCCGGCCACGGCGTTGCGGGCATGGCGGAGCGCATTCACGTGCTCGGCGGGTCGTTCTCGGCGGGCGATGGCGAAGATGGCGGGTTTTGCGTGCGCGCGAGCATCCCGCTTCGCGGAACGGAGGCATAGCGAATGGAGCAAACGCTCAATGGCGAAGGCATGGCAAGCGCATCCTCGCGGGCGGCCGATTCGGCCGGCATGGCCAGCGCCCCTTCACAGGCGGCGGGCGCGCAGCGTCCTGTGCGCGTGCTGGTGGCCGACGATCAGGACCTGGTGCGCAGCGGCTTCCGCATGATCTTGTCGTCCTACGACGGCATCGAGGTGGTGGGAGAGGCGCGCGACGGCGATCAGGCGGTGCAGCTTGCCGAGCGCCTGCGCCCCGACGTGGTGCTCATGGATATCCGCATGCCGCGCGTCAACGGCATCGATGCCACGCGCGCCATTCGTTCAAACGCCGCCCTCGCGGACGTGCAGGTTCTCATCCTCACCACGTTCGACCTGGACGAATACGTTTACGATGCGCTGTCGGCGGGCGCCGGCGGCTTCCTCCTCAAAGACGCCGAGCCCGACGAGATCGCATCGGCGGTGCGCGTGGTGGCGGCCGGGGAGGCGCTCATCGAGCCGTCCATCACGCGCCGGCTCATCGAGACGTTCGTGGCGGCGCGCCCGGGCGTGCCCGCGGGCGCTGCGGCACGCGGCATCGAGCAACTCACCGATCGCGAGCGCGAGATCCTCATCCTGGTGGCGCGCGGCCTGAGCAACGACCAGATCGGCGAGCGTCTGTTCATCAGCCCCGCAACGGTCAAAACGCACCTCGCGCGCATCATGGCCAAGCTCGATGCGCATGACCGCGCGCAGCTGGTGGTGCGCGCCTACGAGAGCGGGTTGGTGAAGCCCGGCGTGATGTGAAAGCCGGCGAAAGGGGGAGCGTCGGCGGCTATCGGCCGTCGACGCCCCTTCTGTCTTATGCGCTTGCACAAGAACTTTTCCAGGTGCGCCATAAATCACCGTAATCCACTTGCAATCGGACGGTCGGCTGCTATAGTAGGCAATGTGTTTAGCACTCGTTACCAAAGAGTGCTAGCACTCAGAAACACAGAGTGGTTAAATAACGGGTATGCGAAACCAATCTCGCGTAATCGATGCGAAAGGAAGGCAGCGTTATGAATCTGAAACCCCTGGGCGACCGCGTTATCGTGAAGGCCGACGAAGCTGAGGAGACCACGGCTTCCGGTCTGTTCATCGCGTCCGAGGCCAAGGAAAAGCCTCAGAGCGGCGTCGTTCTGGCAGTCGGCGCTGGCAAGCCCGATAAGGACGGCAACCTGGTTCCCGTCCCCGTGAAGGTCGGCGACAAGGTCGTCTACGGCAAGTTCGGCGGCCAGGAGATCAAGGTCGACGGCGAGGATCTGCTCATCCTGCGCGCCGACGATCTGTACGGCGTCTTCGAATAAGTTTCGATCGTTTCACCTCGTCAGTAAGCATGGGCCTGCACCCGGTATCTTGGAACCGCGCGCAGGCCGCATTCGAAAGGAAGCTTTAGAATGGCTAAGGATATCAAGTTCGAGGCTGATGCCCGCAGCGCTCTTGCCGCAGGCGTCAACAAGCTGGCAAACGCCGTCAAGGTCACGCTCGGCCCCAAGGGCCGCTACGTCGCCCTTGAGAAGTCCTTCGGCGCTCCGCTGATCACCAACGACGGCGTCACCGTCGCCAAGGAAGTCGAGCTGGAGGATCCGGTCGAGAACATGGGCGCCCAGCTCATCCGCGAGGCCGCTGTGAAGACCAACGACGTCGCCGGCGACGGCACCACCACCGCCACCCTGCTGGCCGACGTGATCGTCTCCGAGGGCCTGCGCAACGTTACAGCCGGCGCCGACGCCCTGGGCATCCGTCGCGGCATCCAGAAGGCAACCGACGCCGTGGTCGAGGCCATCAAGGCCGACGCCACCCCGGTTTCCACCACCGAGCAGATCACCAACGTCGGCACCATCTCCGCCGGCGACGCCGTGATCGGCGCCAAGATCGCCGAGGCCATGGACGCCGTGGGCAAGGACGGCGCCATCTCCGTCGAGGATTCCCAGACCTTCGGCCTGGACATGGACATCGTCGAGGGTATGCAGTACGAGCGCGGCTACATCAGCCCCTACATGGCCACCGACATGGAGAAGATGGAAGCCAACCTCTCCGACCCCTACATCCTGCTGACCGATCAGAAGATCTCCAACATCCAGGACATGGTCCCGCTGCTGGAGCAGATCATGAAGACCGGCCGTCCGCTGTTCATCGTCGCCGAGGACGTTGAGGGCGAGGCTCTGGCCACCATCCTGCTGAACAAGCTGCGCGGCACCTTCACTGCCGTGGCCATCAAGGCCCCCGGCTTCGGCGATCGCCGCAAGCGCATTCTCGAGGACATCGCCGCCGTCACCGGTGCGCAGGTCATCGACAAGGACTTCGGCATGACCCTGGCCGATGCCAAGATCGAGATGCTCGGCACCGCCAAGACCGTCAAGGTCACCAAGGACCGTGCCCTGATCGTGGACGGCGCCGGCGACAAGGCCGCCATCCAGGACCGCATCACCCACATCAAGAAGGAGCTGGAGCGCGTCGACTCCGACTTCGACCGTGACAAGCTCCAGGAGCGCCTGGCCAAGCTGTCCGGCGGCGTGGCCGTGCTGAAGGTGGGCGCTGCCACCGAGGCCGAGCTCAAGGAGAAGAAGTCCCGCATCGAGGACGCCCTGCAGGCTACCCGTGCTGCTGTCGAGGAGGGCATCGTCGCAGGCGGCGGCGTGGCTCTGATCAACGCCATCCCGGCTCTGGACACGCTCGAGATCACCGACGCTGACGAGAAGGTCGGCGTGGAGATCATCCGCAAGGCCATGGAGGCCCCCATGCGCGCCATTGCCCAGAACGCTGGCTTCGAGGGCTCCGTCATGGTCGACAAGGTTCGCCACATGGAGAAGGGCGAGGGCGTGAACTTCGCCGACGGCACCACCGGCAAGATGATCGAGATGGGCGTCAACGACCCCGTCAAGGTCACCCGCACGGCTCTGCAGTCCGCTGCTTCCGTGGCTGCCCTGATCCTCATCACCGAGTGCACCATCAACGAGATCCCGAAGGATCCCGATCCGGCGGCCGCTGCTGCTGCCGCAGGTGCAGCCGGTATGGGCGGCATGATGTAAGCAACAGGTTCATAAACCTTGCAGCAAAAGGGCCCGCTTCGGCGGGCCCTTTCGTGTTTCGCGGGAAGGGCGTGGCGGCGCCGTAGCTCCTATACGTGCATCGCGGGGCGTTCGATGTGGCTGCGGCGAACGTTTTGGACGAGGTCGCCGCATGCCCTTCGCCGATGCAAAGCTGCAGCAAAAACGCCCTCCTGCGGCTGCAGGAGGGCGTTTGCGGTCTTGAATGCGGTTGACTGGGGTTCTTACAGGCCTTCTGCCTGGAAGCGGCGCAGGAGGGCTTCCTGATGGTGCGAGTACTGCAGCGCGACATCCTTCGCCACCTTGCCCTCGCGTACGGCGTTGAACAACGCCTGGTCCATGGTCTGCATGCCGGAGGCGCCGTTGGAGGCGATCACGGAGTCGATCTGATAGGTCTTCTCCTCGCGGATGAGGTTGCGGATGGCGGTGTTCATGTGCATGACCTCGAACATGGGGATGGTGGTGCCGTCGAGCGCGGGGACGAGCATCTGGCTGACCGTGGCCTGCAGCACGAGCGACAGCTGGGTACGGATCTGGCGTTGCTGGCTGGCGGGGAAGGCGTCGATCATGCGCTCGATGGTGTCGGCGGCGCTGGTGGTGTGCAGCGTGGAGAGCACCAGCTGCGTCATCTCGGCGGCGTTGATGGCGGTGCCGATGGTCTCGGCGTCGCGCATCTCGCCGAGCAGGATGACGTCGGGGCTTTCGCGCATGGCCGAGCGCAGCGCCTCGGAGTAGTTTGCGATGTCGGTGGGGATCTCGCGCTGCGTGATGATGCAGGAGCCGTGCTTGTGCACGAACTCGATGGGGTCCTCCATGGTCAGGATATGACCCGTGCGCTTGTGGTTCATGCGGTCGAGCATGCACGCCAGCGTGGTGGACTTGCCGCAGCCGGTGGGGCCCGTCACCAGCACCAGGCCCCTGTTCAGGTCGGCAAGGCGCATGACGGACTCTGGGATGTTCATCTCGTCAGGGTCGGGCAGCCCGAAGGGGATGACGCGGATGACGGCGCCATAGGAGCCGCGCTGGCGGAAGATGTTGGCGCGGAAACGGCCGACGCTCGGGACGGCGAAGCTGAAGTCGTCGTCGTGGTTCACGCTGTCGGTGAACAGGCTCAGGTCGCGGCCGGCCAGCTCGTAGATCGTCTTGATGTGCTCCTGCGTGTCGGCTGGGGTGAGCGGGGCCGTGTCCGTGCGCACATGCGATCCGTTCGCCTGGTACGCCAGGGGCAGGCCGGCGATGATGAACACGTCGGAAGCGTGCACCTCGATCATCTTCTCGAGTAGGCTTTTCAGTTGCATGGCGATCCTCCTATGCTAGTGCTTCTCGTCGTTAGTTAGTGGAAAGAAGAGCTTGCTCGGGAAGCTCTTGCGCGGTGGTCATCTTCCAGGCGTCCACGGTGCAGCCGTTCGCGGCGATGGTCGCCGTGGCGGCAAGCTCCTTGCCGTCCTGCGCGGTGACCGTGAACGTGACCTGCGTGCCCGCGACATCGATATAGGACCGCAGGTCGTGGGCGCCGCTTGCCTCGGCGGCGTTCTCCAGCAGCTTGTCGGAGCGGTGCTGGACCAGCGCGGCGGCTGCTGCGGGTGAGCCGCTTTCGGCGATCTGCTCGTCTATCTGGGAGAGCAGCGCTTGGCCGAAGGCGTCCAGCTCGTAGGTTTGCGACAGCGCGTCGGCTTGCCGCTGCGCCATGGCCTCGGTCGCGTGCGTGGTGGTGACGCACAGCATGGCCAGCACTGCCAACAGCAGCACGGACACCAGCGTCAGCAGCGTGATGGGGCCGATGCGCACCCCTTCTCCGGTTCGCCTTGCCATGCTATCTCACCCCGCTTTCGTATCGCGACGCGTCGAGCGCGTACACTTCCCCGGAATCGTCGCTCACGGTGATGTGCGCCGTGTACAGCGTGCCGCGGCCTTGTGCGTCGGAGTCGACGTCGCAGCTGACCGTCAGGCCGTCGGAACCGTCGACGGCGGATACGTTCCCGGCGGCGACGCCTTGGCCGACCGTCTTGCCGGCAGCCACTGCGATGGGGTCGGACGAGAACTCCTCGGCGGCGTTTTGGGCCAGCAGCGTGGCCCTTGTCAGTTCCTTGGCTTGATGCGCCGTAACCGCGGAGTGCGCGAACAGCTGCGTGAACACGGCCATGCCCGCGATCAGCACAGCCATAAGCACCAGCGCCTCGATGAGGAACGCCGTGTTGATCTTGGTCTTTGATGCTTCTTCGATGTGCTCGGCCTTCGTCATCCTAGGCACCTCCCTGCATGTGGCGAAGGGCCACCTCGGCGGTCCCCTGGTCGGTGGTCACGGTCAGAAGGCCCTTGGAGTACGAGAAATCGAAGGTGTCGGAAGCGGTCGCCTCGGTGGCCTTCTCGGGCGTGTACCCGCTGTCCGCCAGGCTGTATTCCTGCACTATCTTGCCCTCGTACAGGTAGAAGCGCGTCTCGTACGTGCCGGAATCCAGCGATTCCGCCACGACGAGCGACTTGCCCTCCGGCCCCTGGCCTTGGGCGATGGCGCCCTTGGAATCGTTGGCGCGCACGACGTTGCAGATAAGCCCCGCTCCTTCGCGTTGCGCGCTGCTGGCCTGTTGATTTGCGGAAACGGCCTTGTACACGGTCACGCCCGAGATGAGCGCCATGAGCAGCGCCGCGAAGAACACCGCCAGCAGCAGCGTGGGGAAGGCGCGCTTCGTCACGCTGCCATTTTCGTTGGACGGCGCATCTTGCGCCACGGATGCGATGGCGTGGATGCGCTGCTTGTGGGTTTCGTTCGCCTGCGGGTTCATCGGGGCGTCACCACCACGCTGGGCATGATGTTGTCGGCGAAGCACTCGTAGGTGATCACGTAGTCATCATGGTTGATGGTCAGGCCGTAGCTCTCCTCGAGGTGCTCGAGCGAGCTCGGGTAGCTGCCCTCGATGGCGCAGCACTGCTTGGCCGAGGCCAGAACGGAGTCGCGCAGGGCTACGGCGCCTTGCGTCTTGGCGTTCTGCTGCACGACGTTGTATGCGGCGAAGGCGGCGAGGGCGAGAGCCGCCACCAGGCATGCGGTGACGGCGATGCGCTTGCGCCGCCGCTTGATGTCGTTGTCGGTGAGTTCGTGGAACATGGCTGTTACCTGCGGTTTCGCTATGCTATCGAGCCCATGATGCCGATAAGCGGCAGCATGACGGCGATAAGGGTTGCGCCGACGGCGATGGTCAAGAAGGCCGCCAGCGTGGGTTCGACTCGGTCGACCGCGGCGTCGATCTGCACGTTGGCGTCGTCGAAGAACACCTGCGCAAGATGGCCGAGCACCTCGTCGACGGAGCCTGCGCGCGTGCCCATGAGCAGCATGCGGCCGTATACGGGCTCGACGATCTCGTGCTCGACGATGGCTTGGGCCAGGCTGCGCGGGTTCTCGAGGTCGATCATGGAATCGTAGGCGGCCTGCAGCTTGGCGTGCAGCTTGGCGTGGTCGATGGTCGCCATGGCCTTGCGCATGGCCTCTTCCTCCTGCACGCCCGAGGCGACCAGGGATGAAAGCGCGCTGACGAAACGGGAGAGCGCAAGCTGGTACATGGCGCGCCGGGTGCCCGGGTAACGTTCGAGCATCTTGATCACGCGGCCGCGCCCGCTTTCGCTGCGTGCGCAGACGGCCACGTACAGGGCGGCTACGGTGGCGACCAGCACGATGGCCAGGGCGACCCAGCCGATGGCGACGGACGCGCCCACGGTGTTGAAGGAGCCCGAGGTCATGGAGCCGGACAGGTTCTCATAGGCGCTGGAGAAGATGGGGAGGATGATCGCAACGGTGAACACCAGGATGACGCTCATGATGCACAGCAGCGCCGCCGGATAGCCGACCGAGTTGCGCAGCTTGGCGAACGCGCGGCCTTCGCTATCGTAGTAGCGCCCGAGGCTGCGCAGCACGCGCTCGGTGCGGCCCGATGCCTCGCCGACGCGCACGGTTTCCGTTGCGTAGGCGGGGAAGGCGCCGGTGGCCTCCATGGCGTCGGCAAGATTGGAGCCTTCGACGACTTCGGAGTAGACTGCGTCGCATACGCGCTTGAACTTGGATTGCTCGCGGTTCTCCGCAAGCATGTGAACGGCTTCGTCCGTTTGGACGCCGGCAGCCAGCATGGTCGCCACGCTGCTGCAGAACGCGCTGATGGCGCCGCTCTCCAGAAGCTTTCCTGTCATCGGTACCTCCTGGGTTATCGGTTTAAACGTTGGTTATTGTCTCACATATAGTAGGTCGTGGTGTGCGTTTTCGCCTGTTTTTGAGATGAAGCTGACACCCCGGTGTCAGTGTGTAGCGGGCGAAGGGGTTTCGGTAGCGAGCGCTTTCGCCCGCGCTGCTAGTACACATAGCGGTCGGTGTAGCTTTCCCCGTCCCCGACGTTCGCCCCGCCTCCCGTTGCCGCGAAGGTCAGGTCGATGCGCGACCAGGTGTTCGGGGAAACGCTGAAGCGAGCGCTTTGCCAGGTGCCGTCGATGTTCACCATGATCCACGCATGGTAGATGCCCTGCGGCGAGACGGTGCCGGTGACGATTTTCGCGGGGATTCCCTGGCTTCGCAGCATGGCGGCGCCCAGGCTTGCGTAGTCGAAGCAGACGCCCTTGCCCGACTGCAGCGTCTCGTCTGGGTCGGGGATGTATCCGGTGGAATCCTTGAGCATCGCGGCCTTGTCGTCGTCGTAGGCCACGTTGTCGACGATGTAGGTGCAGATGGCGCGCAGGGCCTCCCCCTGGTTCTCGCAGCCTTCGACCAGTTCGCGGGCCTTGGCCACGCAGCTGCTGGAGGCGGTGTAGCTGCAGTAGGCGTTCGGGCGCAGGAACGGGGCGAACTCCGACGTCAGCGCGACGTCGATGTCTTCGCTGCACAGTTCCACATAGTTGTTGCCTGACGTGTTGCGCATGATGCGAACCGTGTATGGGCCGTCGCCGAACGCCAGCGGGCACGCAATGGGCGTGCCGTCTTGGGGCATATCTAAGCTGGAGCTTGCTTGACCGCTGGTGACCTGGGCTTTTATGCGCGCGCTCGAAGTGGCGCTCACGCTGACGTAGCCGTCTTGTGCGTGGGACGCATCGATGAGCGCGTCGTTGGCGCCCGTGGCGGCGTTCGCGTCGAACTGCGTTTCCTCGACCGTGGCGACAGGGGAGAAAGCGGCGCCGGTGGCCTGGTCCTTGCCGGTGCCTCCCGCGCCGCCCGATCCGCTGCATGCGGTAAGCCACATCAGGGCGCAGAAGGCCGTCGCCGCGATGGCGGCGATGAGAGGGGAGGTACGCCTTGTCTGTGCGGATGATTCCATGATGCGTCGATTATACGCGTGGAGGGTGGGATTTCGACGTGCGCGGCTAAACGGTTTTGACGCAAGATTGGTCGTTCGTTTCATTGTCAGCCGTGCTGCCGCGAAAACCTGGAAAACCCTGTCATCGGAGGGGTGACAGTTTTGCAGACATGCAAAGGAGGCATTGTTTGTTGCAAGTGAATCGAAGAGTTGGGCAGAATCATATACTGAACTGGGGTTTCGTTTGTGAAAAATTTTGATTTGAATGCGAAAAACAAGTGGTAGGGGAGGTACAGAATAGGAGGAATCGTTATATAATTGCCCACAATAGCCCGTACTGGGTCGATCGCGCCTTTCGAAGGGTCGTGGGTGCGGTGGCGAAGCGGGTTGAAACGGTATTTCAGCTGTGAACGTTTCCGACGGAAGCGCTTGATGAGGTGAACGATATGAAGGCAAAGAGCAATGAGCTGACGGTGGAGAGCATGACGCAGCGGTACTCGCTGGGCCACAAGGCGCTGTCCGTGGCGCTGTCCGTCGTCTTGATGGGGTTCGGCTGGCCGGCGGTCTCGCCGTCGCAGGTGTATGCCGGCGATGGCGCCGCGGTCGACGATGCGGCGGCGCAGGTGGAAGGTGCCTCGTCCGCCGCGGCCACGAGCGCGGCCGACAAGGCCGCCGGTACGGCAGCAAGCTCCGCAGCGCCCGCGGCAAGCGAGCAGCCTGCTTCTACGGCGTCGCAGCAGCAGGCCGCCCCGAGCGCTTCCGAGCCCGCGCAGCCTGCCGCAACGCAGCAGGTCGAAAGCGCGAAGGAGGACGCCGACACGGCCGACGTCGAGCTGGTGCTGGGCAACGCCTCCATCACGTATATGAAGCAGGTCGTCTCCGCGCCCGCGCATAAGGTCACCGTGCCGGTGAACGATGACTTCAAGTTCACGGTATCCCCCGATAACGGCTATAGCCTCACGAAGGCGGTGCTCAAGGTTTCCGGCAAGGAGAACCCCATCTCCCCCGATGACCAGGGCGTTTATACCGTTTCCGCTGCCGACGTCGCCGCCGGCGCGACCGTGACGCTTGAGACCGAGGCCGTTTCCAACGAATCCGGCAAGGACGCCGCCGTCTCCATCGAGGACGAGGTCGCCGACAAGGCGCAGGTCTCCGTCTCCGGCGCGGGCGCCATCACCGGTCCCACCTCCGTCGCCCAGGACGATGAGGTTACGCTCGCCGATTCCGCCAAGAAGCCCGACAACACGGACTTTGAGAAGTGGGTCTACGTTGGCGAAAGCGTTGAACTTGAAGGCGAGGGAAGCGCGTGGTGGGGAGAGAGCTGGAAGGTGACCAGCGGCTCCGAGAACATCGAGCTGTCCGAATCCGGCAGCGGATCGCGAACCGCAAAGGGCCTTAAGGTCGGCGACGCGACAGTGGTGCGCGGGTACTATTCCCCGGGCTGGCATACCGAAACCTTCACCATCCATGTGATGAAGAAGCCGGCGGCGACGTCGCTGTCCATTTCCGGCGATAATACGGTCGAGCAGTTCAAGAACATCACGCTGACCACGGACTCCGATACGAACGTCACGTGGACGTCGAGCGACCCCTCGGTCGCCACCATCGATGCTGCCGGTAAGGTGGTCGGTGTCAAGGTGGGCAAGGTCACCATCACGGCCACCACGGTCACCGCGGAGGGCAAGGTGCTCACTGCCACCCACGAGGTGACGGTGACGAAATCGGAGGCTTCGGCGACGGATTGCTTCCTGTTCTTCCAGAATAGCCCCACCGCCAACCCGGACAGCAACGGCACTGCCTCCTGGTTTCCCTCCGGCGGAAGTCATGCCTTAGGGGTCAAGGTTAATCTTGACGGTTTGAACCTTCCGGGTGGCAAGAACAGTTACGACAACGTGGCGAATCGCGTGACGCAATGGCCTGATGGAAGCACGGGTTCAAGCTGGGTGCTCGATAGGAACGGCGCATATAGCCAGTACTGGAACGCCGTTTTCCAGGCATGGAAGGACACGCTCTCCAAGGAGCAGGGCACTCAGATCACGGAAGATGACGTGGAGGAGATCGCTCTCTATCCGTATAAGATCTCGAATAATAGGAATGTCGGTTGTGGGTACCACCTTGATTGCAAGGTAGTGGTGAAGTGCAGCAAGGCGATCAACGCGGTGTTCTATCTGCAGGATGCTGGTGCGTCAGGCTTCGCTCAGTACGATGCTGCTACGTACAAGCTGGAAAAGGGCATTGCGCAGGTTGCCGCCCCCTCCAAAACCCCCGCTGGCGAGAAGACCGTCAACGGTGTGAAATACAAGTTCATGGGATGGTACTCCGATCGGGCTTGTACGCAAGCGGTGTCGTTCCCCATGCGCGCGAGCGAGAACGTGAACTACTACGGCAAGTATGTGGCTTGCGACCAGTCCATTCAGGTCAACTATTATCTTGAGGGGACCACAACCCAGGTTGCGCCGTCCAAGACCCTTTCCGGTTACATGAAGGGCCAGACGGTTGTGCAGAGCCCCATTTCCGTTGAGGGCTATAAGCCTGTTTCCGACGAGACGAAATCCGGCGTGGTGGGCACCGATTCCTCCATCGACTTCTACTACACCGCAAATCCGGTGGACTATAGCGTTGAGTACTACTGGACGGGTTCGGATAAACCGCTTTCAAGCGAGAAGTATCCGGGCCATGTGGGCGACCAAATCACCGGGATTGAGCCCAAGGCGATTGACGGCTACACGCCGGTCAGCAATAACGTCAAGGACCTCAAGCTCGGTGCCGACGAGTCCCAGAATGTGGTGAGGTTCTACTACCGCCAGAACGTTTCGCTGACGGCGAATTTTGGTTTCACAACTTATAACGGCTCCGAGCAGAGCATCAATGGCTACACGACGAACCTTCCCAAGGGCGTGAGCACCAGCTTCGATGGCGTGACGCTCGAGGGCGGCAAGGGCACGAACGCCGGGGACTACCCGTATACGTTCGCGAATGGCACCGTTGGCAAGGTCAGCTCCGATGATAAGTATGTCGTGACCCAGATGACGCCCGGCAACCTGCGGATCAGCCCCGTTACCGACGAGGTTGTCGTGAAGATCGCGGGCAAGACAGGTACCGAGAAATACAACGGCAAGCAGCAGACCGTCTCCGGCTGGGATGTGACCGAGGCGCCTGACGGCTTCGATCAGTCGAAGATTGCCCTTGCGCAGGGTGCTACGGCTGAGGCCAAGGGCAAGGATGCCGGCACCTACAACATGGGACTTACCGCTGCCGATTTCGCTTCCTCTGACGGCAACTACGCCAAGGTGCGGTTCGAGGTTGTCGACGGCAAGCTTGAGATCACCAAGCGAAAGGTGACCCTGTGGTCCGAAGACGGCCACAAGAACTACGACGGCAGTGCGCTTCAGCGTCGAACCGACATCCACGTTGACGGGACGAAGGACGTCTACGACAACGATAAGGACACTACTACCCAGAAGACCTTTGTGGGCGATGGCTTCGTCGAAGGCGAGGGCGTGAACAACAAGAACGTCAAATGGTTCGATGAGAACAACATTGCCCCTGGCTGCTATGACAACAAGTTCGAGTGCGAGCCTCTTTCCGGCACCAACTTCGACAACTACGAGATCACGTACGAGTACGGAAAGCTGTACGTGAACAAGCGTGCTGGCAATAATAAGTACGAGGTCGCCGTCAAGGGCGCAAGCGGCACGTCCGTCTATGATGGGCAGCCCCATAGCGCAACCGGCTTGGAGACGACTACCTATACTAATAAAGAAGGCGTTCAGTTCGCTATCCAGGCCAAGACGTCCGGTGCCGAGAACAAGGTGGACGCCGGCATATATGAGAACAAGGTTTCCGACATCGTCGTTACCGACCCCCATGGCAACGACGTGACCGACCAGTTCAAGATCACGACCGAGAACGGCGAGCTCGCCATCGACCAGCGGCCGGTGACGATCACGGCTGGGTCCGCGGAAAAGGAATACGACGGCAGCGCGCTGACCGCCGATCAGGCTAACCCGAAGTTCACTGCTGACGGTTTCGTTGACGGCCAGGGCATCTCCGACGTTACCGTGGAGGGCTCGCAGACCCAGTGCGGCACTTCCGAAAGCACCATCAAAAACAACAGTTGGAAGTTCCAAGAGGGGACGAACGGGAACAATTACAGCGTTACCGTAAAGCCGGGAACGCTGACGGTGAAGCATCGTTCGGACGACCAGAAGTATGCCGTCACGTTGACGGGCAAGAGCGATACCGTCCCAAGCTATGACGGCGAAGAGCACACGGTGTCCGGCGTGGAGCAGGATACGTGGACCTTCGATGGCGTTGAGTACACCGTTTCCAATTACCACGCGAACGTTTCGGGTACGGATGCCGGCACCTACAACAATATCGTCACCAGCGGCGAGGGCGGCTATAAGGTGACCGACCCGAACGACAATGACGTGACGGAGGAGTTCTCCATCAGCGTCGCCAAGGGCACGCTGAACATCAAGCCTGCCGAGGTAACCGTGACTGCCGGCTCTGCGACCAGGCCTTACAACGGGTCCGCGCTGACCGCCGCCGAAGCGGAGCATAAGTTCACGGCCGATGGCTTCGTGGGTGAGGACGGCATCGAGTCCGCCATGGTCGACGGCTCCATCACCAACGTCGGCGATACCGACAGCAACGTGGTGCAGGATAACGTCGTGTTCAAGGACGGCACCAAGGCCTCCAACTACGACATCACATATAAGCCCGGCAAACTTGAGGTGACGCCCAACACCGACGAGGTGGTCGTCACTATTGCCGAGAACTCCGACGCAAAGAAATATAACGGTTCCGAGCAGTCTGTTGAGGGTTACTCCCTTGTCAGCATCTCGAACAGCAGCTATGCCGCCACGGATATCGAGTTCGTAGGCTCGGCCGACGATCAGGTTGCCAAGGGCACCGATGCCGGCACGTATGAGATGAACCTCAAGCCTGAGGACTTCGAAAACAACAGCGCTAACTTCACCAACGTGAAGTTCGAAATCATCGACGGCTCGCTCGTCATCGCGAAGCGTGCCGTGACGCTGACTTCCGCTACGCCGGCGGAGAAAACCTATGACGGTAATCCGCTTGAGGACCATTCCGTCAGCGTTACGGGCGGTAGCCTGGCTACTGGGCATACGTTCGTCGCGGACGTCACTGGCTCCCAGACCAATGCCGGCAGCAGCCCTAACGCGTTCACGTACAAGCTGATGGATGCTGCGGGCAACGAGCTGGCGAAAGACGTCGAGGGCGCCTATCGCAACTACAACGTGACCAAAGTCGAGGGCGTCCTGAAGGTGAATCCCGTGTCCGATGAGGTCGTGGTGACCATCACGGGCAACCAGGCCGAGGGCACTTACAACGGCAAGCCTTTGACGGCTACCGGTTATACCTTTGCGTCTTCCAATAAGCTGTACACCAGCGCAAAGGTTGCTTTCTCCGGCGTAGATAGCGTGTCGCGCACCGATGCCGGCACGACCGTCATGGACCTGCAGGGCAAGTTCGCGAACGCCGATGCGGTCAACTTCCCCAACGTCCGCTTCGAGATCACGAACGGTTCCGCCACTGTCTCCAAGGCGACGGTGACGCTTCGGTCCGCTAATCTTACGAAGGAATACGACGGCACGGCTCTGACCAACAAAAACGGCGACGAGGAGCAGACCCCGCTTGCGGTGGAGTCCGGCTGGGCCGAGGGTGAAGGCGCCGCTTACGCCTTCACCGGCTCTCAGACGCTTGTGGGCGGAAGCCCCAACGCGTTCAGCTACACGCTGAAGGATGGCACCAAGGCAGACAACTATGAGATCACGGTGATCCCCGGTCAGCTGACGGTTACCAATCGTCAGGCGCAGTACCAGGTCACGGTTGAGGCGAATTCCTCCACTGGCAACACGTACGACGGTACCGAGCACGCGGCGACGGGCCTGAAAACGTCCGAGTTCACGGTGGGAGGCCAGAAGTACACGGTCGAGGGGCTGAAAACCTCGGACCCGGAGGCCGTTAACGCCGGCGAATATGCGAACACCATCAGCGGCACGCCGGTGGTGAAGGACGCTGATGGCAACGATGTGTCGAGCCAGTTCGCCGTAACGCTGGTTCCGGGCAAGCTGGAGATCGCGAAGCGCTCCGTCACGCTGACCTCGGCGAGCGAAAGCCGGGAGTACACCGGCGAGGCGCTGACCAACGATGGCGTCACCGTCGGCGGCAATGGCTTCGTTGCGGGCCAGGGCGCTGTCTATAGCGTGACGGGCACCATTACCGACGCTGGTAAGGTGGCCAACACCTTCACGTATGAGCCCAACTCGGACACCAACTTCGACAACTACACTATTACTAAGGAAGAAGGCACCCTTGAGGTGACGCCGGTTGCCGACAAGGTCACCGTCACCATCACGGGCAACAGCGACACGTTGCCTTATAACGGCTCCGAGCAGAGCGTGACCGGCTACTCCTTCGCTACGAACGATGGTCGCTACCGCGAAGCCAACGTCAAGTTCCAGGGCGAAGCCGTTGCCAAGGGAACGAATGCCGGTACCTACAGCATGAACCTGGCCCCCGAGCGGTTCTCCAACACCAGCGGCAACTTCACCAACGTTGAGTTCGTGGTCGTTGATGGCTCGCTTAAGATTACGGGCGGCGATCTTGATGCTGACAAGGTTGTATGGGACGTGCATGATGCGCAGAAGGTTTACGATGGCACGCCTCTCTCCGCATGTGTCGCAAAAGCCACCGATAAGTTTGGCAATGCGCTCAAGGTGGAGTACAGCACCGACGGTGAACAGTGGACGGACGATTCGTCGACTATCACGCTGACCCATTTCGGCGCTCAGCTGGTGATGCTTCGCGCAACGAGCGCAAACTACGCTGCTGGCCAGTACGCGGAAAACGAGGACGGGGAGTGGGTCGCCATTACCAGCCGCCCGGTCAAGTTGACTTCCGGCAGCGGCAATAAGAAATATGACGGCGAACCGCTCACCAACGATAGCGTTACGGTTGGAACGAAGGGCGAGGGGACCGGCTTCATCGACGGCGAGGGCGTGACCATCAAGGTCACCGGCTCCCAGACCGATGCAGGCGAAAGCGATAACACCTTCGAATACACCTTCAACGAAGGCACGAACGCCAACGACTACTGGGTGACGACTGAGCTCGGCAAGCTTGTGGTGACCGCCAGTGATTCCGAGGTGGTCACGACCATCACCGGCCATAACAAGACCGTCGAATACAACGGCTCCGAGCAATCCGTCGAGGGCTACGATTTCGAGACGTCTAACCCGCTGTATAAGGAAGGCGATTTCGCCTTCAGCGGAACGGCCGTTGCCAAGGGTACGGATGTCGGCACCTACAAGATGAACCTTGCTGCCGAGCAGTTCTCCAACACCGGCAAAAACTTCTCGAAGGTCACGTTTGCCGTAGCTGATGGCGCGCTGACCATCACGTCGAAGTCCATCGTTCCGGATCCCGAGAACCCGGACAACACGATGACCGTTGATTCGCCTGCGGACGTTGTCTACAACGGCCAGGATCAGACGTGGGCGCCCGTGGTCAAGGATGGGGAGCGCACGCTTCAGCCCGGCACGGATTACACCGTCGAATACGGCACCGCCGACCGCACCAACGTCACCGGCAAGATCACGGTAACCATTACCGGTATCGGCAACTATTCCGGCACCTTTGAGCGCACGTACCAGATCACCAAGCGCCCTGTTAAGCTGGTATCCCAGAGCGACTCTAAGCCCTACGACGGCACCGCGCTCACCAAGCCCGAGGTTTCCGGCTGGCAGCTGCAGGAAAGCACCGGCTTCGTGGAAGGCCAGGTTTCCAATGTTCGCGCTACGGGTTCCGTGACCACCGTTGCCGAAAGCGAGGTCGTCAACTCGATTACGTACGATGCAGGCGCCGGTTTCAAGGCGGACAACTACGACATTTCCAAGGACGAGGGCAAGCTGAGCATCACGGCGCTTGCGGCTGAAGATGGCATCACCATCGCTCCGAACAACGCTACCTATATATATGATGCGTCCTCGCATGAGGCGGGCGCCGCAGCGGCTTCGGCTTCCGTTAAGGGAACCAACGTGAACCTTGAGTATCGCGTCATGGGCGGCGCCGATACCGAGTGGCGCAGCAACGCTTCCGCGATCGCGGCGATCAACGCCGGCACCCTGACCGTCGAAGTTCGCGCTTCCGCCGCGAACTACAGCGGCTATAAGTATGCGGAGCAGACGCTTACCATCCAGAAACGCGATGTCGAGCTGACTTCCGCTACCGCATCCAAGGTATACGACGGTGCGCCCCTTTCGAAGGACTGGGTCGACATGGGCCCGAATCGTCCTGACACGGGCTTTATCTGGACCGACCTTGCCAGCGATGGCCAGGTGCATGCGGTGGGTTCGCAGACCGAGGTCGGCTCCTCCGAAAACACGATCTCCTACCAGCTCAAGGACGGCGCGGAGAACAACTACAACATCATCGGCGAGCATGTCGGCACCCTTACGGTGACGGCTCAGTCCATCGCGCCCGATCCGCAGAACCCGGATTCCTATAAGGGCATCGCGATCAACGAGCCGAACGACCATGTCTACGATGGCGCGGAGCACAAGTGGGCCCCCGAGGTTACCGACAAGGACGGCAACAAGCTCGTCGAGGGTCGCGATTACACGGTGACCTACGACACCGACGACTTCGTGAACGTGAAGGTCGTCAACGTGACGATCGCCGGCAAGGGCAGCTACATGGGCACGTGCGTGAAGGCGTACGAGATCACGAAGGCCCCGCTGACCGTGAATGCGGGCAGCGCTTCCAAGGTATATGACGGCGAAGCCCTGACTGCGGGCGCGACGATCGAGGGCCTCGTTGATGGCGAGACCGCGACCGCCCAAGCCCAGGGTTCCCAGACCGAGGTCGGGTCTTCCGCCAACACGGTGTCCGGCATTACCTGGGATACCGCCGAGGAAGGTAACTATTCCATCGTCGCGCAGAACGACGGCACGCTGACCGTCACGCCGAAGGGCATCGCCCAGATGACCGTCGAAAGCCTGCCCGACGTGACCTACAACGGTGAAAGCCAGCAGCAGAAGCCGGTCGTGAAGGACGGCGAGAAGGTGCTGGCCGAGGGCGTCGATTACGAGCTGACGTACTCCGAGAACACGACTGATGCGGGCATGGTGACCGTCACCGTCACCGGCCAGGGCAACTACGCTGGCAGCGTCGACGTGGCATACCGCATCGTGCCCGCGCCGCTGACGGTGAGCACGCCGAGCGCCTCCGGGGTCTACGACGGCAAGCCCCTGACCGCCGCCGGCTCCGTCTCCGGCTTCGTCAACGGCGAGTCCGCGCCCTTCGAGACCACCGGCTCCCAGACCGAGGTGGGCACGAGCGACAACTCCTACGCCATCGACTGGGCGGCGGCGGACGCCACCGCCAAGCAGGCGAACTACACGGTCTCCGAATCCATCGGCAAGCTGACCGTCGCCGAGTCTGCCGACGAGGTGGTCGTGACCACCACGGGCGGCACGTTCACCTACGACGGCGCAGCCCATGGCGCGACCGTGGCGGTCGGCGCCCTGCCCGAGGGCTACACGCTCGAGGCCGCCGCGTCCAGCGCGACGGCGACGAACGTCTCCGACGGCGAGGTGGCGGCCACGGCCGACGTGCTGGTCATCAGGAACGTCCAGGGCGAGGATGTCACCTCCAAGCTGAATATCAAGTTCATCGACGGCACCATCAAGGTCGAGCCGGCGAAGCTGACGGTGACCACCCCGAACGCCTCCAAACCCTACGACGGCCAGGCGCTGACGGCCGAGGGCAAGGCGTCCGGCTTCGTGAACGGCGAGGCGGCCACCCTCAAGACCACCGGCAGCCAGACCACCGTCGGCACGAGCGAAAACGGCTACGAGCTGGTGTGGGACGACAACGCGAAGGCGGAGAACTACACGGTCGAGGAGGATCTCGGCACGCTCGAGGTCACCAAGAGCATGGCCGGCATCGTGGTGATCCCGCAGGGCGGCACCAAGGTCTATGACGGCACGGCCCTCGAAAGCGCCGGGGTCAACGTGATCGGCGTGCCTGCAGGCTTCTCCCTTTCGGCCAAGACCAAGGGCTCCATCACCGACGCCGGGTACGTTACGGCAGAGGTCGATTCCTATATCATCACGAACGCCGCCGGCCAGGATGTCACCGACCAGTTCGGCAACGTGGCAACCGGCAAGGCCTCGCTCGTGGTGACCAAGCGCCCGGTGACGCTTGTCTCCGGCGACGCCTCCAAGGTCTACGACGGCACCGCGCTCACCGAGTGCAAGGTCAGTGTGGAGGACGGCTCGCTTGCCTCCGGCGAGGAGTTCGGCTACGACTTCTTCGGCTTCCAGACCTCCGTGGGCTCTAGCAAGAACACGTTCACCGCAAAGCCCGGCAACGGTAGCACGAAGGTGGAGAACTACGACATCACCTATAGGTACGGCACGCTGACGGTGAGCGCGCAGTCCATCAATCCGGACGACCCGACCCCGGGCGCATATGCCGGGGTGAAGGTCAACGCTCCGAGCGATGCCGTCTACGATGCGCGCGAGCATAAGTGGATCCCTGTGGTCACCGGCAAGGACGGCAACGCGCTCGTCGAGGGCCGCGATTACACGGTGACCTACAGCACCGACGACTTCGTCAACGTCACGGGCGCCATCAAGGTGACCATTGCGGGCATCGGCGACTACACCGGCTCCGTTTCGAGGGAGTACCAGATCACGCCCGCTTCCGTGAAGCTTGCGTCCAACACGCGTGAGTTCGTGTACAACGGCGCGTACCAGTCCGATGGCGCGGTGGCGGTCCAGGGCGCCGATGCCCTGTTCCGCAGCCAGGTCGATGACCTGAAGGCGGTCGGCAAGGTCATGACGGTGGCCGAGGGCAAGGTTCCCAATGCCATCGCCTACACCTGGAAGGACGGCTTCAAGGCAGGCAACTTCGCCATCGAGAAGAGCGAGGGCGAGCTGTCCGTCGTCGCGAAGGACATCGTCTCCTCCGCCGACATGGCCGTTTCCAGCCCGAGCGACTTGGTCTACGACGGCAAGGAGCACAAGTGGGCTCCCGAGGTGAAGGATGGGGAGAAGGTCCTGACGGAGGGCGTCGACTACACGGTGTCCTATGGCGCCGATGACTTCACCAACGTGACGGGCGTCATCACGGTGACCGTCACCGGCCAGGGCAACTATGCCGGCAGCGTCGAGCGCGCATACCAGATCACGCCCGCGCCGCTGACGGTTACCACGCCGAGCGCCTCCAGGGTCTACGACGGCAACGCCCTGACCGCAGCCGGCTCCGTCTCCGGCTTCGTCAACGGCGAGTCCGCGCCCTTCGAGACCACCGGCTCCCAGACCGAGGTGGGCACGAGCGACAACTCCTACGCCATCGACTGGGCGGCGGCGGGCGCCACCGCCAAGCAGGTGAACTACACGGTCTCCGAGACCGTCGGCAAGCTGACCGTCACCGAGTTCGCCGGCCGCGTGGTCGCGACGCCCGGCAGCTATTCCGGCGTCTATGACGGCCAGGCCCACGGCGTCGATGTGACCGTGTCCGGCCTGCCCGAGGGCTATTCGGTGCAGGCTGCGCGCTCCAACGCCACGGCAACCGACGCGACCGAAGAGGCGGGCGTGACCGCTTCGGTCGACGAGCTGGTCATCGTCAACGCCCAGGGCGAGGACGTCACCGACAAGCTTGATATCGAGAAGCAGGCCGGCACCATCAAGATCGCGCCTGCCGAGTACCATGTCGTGACCGAAGGGGCCTTCAAGGTCTACGACGGCACTGCGCTGACGGCGCCCGGAAAGATCATCGGCCTGGTCAACGGCGAGGAGGCGTCGCTTTCCGTGACCGGCAGCCAGACCGATGCGGGTTCCAGCGCGAACGCATACGCGATCGCGTTCGACAAGTCCGCGAAGGAGGGCAACTACACCCACGGCGCCGATGCCATCGGCTCGCTGGAGGTGGCCGCGGCTAAGGCGGAGGGGAAGATCGCGCTGAGCGGCGTCTCCGCCTCCAAGGTCTACGACGGCAAGCCGCTTGCGGCGAAGGCCGCGTCCGCGACGGTCCCGACGCAGGATGCGGTGACCATCGAGTACAGCCTTGACGGCAAGAACTGGATGACCGACTCCGGCTCGCTCACGGCGACCGACGTGGCCGATTCCGCGACGGTTCAGCTTCGCGCGTCCAGCCCGGGCAACTACGAGGGCTACGTGTACGGCTCGCAGCAGCTGTCCGTCACCAAGCGCGCGGTCGAACTGAAGAGCGAAAGCGCCTCGAAGGTGTTCGACGGCATCGCGCTTACCAGGCCCGAG
Source organism: uncultured bacterium (assembly GCA_905215325.1). Classification (GTDB taxonomy): domain Bacteria; phylum Actinomycetota; class Coriobacteriia; order Coriobacteriales; family Eggerthellaceae; genus Senegalimassilia. The sequence goes on along the minus strand of CAJMPP010000001.1, from coordinate 136,075 downwards.
GTGGCCGGCTGGAAGCAGCTCGGCGATAAGGGCTTCGTCGACGGCCAGGTCTCCGATGTTCGCGCCACGGGCAGCGCCGCCCATGTTTCCGACGGCAAGGTGACGAACGCGATCGCCTACGTCGAGGGCGAGGGCTTCAACGCGGGCAACTACGTCATCTCCAAGGACGAGGGCGTGTTGAGCGTCACGGCCAAGCAGATCGCCGCGGCCGATATGACCGTTCAGGCTCCGGCCGACGTTGTGTACAGCGGTAAGGCCCAGCAGCAGAAGCCGGTCGTGAAGGACGGCGATAAGGTGCTGGTCGAGGGCATCGACTACGAGTTGACGTACTCCGGGAATGCAACCGACGCGGGTACCGTCACGGTGACCGTGATCGGCAAGGGCGACTACGCCGGCAGCATCGATGTGGCGTACCGCATCGCCCCTGCGCCGCTGACGGTGGCCACCGAAAGCGCCAACAAGGTCTACGACGGCAAGCCCCTGACCGCCGGCGGCAAGGTCGACGGCCTGGTCAACGGCGAGACCGTCGAGTTCAAGGTGGTCGGCAGCCAGACCAAGGTCGGCGAGAGCGACAACGCATACAAGATCGAGTGGAACGGGACGGCGAAGCGGGCGAACTACAGGCTTGAAGCCGAGACCATCGGCAAGCTGATCGTCACCGAGTCCGCCGACGAGGTGGTCGTGACCACCACGGGCGGCACGTTCACCTACGACGGTGCGTCCCACGGCGCCACCGTCAAGGTGTCCAACCTGCCCGAGGGCTACTCGCTCGAGACCGCCGAGTCCGCGGCAAGCGCGAAGGACGTCTCCGACGGCGAGGTTGCAGCCACGGCCGACGTGCTCGTCATCAAGAACGCCCAGGGCGAGGACGTCACCTCGAAGCTGAACGTCAAGTTCGTCGACGGCACCATCAAGGTCGAGCCGGCGAAGCTGACGGTGACCACCCCGAGCGTTACGAAGGTCTTCGATGGCGATGCGCTGGCGGCCGAGGGCAGGGTGTCCGGCTTCGTGAACGGCGAGACCGCAGCCTTCAAGACCACCGGCAGCCAGACCGAGGTCGGTTCGAGCGTGAACGGCTACGAGCTGGTTTGGGACGGTGGCGCGAAGGCGGCGAACTATACGATCGAGGAGAGCCTCGGCACGCTGGCGGTGTCGGCGCAGTCCATCGATCCCGATGACGCCGGCGCGTTCGGCGGCGTGACGGTCGGCTATCTGGCCGACACGGTGTACAACGGCGCCGATCAGCGCTTCGAGCCCGAAGTGGTCGATAAGGACGGCAATGCGCTGGTGAAGGGCCGCGATTACGAGCTTTCCTTCTCCGGCGATGTGAAGAACGTCGGCGAGGTGACCGTGATCGTTGCCGGCAAGGGCAACTATGCCGGTAGCGTTGAGCGTGCGTACCGCATCACGCCCGCGTCGCTGACGGTGACCACGGGCAGCGACTCGAAGATCTACGACGGCAGCGAGCTTGTGAACGGCGAGCTGACGATCGAGGGCCTGCAGGGCGAGGATCGCGTCACGGCCGTCACCACCGGCAGCCAGACCGAGGTGGGCAGCTCGGTGAACGCCTATCGCATCACGTGGGGCGATGTCGATGCCGCCAACTACGTCATCGACGAGCACCTGGGCACGCTGACGGTCACGCCGGCTCCGGTGCCCCCGACGCCGAACCCGGATGATGGCACGAATCCGACACCGGAGCCCGCCCCGACCCCGGCTCCGACCCCGACCCCGGGCGACGGCACGACGCCTGGCACGACTCCGGACGGCACGACGCCCGGTTCGACTCCGAATCCGGGCAACGGCTCGACGCCCGCCTCGGCTTCGACCCCGGCGCCTGCGGCAGCCGGCATGCTTGATGCGGTGGCCGACGTGCTCGAGGGCGCGTACGAGTCGGTGATGGGCAGCCCCGAGGCCGATGGCCCGGTCGAGGAGGAGCGGATCTACGACGCCGAGAACCCGTTGGGCAGGGAGTCGTCGGCTGATCATTGCTGGGTGCACTGGTATATGATCGTCGGCATGGTCCTGACGGCTGTCTACGGTCTTGCGGCGGCGCTTCGCCGTAAGAACCACGAGCGCAAGCTGCGCAACGACATGAACGACGTCTTGGGCGATGGCGACGGCAAGGACCCCTCGGGGTCTCCCGCCGCCAAGCCCGCTGGAATGGAGGCTTAGGGCCATGAGGAAAAGCAACTATCTGGTGCTGGGCGCGGCGGCCGTCGTTGCGGCGCTGCTGCTGGTGCTGTGGTACCACCTGGGCTTCAACCGCATCGATAGCCCGCTCGACCTGACGCTGGCCATCGTATGGTGGGCTGGTATCGTGGCCATCGCCGCGATCCTCGTCCGCTTCGAGGAGCGTCGCCGTCGCCAGATCCGCACGCTGTACGTGTCGCCGAAGTCGCTGTACAGCAGCGAGCTCGGTATGGTGGGCATCGGGGAAGCCGGCGCGGTCGAGGCCATGCGCGGCATGCTCGGCCAGCTGAAGTACGGCTTCGATTCGAAGGGCCTGCCTGACCGCAAGAAGTTCGACTACCGCTTCGTCGTGCGAACCGACGAGTTCAAGGAGCACGATAGCGAAGACGACAAGCCCGCCGATGACGCGGCGGCAGCCTTGGCGGCCCAGCGCAAGGATCCCACGTGGAAGGGCGCGGTCATCAAGATCGACCGCCAAAACGGGAACACCGAAACCCCGTTCGACGGCATCGAGCAGCTGGAGGCGGCACTGGCCTAGTCGACGGGCAGCGCAGCTTCGCTGGTCGCCCCCGGCATCAAACGAGGGGCAAGCAGGCAAAACCCAAACGGGCCCAGGAGAAATCCCGGGCCCGTCGCGTATCTGAACAACCTCCTTCTGAACACCCTCCTGGAACCTGTTCATCCACAAATAATGGTTCGGCGCCGTGAGCTGCAAGGCGCTTCGGGCCGGGGAGGGCAAAAGTCGGGAAAGTTAACCATCGTTCACGGTTTCTTCACGTTCGCTTGACGCGTTCTGTAAACTGGGAACCTGACACACGGAGCGCATGCGACGCATGCGCAGGCAAGGGCACCTTTCGATCGCAAGGCAAGGTTCATGGAAGACATCACGCATCTCATCGGGCACGTTCTCGAGCACTCCGTCGAGGACACGCTGTACCTTATCCCGTTTTTGTTCGTCACCTATCTGGCAATGGAGTGGCTCGAGCACAAGGCGGGCGACAAGGCCGAGGAGGCCGTGCGCCGTGCAGGCGCGGCGGGGTCGGTAGTCGGTGCGCTCGTGGGCATCGTCCCGCAATGCGGCTTCTCGGCGGCGGCGGCAACGCTGTGGGCGGGCCGCGTCATCACGCTTGGCACGCTGTTCGCGGTGTTCCTGTCAACCTCCGACGAGATGCTGCCCATCTTCCTGGCCGAGCAGGTGGCGCCGATGACCATCCTGAAGATCATGGGCGTGAAGCTGATAATCGGCATGGTCATGGGCTTCGTGGTGGACGCGGCCATCCGACTGGCGCGCCGCGACCGCGAGAAGCTGCGCATCCACGAGCTGTGCGAACGCGACCATTGCCATTGCAACGGCGATTGCGAAACTTGCGAGCAGCAGCCGGAGCTGGCGTACGATTTCGAGCACGATGAGGAACACGAACACCACCACGAGGGCGGCTCCATCCTGCGCAGCGCGCTCAAGCACACGGCGCAGGTCACGGTGTTCATCTTCGTCATCACCCTCGTGCTCGACGGTGCGCTCGAGCTGGTCGGCGAAGATGCGCTGGCCGCATTCCTGGGCAGCAACCCGGTGCTGTCGGTGCTGGGCAGCGCGCTGGTGGGTCTTATCCCGAACTGCGCGGCAAGCGTGGTGATCGCGCAGCTCTACGTGGAGGGCGCGCTCGGCGCGGGCGCCATGATGGCGGGCCTCCTGGTGTCGGCCGGTGTGGGCCTGCTGGTGCTGTTCCGCACCAACCGCGGCCTTCGCCAGAACCTTATCGTGTTGGCGGGCCTGTGGGCCACGGGCGTGTTCTGGGGCCTTGTCATCTCCGCATTCGGCATCGCGTTCTAAGGCGTCGAAGCCGCGGGCGCGGAGCTGAAGCGACGGCACGTAGAAGGGCCGCATCCGATTCCCGCCAGGCGGGGGGACGGGTGCGGCCCTTCCGTCGTTTCAAGCGCATGGCAGTGTGCCGTGCCGCTGTGATAGCAGGGCGTCAACGTGAAGCCGCTCAAGAGGAAGTTCAAGGACAAGCGCTTCGCCGCTGTAGCCGCTTCGCGCTATGACCTGCAGGCCTTGCTCGCTAGCGCCTGTTGAAGGGACGCATGGTCACGGGAATGCCGTTCTCGCAGATCAGCTTCGGCTCGCCTTGGATGAGCGGGCGGAAATAATCCAGCGCCTCGTCGGATACGCCTTGGTAGTTCGGCAGGATCCATTCGCTGGGGAAGGGGCGCACGAAGTTGGCCAGGTCGGAGGCGGGGCAGGCGAAGAACTCGGTGTTGTAGCCGCCGTCGACGCCCTGGCCTCGGCGGATGCCCACCACCTGCCCGGTGAACTCGGGCTTGGCGCTGCGCATGTGCGCGGAAACGCCCAGGTCGTAGGATTCCTCAAGGTCGACCAGGCTCATGGCGAAGTTGCTCGAGCGCGCCACGCGCGACAGGTCCTGCACCACGCAGCGCGGCACGATGCCGGCTTCCACGATCATTGACTTCAACCGCCCGGCGGCCCCGCCCAGCATGGCGTGGCCCAGCCCGTCGGCGGCCTTGCCGTTGGCCGACAGGTACGTGCCGTCGTACCAGCGCGCACCTTCCGACACCACCACGTAGCAGCTGCCCTGCCGCTCCATTTTCGCGCGCACTTGCTCCAGGAAGATGCTGCGGCGGAAATCCACCTCGGGCAGCACGAGCAGGTCGACGTCGCCGGTCAGGCACGTGCTTGCAGCAAGCCAGCCCGCGTCGCGGCCCATGGTCTCCAGCACGAACACCTCGGGGCGCGTGTAGGCGTCGTAGTCCATGCGCGTGGCGTGCGTTATCTCGCACGCCACCTTCGCGGCGCTGGCGAAGCCAGGGCAGTGGTCCATAAGCCCCAGGTCGTTGTCGACGGTCTTCGGGATGCCGATGAAGCGCTTATCCAGGTTTCGCTCGGCGGCCCAGGCCGTCATGGTGGCAACCGTGGACATGGAGCCGTTGCCGCCGATATAGAACATGGTGGAGATGTTGTTCTCGTCCATGACGTCGATGAGACGCTGGAAATCGGCCTCATCGGAGAACTTGTAGCGGCACGTGCCCAACGCGCACGAGGGCGTTTGCTTGAGCACCTCGATCTCGCGGCCGCTTAAATCGGTCAGGTCGAACAGGTTGCCCGCCAGCGTTCCCTCGATGCCGTGAAGGCCGCCGAGGACGCGGTCGTAGAGCGGGTTGAGCTGGTTCGCGCGGATGACGCCGGCAAGGCTGGCGTTGATGACGGCGGTAGGGCCGCCCGATTGGGCGACAAGGCAGTTGGCCATGCGATGCTCCTGCACGTTGTTCAGGGTAGGAAGGCCCCATTATCGCATGCTCGCGCCAGGCTGCGGGCCAAGGGCGAAAGGCTGCAAAAAAGCTGCGAACGGTGCGGCTGCAGGTGCGGCGGCCGAGGCGGCGGGGGCACATCGGCCGAGGCGCTGGGGATGCGGCAGTCGAGACGGCATCGAGCGGCCGCAGGTATGGCGCGGGCGTGGCAGTCGGGACGGCATCGCGCGGCCGCGCCCCTCCCCGCACGCTCCCGCAGCGCATCCGGACACGTCGCCCGAACCGCTTGCCACGTTGCCCGCCGGCCGCGGCACTTCCCGGCGGCGCCGCCATGCACTTGTGCGACAATAGAAGCGAACTATAGGAAAGCACTGCAATAAGTAGGTACCCACCATGTCTGCCAGATTCAACATCAAGGCGGCAGAGCCCGAGGCGGTCGCATGCCTGCAGCGCGAGCTGCACATGCCTCACTTCATCGCGGCCACGCTCGTCTCGCGCGGCATCGACACCCCGGAAGCCGCGAACCGTTTCCTCACGCCGTCGCTTGACCGCGACTGGCGCGACCCCTACATCATCCCCGGGCTGTCCGAGGCCGCCGATGCGCTGGAGGCCGCCATCCGCCGCGGCGACCATATCCTCGTGTTCGGCGATTTCGACCTGGACGGCATCTCCGCCACCACCGTCATGACGCGCGGCCTGCGCGAGTTCGGCGCGCGCGTCACGCCGTTCATCCCGCGCCGCTTCGAGGAGGGCTATGCCATAACCCCGGCGGCCATCGAGCGCTTGTCGCAGGTCAAGCCTGACTTCCTGGTTACCGTCGACTGCGGCATCGCCTGCAAGGAGGAGGTGCGCCTGCTGCAGGAGCGCGGCATTGAAGTGGCCGTCACCGACCATCACGAGCCCTCCGACCTGGTGCCCGAGGGCGTGCCCGTGGCCGACCCGAAGCGCGATGCCGCCTGCCCCAGCGCCATCCTGGCCGGCGTGGGCGTGGCGCTCAAGATGGTGCAGGCGCTGGGCGGCCGCTTCGGCAAGCCGCACCTGTGGCGCCAGTACACCGACTTCGCCACGCTCGGCACCATCGCCGACCTCATGCCCATGCGCGACGAGAACCGCGCCCTGGTCGCCGACGGCCTGCGCCGCAGCAACCAGGCCCCGCGCCCGTGCATCGCCGCGCTGCTCGATACTTCCGGCGCCTCCGGCAAGCAGGTCACCGCCACCAACCTCAGCTTCTCCATCATCCCGCGCTTGAACGCCGCCGGCCGCATGGGCGACGCGCAGCTGGCGCTCGACCTTCTGCTCACCGACGACTTCGAGCAGGCAAACCAGCAGGCGCAGCGCCTCGAGGGCGTCAACGACCAGCGCCGCGCCATCGAGGCGGAGCTCTCCGAGATCGCCAAGGCCCAGGCCGCCGAAACCTACAAGGGCCAGCGCGCCCTGGTGGTGGCCGGCGAAGGGTGGCACGAGGGCGTGAAGGGCATCGTGGCCAGCCGCCTGGTGAACACCTACGGCGTGCCCTGCCTGCTGTTCACCATCGACGGCGACGAGGCGCGCGGCAGCGGCCGCAGCGTGGGCCAGGTCAACCTGTTCAAGGCCGTGGAAAGCTGCTCCGACCTGCTGCTGCGCTTCGGCGGGCACGAGGCGGCCGTGGGAGTGACGCTTCCCACCGAGAAACTGCCCGAGTTCGAACGCCGCCTGTGCGAGTACATGGACGCGCTGCCCGAGGGCGCGTTCCACCCGCTCATCACCATCGACGCCTGCGTGAACCTTGACGAGCTCACGCTGCGCAACGTGGCGCAGCTCGACGCGCTGGCCCCGTTCGGCCAGGAGCATCCCGTGCCCGTGTACCTGGCGCGCGACGTCACGCTGCTGCACAGCCGCGCGGTGGGCGCCGAGCGCAACCACTTCTCGTGCTCGCTTTCCAACGGGCGCACCACGGTGGCCGGCATCATGTTCCACTGCAACGACATCGAGGCGCTCATGAAGACCGACAGCGTGGTCAACGCCGCGTTCGAGGTGCAGATAGACGAATGGAAGAACCGCCGCAGCGTGAAGGCCATGCTCAAATCGCTGTCGCCGGCGCGCACGTGCGCCGCCCTGGAGGCGTGCCTGAACCCGGAGAACCTCAGCTTCGTGAGCGACCTCTACGCCACGCGCGACGAGGAGCTGTGCGCCGACGCGCCGCACGACCCCGAGGCGGTCGAGGAATACGAGAACGAGCTGGAGGTCAACCGCGCCCATTGGGAGGCCATGGCGCGGCAGGACCCGCAGCGCCTGCGCGAGCACATCGTGCGCGCCATCATCGGCGACGGCCAGCTTCACCAGGCCCAACGCGACATCTTGGATAACCTTGCCGAAGGCAAGTCGGTGCTCGGCGTCATGGTCACGGGCCGCGGCAAGTCGCTTACCTTCCAGGTGCACGCCACGCTGCGCGCGCTGGCGGCCCGCGAGGCCAGCCTGTTCGTGTACCCGCTGCGCGCCCTCATCGCCGACCAGGCGTTCCATCTGCGCGAGGCGCTGGCGCCCTTCGGCATCACCGTGGTCACGCTCACCGGCGAGTCCACGGTCGACGAGCGCCGCCAGGCGTTCGCGGGCTTGGCCGACGGCAGCGTGGACATCGCGCTGACCACGCCCGAGTTCTTGGCATGGCACGCCGATTCGTTCGCCTACACCGGCCGCGTGAAGTTCGTGGTGGTCGACGAGGCGCATCACGTGGGCCTGGCGCGCGCCGGCCAGCGCGAGGCGTACGCCACCATCGGCTCCGCGGTGCGCAGGCTGGGCAATCCCACGGTGCTCGCGCTCACCGCCACGGCCGACGACGAGTGCGCCCAGGCCGTGCGCCGCGAGCTGCCCATCGACGCATGCGTGTTCGACGCCTCCGATCGCCCGAACCTGCGCCTGGACGACCGCCGCAACGTGCCCAGCCGCGACAACTACCTGGCAAACCTGGTGGCAACCGGCGAGAAGACGGTGGTGTTCGTGAACTCCCGCGAGCAGTCCGTGGCCGTCGCCCGCGCGCTGCGCAAGCACGCGCCGCAGGTGGCGCCGCTCATCGGCTTCTACAACGCGGGCCTGTCGCGCAGCGAGCGCAAGCGCATCGAGCAGCTGTTCCGCACCGACGCGCTTCTGGTGCTCATCGCCACCAGCGCGTTCGGCGAGGGCGTGGATATCCCGAACATCCGCCACGTGGTGCTGTACCACATGCCCTTCAACGAGATAGAATTCAACCAGATGTCGGGCCGCGCCGGACGTGACGGCAAGCCGGCCTGCGTGCACCTGCTGTTCAGCCGCAACGACTGCGCCCTCAACGAGCGCATCCTGGCGGACATGACGCCGTGCCACGACAGCTTGGCGCAGGTGTACCGCAAGCTGCGCGCCATGCAGCGCGCCTCCGACACGCTGTTCTTCACCACCAGCGACGCCGAGCTGGCCAAGAACGTGTCCACCGACATCTTCCCGGTGAACACGGCGTCGGTCACGTGCGCCGTTGCGGTGTTCCGCGAGCTGGGGCTCATCGAGGCGCACGCCATGTTCGGCCCCGACGGGCTGGTGCGCTCCATCCATGTGAAGGACACGCAGGACAAGGTGCAGCTCACCGACAGCGTGCGCTATCGAGAGGGGATGGACGAGCGCGAGATCTTCCACGCGTTCCGCGATTGGGTCATGCGCAGCAACGCCGCCGACCTGCAGAAGCGCGTATCGCATCCCATCCTGCCCACCACCGCCGTTGCAAAGGAGGCTGGAAATGAACAAGTCGAATAGCCGATCGGACCTGAACCTGCTGGGGGCGCAGCCCGACGTGGTCCGGCAAACCGTCGACGATAGCCTGCTGGGCCGTCCGCACGTGGCGGAGAAGGCGTTTTCCACCGAGGCCACGAAGGTGCTGCCCAAGGGCGAGAAAACCCCTGATGAGCGCTTCTCCGACTTGCAGGACATGACGCGCGGCTACCTGACCGACGAGGAGGAGGCCAAGCTCGAGAAGGCCTTCCGCTTCGCCGCCAACGCCCACGAGGGCGCGTGCCGCAAGTCGGGCGAGCCGTTCATCGCGCATCCGGTGGAGGTAGCCATCATCCTGGCCGATCTGCGCATGGACGTGGAAACGCTGTGCGCGGCGCTTCTGCACGACACGGTGGAGGACACCGACGTGACCAGCCAGCTTGTCGAGCAGGAGTTCGGCCCGCACGTGGCCCAGCTGGTCGACGGCGTCACTAAGATCACGCGCATCGAGGTGGAAACCCTCACCGACGAGCAGGCGGCCACCATCCGCAAGATGTTCGTGGCAATGAGCAAGGATATCCGCGTCATCGTCATCAAGCTGGCCGACCGCCTGCACAACATGCGCACCCTGGCGGCGCTCAAGGAGGATCGTCGCATCTTCAAGTCGCGCGAGACGCTTGAGATCTACGCGCCCATCGCGCACCGCCTGGGCATCAACTCCATCAAATGGGAGCTTGAGGACCTGAGCTTCTACTACCTCGAGCCCAACAAGTTCAAGCAGGTATCGCGCATGGTCACCGAAAGCCGCTTCGAGCGCGAGGAGTACCTTGACCAGGTCATCTCCGTGCTGCGCGGCGAAATGGACAAGGTGAGCATCCAGGCGCAGATCATGGGTCGCCCCAAGCACCTGTACAGCATCTATCAGAAGATGGCGAAGAAGGGCAAGGGCTTCTCCGAGATCTACGACCTGATCGCCGTGCGCATCATCGTCAAGTCGGTGAAGGACTGCTACTCGGCGCTGGGCGCGGTGCATACGCTGTGGCACCCCATGCCCGGGCGGTTCAAAGACTACATCGCCATGCCGAAGTTCAACATGTACCAAAGCCTGCACACCACGGTCATCGGCCCCGCCGGCAGGCCGCTCGAGGTGCAGATCCGCACCGAGGAGATGCACCGCCAAAGCGAGTACGGCGTGGCGGCGCACTGGCGCTACAAGGAGAAGGGCGGCCGCGGCGGCAACGACTCCATGGACAAGCAGCTGGCATGGCTGCGCGAGATGGTGGACTGGCAGGACGAGACGCACGATTCGCGCGAGTTCTTGAAGGACCTGAAGGTGGACCTGGCGCCTACCGAGGTGTTCGTGTTCACGCCGAAGGGCGAGGCCATGAGCTTGCGCGCCGGATCCACGCCCGTCGACTTCGCCTATGCCATCCACACCGAGGTGGGCAACCACTGCGTGGGCGCGAAGGTCAACGGCGCCATCGTGCCGCTGGCCTACGAGCTGCAGCTGGGCGACCGCGTGGAGATCCTCACGCAGAAGTCGGCAAGCCCCAGCCGCGACTGGCTCAACATCGTGAAAACCCCCAGCGCGCGCAACAAGATCCGCGCGTACTTCAGCAAGGTCACCCGTGCCGACGACCTGCTCAGCGGCCGCGACAAGCTGGCGCGCGAGATGCGCAAGCACGGCCTGGGCATCTCCAACACCCGCTCCGAGCGCGCGCTGCGCACCGTCGCCGAGCACCTGGGCTACAAGGATGCCGACGACATGCTGGTCAATATCGGCACCAGCAAGGAGAGCGTGCAAAGCGTGGCCAACCGTCTGCTCGCTGAGCTGGGTCGCAAGGGCGATCAGCAGCCCGATCCGCTGAATCTGGGCACGGCGGCCATGACCACCGGCAAGCTGCCGCCCATGCTCACGCTGGTGAACAAGCCGAAGAAGCACGAGACGAAAAGCTCCAACGGCGTGGTGGTGGAAGGCGTGGAAGGCGCGCTCGTGCGCCTGTCGCGCTGCTGCAACCCCGTGCCGGGCGACGACATCATCGGCTTCGTCACGCGCGGTCGCGGCGTGTCGGTGCACCGTCGCGACTGCCCGAACGCCAAGGAGCTCATGGCCCAGCCCGAGCGCATCATGAAGGTGCATTGGGAAAGCGATCTGCCGAAGAACACGTCGTTCAAGGTGGAGGTCTACATCGAGGCGCTCGATCGCTTGCAGCTGCTCTCCGATGTCGTGCTCGTGCTGTCGGGCATGGGCGCTAACGTGCTGTCGTCGAACACGGTGTCGCACCGCGACGGCATGGCCGAGATGCGCTTCCTGTTCCAGGTCAGCGACATCACGCACATCGATATCATCCTCAGCAAGCTCAAGGCGCTCGAGGGCGTGTTCGATGCCCGCCGCATGGTGCCGAAGGTCGGCGGAGGGAAGGATTCCGCCCTGCTGTAGGGGATGGGCTGCAAGGATGAAGATACTGATTTAGGAGGACAACATGGCATATAAGGTGAAGGGAACGTGCGTTGACGCGGCGTTCCTGGTTCTGGGGCCGTATCAGACCAACGTGTACGTCGTGTCGGACGGCTCCGCCACCTTCGTGGTGGACCCCGCAAGCGATGCGAAGAAGATCGCGGCGGCTTTGGGCGGGCGCAAGCTCGATGCCATCGTGCTGACGCATCGCCACTCCGATCATGTTGCGGCCGCTGCCGAGCTGTGCAGCCTCACGGGCGCCACCGTCATCGCCTCGGCCATCGATGCCGACATGATCTGCGGCGACAAGCCCGTGCCGCGCGACGATCAGAAGTTCCCCGCATGCCCGGTCGACCAGCGCGTCAACCACGGCGACGTGGTGAAGATCGGCAACATGCCGTGGAAGGTCATCAGCACCCCCGGCCACACCGAGGGCAGCATGTGCCTGTTCTTGGATTCCTCGCTCACCGAGCGCCTGGATGCCAAGCCGGTCCTGATCGCCGGCGACACGCTGTTTTTCGGCTCCATCGGCCGCACCGATTTCAGCGGCGGCAGCATGTCGGCCATGCGCAAGTCGCTCAAGCGCCTGGCGGTCCTGCCCGACGACACGGTGGTCCTGCCCGGTCACGGCAACCTGACCACCATCGGCGGCGAGCGTCGCCGCGTGTTCGCCTTCTACGCATAAGGCGCAGCCTGGTCGGCAACCTTGCAACCGCAAAGCCCGGCGTCGCGGCGGATAGCCGTCGGCGCCGGGCTTTCTTTTGTTCGAGTGCGGTTGTTTGCAGGCGCAATCCCTGCGCGACCGTTTGGCGCCGCGCGGTTGCCTAGGCGGTCGTCCCGGGCGCCCGGCGTTTCCGGCGCTTCGCTTTGCATTGCATGAGAAAGGCCCGCGTGAGCGGGCCTTGCGCGTTTCTATGGGTTTGTGCGGCTTGCGCCTACACGTTCTTCAGCATGATGGTGTTCATGACGTCGGCTGCAAGCTCGCATGCATCGCAGCAGGCTTCCATGCTGTCGAACAGGTTCGTCCACACTTGCACGCGCATGGGGTTGTCGTAATCTTTCACGTGCAGGTCGCGGATGACCTGGGTGTAAAGCTGGTCGGCCTGCTCCTCGAAGTCGTGGACCTTCACGATGAGGTTCACGAAGTTCTTCGACTTCTTGAAGTTGCGGAAGTCGCACATGGCCTTGTCGAGCGCCTTGCAGCTGCCCTGGATGAGCTTCGCGAACTCGATGGCCTGGTCGTGCATGAAGTGGATGTCGTACATGTAGAAGCGGAGCATGACGTCTTCGATATCGTCGACGATGTCATCGAGCGCCTGGCACATCTCGATGATGTCCTCGCGGTCGATGGGGGTGATGAAGTCGGTGGCGACCGTCTTGAAGATCTTGTGGTTGATCGTGTCGCCCTCGTGCTCGATCTCATGCGCCTTCTGCGTGTTCTCTTCGAGCGCGGATGCTTCCGTGAACTGCTCGATGGTTTCAACCAGCAACGCCGACTCGGCGACGGCCAGCTTCGAGTGCTGCTCGAATGCGCCGAAATAGTCGAACTTGTGCTTCCTGCCCATGGGGTCTCCTTCTAAGAACAAGTACCTACCACGTTCGCACGTGCGATTCCAAAGTGTAACGCAAGTTAACGTGCTGGAAACGGGGAATCCACGGCGGCGTTGCGAAAGACGCGAACCGTCAACATCCCGTTATATTGGAAGCCCCGTTTCCGCAACAGCTGGGGTGGATGCCCCATTTGGCGGTGCTGTTTGATGGGGCGGTCGTGCTGGCGGTGCCGCGCGCTTTCGCGGGCGGCACCGCCAGCGGGCGGGGTGTATGCCCCAGCGGGACGACGCGGCCGGATGCTCGGCTGGCGGTCGCGTCGCGCACGCCTCCGTCGGCGGAGGTCCCGGCAGACGGGGCAGCATGCCGGCCACTCTTCGGGCCTGCGGGCCCCTTACGTCTCGCTCTCGGGACGCGGCGGCTGGTCGTCGCTTTCCGGATAGCAGCGGTTCTCGCCGTCGGTGCTGGTAACGCCGTTGCCCAAGGCGCTATCCGGCGACGAGCCGTCGAATGCGATAGGGGCCATGCTGCCGGTGATGCTCGGAGAGGTGATGGGTGGCATGCTGCCGGTGACGCCCTTTGCGGTAACCGGGGGGATGGGGCCGGTCAGGCCGGTGGTCTGGGCTTGGAAGCCGGTGGGGCGGCGACGGGCGCGCACGCGGTTGGCCATGCGCTTGACCGGCTGGGCGACGGCCTGCGTGACCACGTCGGAGTAGTCGCGCGCCGGGCGGGTTCGCCAGCCGAACGCCAGCGAGGCGTAGCGGATGCCCATGACCAGCACGACGCATGTGATGGCCGCGTACTGGTCGAGCAGGTGGTTCTGCTTCATCACGGCGAAGGCGAGCGCGCCGATGAACGCAGCGCTCACGTACACCGTGCCCGCTTGGAACGCCTCGGGCTCCCGGTTCATGCAGATGTCTCGCACGATGCCGCCGCCGTTGGCGGTGATGGTTCCCAGGATAACGGCGGGCACCAGGTCAAGACCGGCGGAGAGCGCCTTGCCCGTGCCGATGATGGCCCACAGCGCCACCGACAGGTTGTCCAGGAAGTCCATGAACGGGTCGAAGTACGTTATGAGCTTGCCGAAGTAGAACACCGCGATGCCGGCCACGATGCAGGCAAGGATCAGGTTCGGTTTCTGGAAGGCGTAGATGCCGTAATCCTGCAGCAGGATGTCGCGCGTGATGCCGCCGGCAAGGCCGACCACGATAGCGATGCAGCACACGCCGAAGATGTCGTATTTCGCCCGTACCGCGCTGAGCGCTCCGAAGATGGCGCCCGAAATGGTTGCGGCGAGCTCGAGCCAATAGGGGATAGCCAGGGCTACTTCCAGCATGAATACCCTTTCATATGGGAGTCGTTATATGGGATGAGGTTGCCGCCCGCATCGCTGCGGGCGGGCTGATGTTCGGGTTGCCCGCGCAAGCGCGTGCGGGACACGCGGGTTGCACGCAGGTTGATCGACGTCAGGTTGCGCCGGGTTCGCTATTCCACCGCCAGCACCTGGGCTTGCGTGGGGCGGCCGGAGAAGTCCAGCTCGCCGGTCAGCTCGCGCAGGCGTTCGACGGTGAAGCCCGGCTGGTCGAATGCGGCGATCAGGCTCTTCGCCTTGTACTGCGCCTGATCGTAGAGGTCCCAGAAGCCGGTGGTGCGCACATCGCCGGTGAAGGGGTTTGTCCAGGCGTCGTGCTCGTGGTTGTCGAACACGCTTTCGGCGGCGGCCACCGGGCGATGGCTCATGGACTGGTAGAACGAGTGCGGGCGCGCCAGGCGCTCGATGCGGCCGATGAGGTCGCGCTTGATACCGGTGGGCGACCAGAACAGGCGCTGCACCAGGCGGAATCCGTGCACCGACAGGCGGAACAGGTTGTGCGGGATCACTTCTCCGTACACGTTCAGGGCCAGGTAGGCGTACATCTTCGACACGGCGCCGAGCACCGGCTCGCTTGCGTGCAGGATCTCGCGCGAGGGGTTGAACGCGGCCACGGTGTCGCCGCGCTTGGCGAACAGCACCATCTCGTCGAGCTCGCTTTCGATGACGCCGTGCACCTCGCCGCCGTCATCGCGCGTCAAGCCCGGCTCGCCTGCGTCGCATAGCGCGTGCTCATGGCAGTACACCAGCGGGTGCACGGCGGAATCGAGCGCGTAGTGACAGAGGAACCCCAGCGCGTAGGCGCGTCCGAGCGGCTTCTCCTCGGGGTCCAGGACGCCGAGGGAATCCTTCAGCGCCGCCAGCAGCTCGGCGGGCTTTCGGCTGTGCATGGTGTTGCCCAGCTTGTGGTACGCCGTGGCGCGGAAGTCGGCCACCGCGTAGAACAGCGGGTCGGGGCCTTGGTTTCCCAGCAGGAACGCGTCGGCTTCGTCGCGCGATCCGCCGATGGTCTGGAACAGCGCGTCGTACACGTCGCGTCCGAAGAAATCATGGGTGATGATTGCCGGCATTCCGTATCCCCGTTTCTCGTGTGGCTGACATTCATTTTACGTGGACGATTATAGCCATCATATACAATGGTTTGCGCGCCGCTCGGCGGCGTTCAACGTACATGCACGATTCGGTGTTCGGAACCGCACGGGCCTGCGCGTCGGCGGGTTCCCGCGGGCGGCGCGGGCCTTGCCGATAGCAAGGAGCAGCCATGGGATTGGGCCTTCGCAGCCTGTCGAAACGCGAGCGCAGCTGGGTTTTGTACGACGTGGGAAACTCCGCATACGTCATGCTGGCGGCAACGCTCATACCCATCTATTTCTCGGCCATCGCCGAACCTGGGTCGTCCGCCGTGGTGGCCTGGGGTTATGCGACTACAGTAGCCTCGCTGGCGCTTGCCCTGCTCATGCCGTTCCTGGGTAGCCTGGCCGACCTGAAGGGCAACAAGAAGAAGTTCCTTGCGGGAACCATCGGCACGGGCGCGGTGTCGCTCGCGGTCATGGGCGTGCCCGGCAACGCCATGGTGTTCCTGGTCATATATGTGTTCTCATCGGTCATGCTCAACGCATCGCTGGTGTTCTACGATGCGTTCCTGGTCGACGCCACCGAGCAGGAGCGCTATGACGAGGTGTCGTCGCAGGGCTATGCGTGGGGCTACATCGGCTCGTGCATCCCGTTCATCGTATGCCTGGTCATCGTGCTGTTCGGCAGCAGCTTCGGCATCGGGCAGCTTGACGGCATCCGCATCTCGTTCGTCATCACCGCGGTGTGGTGGCTGGTGTTTTCCGTGCCGGTGCTGCGCGACGTGCACCAGACGCATTTCAAGGCTCGCGAGGCTCACTTGTTCCGCCACACGCTCAAGGGCCTGGTGGGCACGTGCAAGAAGATCGTTCGCGACAAGCGCCTGCTCATGTACATGCTGGCGTTCTTCTTCTACATCGACGGCGTGCACACCATCATCACCATGTCCACCAGCTACGGCACTGACCTGGGCATCGACTCCACGCAGCTGGTGCTGGCGTTGCTGGTGACGCAGTTCGTGGCATTCCCGTCCGCCATCGCCTACGGACGCCTGGCCGGGCGTTTCGGCACCAAGCGCATGCTGCTGATCGCGGTGTTCGCATACTTCTGCATCACGCTGTTCGCTGCGTTCCTCCTGCGCTCCGCCGCCGAGTTCTGGGTGCTGGCCGTGTGCGTGGGCCTGTTCCAAGGCGGCATCCAGGCGCTGTCGCGCAGCGAGTTCGGCAAGCTCATCCCAAAGGAGAACGCCAACGAGTACTACGGCTTCTTCGACATCTTCGGCAAGTACGCCACCATCATGGGCACGCTGCTGGTAAGCGTGTTCACCCAGCTCACGGGCTCGAGCAGCTACGGCGTCCTTAGCGTGGCGGTGCTGTTCATCGTCGGCTTCGTCCTGCTCTGGAAGATGCCCGAGGAGGGCGCCCGCTAGCCGACCCCCTCGCAGCTCGCCCCTCCGCTTGGGCGCTTCGTCACCCGCATCCGCCGCCCGCCGCGCAGCTTCGCCTCCTGCGTTGCACCGCCCGTCTCCTTCTCGCAGCTCGCTTTCTCGCTCGGTCATCCCACCGCCTGTGCCGTGCTTCTCGTCCCCGCGTGTGTTAATCTGACGGTTGCGGTTTTTCCGCATATGATGATTTGTTTTCGGCCGCTCGTGCGCTTGCGCGGGCGGCCGCCGCGCTGTGGGGGCGCGGAGGGAAAGGAGAGGGGTGCGCCGCGCGGCGCGCGCATCCGGGAAGGGGAAAGGCGGAATGGAAGCGGCTATCGAGCGTTTCTTCAAGGTAGGCGAGCGCGGCAGCTCGTTGGGCACGGAGGTGATGGCGGGACTGACCACCTTCCTGACCATGGCGTATATCGTGGCGGTCAACCCCGCCATGATGGAGGCGGCGGGCATCCCGTTCAACGCTGCGCTCACGGCGACGTGCTTCGGCGCCGCCGTCATGACGGCGGCCATGGGCCTGATCGCCAACCGCCCCATCGCGCTGGCGTCGGGCATGGGCATCAACGCCATCGTGGCCTTCACGCTGTGCGGGTCGATGGGGCTCGACTGGCGCATCGCCATGGGCGTGGTGTTCTTGGAGGGCGTCATCATCCTGGTGCTGGTCATGCTGGGATTGCGTGAGGCCGTCATGGACGCCATCCCCGTGGCGTTGCGCCAGGCCATCGGCATCGGCATCGGCCTGTTCGTGGCGTTCATCGGCCTGAAGGGCGGCGGCATCCTGGCGTCCGACTCCTCCACGCTCGTCACCATGGGCAGCCTGACCGAGCCTACGGCCATAGTGTCCGTGGTGTCCATCGCCCTTGCCATCATATTGACGGTGCGCGGCACGAAAGGCGGCCTGCTCATCTCCATCGTGGTGGCCACCATCGTGGGCATCCCGCTCGGCGTCACGGCGCTGCCTGCCGAGTTCGACTTCGTTCCCGACTTCAGCGCGCTGTGCGCCCCGTTCCAGCAGCTGCCCGACGGCAGCGGCCTGGCCATCGTGCAGGTGTTCGTGCAGCCCGTGCTGCTCATGTTCGTGTTCAGCCTGCTCATGAGCGACTTCTTCGACACCATGGGCACCATGATGGCGGTGGGCCAGCAGGGCGGCTTCGTCGACGAGGACGGCAACGTGGAGAACACGCGCGAGATCCTCATGGTCGACTCCGTGGGCGCCATCGTCGGCGGCTTCGCAGGCGCAAGCTCCATCACCTCGTTCGCCGAGTCCACCTCGGGCGCGGCGGCCGGCGCGCGCACGGGCCTGTCCAACATCGTGGTGGCCCTGGCGTTCTTCGTCTGCGCGTTCCTGGCTCCCATCATCGGCATGGTGTCCAGCTCGGCCACCTGCGGCGCGCTGGTGGTTGTCGGCTACCTTATGATGAGCGACATCGGCAAGATCGATTGGGGAAGCCTCGAGGCGGCCATCCCCGCGTTCGTCACCATCATGGGCATCCCGTTCACCTATTCCATCACCAACGGCATCGGCTTCGGCTTCATCACCTACGTGGCGGTGAAGGTGACGCAGGGCCATTGGCGCGACGTCAAGCCGCTCATGTGGATCGTGTCCGCGGCATTCCTGTTCACGTTCGTCGCGTTCTCGTAGCGGCTGCGCATTGCCCGGGTCGCAGGGCTTGGGCTGCGTTTGGCGAAGGGGGGCGGCGAAGATTGCGCGGCCTCCTTGCGTCTCGGACGGCGCCTGCTGGCCGATCGCGCCTAGGCGGCCTTCTCGCCCTCGGCTATCCCGCAAACCGATAGCGCGTAGCCGTTCGGCCCGATATCGCCAGCTCGTCCATACGTTCGCTGTGAAAAAACAACCTCGCAACCATCGTCTGACGCGGTGGTTACGAGGTTGTTTGCTATAGTGGCAACCAATCGAAACCCCGTCCGAAAAAGGAAACGCATGTCGCTAATCGTATGCAAATTCGGGGGCACGTCCGTTGCAAGCCCCGAACGCATCCAAATGGTTGCGAAGAAGCTGA
Source organism: uncultured bacterium (assembly GCA_905215325.1). GTDB lineage: Bacteria > Actinomycetota > Coriobacteriia > Coriobacteriales > Eggerthellaceae > Senegalimassilia. The sequence continues at coordinate 117,002 of CAJMPP010000001.1, read as the reverse complement.
TCGCGAAGAAGCAGGCCGGCCATGACGTGGTCGCCGTGGTGTCCGCCATGGGCAAGACCACCGACGAGCTGGTGGGCCTGGCCGCCGCGCTCAACGACAACCCGCCGCTGCGCGAGATGGACCGTCTGCTCTCCACCGGCGAGCAGGTGTCCATGTCGCTTCTGGCCATGGCCATCGAGGCGCGCGGCTACAAGGCCATGAGCTTCACCGGCCGCCAGGCTGGCATTGAGACCGACAAGTTCCACAACAAGGCGAAGATCGTCATGGTGCACAGCGAGCGCGTGCGCGATGCGCTCGAGCGCGGCGCCATCGCCGTCGTCGCCGGCTTCCAGGGCGTCGACGCCGACGGCGACATCACCACGCTCGGCCGCGGCGGCTCCGACACCACGGCCGTGGCCGTGGCGCACGGCCTGAACGCCGACGTGTGCGAGATCTACTCCGACGTGGACGGCGTCTACACCGCCGACCCGCGCATCTGCCCGCGCGCGAAGAAGCTCGACGTCATCAACTACGACGACATGCTGGAGCTTTCCGGTTCCGGCGCCGGCGTCCTGCAGATGCGCGCCGTCGAGTTCGCCCGCAAGTACAACGTGGTCATCCATTCCCGCTCGGCGTTCTCCGACGCCGAGGGCACCTATGTCAAGGAGGAAACCGACATGATGGAGGAAGCCGTCATCACCGGCATCGCACACGACACGTCGGAAGTGAAGGTCACCATCCGCGGCGTGCCCGACATGTCCGGCGTCGCCGCCAAGCTGTTCAGCGCCTTGGCGGGCAACCAGGTGAGCGTGGACATGATCATCCAGAACGTGTCCGAGGACGGCATCACCGACATCAGCTTCACCTGCCCGGGCGCCGATGAGAAGCGCGCCTGCGAGACGGTGGAGCGCATCCTTCCCGACGTCAACGCGCGTGAATACGTGGTCGATGAGGACATCGCCAAGGTCAGCATCGTGGGCACGGGCATGAAGTCCAGCCCCGGCATCGCCGCCAAGGCGTTCCAGACCCTCGGCGAGAACAACATCAACATCCTGGCCATCTCCACATCGCCCATCCGCCTGTCCGTGGTGGTCGACGGCGCCCAGACCGCTGCCGCGGTGCGCTGCCTGCACACGGCCTTCGGCCTGGATTCCGACAGCGTGTTCGAGGAGACGCAGCTGTCCGCGGAGGAGATCGCCGCGAAGATGAACAAGGGCAGGTAAGGTAGTTCCGTTTGCCTACGGCAAACGGAACCGCTCGACGCTGCGGCCGCGCGTGGTACGCCGTCTTCGACTTCAACTTCACGGACATGGCCCTAAGGCCAATGCCCGCTTGTTTCAGCCGAATACGACGCGCCACGCGCGCCCTCGCTGACTTTGGTGCGACCTGCGACTTTTTAGCTCCTGGGTCGCGTTTCCGTTTTTGATTCCCCATCCTGCGAAGTGCAGGTTGAATGATAGGAGTTGCATATGGCTTGGACGAAGGTCATGCCGGCTAACCCGGTGGTTGCGGTTTGCGGCGCTACGGGCGCCGTCGGCAACGAGTTCTTGAATGTGCTGCACGACCTGGATTTCCCCGCGTCGAAGGTCATCGCGCTGGCTTCCGCGCGTTCCGCCGGTAAGAAGCTGCCGTTCAAGGGCTGCGGCCAGGTTCCTGCAGGCGAGCTGACCGTGCAGGAGATGACTCCCGAGTCGTTCGAGGGCGTCGACATCGCGCTGTTCTCCGCCGGCGGTTCCGTTTCGAAGGCCATGCGCGAGGCCGTGGTCTCCCATGGCGCCGTCATGATCGACAACTCCAGCGCGTTCCGCATGGACGAGGATGTGCCGCTGGTGGTGCCCGAGGTGAACCCCGGCGACGTGAGCTGGCATAACGGCGTCATCGCCAACCCGAACTGCTCCACCATCCAAATGGTGGTCGCCCTCAAGCCGCTTTACGACCTGGCGCGCATCACCCGTGTGGTCGTCTCCACGTACCAGGCCGCATCCGGCGCCGGCGCCCCGGCCATGGCCGAGCTGTACGACCAGACGCGCGAGTTTTTGGACGGCAAGCCCGAGGACGAGCTGACCATCAAGGCGTTCAAGCACCGTATCGCGTTCAACACCATCCCGCACATCGACGTGTTCCTGGACGACGATTCCACGAAGGAAGAGTGGAAGATGGTCGCGGAAACGAAGAAGATCATGGGCGACGAGGGCGTGCAGGTGGCCGCCACCTGCGTGCGCGTGCCTGTGCTGCGCTGCCATGGCGAGTCCATCAACGTCGAGTTCGTTGGCGATGTGCCGCCCGAGGCCGCTCGCGAGGCGCTTGCCGCCGCGCCGGGCGTCACCGTCATGGACGACCCCGCCAACGACGTGTATCCCATGCCGGGCCTGCTGGCCGGCACGAACGACACCTACGTCGGCCGCATCCGTCGCGACCCCACGGTCAAGCACGGCCTGGCCATGTGGGTGGTCGCCGACCAGATCCGCAAGGGTGCCGCGCTCAACGCCGTGCAGATCGCCCAGCTGCTGCTCCCGCAGGAGTAAATCGCCCCGGAGCGAAACCCGGCTGCTGCCTCCGTGGGAACAAGTCGGCCGGCTGCTGAAACCGCAGGAGCAGGTCGCTCGACTGCTGCTTCCGTGGGAGTAAATCGCCCAGCTGCTGCTCCTGCAGGAGCAGATCGCCCCGGAGTGAAACCCGGCTGCTGCTCTCGCGGGGGCGGATTGCCCGGCTGCTGAAACCGCAGGAGCAGGTCGCTCGGCTGTTGCTTCCGCTGGAGGCAGGAGTAAATCGCCTCGGAGCGAAACTCAGCTGCTACTCCTGCAGGATTAAATCGACCGGCTGCTGAAACCGCGGGAGCGGATCGCCTCGGAGCGAACTCTGACCGCTGCCTCCGCAGGAGCGGATTGCCCGGCTGCTGCCTCCGCGGGAGCAAAACGTCTGGGAGCGAAAAACTCACGAACGCCCGACAGGCTTCTGGCTTGTCGGGCGTTTATTGTTTGCGTGCGCAAAAGCGATGTGTGCAAAGGGGTAGTTGGTCGCGCGGTCGGCGGCGCTCTCGCTTTTGCGCTAGGCGAACGGGCTTTGTTGCTTGCGATGAGTCGAGCGTGATCGGCTATTGGCCGGCACTGGTTGGCATTGGCTGGCGCTGGCTGGTATTAGTCATGGCAGGTGCGAATAATCGCATGTTTTGGCCGTCTGGGGACAAATTGAACGATTATTCGCACACTCGGAGCCTCGCAAAGGCGGTGCGGGGCTCGAAATTGCGAACATTCGTCAAGAATGTCCAATTCGCTCACGCTCAGCGATGGTTTGAGGGGCTTTCGGACCTGCCGACTGCGAATAATCGTCCGTTCTGTCCAGGGGAGGCCAAAACATGCGATTATTCGCATGCTCGGGGCCTCGCAAATACGGTGCGGGGCTCAAAACGGCAAGCTATCGTCGAAAATGTCCAATTCCCTCAGTCTCAGCGATGGTTTGAGGGGCTTTTGGATCTGCTGATGGCGAATAATCGCGCATTCTGTCCAAGGGGGACCAAAACGCGCGATTATTTGCAGTCTACGATTGCGAAGGTTGGCGCGCCGGAATGTCGGGGGCCAAAACGAACGATTATTCGCGGACGCGTTTGATTTTGCCTGCACGTGGGGAGCGCTGGTCTTGTCAAAGCGGCGGCTTGCAAGATGCCAAGAGAATCGCGTTGGCGTTTGCTTCTGTGGGGCACGCTGCTAAGGGGATTGCGCTGGCGTTTGGCCAAGCAGTAGTTTGCATGTTGCTAAAGGGAATTGCTCCAGTGTTTGTCTCTGCGGGCATGCTGCTAAAAGGATTGCGCTGGCGTTTGCTTCTGTAGGGCAGGCTGCGGCGTTGCCTGTGCATTTCTTCTTGTCGCTTTTCAATTTGCTTTGCTGCGGTGGTGCGTTTGCCTGTGGGGTTGACGAGGTCTTTCGCTATAATGGGCCGCATGACTAAGAAACCGAAAAAGATACGCTTGGATGAGCTGCTGGTCGAGCAAGGGGTGTTCCCCGATGCCGGCACCGTGCTGCGTGCCGTTTTGGCGCACGAGGTGAAGGTGGACGACGTGTACGTCGCTAGCGCGGCCATCAAGGTTGCGCCCGATGCCGACATCGTGGTGAAGGGCCGCAAGAAGTTCGTCTCGCGCGGCGGACATAAGCTGCAGGGCGCGCTCGATGCGTTCGGACAGGACGTCTTGGGCATGCGCTGCATGGATATCGGCAGCTCGACGGGCGGCTTCTCCGATTGCCTGCTGCAGGCCGGCGCCGGCAGCGTGGCGTGCGTGGATGTGAACTACGGGCAGCTGGCGTGGAAGCTGCGCCAAGACCCGCGCGTGACGGTGTTCGAGCGCACCAACATAAAGCTGGCCGACCCTGCCGAGCTGGGCGCGCCGTTCGATCTGCTGGTGGCCGATCTCAGCTTCATCGGCCTGGCGGCCCTGGCGCCTACGTTTGCGCGCTTCGCGCAGGCGGGCACCATCTTCATCGGCCTGATCAAGCCCCAGTTCGAAAGCCAGCACGACGAAACCGATCACGGCATCGTGCGCGACGAGGCCGTGCGCCTGCGTACGGTCGACGAGGTGCGCGCGGCCCTGGAAGCCGCCGGCTTCGAATGCACGGGCGTCACCGAAAGCCCCATCACCGGCACGCAGGGCAACGTGGAGTACCTGGTCCGCGCAGTTTTTCGGGGGTAAATGCAAGCGGCGCGCGCCCGAGCTCGGGTGCGCGCCGCATTCGTTATGCTTGCGTTTTTGCGCAGGGCGTCATGCGTGAAGTTAGCGGGAGAGCGTGTTGACATCGCCCACATCCGCGCTGGCGCCTCCCGTGTTCGCATCGCCAGCATCTGTGCTAGCGCCGCCCGCAACCGCACCGCCCGCACCCGCGCCTCGCGTCCGTTGCGATCGCGCTTGGCGCGGGGCTTCGAGAGCGGTGGGGTGGTTGTCGCTCGCTCGTGTTCGCGCTCATGTCGCCCGCAACCGCGTTAGCACCGCCCATGCCCGCGCTGGCGCCGTTCGTGTTCGCGTCGCCAGCTTCCGCGCCAGTACCGTCCGCGCCCGCGCCGCTTACGCCCCGGCGCGCGAGCCGTCTACGCGCGGTACACGGCGATGCCCGTGAAGTTGAATATGCGCTTGCCGTTGTCGTGTAACGCCACATATGCGCGGCCGGTCGTCCCGTCGTTGTTCACGATGGGCGCATAGTATTTATGGCGATAGAGATGCGACGGATGCTTCATCTGGCGTTCATCGATAAGCGGCAGCTGATAGGCAACGAAGGGCACCCCCGTGTTGCGCGGCGCGGCAAGGTTGCCCTCGCCTTCGCCGAACAGGATGTCCGTGAGCGTCTTCTTCTTGTCGTAGTCAAGGTACATGTTGACCAGCTGGTCTTGTGTGAGCACGCAATGACCTGCGGAATCTCTCATGAGCTGCGTCTGCTTCAGGCCGCCGTCCTGGGTTGTGCGCACGTTCGCGGCGTTGGCGGCGATCTGCACCTGATGCCCCGGCACCTGGTAGTAGCGGATGTTGTCGGCCCGTTTCACCAGCTTTTGCGCGGTGGCCATCGCCGCAACCTCGTTGGCGACGCCTGTAGCGGCGCCGTCGGCGTCGTCGTCTTCGGCAAGCAGGGCCAGCGCCGTCTCGGGCAGCGTGGCGGTTCCGAACAGGCCCTTCCAAAAGCCCAGCCACTCGGCAAGCTCGGTCTTCTTCTTGGGGTCGTCTTTGATGGCAAGGTAGTGCTCGTTGAGGCAGAACGTCGAATAGTCGATGAGCGCCATGAAGTTCGACAGCACTGAGCTTTGGAAGTTGGCGCGCATCTCGTATCCGTGGTGCTCCCATTTGTAACTCAGCACCATGAGCTCGTCGAACGCGCCGAACAGGTTCTTGTTCGTGCCGGTGTAGCACTGCATGATCTCGTTGCCCAGGACGCCGGCCATGTCGTAAACGTATCTGCCGCATACCTGGTAGCGGGGGTTCGAGTACAGGTTCTCGGCGAACTCCTTGCGGCGAGCTTCCTTCTCATCCCCGTCGGGCAGCGCGTCGATGGACTCCGTCATGCTACGGAGCTTCGAGAGGTCCCACCGCATCTCGGCGGAGAACTTGCTAAGGTAATTGTTTACCTGCAGGTAGCATGCCTGCTTGTCGAATTGGGCTATGACCTGCGCGATCTTGCGCTCGATGTCGTCGAGCTGCCCTTGGATCTCGGTAAGCTTCGCGATGATCTGCGCCGACTCATCGTTGCCGCCGAACACCAGCTCGAGCAGCGACGAGCTTCCATACTCGAAGGCGCGCCCCGCCGCCTGTTCGCCGACGAACTTCAGGCCGGCGATCAGCAGGTCGATGGCCTCGAGCGCGATGTCGGCTTCGGGGGCGGGGTCTTCCGCGCCCAGCGTGGCAACGTCTTGCTGGAAGTCCTCGGCCGGTTGCTCATCGGATGCGCTGTCGTCGGGCTCGCTGTCGGTTTCCAGGGGCTCCCCGGGCGTGAAGGACAGCAGATTCTCGTCGTTGTCGTCGTCGGCCGTATCCTCCGTGTCGATGACGGCGTCGCTTGCAGCCTCGTCCGCATAGGCGGTTTGAGGAGCGAAGGGGTTGGCGAAGGAGGAGGCGGCGGTGCCGGTGGTTGCGGAAGCAGCGCCGTTGGCCCTTGCGGAGGCGGCGGTGCTGGCGGTTGCAGGGGCGGCGCCGCTGCCGGCGGGCGCCTTCGCCTGCTGGGCGGTTGCGGCGCCGGCCAAGACGGCGACGGCGTTTTCCCAGGCCGCATCGTCGTTGGCGGCCTCGAGCAGCATGCCGTGGCGCTGCTCGGCGGCGCCTTCGTCGCCGGTGACGGTCACGTGCGCGCTGCCGGAGCCTTCGCCGGACACCTGGGCCTCGAAGGGCGCGTCGACGCCGCCCACAGAGCTGTTTGCATTGATGACCAGGTCGGCGTACGAATCGCCTAGCGTCGCTTGCCCGATGCGCGCGCCGTCGTGCGCGATGGCATCGCTTTTGCCGACGACGATGAGGTGGTCGACCGACCCTTCGATGTCGGCGGTCTTGATCGAGCCGAGGCTCAAAACGCCGATGGCCGCATCGGGCTGGATGGAAACGACGCCGTCGGAGTTCACGCCGTCGACGTTGAGCATGCGCAGCGTTCCCGTCACGATGACAGGGGACCCAAGCGGCGCCAGCGTCATGCAGCAAGGGTCGGGGTTTTCGCTGTTGCGGTAGCAGAGCGCTATGGTCCCGTCGGCAAGGTTCGGGACCAGGGAGAGCGCCGCGCCCGAGAACGCGGTCCCCGCAGCGTCGCCGTTGATGAAGAAACGCTGGTCGTCAACGTGCAGCAAGACCTGGTCGGAGTCGTTTGAGGAAGCGTTGCCGCCGCTGTTGTCCGCGCTGCACCCGAGCGAGGCGACGCCGGTGAAACCGAGCGCGTATGAGCCGATGAGCACGGCGGACGTTTTGATCATGGTGCGGCGGGTGAAGCCGTTCCCGGCGGGTCGAGCGTCGAAGCTTGTCATAGGGGCTCCTCCCCGAAGGTGAAAACGTTGCGCACATGATATGACACGTGCGCATGCTTTCGGAAGAGGGGTGCTCGCCTTTTTCGGCGGCGGGCATCCGACGCCGGGCGCCCCCCTCATGTTTCCGGTTTCGAACGATGCTGTTTCCAGCTGGTTAACCGTACCGGCGGAAACGCTTGCGTAACACGCGGCCTGCACACTGAATGCGGGCCGCTTACGTTCTCCGGCGGCCTTTTCATCCAGACGAAGGACCGCATATGAACGCTGAACATACCGAACAAGCCGAGGCAGCCCGCGAAACGGGGGCGGCCGCTGGTTTCACCGGCGCGCAATGCGCGAAAGAAACGGTCGGTTGCGCGCATGCCGCACCCGCGGCAACCGCAGCGCGCAAGCCCGGCCTGTATCGATTCGGCTACGAACATGACGCGTGCGGCATCGGCGCGCTTGCCCATCTGAAGGGGCAGCGCAGCCATGCCATGCTCGACGACGCGCTCTCTGTGCTCGTGAACCTCGAGCATCGCGGCGGCACCGGCTTGGAGCGCAACACCGGCGACGGCGCCGGCGTGCTGTTCCAGATCCCGCACCGCTTCTTCCGCAAGGAAGCCCAGAAGGAAGGCCAGCTTTTGCCCGACGAGGGCGATTACGGCGTGGCCATGCTCTTCTTCCCGCACGACGATCCCACGGGCGTCCGCGACGCGAAGCGCACGTTCGAGGAGGGCTGCGCGAAGTGCGGCATCCCGCTGATGTTCTGGCGCGAGGTGCCCGTCGATCCGCACGACCTCGGCTCCACCGCGCAGGCGTGCATGCCTACCATCCTGCAGGCGTTCCTGCGCCGCCCCGCCGACGTTGACGCAGGTCAGGCGTTCGAGCGCAAGCTGTACGTGTGCCGCCGCACCATCGAGCGCGCCGCCGATGCCAACCCGGCGCTTGCGGGCAAGATCTTCTACGTGTGCTCCATGTCGTCGCGCACCATCGTGTACAAGGGCATGCTCGTGGCAACGCAGATGCGCCGCTTCTTCACCGACCTCAACGACGCGGCGGTGGAGACCAGCCTGGCGCTCGTGCATTCGCGCTATTCCACGAACACCACGCCCAGCTGGGAGCGCGCGCATCCGAACCGTTACATCATCCATAACGGCGAGATCAACACGCTGCGCGGCAACATCAGCTGGACACGGGCTCGCGAGCCGAAGCTGTACAGCCCGGCGCTGGGCGACGACCTGCGGCAAGTGCTGCCGATCATCAACCGCGAGGGCTCGGACTCGGCTATTTTGGACAACGTGCTGGAGTTTTTGACCATGAACGGCCGTCCGCTCGACCGCGCCGTCACCATGATGATCCCCGAGCCGTGGGACCACAACGACCGCATCTCCGACAAACGTCGCGCCTACGACGCGTACCAGTCCATGCTCATGGAGCCGTGGGACGGCCCGGCGGCCATCGCGTTCACCGACGGACGCATGCTCGGCGCCGCGCTCGACCGCAACGGCCTGCGCCCGGCGCGCTACTACGTCACCCGTGACGACTGGCTGATCCTATCGTCGGAGGTTGGCACCATCGACGTCGACCCGGCCAACGTGCTGCAGGCTGGCTGCCTGGGCCCCGGCGAGATGCTCGAGGTGGATCCGGGCCAGGGCCGCGTCATCTGGAACGACGAGATCCGCAACCGTTACGCCAACGAGAAGCCGTACCGCGATTGGCTGGACGAGGAGACGCTGGCGGTCGACGACCTGGAGTCCCCGACGCTCGGCAAGCTGCCTGTCGAGCGCGATGCGAACGTGGGCTTCACGCGCCGTTTGGCAAAGCTGGGCTACCACTACGACGACGTGCAGGAACTGGTGCGCCCCATGGCCGAGCAGGGCAAGGTGCCGCTGGCCTCCATGGGCATCGACGCCCCGTTGGCGTGCCTGTCGAAGCGCCAGCGCAGCTTCTTCGATTACTTCAACCAGTTGTTCGCCCAGGTCACGAACCCGCCGATCGATGCGCTGCGCGAAAGCTTCGTCACCAGCAGCGTGCTTTACGTGGGCAACCACGGCAACATGCTCGAGGATTGCCGCGACACGTGCCGCCTGGTGCGCCTGGAAAGCCCCATGCTCACACATGACGAGTTCGACCGCCTGTGCGCCATCGACCGCGTCGGCTTCAAGACGCAACGCTTCGCGTGCGCCTACGACCGCGATGCCGCCGAGGGCGCGCTCGAGGCGGCGCTCGACGAGCTGTGCGTTAACATCGAGCAGGCGGTGCGCGATGGCGTGAACCTGGTCGTGCTGACCGACCGCACGGCGGAAGGCGAAGTGCCCATCCCCAGCTTGCTGTCGCTGGCGGCCGTGCACAACCACCTGATCGTTGTGGGCCTGCGTACCGATGCCGACCTGATCGTCGAGACCGGCGACGCGATGCGCGCGCACGATTTCGCCTGCTTGGTGGGTTATTCCGCCTCGGGCATCTACCCGTATGCCGCCCACGAGTGCATCCGCGACCTGTGCGAGCGCGGCGAGATCTCCATCCCGGGCGATGAGGCCGTGGCCAACTATGACCGTGCCGTTGTGGCCGGCATCACCTCCATCATGTCGAAGATGGGCATCTCCACGATGCAGGGCTACCACAGCGCGCAGATCTTCGAGATCTTGGGCTTGGACGATTCTCTGGTGGAGAAGTACTTCACGCACACCTCCACGCGCATCGGCGGCCTGGATGCCGTCGGCGTGCAGCGCGAGCTCAACGAGCGCTACGACAGCGCCTTGGCCCTGGAGAAGAGCCCCTCGCCCGAGCAGCTTCCCACGCTCGGCGTCACCGCATGGCGCCCGCTTGGGGGTGAAGAGCACCTGATCAACCCGCAGACCATCTACCTGCTGCAACGCGCATGCCGTGAGGGCGACTACGGTATGTTCCGCGAGTATAGCGCCGCGTGCCACGTGCCCGGGCGTGCGGTCACGCTGCGCGACCTCATGGACTTCGTGCCGGGGCGCCAGCCGGTGCCGCTTGAGGAGGTCGAGCCTGCGAGCGAGATCGTCAAGCGCTTCAACACCGGCGCCATGAGCTACGGCTCCATCTCCAAAGAGGCGCACGAGTGCCTGGCCATCGCCATGAACCGCCTGGGCGGGCGCAGCAACACCGGCGAGGGCGGCGAGGACCCGGCGCGCGAGACGCCGCTTGCCAACGGCGACAGCAAGTGCAGCGCCATCAAGCAGGTGGCGTCGGGCCGCTTCGGCGTGACCAGCCGTTATCTGTCGAGCGCCATCGAGATTCAGATCAAGATGGCCCAGGGCGCAAAACCCGGCGAAGGCGGCCATCTGCCCGGCAAGAAGGTGTACCCGTGGATCGCGGAGGTTCGCCGCTCCACGCCGGGCGTGGGCCTGATCTCCCCGCCGCCGCACCATGACATCTACTCCATCGAGGATCTGGCGGAGCTCATCTTCGACCTGAAGAATGCCAACCCCGATGCGCGCGTGTCCGTGAAGCTGTGCGCGCTGGCGGGTGTGGGCACCATCGCCACCGGCGTGGCGAAGGGCGGTGCGGACAAGATCACCATCTCCGGCCACAACGGCGGCACGGGCGCGGCCCCGCGCGACTCCATCTACCATGCGGGCATCCCGTTCGAGATCGGCCTGGCCGAGACGCAGCAGACGCTTCTGCGCAACGGCCTGCGCAGCCGCGTGGTGGTGGAAACCGATGGCAAGCTCATGTGCGGCCGCGACGTGGCCATGGCGTGCTTGCTGGGTGCCGAGGAATTCGGCTTCGCCACCATGCCGCTGGTGGCCATGGGCTGCATGATGCAGCGCGATTGCCAGCAGGACACCTGCCCGGTTGGCATCGCCACGCAGAACTGCAAGCTGCGCGGCTGCTTCGCCGGTAAGCCCGAGTACGTGGTGAACTTCATGATGTTCGTGGCCGAGGAGCTGCGCGAGGTCATGGCCGAGCTGGGCTTCCGCACCGTCGACGAGATGGTCGGCCATCCCGAATGCCTGCGCCAGGTGGAGGTGCCCGGCAACTGGAAGGCCAACGAGATGGACCTGTCCGACATGCTGGCTCCTGCGACCTGCGAGTTCGGCCGCGCCATCCCCGGGGCCGACGTGCGTCACTTCCTGCCGTCCATGGCAGCGGATTGCCAGCTTGACAAGTCGCTCGACGCCACGCTGTTCATCCCGTACACGGCCAGCGCACGCGACCACCTGGAACCCATCCGATTCCGCGCCGACATCGACAACGTGAACCGTTGCGTGGGTACCATGTTGGGCGGCCAGGTGACGCGTCAGCACCCCGAGGGCCTGCCCGAGGGGTCCATCACCGTGGACTGCGACGGCTCCGGCGGTCAGAGCTTCGGAGCGTTTCTGCCCCGCGGCGTGACGCTGAACATCACCGGCGACGCCAACGGCTACTTCGGCAAGGGCCTGTCCGGCGGCATCCTGACGGTGCGCCCGCCTGAGACGGCCACGTACAAGTTCGACGAGAACGTGGTCGTTGGCAACGTGGCGTTCTACGGCGCCACCAGCGGCAAGGGCTTCGTCAACGGCCTGTCCGGCCAGCGCTTCGCCGTGCGCAACTCCGGCGCCACCGTGGTGGTGGAGGGCGTGGGCAACCACGGCTGCGAGTACATGACCGGTGGCGTGGCGCTGATCTTGGGCGAGGTCGGGCCGAACTTCGCGGCCGGCATGTCCGGCGGCGTGGCCTACGTGTACGACAAGTTCGGCACGCTGGCCGCCAACTGCAACCAGGATATGGTGCGCCTGTGCGAGCCTTCCGCCGACGAGGCCGAGCTGATTCGCAGTCTGATCGAGGAGCACGCCGAGCGCACGCAAAGCCCGCGCGGTATCAAGCTGTTTTACCAGTTCAACACGTTGAAGCGTCATTTCGTGAAAGTGATTCCGCGCGACTACGAGCGCGTGATGAACGTGGTTGCCGACGCCGAGGCGCACGGCAAGTCGCACGAGGAAGCGCTGCAGATCGCATTCGATGCCATGAAGGAAGGGGAGTAGGCCATGGGAAAGCCCGGAGCATTTTTGGAACACGGCCGCTGCGCCCACAGCCTGCGTCCTGTGCAAGAGCGAAGCCGCGATTTCGATGAGCTGTACGAGCCGGTGCCCGAGGAGCGGACGCGTGAGCAGGCAAGCCGCTGCATGGCATGCAGCGTGGCGTTTTGCCAGGTGGGAGCGCCGTTTGGGAAGGCAAGGCCTTCCGGCTGCCCGCTGCACAACCTGATCCCCGAGTGGAACGACCTGGTGTGGCGCGGACAGTGGGGGCAGGCGGCCGAGCGCCTGGCGCTGACCAGCCCCATGCCCGAGTTCACCAGCCGCGTGTGCCCGGCCTTGTGCGAGGCGGCGTGCAACCTTGCCCGCAAAGACGAGGCGGAGACCATCCACGACAACGAGCGCGCCATCTCCGATTGGCAGTGGGCGCACGGCGGGCCGCGCCGCTTCGAGCCGGCGGGCCAGGACGCGCCGAGCGTCGCCGTGGTCGGCTCGGGGCCTGCGGGCCTGGTGGCCGCGTGGGATCTGGCGCGCCGTGGGGCGCGCGTGTGCGTGGTCGAGCGCCACGACCGCGCCGGCGGCCTGCTCATGTACGGCATCCCGAACATGAAGCTGGACAAGTCGGTGGTCAAGCGTCGCGTGGATTTGATGGCTGAGCTGGGCATCGAGTTCCGCCTGGGCGTCGACGCGGCCGACTCCGACGTTGCCGCGGGTTTGGTCGAGGGGTTCGACGCCGTGGTGGTTGCCGCGGGTGCCTGCAAGGCGCGCGGCGTGGGAGCGGAAGGCTTCGACGCCGGCATTGCCGCGGGGGATGTGGTGTATGCGGTGGATTACCTGACCGAGCAGACGCGTGCGCTGCTCGAGGGTCGCGAGCCCGCCATCAGCGCTAAGGGCAAGGACGTGGTGGTCATTGGCGGTGGCGACACGGGCAACGACTGCATGGGCACCGCGGTGCGCCAGGGCGCGCGCACGGTTCGCCAGCTGGAATATGGCCCGCGTGCGCCGAAGGAGCGCGCGGCGTCGAACCTGTGGCCCGAATGGCCCAATGTCGCCAAGACCGATTACGGTCAGGAGGAAGCTATCGCGCTGCAGGGCGATGACCTGCGCGAATGGTGTGCCGACACGCAAAAGGTGCTGCTGGACGACGCCGGGCATGTGCGCGGTCTGCAGGTGCGCTCGTTCGATTGGTCCGCCGGCAAGCCCGAGCCCATGGAAGGCTCTGAGCGTGAGGTCGATGCACAGCTGGTGCTGGTGGCCTGCGGCTTCGCGGGTCCGGAAGGCGGCGTGTTCGACGCGCTCGGCGTGCCGCTGGCGACGCAGGGCCGCCCGCTTCCGGTGATGGCGGCCGGCGATTCCCATCGCGCCATGCGCGCCGCCGCGGGCAAGGACGACGCCGCCGTGTATGTTGCCGGCGATGCCCGCACAGGCAGCAGCCTGGTGGTCAACGCCATGGCCGACGCCCTCAAGTGCGCCGCCGAGGTTGCTGGCGACCTGGGGCTGTAGGGAGCCGGCAGGGCTGAGCCGGGCGTTGGGGATCAAGTTGCGGGGAGGCGGGCGATTATGACGCAAAGGGTGGAGTGATTGCCTTGCCGATGCTACAATGAAGGCACTAGCGAAGCCCGCTATGGTTTAAGTCACTCGGGCGGCGCGGATTGGTTGAGGGGTCGTAGTTCCAGCTACGGCCCTTCTTTGTTTCCTACCTTGCCACCTGCTTGCTGCTGTCTTACTTCCTATCGTCGAAATATCGCCACACCTCGAAGAGGAATGCCCCGATCGTGGCCAGGGCCGCAACGAGATAAATAGTCTGCTCGAACATAGGCTTCGCCTCCTTACGAAAGCGCCGCCCGCTACAGGCTTGCTAGTACCGTGGGTGGGATTATATCGGCTAATCACGAAGAGCGCTATGCAGAGCAGTCTACGATTCGGACGAAGAAGCCTAAGCTTGCTTCTCGAAGCCAAAGTGCGCATAGGTCCAAAAAGAGAATTGCGATGAATATGCGGCTGAAACTATGTATGCATTGATTCAGGCGTGTGATTCTTCGCTGACCAAGGATGAAGCCCACGCTATCGGGAGCGAAGTCGTCGCCAACTACGAGTCGCTCGGTTCGGGCAAGGGAGTGGGCCAAGCCTCAAAGAACGGAATTACCTACTCGCTAGCAAGCTCAAGCGGCCGGATCGTGAGCGCAAAAGTAGGGCAAACGGGAAGAAGCTGGCTGGCATTGTGGTTGTTGGCTTGGCTTCGAGGAGCATTGGAGACCGTTTTTCGAAGGTATTCGTCCTGTAGTTCGATGTGTCTTTCGCGGTGTTTCCCATTATGGTAGTTTGGCGTAGGGCGTTGGCCCCCCTTTACAGGTTAACGGCCTTTTGTCGTGTCCGGCAGTCGAGTTTCTTTTCGAGTGAGTCTTTGAGCTGGCAAGATGCGAATATGATTTGGGCATGCGGTCGGTCAGCTCGATGCGCTTCAAGCGGAGCGAGATTCCTTGCAAGAGCAAATTGATGCCAAGAAGCTTGCCGAGGAAAAAGCTGCACAAGAGAAAGAGCAACGCAGAAACGAGAAGGAGAGCAAAAGCGCCGGGAATTCGCAAATCGTTTATTGGGTATCCGGGGGAAAGGCCTACCACACCACTCCGGATTGTCCGACGCTGAAGCGTTCGTCGGGAATCCATAGCGGGTCGATTTCCGCAAGCGGGAAAAGTCGGTGCTGTAAAGTTTGCGGTTAAGAGTTCTCATGGCGTCCGCTCAATCGATGCATAGGGCGGCGCTCTGGTTGGGCCGCCCTATGGTAAAGCACACATGAGTTCGATGCCTAAGCTGTGGCGAAGTTAGCCGAATATCGGTTGCATTATTGCGCTTCCTTGATTCGTGCAATAGCATATTCAGCTACTGCTAATCACAATCGAATCGGAGTCGCATGTCACGTCGCCAAGCCACCTCACGCATCCTCTTCATCTGCCACGGCAACATCTGCAGGTCGACCATGGCCCAGTTCGTGATGCAGGACCTGGTGAACAAGGCAGGGCTGGCCGACGTCCTGTTCGTTGATTCCGCTGCAACTACCAACGATGAGATCGGGCATCCGCCGCATCACGGCACGGTCGACAAGCTCAAGCAGGTGGGCGTGCCGGTGCTGCCGCATCGCGCCCGCAAGGTCCGTGCCGACGAGTACGACGAGTGGGACCTGTTCGTGTACATGGATGACGAGAACGAGCGTCACCTGAGCCGCATCTTCGGAAGCGATCCGGAAACGAAGTACGTGCGCCTGCTCGCGTTCGCTCCCGGCGCGGGGCTGGTTGGCGAGGACGGGAAGGTCTCGCCCGATGCGCAGGATGCGCGCACGATCGCGCAAGCCGGCGCAAACGCCGCCGACGTGGCCGATCCCTGGTTCACCGGCAACTTCGACGACACCTACCGCGACGTGCTGGCCGGTTGCAAAGGCCTGTTGACCTGGTGTCAAGCGCAATAACATACGCTCGATTAGGCGGGGCCGCCGGCGGATATGCCGGCGGCCCCGCGAACGTTTTCGGGGAGAGCGGCGGGCGGCCGGACGGTTGGGGGACGTAGCGTTAAGTGTCCGAAAGCTTTCGGACACTTAACGCTACGTCCCCCAACCGTCCGCCTAGCTGTCTGCCGGCGGCCCCGTTCTCGTTCCTGCGAAATCGCTTGCTATGCACGCTGTTTGCCGGTGAAGCGGTCGATGTCGATGCAGTATATGTTCGCGCGGGCGAGCGCTTGGTCGGTGAAGTCGGCCGAGGCTTCGGGCGCCAGATGCTGCATGATGCGCGTGAGGCCGTAGCGCTTCGCTTCAATCCCCTGGATGCGATGGATGGTGCCCGTGCCCATGATGGAGCGGTATGCGTACGAATATGCGCAGGCGTACGTGCCCGCGATCACGCCTTCCTGCACATCCATCTCGATCGCCACGCGCGGTTCCCGGCTGAACGCGTCCACCTTGCGGCCGACGCCGGCCGAGTGCACCCACAGCGCCAGGCGCGGCGCATCGGCGTCGATCTCCTCGGGGTCGGCCCAGTCGTAGCCGAAGCTCATGGGCACGATGAACGGGCCTTCCTCGTCCACGCACGCGATACGCACCGTCTGGCAAGCCTCGACCGCCGCATGCAGCTGCATGGTGCTGCGAAGCTGACGGCCCGCCTGGCGCATGGGGCGATGCGAAACGGGCATGCCGGCCTGCGCTGGGGCATCGGCCTGGGTCATGCCGGCGATCTGCTGCGCCTGCGCGGCCTGCGCCATGGCGGCGGCTTGCTGCTGCGCCTGCGCGGTTTGCGGCTGGGGCGCGGCGCCCTTGGGGTAGACGGCGGGGATGTCATGCAAGTTCATGTGTGCTCCTGCGGGTTATGCGGGTGTTTTCTTACCTGTATGGTAGGGCCTGGAAACCCCGCCGTGTTCAAAATGCCCGCCGCCTGCCCCAACTTCACATCAGTTCAGGGGATTCTGTTCTACTCGCACTATAACAATAGCCTAAAATCTGTTATAGTATAGCTATAACAATTGCTCGACAGCCCGAATCGGGGCGCCGGGAAGTCGCGTGCAGCGAATCGGCGCTGCGTAACGGATTTGTGCGAACCGTTACGGCTGATGGGCGTGGAAAACGTGTTGCAGCAGGCGTGCTTGCCGTTGGCTGCATGCTCGCTGCGAGCTCGAGGTTGTGCCGGCTAACGGGATCCGGCGAAGGGAGGCCGCATGTTCATACGCATAGACCAGGCGTTGCCCGATCCGCTGTATCGGCAGATCCGCGATGAGATCGTCCGCGGCATCGCTCAGGGCGAGCTTGCGCCGGGCGACGCGCTGCCCAGCGTTCGCAACTTAGCTAGCGACCTGGGCATCAATCTGCATACGGTGAACAAGGCCTATGCGTTGCTGCGCGACGAGGGGTTTGTGCTGATGCGCGGCCGTTCGGGTGCGTTCGTGGCGCAGCCGAGGGAGCCTGTGGGCGCGGGCGATGCTGAGAGTGGCCCGTTCGCTCGCGATCTTCACCGCCTGGCGTTGGCGTTCAAAGCGGCCGGCGGTGGCAGGGAGGCGTTCGAACGGTTGGTGAAATCCCAGCTCGATGACGTGTTTTAGCAAGAACGGCAAGTTGTCGTCCGCTATCCGCGCGATGATCTCAAAAGTCGTGGTGCAAGCTTGCCGCTTTGCGCGGCCCGTCGCCTTCGCCTTACGAAGGAGGGCGGCCTCAAGCGCAGGCGCGGGGGTAAGGGAAGGGAGTCGAAAATGTCGAATAACGAAGTGCAAGCGATCATGCTGATCCTGGTGGCGTTCATTCCGCTTGTGGGGCTGACCATGGCGCTGACGCCGCGCCTGCAGCCGTGCGGCGAGGTGTTCTCCGTGTCCGTGCCCACCTCGGCGTGGGACGACCCGCGCATTCGCCGCCTCATGAATCGCTACGTTGTCATTGTGATAGCCGCAACGGCGCTGTTCACTGTTGCTGCGCTGGCGTTATGCCTGATGGGGAATGCGAAAGCATTCCTGGCGGTAGTGGTTGTCGCCTCGCTTGCCCTGATGGCGATCGGTTATGGGCTCATTCTGCGATACCGCGC
Organism: uncultured bacterium; assembly: GCA_905215325.1. Taxonomy (GTDB): domain Bacteria; phylum Actinomycetota; class Coriobacteriia; order Coriobacteriales; family Eggerthellaceae; genus Senegalimassilia. Next base: position 99,028 of record CAJMPP010000001.1, on the reverse strand, counting down.
GAAGGTCCAGGGCCTCAAGCGCGCTTGCGGCTGGGTTGCGCAGTCTCAGCAGCATGTTGCGACCATTGGCGAAGGGGTCGAACAGGCCCCGCGTCCGATTTCGCTTGCGTGGAACTGGCTGTATGTGCCGCTTGTGGCGCTGACGGCAGCGGTTGTTGCCGTGGGCTACGGCTCCATGCCCGATGCGATTCCCATGCATGTCGATATTTCGGGCAACGTCACCGATATGGTTCCGAAAAGCCCGATGGTTGCGGCGTTCCCTGTTGCACTGGAGGTGTTTTTGGCTGCCGTATTCGTGTTCTGTCATTGGATGGTGCTGCGATCGAAGAAGGGCCTGGAGCCGGGCCGTCCGGCAAGCTCCTCGTGGGCGTATGGGATGTTTGCGTATGCGCAAACAGCGTTTCTCCTGGTCATGGGCTTGGCGTTTACGGCTGCCTGCGGTTTGGACATGGCGCTTGCCATGATCGGCATCGTCTCCATGGGCGCGGCGGTGGCGGTCATCATCGGCGTGGCGCTGCTTTGCGTCGTCGGCAGCCTTATCGTTGGGATTAAGTATGGGCAGTCGGGGTCGCGCGTGTTTCGTATGGAAGCGTCGGACAAGCTGCTTTTCGACGACGACCGCTTCTGGAAACTGGGCATGCTGTATTGCAACCCCAACGATGCCAGCCTGTTTTTGCCGCAGCGCTCGGGCATCGGCTGGACGGTGAACTGGGGTAGGCCGGCGGTGTGGGCCATGATGGCAGCGTTTGCCCTGTTCGTGGCAGCGTTCATCGCGATTTGCATGGCGATGGTCAGATGACATCGGGTAGCGCTTTCCCGTCGGAAAGGCAGCGGAAGCGTTCCGTGTCCGCGCCTGCATCGAACGGCTGGTATTCTGGTAGCAGGGAATGCGCCGTAGGGTAGCGGCGCAACGATGCGAAGGAGCTGGCGCGTATGGTGCTGCCGGAAAACGTGATGGGCGTTGCAAGCACGGGCGAAGATGCTGCGGGGCATGCGGGCAAAGCGGCGGAAGCGCGTTGCGACGCGCAGCCTGCGCCCGAGCGCTTGCAATCGCCTGACCTGCACGCGCACCCTGAGCTGCCGGCGGACCCGACGGGCATGGCGTGTGAGCTGCCCAAGCAGGGTGCACCGGTGCTGTGCGCCCTGGTCACGGGTGCAACGGGCGGCATCGGGCGCGAGCTGTGCGCCGAGCTCGCCCGCGACCACGGCGTGCTCGCCCTGGTCGGGCGCAGCCAGGATAAGCTCGACGAGCTGGCGAAGGATCTGGCGGAGCGCTTCGACGTGAGCGTGCGCACCTTCGCCGCCGACTTCGCGCAGCCGGGCGCCGTCGATGTGCTGGTCGCGCAGGTGCGGGCGGCGAACCTGCAGGTGGAGACGCTTGTGAACAACGCCGGCTTCGGCTACGACGCGCCCTTCGCGGAAAGCAGCCTGGAGCGGCAGCGCGCGCTCGTGCAAACCAACGACATGGCGCTCATGGAGCTTTGTCACGCGTTCGCGCCCGGCATGGCGGCTCGCGGGCACGGCGGCATCCTCAACGTGGCCAGCGTGGCAGGGTTCGTCCCCGGGCCGTACATGTCCACGTACTACGCCTCGAAGGCGTTCGTCCAGTCGTTCTCAAGCGCGCTGCATATGGAGCTGCGCCCGCACGGCGTGCATGTGACCGTGCTGTGCCCCGGGCCTGTTCGCACGCCGTTTTGGGACAACGCCGACGCAGGCGGCACGGCGCTGGCCCGCATGACCATCGGCGCGCCGCGCGTTGCCCGCGCAGCCATCCGCGCGCTGGGCTGCAACCGTCTGCTGTGCTGCCCGGGCATGTTGGCGAAGACCATCGTGTTCGGCAGCCGTTTCATCCCACGCACCTGGGCCGCTGCCGCAGCGGCAAGCCTGCAGAAGCCGAAAGGGTAGGGGGCGGCCGTTTGAAACAAATGGTTTCGCTATTACGGTCAATATTTGGAGTAATGTAGCTTCCCATGTTGGGGCAGAGACTCATTGCGACCGTTTCATTATTCAAAGTACTTGGGAATGCGATTCAGACATGCATTCGTGACAAATACATGCTCGTTTGCGATATATGAGCTTGTAACTCAAGTTACACAAAGCCTTTTTTGGCTGCAAATCGGATATGAGTTTTTCGCGCTTCGCGTTATTCCCGTGAGTGAAGCGGCTCTATGGCCAGGTATGCCAAGGCTTGATAGAATAGGCGGACGCACCAAGTCCGAAACGCGGGCGGGGTCTTCGATTCAAAGGAGACGTCGCCTATGAACCTAGTGTATGAAATCTTGCAAGCCCTTGCCGCATCGGCATGCATCGCTGAGTTTCTGATTCGGCGATGGCGGGACTATAAGCGTTTGACGGATGAGGTCGAAGGAAAAGAAAAGCCCGGCGGCCACCGGGCTTAACTAAACCGTAAACACGACCCCGCCCGCCACCTGTAAGTTACCCGGGCTTGGTGTGCACCCAAAGTATAGCATGGAGCGGCTTGGCTTTGCCATACGCAAGCTGCTCGACCAGAAAGGCAACACGCATGGCGGAGTTCATCTACCAAATGTACAAGGCGCGCAAGGCGCATGGCGACAAGGTCATCCTCGATGACGTCACCCTGTCGTTCTATCCCGGCGCGAAGATCGGCGTGGTGGGCCCGAACGGCATGGGCAAGTCCACGCTGCTCAAGATCATGGCCGGCATCGAGGAGGTCAGCAACGGCGACGCGCGCCTGACCCCCGGCTACTCGGTGGGCATCCTGCAGCAGGAGCCGCCGCTGGACGAGGGCAAGACCGTCCTGGAGAACATCGAGATGGCGTTCGCCGACGTGAAGGCCAACATCGCCCGCTTCAACGAGATCGGCACGCTCATGGGCGAGCCCGACGCCGACTTCGACGCGCTCATGGAGGAGATGGGCAAGCTGCAGGACGCCATCGACGCGGCCAACGGCTGGGACCTGGACAGCCAGCTGTCCCAGGCCATGGACGCGCTGCAGTGCCCTGACCCCGACATGCCGGTGAACGTGCTCTCCGGCGGCGAGCGTCGTCGCGTGGCCCTGTGCCGTCTGCTGCTTGAGGCCCCCGACCTGCTGCTGCTTGACGAGCCCACCAACCACCTGGACGCCGAGTCCGTGCTGTGGCTGGAGAAGTTCCTGCACAAGTACCCCGGCGCCGTGCTGGCCGTCACGCACGACCGTTACTTCCTGGACAACGTGGCCGAGTGGATTTGCGAGGTCGACCGCGGCAGCCTGTACCCGTACAAGGGCAACTACTCCACGTACCTGGAGACCAAGGCCGCGCGTATGGCGGGTCAGAAGCAGCGCGATGAGAAGCTGCAGAAGCGCCTGGCCAGCGAGCTCGAGTGGGTCCGCAGCTCCCCGAAGGCGCGTCAGGCGAAGAGCCGCGCCCGACTGGAGCGCTATGACCAGATGGCCGCCGAGGCTGCGCAGTCCAAGAAGCTCGACTTCACCGAGATCCAGATCCCGGCCGGCCCGCGTCTGGGCGCCGAGGTCCTCAAGGTCGAGCACCTGCACAAGCAGTTCGGCGACCGCGTGCTTATGGACGACCTGTCCTTCGAGCTGCCGCGCAACGGCATCGTCGGCGTTATCGGTCCCAACGGCGTGGGCAAATCCACCCTGTTCAAGATGATCATGGGCATCGAGCAGCCCACCTCCGGCAGCCTGAAGCTCGGCGAGACGGTGAAGGTTTCCTACGTCGACCAGGGTCGTGCGGGCATCGATGGCGACAAGAACGTGTGGGAAGTCGTCTCCGGCGGTCTGGACTACATGATGGTTTGCGAAACCGAGGTGCCCAGCCGCGCATATGTGGCCAGCTTCGGCTTCAAGGGCTCCGACCAGCAGAAGCCCGCGGGCGTGCTCTCCGGCGGCGAGCGCAACCGCCTGAACCTGGCGCTGACGCTCAAGCAGGGCGGCAACCTGCTGCTCCTCGACGAGCCCACCAACGACCTGGACGTGGAAACGCTGTCCAGCCTGGAGGAGGCGCTGCTGCGCTTCCCGGGCTGCGCCGTGGTGACCAGTCACGACCGTATGTTCCTCGACCGCGTTGCCACGCATATCCTGGCGTGGGAGGGCACCGATGAGAACCCGGGCAACTGGCATTGGTTCGAGGGCAACTTCGAGAGCTACCAGAAGAACCGCATCGAGCGCCTGGGCGAGGAAGCGGCAAAGCCCCACCGCCTGCACCGCAAGCTGACCAGGGACTAAGCCAAGCGCATAAACGCGAACGAACGGCTCCCGCGGCCTCGAAGGCCGCGGGAGCCGTTTTGCGTTGCTGCGGCGCTGAGCGTTTTCGCCTTGAATGCGATTGAAATGCGCGAAAGAACTTGTGCGGCTCGTATCGAGGCGACCGGCACGTACTGAATTGCGAATTTCAATCAATGGTCGAGCGCCGCGAGGGGCCTCGCTGCCAGATTGCCGGCATGGAGCGATTCCCTGCTGTTGCGCACAAGGTGCGGAAGCGATGCGTGTGCCTCACCTGTAAGTTTGCCTAGAGAAGCTCCGACCGCGCAAGCTGAGCTGAGTGGGCTTACGTTTCCTTCCCGATTTCGCGAGGGTGCTGGGGGTTATGTTGCGGCGGCAAAAGAAAAGCGGGGATCCCGAGTGTTCGGGGTCCCCGCTTGCGTTCGGGTGGTGCTTGCCGCGTCCGCTAGTTCTTCAGCGAGTTGATGGGGGCGGGCATGCGGCCGCCGCGGTGGGCGAACACGGTGCCGGCGTGGGTGTTCACGGGCATGACCGGCGCGTAGCCGAGCAGGCCGCCGAAGTCCAGCTTGTCGCCGACCTTCTTGCCGATGGCCGGGATGACGCGCACGGCGGTGGTCTTGTTGTTGATCATGCCGATGGCGCACTCGTCGGCGATGATGCCGAAGATGGCCTCGACCGGCGTGTCGCCGGGGATGGCGATCATGTCCAGGCCGACGCTGCACACGCAGGTCATGGCCTCGAGCTTCTCCAGGCACAGCGCGCCGGACTCGGCTGCGCGGATCATACCGGCGTCCTCGGATACGGGGATGAACGCGCCGGACAGGCCGCCGACGCTGGAGCTGGCCATGACGCCGCCCTTCTTCACGGCGTCGTTGAGCATGGCGAGCGCGGCCGTGGTGCCCGGGCCGCCGCACTGGCCCACGCCGATGGCTTCCAGAATCTCGGCCACGGAGTCGCCCTCGGCCGGGGTGGGGGCCAGCGACAGGTCCAGGATGCCCTTGGCCACGCCCATGCGGCGGCTGGCCTCGCGGGCCATCAGCTCGCCGGCGCGGGTGATCTTGAACGCGGTGGCCTTGATGGCCTCGGCGACCTCGGTCATGTCGGCGTCCTTGGGCATGTTCGCCAGCACCTGGCGCACGACGCCCGGGCCGGAGACGCCCACGTTGACCACGGCATCGGCCTCGCCCGAGCCGTGGAAGGCGCCGGCCATGAAGGGGTTGTCCTCGACGGCGTTGCAGAACACCACCAGCTTGCCGGCGGCGATGCAGTCGCGGTCTGCGGTCAACTCGGCGCACTGCTTGACGATGCCGGCCATCTTGAGCGCGGCGTCCATGTTGATGCCGGCGCGCGTGGAGCCGACGTTGACGCTCGAGCACACGCGCTCGGTGGCGGCCAGCGCATTGGGGATGGAGTCCATCAGCTTGTTGTCGGCTGCCGATGCGCCCTTGTGCACGAGCGCGGAGAAGCCGCCCACGAAGTCGACGCCCACCTCGGCGCCGGCCTTGTCCATGGCCACGGCGATGCGCGACAGGTCGGTGTCGGGCACGGCGGCGCAGATCTCGGCGATGGGCGTGACGGAGATGCGCTTGTTCACGATCGGGATGCCGAACTCGCGCTCGAGCTGCTCGGCGGTGGGAACCAGCTGCTCGGCGGCCTTCGTCATCTTGTCGTAGACCTTGCGCGCCATGGTGTTGATGTCCGAATCCGTGCAGGAGCGCAGGTTCAGGCCCAACGTGATGGTGCGGATGTCCAGGTGCTGCTTGCTGACCATGGCAAGCGTTTCGGCGATTTCTTCCGGGGTGATTTGCATGATGCGGTCCTTTTAACGGGCGATTCTTTTGCAACAGGATAGCAAATTGCGGCCGTATTGGTCGGGCAGGGGAGCCTTTGGCAACGAAAAAGCGGGCCCGGGGGCCCGCTTTCGCGATCGGTTCTTAGTTGCGGCTTAGAAGACCGGGACGACGGCGCCCTCGTAAGTCTTGTTGATGAAGTTGCGCACGGCGTCGGACTTCAGGGCCTTGGCCAGAGCCTGGACCTTCTCGGAATCCTGGTTGCCGTCCTTGACGACCAGCACGTTGGCGTAGGTCTCGGCGGCCAAGGAGTCGGTGGCCTCGACGGCCAGGGCGTCCTTCTCGACGGACAGGCCGGCTGCCTGGGCGTAGTTGCCGTTGATGCAAGCGATGTCGACGTCCTTCAAGGCGTTCGGGATGTTGGCGGCCTCAAGCTCCTTGATCTGCAGGTTCTTGGGGTTCTCCACGATGTCCTTGGCGGTAGCGGTGATGCCTGCGCCGTCGGCCAGCTTGATCAGGCCCTCCTGCTGCAGCAGGAGCAGGGCGCGAGCCTCGTTGGTGGTGTCGTTGGGCACGGCGACGGTTGCGCTATCGGCCAGGGCATCAAGGGAAGCGGTCTTGCCGGCGTACAGGCCGAAGGGCTCGAAGTGGATCGGCTCGACGGAGACCAGGTGCGTGCCCTTCTCCTCATTGAAGGAATCCAGGTAGGGCTGATGCTGGAAGTAGTTGGCGTCGACCTCGCCCTCCTCGGTGACCGTGTTGGGCTGGATGTAGTCGGTGAACTCCTTCACCACGAGCGTGTAGCCCTGCTCCTTGAGCTGGTCGGCCACGGCGTTGGTGAGGATCTCGGCGTGCGGGGTGGGGCTTGCGGCGACGGTGATGGTCTTGTCGTCGGAGCCGGAGTTGGAGCCGGAGCCTGCGCAACCGGCCAGGACGCCGGCGGCCAGGACGCCTGCAGCGGCGAACGCCGCGAGCTTCTTCAGTGCGGACTTCTTCATGTAGGGTCTCCCTCCCATCGTTTCGCGCTTGGACCGCTTCGAGAGTTTGCGGTCGAAGCGGCGCGCGTCTTGTTTGCGTGACGATTAGTATACCGAGCGGCGTTTTTTGGGCAATAGCTTTGCTCATACGAAAAGCCGGGTGGAAGCTATCTGTGAAAACGATAACCCAGTCGGCTATGGTGTAGAACGGGGGCGAACGGCTGCTGCGCGGCCGCCATCGGCATCGTGTTATCGGCGGAGGGGTTGGGAAATGTCGCGCCATCGATGAGGCATCGGGGCTCGTATCATTCAAGGTACGGGTTCAGCATGCGTCTTGCCGTCGCTGTCGTCTAGGAAGCCCGTAACGTGCCGGATGCCGCTTTGGGAATCGCGCCGACCCAGGCGCCCGTTTTCGGCGTTTGCCGTGCCGTGCCGCGGCGGCGCCGGAAACCATGTCGCCTACCTATATATGTAGAGGTTGCGGGACTCGTTTGCAGGCGTGTTGCGCTCGTTGATTCCCACTAGCGCGGTCGGTAAAATAACGCTATTGAACAACTTGTCCATTATTGCCCGGATTGTTCAGTACGCAGAACGTTGCGCTGTAGGCCGCTATGATTTGCGCCAGCGCGCATCTGCAACCCGTGTACGCAAGGAAGGGGGGGTATATGCCTACGCAAAATAGCTCGGCTTCGGCGCCGGCTCCGAAGCTCGAAGCGACCAGCTCGCCCGAGACGAGGCAGGCAGCGGGCTCGTCCGCTGCGCCCGCCAAGCCCGCGTCGCTCGCCGTCGAGGATCGGCGCATCACGCGCTCGAAGCGCGCGCTGCGCGATGCGCTCGTCGAGCTTATCGAGGAACGCGGCCTGACCAACTTCAGCGCCAGCGACCTGTGCGCCCGCGCGGACCTCAACCGCGGCACGCTGTACAACAACTTCGGCGATATGGAGGGCCTGCTCGCCGCCCTTGAAGACGACATCATGGACGACCTGGAGAACCTCCAGTCGTGCATGCAGCAGCTCAGCCTGAAGGATGTGCTGCGCTACCGCGTGAACAAGAAGCCCATGCCGTTTCTGGTGGGCCTGTTCGACTACCTGCGCGAGCAAGGCGACTTCCTGCACGCGATCATGGGCCCGAAAGGCGATCCGAGCTTCGGCCCGCGCGTGCGCGACGCCGTATGCACCGAGATCATCCAAACCATCCTGCACGAGCGCTATCGCAACGACCCCTCGCCGTTCGTGCAATATTATGTGGCGTTCTACGCCACCGCGTATCTAGGGGTAATCACCCATTGGATCGAAACGGGCATGAAGGAAAGCTCGCAGGAGATGGCCCTTGTGGCCATGCGCCTGTTCTTCATCAAACCCGGCGACCCCATTCGACTGTAAGGAATAAGGCGGAACATGAGCGAGAACAACCAGAACGAGAACCTGCATATCGGCATCGACGTGGGCTCCACCACGGTCAAGCTTGCCATTTTGGACGACGCGGACCAGATTCGCTACGCGGTGTACCGTCGTCATCACGCGGACGTGCGCGCCACTATCGTCGAGGTGCTGTCCGAGGCAGCGCGCGACTTCGGCGACAAGCGCATGACCATCGCCATCACCGGCTCGGGCGGCCTGCTTTTGGCCCAATGGCTGGGCATCGAGTTCGTGCAGGAGGTCATCGCAAGCAAAACCGCCGTCGAAACCTTCATCCCGAAAACCGACGTGGCCATCGAGCTGGGCGGCGAGGACGCGAAGATCATCTACTTCGACAACGGCATCGAGCAGCGCATGAACGGCACGTGCGCCGGCGGCACCGGCGCGTTCATCGACCAGATGGCGGCGCTTTTGAACACCGATGCCGGCGGTCTGAACGAGCTGGCGCAGCACGCCACCACCATCTATCCCATCGCCAGCCGCTGCGGCGTGTTCGCGAAAACCGACGTGCAGCCGCTGCTCAACGAGGGCGCGCGCCGCGAGGACATCGCCGCGTCCATCTTCCAGTCCGTGGTCACGCAGACCATCTCCGGCCTGGCGTGCGGCCGCCCCATCCGCGGTTACGTCGCCTTCCTGGGCGGCCCGCTGCAGTACCTTCCTGAGCTGCGCAAACGCTTCTATGAAACGCTGAACCTGGACGAGGAGCACCGCATCGTCCCGCAAAACGCCCACCTGTTCGTGGCCGGCGGCTGCGCCATCGCCGGCGCGGCCAGCGAGACGGTGAAGGCCGAGCTGCTCTCCGACGTGCTCGAGCGCCTGAAGAACCTCGGCGACATCCAGGGCAGCGAGGTCGTGCGCCTGCCCCCGCTGTTCGCCGACCAGGCCGAGCTGGACGAGTTCAACGCTCGCCACGCCGGCGAGCGCGTGCCCCGCGGCGACCTTGCCGGCTACCGCGGCACCGCCTTCCTGGGCATCGACGCCGGCTCCACCACGTTCAAGGCCGCGCTCATCGGCCAGGACGGCGAGCTGCTGTGGACCCATTACGTGTCGAACAAGGGCGACGTGCTCGGCTGCGCGAAGGCCGCCATCGCCAAGCTCTACCGCGAGCTGCCGCGCGACGCCGCCGGCAACCCGCTGGTGGCCATCGGCCACTCCACGGTCACGGGTTACGGCGAGCACCTGCTGCTCGAGGCGCTGCGCGTGGACTCGGGCGAGATCGAGACGGTCGCGCACCTGCGCGGCGCGCAGGAGATGCTGCCGGGCGTGGAGTTCATCCTGGACATCGGCGGCCAGGACATGAAGTGCCTGCGCGTCAAGGACGGCGTCATCGACCACATCATGCTCAACGAGGCGTGCTCCTCGGGCTGCGGCAGCTTCATCGAAAGCTTCGCCAGCGGCCTGAACCTGGACGTGTCCGAGTTCGCGAAGACCGCCATCGGCGCGGAAAACCCCGTCGACCTGGGCAGCCGCTGCACCGTGTTCATGAACAGCCGCGTGAAGCAGGCGCAGAAGGAAGGCGCCACCGTCGGCGACATCGCCGCGGGCCTGGCCATTTCGGTCATCAAGAACGCCCTGTTCAAGGTCATCAAGATCCGCGACCCGCACGATGTGGGCAGCAAGGTCATCGTGCAGGGCGGCACGTTCCTCAACGACGCCGTGCTGCGCGCCTTCGAGCAGCTCTCGGGTGTGAACGCCGTGCGTCCCGACATCGCCGGCAACATGGGCGCGTTCGGCGCGGCGCTTCTGGCCCGCGACCGCTTCAGCCGCCAGGATTCGCAGGTCAGCGGCCTGCTGTCCCTTGACGCGCTCGAGGCGCTCGCCCCCACGCACAGGACCGTGCGCTGCAAGGCGTGCTCGAACCACTGCCTGCTCACCGTCAACGACTTCGGCGTCGACGAGGCCACGGGCAAGCATCGCCGCTTCATCACGGGCAACCGCTGCGAGAAGGGCGCCGGCGCGCTTGGCCAGGCGACGAAGGCCGACAAGGTCCCCAACCTGTTCGAATACAAGTCGAAGCGGCTGTTCGACCATTACACGCCGCTGGCGGAGCAGGATGCGCCGCGCGGCACCGTAGGCATCCCGCGCGCGCTGAACATGTATGAGAACTACCCGTTCTGGTTCACCTTCTTCACGAAGCTGGGCTGGCGCGTGGTGCTCTCGGACCCGTCCACGAAGAAAACCTACGAGGCCGGCATCGAGTCCATGCCGTCGGAGAGCGTGTGCTATCCGGCGAAGCTCTCGCACGGCCATATCATGAACCTGCTGGACAAGCACCCCGACTTCATCTGGTTCCCCTGCAGCAAGTGGGAGCGCCAGGAGGACGAGGGCGCCGGCAATCACTTCAACTGCCCCATCGTGGCCAGCTACGCCGAGGCGCTGCGCCTCAACATCGACGAGCTGCGCACCTCCGATACGCAGTTCCTGAACCCGTGGCTGCCCTACGATAAGAAGGAGCACCTGAAGAAGCGCCTGTTCGTGGAGCTGATCCAGGCGCATCCCGAGCTGTGCGGCAAGGGTGTGGCGGCGCCTACGCAGGCCGAGGTCGATGCCGCGGTGGACGCCGCATGGGCTGAGGACGAGGCGTTCAAGGCCGACATCCGCGAGAAGGGCGCCGAGACGCTGCTGTGGATGGAGAAGACCCACACGCACGGCATCGTGCTGGCGGGCCGCCCGTACCACAACGACCCCGAGATCAACCACGCCATCCCCGAGCTTCTGACCAGCTTCGGCCTGGCGGTGCTCACCGAGGACTCCATCGCGCACCTGGGCACGCTCGAGCGTCCCATCCGCCTGGTGGACCAGTGGATGTACCACACGCGCCTGTATGCCGCGGCGAAGGTGGCATCGGAGCGCAAGGACCTCGACCTCATCCAGCTGAACAGCTTCGGCTGCGGCCTTGACGCGCTGACCACCGACCAGGTGCAGGAGATCTTGGAGCAGGCGGGCAAGGTGTACACCGTGCTGAAGATCGACGAGGTGTCGAACCTGGGCGCCGCGCGCATCCGTGTGCGCAGCTTGCTTGCGGCCCTGAAGGACCAGGCCGACGAGGAGGCCGAGGCGCGCGCGGCCGAGCAGGCGCAGAACGCCGCGGGCTGCGGCGCGTGCAGCTTGGACGTGGAGCAGCTGCTGGCAGAGGCCGAGGAGCGTGCGGCGGGCAAGCAGGCCGGCGGCGCCGATGCCGAGGCCGTGCAGGCCGCGGCGGCCGCCATCAAGCCGCCTGCAAGCTTCGCGGAAAAGGCCGCGCCCGAGGTGCAGGCGGAGTTCAAGCAGCGCGACAGCGGTGCTTCGACGGAGTTCCCGCGCGCCCAGTTCACCAAGGAGATGCGCGACGCGGGCTACACCATCCTGGCTCCGCAGATGGCGCCGTACCACTTCGAGCTGCTCGTGCCCATCTTCGAGCGCTTCGGCTACAACGTGGAGCTGCTGCCCTCTGTAGACCACGGGGCGGTGGACGCGGGCCTGAAGTATGTGAACAACGACATCTGCTATCCGTCCATCCTGGTCACGGGCCAGATCATGGAAGCGGTCATGTCCGGCAAGTACGACACCGACAAGCTGGCCGTGCTCATCACGCAGACCGGCGGCGGCTGCCGTGCCACGAACTACATCTCGCTCATCCGCAAGGCGCTCAAGTCGGTGGGCCTGTCGCATATCCCGGTCATCGCCATCAGCTTCAAGGACTTGGGCGAGGTCAACCCCGGCTTCTCCATCACGCCGTCCATGCTCTATCAGGCGGTTTCCGCGCTGCAGTACGGCGACCTGCTCATGATGTGCCTGTACCGCACGCGTCCCTACGAGGTTGAGCCCGGCAGTGCGAACGCCCTGTTCGACCACTGGATGACCGAGTGCAAGCGCCAGCTGAAACGCGGCGTGAAGCGCGGCGAGTTCAAGCGCACGGTCAAGCAGATCGTCGAGGACTTCGACACGCTGCCTTTGCAAGGCGAGGGCACCAAGCCGCGCGTCGGCGTTGTCGGCGAGATCTTGGTGAAGTTCCACCCCACGGCGAACAACCAGATCGTCGACGTCATCGAGCACGAGGGCTGCGAGGCCGTGGTGCCGGGGCTCATCGAGTTCTTCCTGTTCGGCGCGGCGGGCGGCATCTTCCAGAAGGATCCGCTCGGCCGTTCGGCCAAGGGCGCGTTCGGCAGCAAGATCGCCCTGCAGGCGGTGAAGGCCCTGCGCGCGCCGGTGACCAAGGCGCTTGAGGAGTCCACGCGCTTCGAGCCGCCGGCGAGCATCTACGAGCTGGCCGAGTACGCGAGCGAGATTTTGAGCCTGTGCAACTCCATGGGCGAGGGTTGGCTGCTCACGGCCGAGATGGTGGAGCTCATCCGCACGGGCGCGCCGAACGTGGTGTGCACGCAGCCGTTCGCGTGCCTGCCGAACCATGTGGTGGGCAAGGCCGTTATCAAGGAGTTGCGTCGTCGCTATCCGGAAAGCAATATCGTGGCCGTCGACTACGACCCGGGCGCGTCGGAGGTTAACCAGCTCAACCGCATCAAGCTTATGATTGCGGTGGCGAAGAGCAACTTGGCCGACAAGGAAGCCGAGGCCCGCGCCGCCCGTACGGCGGCGACCACGCCGGCGGTCGAGGAAGCCGGCGCGCTCGACGTGCAGGAAACGCGAGCATAAGGGTTCGCGAGCCGCACCGTGGGGCCGAGCGAAAGCTCGGCCTATTCAAAAGAGCGCGAAGCGCGACGCCATCTTCTCCATCATCTTCGTGAAGGGAACGTTCATGTCCGGAAAGCTGATCATATGCCCGACGCCCATCGGCAACCTTGGCGATATGCCGCAGCGCGCGCTTGATGCGCTGACCAGCGCCGATGTGGTGTGTGCGGAGGACACGCGCGTCACCGGCAAGCTGTTGGCGGCGTTCGGCATCGGCAAGCGCCTGGAGCGTCTTGACGAGGCGCTCATCGGCTCGCGCGCCGATGGCATCGTGGCGCGTGTGGAGGCGGGCGAGGTCATCGCGTACTGCAGCGACGCCGGCATGCCGGGCGTGTCCGACCCGGGCCTGCGGCTGGTGCGCGCATGCCGGGAGGCGGGCGCGCCGGTGGAGGTGCTGCCCGGGCCCACCGCCACGGCCACGGCATATGTGGCCAGCGGCTGCACGAACCCGCGCTTCTACTTCGGCGGCTTCTTCCCGCGCAAGGCCGGCGAGCAGAAGGCGGCGCTTGATGCGGTGCGCACGCTGGACGCGGCGCTTATCTATTATGAGAGCCCGAACCGCATCGCCGGTGCGCTGGCGGCGCTTGCCGAGGCCTTCTCGTTGCGCGAGGCGGCAGTGTGCCGCGAACTCACGAAGCTGCATGAGGAAGTGGTGCGCGATGCGCTGCCCGCGCTGCGCGACGAGTTCGCCGCCCGCGAGGCGGCCGGCGGCATCAAGGGCGAGATCGTCATCGTGGTCGACGGCCCCAGCGAGGCGGAGGGGCAGGCGGCTCAGGAAAGCGCCGAGGATTCCGCTCGCGTCCGCGCCGCCCAGCTCAAAGCCGAGGGCGTTCGCAACAAGGACATAGCGAAAACGCTGGCGGCCGAGTTCGGCCTGCCGCGCAACGCTGCGTACGAGATCGCGCTGGAGGCCTAGGGCGTGGCCAGCGAAAACCGATCCGGCCCGGTGCGCATGCGCCGTGTTGATTCGGGCGAGCTCAAGCGTCAGGCAACGGGCGGCTCGCGCGGGGCGCGCGCCGCGTCGCAGCGGCGTTCGGCCGCTTCCGGTCGCAGGGGCGACGAGGCGGGGAAGGTTGTGGCCCAGCGGCGTCCGTCCGGTGCCGGGCGCACAGCGGTCGGGGCGGGGAAGGCGGGGTCGCAATCCGTGCGCCGCAAGCCCGCGCGCGCAGCTGCGCCCGAGGTGCTTTGCGTTGACGGCATCGAGGTGCGCTTGCAGCGCAAAAAGGTGAAGAACCTCAACCTGCGCATCGCCCGCGACGGCGGCCACGTGGACGCATCCGCGCCCGCTTGGATGTCGCCTTCGGACGTGGCCGATTTCGTGCATCGCAAGCACGATTGGATTCAAGCCCAGATGGAGCGCGTGTCCGCCACGCCCATGGCGCAGGCATCGCAGGCGTCGAAAGACGAGGTGGCGCAGTGGCACGCGGTGGTGCAGGCGTGCGTGCCGGCGCTGGTGGCGGCATGGGAGCCCATCATGGGGGTGAAGGCGGGCCAGCTGGCATACCGCAACATGACCAGCCGCTGGGGCAGCTGCCAACCTTCCACGGGTCGCATCTGCATCAACGTGCGCTTGGCGCTCTACCCGCCGGAATGCCTGGAATACGTGGTGGTGCACGAGCTGTGCCACCTGCTGGAGCGAGGTCACGGCCCAAAGTTCCACCAGCTTATGGACCGTTTCATGCCCGACTGGAAGCAGCGCCGCGATAAACTGCGGTAGAGGAGCGCGTGACCAGGGGACGGAGGTCTGTTCAGAAGGGGGCTTCCGTTTTCCGAAGCTGCTTCTCGAACGTGCCTCCGTCCCCTGTTCACGCGGTGAGCCTCTCTGTTCGCTTCCGTGCGCGTTTCGTGCTCGGGCGGTTGCATTGCAGCTGCCACCATCGCGGCCGACGCGCCCCGCTAGCAAGAAACCCGGCTTGTGGCCGGGTTTCCGTTTAGATCATATTCATCTGCGCAAGCGTTGCGTTGTACCAGTGCTCCCAGTTCGGCGGGCAGTACTTCTTGGCCGCCTCCACCGAGATGGTGTAGCCGTAGCCGCGGGCAAGGCCGGCCACGTGATCGCGGATGGCCTCCTCCCAGCTTCCCCAGCTGCAGCCGCCCCAGCCCCAGGCGTTGCAGCTGCCGGAGCAGTACAGGCCCTTCGAGCTTTCGGTGTTGGAGATGGCGGGCGACCAGCGCGGGTCAACGCCGTAATCCCAAGCGGCCTCGGCGAACACCTTGCCCGTGCCCGCCATGGGCGAACCGGCCAGATATGCGTCGATGCGGCCGGCCCACTGCGCCACGAACACGTCGCGCTCGCTTGCCCAGTCGGCGCCGTCGTCGCTGGGCGCCTCCACGGTGCCCGCGGAAGAGCCGCCTGCGGTTTCGGCGGCCGCCGGAGCGCTGGCGGGATCGGCCTGCTCCTGCTTGTCGGCCTTTTGTGCGGCTTCGGCTTTCGCAGCCTCGGCTTCGGCGGCCTTTGCGGCCTCCTCGGCCTGGCGGGCAGCTTCCTCTTGCGCTTTGCGCTGGGCTTCCTGGCGCGCCTGCTGGGCGGCGGAAAGCGCCTGCTCGGCGTTGGCCGCCTCGGCATCGGCGTCTTTCTTCGCCTGCGAAAGGTCGCGATGCGTCTGGTCGAGCTCGTCCTTCAGCTCGCCAAGGCGCTTGATCTCGGCCTGGTTGCTGCTGTAGATGTGGGACACGTACTCAAGCGACGTGAAGAAATCCACGATATTCTCGGAGCTGAGGACCATTTCCAGCAAGCCGGGCGTGGAAGCCTGGGTCTTGTACAGCTTCACCGCTGCAGCGGAGCTGCGCTCCTGCTGGGTGGGAAGGGTCTCCTCGATCTCGGCGATGCGCGCCTCGTTGTCGGCGATCTGCTGGTTCAGGTCGTCGATGCGGCTTATGGCCTGGTCGTATTCGGCGGCAGTGCGCTCGACCTCCTGCTGTGCGGCGTCGGCCTGCACGTTCGTGTCGATGTCCTCCGCCCATGCGGTTTGCTGCGAAAAGCCCGCGACCGGCACGCTTGCGAAAGCTAGCGTCGCGCTCAAGGCGACGGTCAGCGGCAAGCGGTGGCGAGGGCGGCTGCTCGGGTTCGTTTGAAGTTTGTTAGAAAACATCCGCCATCCTTCGATTTATAACAATTAGCATCAATTATACCGGCCAGATATGTTCAAACCGTGCCGCTCATTAAACGTGCACAAGCGCTCGAGCCCGCCGGATCGCTCGATGATTGCGTGGTGGCGGCCTCGGGGGCAAGCTTCGCGCTGTCCCCGCGTGGTACAATCAGGGGCACTGCGAAAACCCAGGTTGGCGGGGCATCATTCGCCCGACTGCGGCCGCGAGCAAAAGGAAGCACCATGTCAAAGGGAACCTACTCGTTCACCACGCCCATCTATTACGTGAACGCCGAGCCCCATCTGGGCACGGCCTACACCACCGTCGCCGCCGACACCGTCGCGCGCTACCAGCGCATGAACGGTTACGACGTGGCGTTCGTCACGGGCATGGACGAGCACGGCCAGAAAGTGGCCGATACCGCCGAGTCGAAGGGCATGACCCCGCAGGCCTGGTGCGATTCCATGGAGCCGGCGTTCCGCAACGTGTGGGACCTGCTCGACATCACCTACACCGATTTCGTGCGCACCACCCAGCCGCGCCACACCCGCACCGTGCAGAAGTTCTGGCAGGACCTGTTCGACAAGGGCTGGTGCTACAAGGGCAGCTACGAGGGCTGGTACTGCGTGCACGAGGAAACCTATTACGCCGAGTCCGACCTTGAGAAGAACGAGGACGGCGAGCTGGTGTGCCCCGACTGCCATCGCCCGGTGCAGAAGGCCGGCGGCGAGGAGAACTGGTTCTTCAAGCTCTCCGAGTTCCAGGAGCCGCTGCTGAAGTTCTACGAGGAGAATCCCGACTTCATCCGCCCCGAAACGCGCAAGAACGAGGTGGTCACCTTCGTGAAGAGCGGTCTGAAGGACCTGTCTATCAGCCGTTCCACCTTCGACTGGGGCGTGCCGCTGCCCTTCGACGAGGGCCACGTGGCCTATGTGTGGGCTGACGCCCTGCTAGCCTACCTGACCGGTATCGGCTACGGCGACGAGCAGCGCGCTGGCGAGTTCGAGCAGCGCTGGCCCATGCAGTACCATTTCGTGGGCAAGGACATCACGCGCTTCCACTGCGTCATCTGGCCGGCTATGCTCATGGCCGCCGGCCTGCCCATCACGCACACCGTGTTCGGCCACGGCTTTTTGCTCACCAAGGGCGAGAAGATGTCGAAGTCCAAGGGCAACGGCATGAAGCCCGCCGACCTGGTGAAGATCTTCGGCGTGGATGCCTACCGCTACTACTTCATGTCCGACGTGCAGTTCGGCCATGACGGCAACATCTCCATGGAGCGCATGGTGCAGGTGTACAACGCCGATTTGGCCAACACCTGGGGCAACCTGTGCAGCCGCGTGTTCAACATGACGAACAAGTACTTCGACGGCAAGGTGCCCGCTGTGCCGGTCGACGCTGCCGAGCGCGTTGCCAACCCCATGCTGCCCATCGTCGAGCAGCTGTACGCGAAGTACGACGCCTGCATGTCCCAGGTCGACTTCACCGGCGCTGCCGCCGCGGTGCAGGAGCTTGCCGGTCGCGTGAACCTTTACGTCGAGGAAAGCGCTCCGTGGAACCTGGCGAAGAAGGAAGAGACCCAGGGCGATCTGGCCGCCGTCATCTACAACGCGCTCGAGGCAATCCGCATCATCGCGCTGTACATGGCCCCGTTCATGCCGAACACCTCCAACGAGGTCTTCGATCGCCTGAGCCTGGGCAAGGTCACCGACGTGGTGGACGTCGAGGGCGCCACGAAGTGGGGCCAGCTGTCCGCCGGCAACACGGTCACCGTGGGCGACCCGCTGTTCCCGCGCCTGAACATGGACGAGATCCAGATCGAGGAATAAAAGGGTCCCGCCTGCTAAAGGCAGGTGGAGCGCTTGATGCTGCGGCGGATCGCGGCGAAGGGGACACCTTCGCCCCGCCGCGCATCGCGACACTTAAAGTCCTGACATCTCGGACATCTCGGACATCTCGGGGACGTAGCGTTAAGTGTCAGGGCGAAGGGGAGACCCTTCGCCCTGCTGCATATATATGTATAGGGAAGGGATGCATGGCCGAGGAAGAGCAACAACCGGTTTTCGCCGATGCGCTGTTTCGGCAGAAGCGCAAGCATGGGAAGTTTCGCCTGGTGGAGCCGCCGCGGCTTGCCGGCCCGGTGGTGGATACGCACGCGCATGTGCACTTGCTGGCAGATCCGGCCCTGGAGTTCGCGCGCTGCGCGGCGTGGGGCGTGGAGTTCGTCTGCGACATCGTCGATGTGCAGGAGGACCCCCCGGACGTGTTCGAGCGCATCGACGACTGGTATGCCCAGGCGCAGTCGCGCTTGTCGGAAGCGGTGGGGCGCACGCGCGAGGTGTTGGCCGCCGGCGGCGATGAGCTGACGCACCTGCCCGACGGTGCCGATCTCGCATGCTTCGCGCTGCCCGAAGACGCAGCGTCGCGTCCGTTGCCGCGCCTGCGCCTGGCGGCCGGCGTGCATCCGCATAACGCGCGCTTTTACGATGACGCTATGGAGTCGTGCCTGGTCAAGCGCCTGGTCGACCCGCGAATATGCGCCGTGGGCGAGATAGGCCTGGATTACTATTACGACCTTTCGCCGCGCGAGGACCAGCGGCAGGCGTTCCGTCGTCAGATCCGCTTGGCGCACGCCACGGGCCTTCCTGCCGCGTTGCATGTGCGCGAGGCGCATGACGAGGCGTTCTCCATCCTGCGCGAGGAGGGCTTCCCCGAGGCGGGCACGCTGCTGCATTGCTTCGATCTGGACTGGGAGACGCTCGAGCCGTGGGTGGACCGCGGTTGCTTTGTGGCTTTGGGCGGCGCCCTCACGTTCAAACGCTGCCAGGATACGCGCGATGCGGTCGCGCGCACGCCGCGCAACCTGCTGCTCACTGAAACCGATTCGCCGTACATGACGCCCGAGCCCATGCGCGGCATGCCGTGCGGCCCCGCGCACACCGTGTTCACTGCGGCGTGCATGGCCGAGGTGCTCGGGTGCGAAACCGAGAAGGCCAGAAACGAGATGCTGGCCCAAATCGCGCAAAACGCGCGCGCATTGTTGGACCGCCCGCCCACGGCCTGGCAGATCGAACATGCGCAAACCGCCGCAACTGAAAGGAATTGCGAATGAAACGCCTGATCATCGTCGGCTCGCCTCGCGTCGAGGGGCGAAGCGGCGCGCTTGCGGACCTTTTGTTTGAAAGCTGTATCGAGGAGTGCCCGGAAGACGAGGTGTACCTGGCGCCCGTGTCCACGCTCGACGTGGCCGGCTGCAACGCCTGCGATTTCTGCAAGCGCAAGGCGAAGGGCGCGATGACCGAGCAGGAGGCCGTCGAGGATGAGGCCTTCGAGGAGCAGCGCGCCGAGGACGAGGCGCCGCGTCGATGCGCCATCCGTGACGACATGGACGACGTCTACCCGCTGCTCGAGGATGCCGACGAGCTGATCGTCGTGGCGCCGGTGTATTTCGCCGGCCCGTCTTCGCAGCTCAAGTGCATGCTTGATCGTTTCCAGCCGTATTTCTGGACGCGCACCCGTGCGCGCAAGCGCCCCTGCACGCTGCACGTGGTGGGCGAGGGCGGCGATCCGCACGGCTTCGACCCGCTTGTGGGGTGCGTCCGCTCTGCCGCCGCTGTGGCGGGCTTCCGTTTGGAGCGAGTGCTGGATTGGGTCGGCAAGATCGATGAATCCGGCGAGATCGTCGACGAGGCCGACGAGTATCCCGTCGAGGGGCCCGTGGTGCGTGCCTTTGCCGGGGGCAAGATGGCCGACCAGGGCGCTGGCGATCAGGGGTTCCCTGCCGAAGATGAACCGGCGGAGCAGGCCGACGAGTTCGAGCCCGAGACGTTCGCCGAGGACGATTTCGCCGCTCAGCTGGCCTCTCAGGCGCAACGCCGCCAGAACCGCGCGCGCCTGAACCTGGGCGAGAACGGCGCCGAGCGCCAGGTCATCCAGCTTGACGAGGACGGCCGTCGCATCGATGCGGCGCAGCACGGTCGCAAGCGTTCGGCTCAGAAGAAGCACGCCAACGCCAAGCGCGGCACGAACGGCACGGTGCAGGCCAAGCACGAGAACCCGCATGCTCCCAAGGGCAAAGGCGGGCAGGGCAAGTCCGGCAAGGGCGGCTCGAAGCAGGGCGGCGGCCGCGGTAAGCAGGGGAAGCGCCGTGGGTAGCGTATCGTCTTTGGCAAACCTATCGGTCACGCGGCAGGTTCTGGCGGACCACGGGCTTTCGGCTAAGTACTCGCTCGGACAGAACTTCCTGGTCAATGAGGCCATCGTGGCGAAGATCGTGGCGCTGGCGGAGCTCGAGGGCGCGGACAACGTGCTCGAAATCGGCCCCGGTATCGGCACGCTCACCATGGCCCTGCTGCAAAACGCGAAGCACGTCACGTCCATCGAGCGCGATACCGACCTGCCTGCTGTGCTGGCCGAAACGCTTGAGCCGTGGCGGGATTCGTTCACGCTCATCCAAAAAGATGCGCTTGACCTGCAGCTTTCCGACTTGGAGGGGCAAGAGGCGCCTAACAAGCTGGTGGCGAACCTGCCGTATGCCGTCGCCGCCACGGTGGTGCTCGACTATTTCCAGCGCATCGAGTCGCTTGAATCGGCAACGGTGATGGTGCAGAAAGAGGTGGCCGATCGCATGGCCGCCGAACCGGGTACGAAGAACTACGGCGCCTACACCGTGAAGCTGCGGCTGTATGCGCAGCCGGCGGGGCGCTTCCCGGTCAGTCCCAACAACTTCTTCCCACCGCCGCGCGTGGACAGCGCGGTCATCCGCCTGAACCGCACGCCTGTGCTTGATGAGCAAGGGAAACCGCTTGACGGGGAAGTGGTGCGCGCTGCTTGCGCCATGGCCGACGCCGCGTTCGCCAGCCGCCGCAAAACGCTGTCGAACTCGTGCAAAACCTACTTCGCCGGCCGCGGGGCCGGCGGTGCCGCGGTGGCCCCGCATCTGTCGGAGCTGTTCGAGCAAGCAGGCATCGACCCTAAACGTCGCGGCGAGACGCTGTCTCTTGCCGAGTTTGTGAGCATGGGCAAGGCGCTGCTCGCGCTGCAGCAGGGTTAGCGACTGAAACCGATCCTCAACTGGGCCGTGCGCGTCGCGGCCCTTTTTGCGTGATGCGGGGTTTGGGAAACGGGCCTGCAAGTTATGGTAGGCGCGAGCTTGTTTGCCTCAGCGTTTCCCCGGCTGTTGAGCCAGCGGCAGGGAAGCCCGTGCCGCCGTGTGGCCCGTTAAACGTTGTTTGCGGGCTAAAACGTGCTTGGAATATGGCCATTGTGTGCGAACTGCTATGGAATTAGGTGCAAAACATGGAGAAGTAAGCGTGCATTGACCCGCATGATACAATTTTGAGCTGTTATCTGTGTGTTATGTAGGAAAGAGCAACTATGGACTTAGCGAAACAAGCGCAAATCGTCGACTCCATTCATGATACGTTACACGATTTCGTCGGTCAACGCCTGAAAGTGCGCGCCAACATGGGCCGCTCCAAGATCGTCGAGAGCGAGGGCACGCTCATGCAGGTGCACCCGCAGCTGTTCATCATGGAGGTCGATCGCAAGCGCGGCCGCACCGCCCGCCAGTCGTACCAGTACGTCGACGTGCTCACCGGCATGGTCGAGCTGTCGCAGAACGGCGAGCCGCTGTTCGAGCCTTTCGTTCCCGAGGGCGACGAGCCGGGCATGGAGTCTCCTCTTATGGAAGAGCGCGTTCTGTCGTAAGCGGTCCCAAGCGTGAACTTTTTGCGGATGCCCGCGAAGAAGTGTTTGACAAACAGCGTTTGAACGAGGAAAATACTTTCTCGCGCAAAGCGCAACACCCATGGGGATGTAGCTCAGCTGGGAGAGCATTACGTTCGCAACGTAGGGGTCGTGGGTTCGAATCCCATCATCTCCACCATGGAAATGCAAAGGCCGTCGGTTCCACCGGCGGCCTTTTTCTTTCCCCAGACACTTTGGGGACGTAGTACTAAGTGTCCGAATCGATGGGAATCGACGGGAGCGGTTTTGGCAGCGCTCATGCAAGGGGTGGCTTTCGATGCTGCCCGCCCGCCGGTTTGCGGCGCAGGCTCATAGAGCTGTGGAAGGAGCATTATGGCTGGTCTAAAGGCGGTTTTGTTCGATAACGATGGCACGTTGGTGGATTCGCGCGAGCTGCTTTTGGCAAGCTTTCGCTATGCGGGCCCTGCGGTGCTCGGCCGTCAGCTCAGCGATGAGGAGTATCTGCAGAAAGTGGGGCAGCCGCTGGCCGTGCAGGTCAAGGACTATACGGACGACCCGGTTCTGCAGGAGCGGTTCTGCGAAGCGTATCGAGCGCACAACAAAACGGTGCACGATAAGATGATCAAGGCGTTCCCTGGAACGGTGGAGGCGCTGGCGGAGCTCGCAAGTGCGGGCCTGAAGCTGGGCGTGGTCACCTCGAAGCGTCATGCGGTGGCTTGGCGCGGGCTCGAGGTGGTGGGCGCCGCATCGTACCTGGATTGCTGCGTGGGCTGGGACGATATCGAGCGCCCGAAGCCCGATCCCCAGCCGGTGGTCCGCGGTTGCGAGCTGCTGGGCTTCGATCCCAGCGAGTGCCTGTACGTCGGCGACGCCCCGTTCGACCTGCAATCCGGTAACGCGGCAGGTGCAAGCACCGCGGCGGTAACCTGGGGTATGTTCAACGAGCCTGCTCTGATGGCCGAGCGCCCTTCGTTTGTCTCTCACACCTGGGACGAACTGATAGCAAGCACGCTGGCGCTGCTCTAGTTTTCGGCATCTACAGGGCGTCGGACGCTTTGGGGACGTAGCGTTAAGCGTCCAATCCGGTAACGCCATGGGGTTGGACACTTAACGCTACGTCCCCAAAGTGTCATCTAAGGTGTCTGAGTTTGTTGCGGGCGGGATGGCTCCGATAATGCCGCGGGAAACGCCGATCAGGCGTTCTATTTCCCTTATCGACAAGCCGCAAGCGCGTAGTTTCGCTATAGCTTGGTTTCTTCTTTGGCGAGGCAGCGAACCGACCTGTTCGCAAGCGTTTTCTCCGAGCACTTGCGCGGCGATTGCTCGAGCCTTCGCATCGTCTCGCCGAGGCTTTCTGCGTTCGATTTCGATAAATTCGCTAGTGTTCGATGATTCGGCATGAAAGCGCTTGAATGCAGCGGTTCCCCCGGCGATATCCGCGATCATCGCCATCGAGCAAATCGGATGCGCTTGGCCGAAATACTCTTTATAGCTTGACCAACGATAATCGGGGGTTTGCGTAATCCCGGCTTCAAGCGGGTTACGATGAACGTAGCGAATGACTTGCAGCAGGCTCTCATCGGTTTCGATTGGCTCGCTTTTGAATCTGTCTTGAAATAAGTGTCCGACGCGTTCGTGCCTTTTGTTGAAATACTGAGCGTAGGAGCAGTTGATGCTTTTCATGGCGAAGGACAGTTCGGGAAGCGTGGCTTTTGCGACAAGATGAACATGGTTGTTCATTAGGCACCATGCGAACAGAATCAGAGGTCCGCCATTGACCTGAGTTTCCAACAGCTCGCGATAACGGCGATAATCCGCCGCATCCTCGAAGATCGAGTGCCTGCTGACTCCTCGGCACATGACGTGATAGGTGTCCGAGCTTGCCATTTTTCGCGCCTGCCGGGCCATGTTGACTCCTTTCGTTTGCTGTCCGAAAAGACTAGCAGGATGCCAATCGGCTTATCTAGGTCCGCACTGTCCGATATTTGCCGGCAATTTCATGCACAATTGCTTGCTTCCTGCCGGGGAAACCTTGCAGAGATGTTGTCAATGCGCTCCGGAAACGCGCGTTGTGCCTTTTGCCGTTTGTCACTTCGGGGACGTAGCGTTAAATGTCCAGAAAGTCCTCTCGATGATGCCCAGTGGCATTTCATGAGTGGGCGCATCGAAAAATTGGGACTAAGCGTCAGAAATGGTTCCATCCCTGTGACTCCAAGCAAGTAGCCTGTGTGTTGCGGGGAAGCGGATGGTCGGACGGATAATGCTACGTCCCCGAGGTGGCAGGAACGCCGGGTGTAAAACACGGCTTAGCGCTTCCTTATGCGCTGCGGGGAAATTGGACAGATAGTGCTACGTCCCCGAAGTGTCCGCTGGCGCTTGCGGTTATCGTGCGGAAGTGCGGATTCGGCGTTGTTTGTGGCTTTGGGGCGGTATACTTGCCGCGTGATTGATGGACAGTTCGAAAACCTCCTGTCGGTAAACAAAACTAGGTACCTTGCCCGCTGATCGCGGCGGGCGTTTTGCGTGACAACGCGATTCTATCAGCGGGGGTGAACAGCTTCCGCTGCATCGTTGCAGGTTGTCGCGCATTTCGAAAAGGGCCTTTCCGACGGCGGTTTTCGCTTGATGGAAGGGCTTTTGCTATGTATGGGCTGAAAACGGAGAGCAGCTTCGACGCTGCGCATTTCCTGACCGATTACCACGGCAAGTGCGAGAACCTGCACGGTCATCGCTGGCGCGTGGTGGCGTATCTCGAGCAGGCCGAGCTGCAAACCGAGGGCACGCACAAGGATATGGTCATCGACTTCGCGGACTTCAAGCACGCGCTGCGCGATCTTACCGAGGAACTCGACCACTCGTTCGTGGTGGAGGAGGGCTCGCTCATGCCCAAAACCCTGGATTGCCTGCGCGAGGAGGGGTTCACGCTGTCGATGATGCCCTTCCGCACTACCGCGGAAAATCTGGCGCGCTACTTCTTCGGCAAGCTTGCCGAGCAGGGCTTCCCCGTGTCGCAGGTGGACGTGTACGAAACGCCGAACAACTGCGCGATTTACCGCGCCTAACAAAGCTATGACCTGCGAAAACGAAAACGCAACGGCAACCTACGGCAGCCTGCACGACGCGTTCTCGGCCTTCAAGCGCTCCGATGGCGCGCAAGCGTCTGTGTCCGGTGCCGGTAAGGCACCGGCGCCTGCGCCTGCCACCGTGCATGGCTCGTTGTCGGCAGCCATCGCCGCTAGCGGTTCCCTGACGTCTGAGCCCGTCGCTGCCGATGGTGTCCAAACGGCTTCGCTTACCCCCGATGCCGGCGCTGCGCCGGTCTCGGTGCCCGTCGCCGTGCATGGTGCGCAGCCGCCCGCGTCCCTCGCTGTTGGCGCAACGCCGGCATCTTCGCTTGCCGCCGCTTTCAAGATGTCGCAACGTCGAAGCGTCGACCAACCTGGTTCCCGGGCAACCATGCCGGTTGCGGAGCGGTTCGTCAGCATCAACGGCGAAGGGGCGTGCGCGGGCAAGCTGGCGGCGTTTATCCGATTTACCGGCTGCAATCTGCGTTGCGCTTACTGCGACACCATGTGGGCAAACGTTCCGGGCGCCGCGGCGAAGGGCGAAACCCCCGAGCAGTTGGCGGCGTGGGTGCGGCAGACCGGCGTGGAATGCGTGACGCTTACCGGCGGCGAGCCGGTGCTGCAGCCGCTGCTGCCGCAACTGGTGGAGCTGCTGCTGGGCGAACCCGGCCCGAGCGGGCGCGGCCTGCGCGTGGAAATCGAGACGAACGGTGCCGCCGACCTGGGAGAGCTTGCCGCGTTGCGTGCGCGTGTCGGCGACGCTGCGCCTGGGTCGCTCTCCTTCACCGTAGACTGGAAGCTGCCGTCAAGCGGCATGGAGCAGCAGATGCTGCCTGCGAACTTCCGCCTGCTCGGCGCGCGCGACACGGTGAAGTTCGTGTGCGGGCAGGGCGATTTGCCGCGCGCTTTGGAAGTTGCCCGGCAGCTCGATCTGCCGGGGCGCGTGCCGGTGTACCTGAGCCCGTGCTTTGGGGACATCGAGCCGGCGCGCATCGTTGAATTCATGCAAGAGAACCAAATGACCTGGGCAACCGCCCAAGTGCAGCTGCACAAGGTCATTTGGCCCGATGTTGAGAGGGGCGTGTAAGGATGGGCATTTTCGAAGGACAGGCGTTCTCCTCGTTCGCGGCTGCGGCCGCCAACGCGCGTGAGAACCTGCGCGTGCACGGGACGCTGGGCGAGGACCCGGCGCCGCGCGACGAGAACGGCAAAGTGTGCGGCGAGAACCCGCAAAAGGCGCTCGTGCTCAGCAGCGGCGGCGTGGATTCCAGCACGCTTCTGGCCTTGGCGGTCAAGCGCTTCGGGGCGGAGAACGTGTTCGCGCTGAGCATCTCCTACGGCCAGCGTCACGAGAAGGAGATCGAAAGCGCGAAGGCCGTCGCCGCGCATTACGGCGTTGAACGGCGCTTCCTCGATCTTTCCGCCATCTTTGCCGACAGCGACTGCAGCCTGCTCGAGCACTCCTCGCAAGACGTTCCCGAGGAAAGCTACGCCGAGCAGATCGACGAGGCGGACGGCTCTCCGGTCAGCACGTACGTGCCGTTCCGCAACGGACTGTTCCTCTCGAGCGCTGCGTCCATGGCGCTGTCGCTGGGCGCGAGCGTGCTGTTCTACGGCGCGCATCATGACGATTGGGCCGGCGACGCTTATCCTGATTGCTCCATCGAGTTCGTGAACGCCATGAACCTTGCCATCACGCAGGGCACGGCGGGCCAGCTGCACATGGAGGCGCCCTTCGTGTCCTGGTCGAAGGCCGATATCGTGAAATGCGGTCTTGAGCTGGACGTTCCCTACGAGCTTACGTGGAGCTGCTACGAGGGCGGCGAGCGCCCGTGCGGCAAATGCGGCACGTGCATCGACCGCGATCGCGCCTTTGCGGCCAACGGCATGCGCGACCCGCTGCTCGACAAGCTGGACGCCCAAGGGTAGGAGGCTGCCGCTAGAAGGGTCGCCTCCCGCTGCACGGCGGCCGTTTACCCAGCAGTCCCGGATCCATACAAACCCGCGCGGCCCTTCCGGCCACGCTTCCCAAGGAGAACCTATGACCAACGAGAAACCTATGCGCGCCGGCACCGACGACCTGTCGCTTCTGGGCAACCAAGGCGTGCAATATCCGCAAACCTACGATCCGGGCGTGCTTGAGACGTTCGACAACAAGCATCCCGGCAACGACTACTTCGTGAAATTCAACTGCCCGGAGTTCACGGCGCTGTGCCCGATCACCGGCCAGCCCGACTTCGCCACCATTTACATCTCCTACGTGCCCGATGTGCGCATGGTGGAGAGCAAAAGCCTGAAGCTCTATCTGTTCAGCTTCCGCAATCACGGCGACTTCCACGAGGACTGCGTCAACGTGATCATGAAGGACCTGATCGCGCTGATGGACCCGAAGTACATCGAGGTGTGGGGCAAGTTCCTGCCGCGCGGCGGCATCTCCATCGACCCGTACTGCAACTACGGCAAGCCCGGCACGCGCTGGGAACAGGTTGCCTGGGATCGCCTGGCAAACCATGACCTGCATCCCGAGGCCGTGAACAACCGCTAGCAGCCGCTTGACGCCCGCAGACATCGTCGTCTGCGGGCGTTTCCATGCATGCCCCGCATGCATTGCTTTTTTGACAGGAACCGCATGGGCGCGTTGGCCTGGAGCGTTGTGTCGAACCAGCTCATCCGCCGATTTTCAAACGTACGCGAGTGCGTGTGCCCTGGCGGTCGGATACAATGCTGGCATGCGGAAATCCACTTACATATCTATGACCGATGCCTTGCGGGCGCGTCCTGCGCTTGCACGCGGCGTTTCCTTGGCGAACGGGGCGATCACCAACGCGGTGTACGTGGCGTATCCCTGTTTGCTCGCGTGGCTGGCGTATGCGGCGGCAACCGGCGCAGCCGGCGCGGCGGGCATGCTGCTCCGCGCCGCGTTGGTGCCGGGCATCTCGTTCGTGCTGGTCACCGTGCTGCGCAAGGCCATCAACGCGCCGCGCCCGTATGAGGTCTTCGACGCCGCCCCCGTCATCCCGAAGGACACGCGCGGAAATTCGCTCCCTAGCCGGCATGCGTTCAGCATCTTCGTCATAGCCATGACGTTTTGCGCCTGCTGCCCGCTTGCGTGGGTGGGGCCTGTCATGCTGGTTGCCGGGGTGTTGCTGGCGTTCATCCGTGTGGTGTCGGGCGTGCATTTTCCTCGCGATGTCGTGGCGGGGGCTTTGTTGGGTGTGCTTGCAGGTTTTGTGGGTCTCTGGATTGTTTAGCGGCGGCCTGATACAGTTATCGATATCGAATATCGATATCGGTTAGCCGATACCGTTCGTTTCGTTTCAGAGGGGGCAGATATGCTGAAAGTTTCGAAGCGTACGTTGCTTTTAGTCGCCGGCATCGTTTGGCTGATCGCCGGCGGGAACATCGCTTGGCTGGGCATTCGGTCGTTCGCGCAGATGGATCAAGGCATTTGGTGGCTGCTCATCATCGGCGCCGCCGTGGTGTTCACGTTGTTCCACGTCAAGGTATTCTCGAAGATGGTGGGCAAGCACGCCGCTCGCATCGCCGGTTACGAAGCTGATCGTGTGGGCGTGTGGAACTTCTTCGACGTGCCGGGTTATGCCATGATGGCCATCATGATGACCGGCGGTATCTCCCTTCGCGCGTTCGGCCTGGTCCCCGTGTGGTTCATCGCGTTCTTCTACACCGGCCTGGGCATTGCATTGGCGCTTTCCGGTGCAAGCTTCCTCGTCCGTTTCGCCCGCCGCGACAACCTTCCCGCTCCGTGTCCGCTGGTTCCTAGCATGATTTCGCGTGGATGATCGTTGCAAAGTCGCGTTCTATCACGAAGGCCCGCTCGTTTGAGCGGGCCTTCGCTTTGTTACCGGGAAATCCTGGCGAAAGGGAATCCTGGCAAGGGGCTGTTCCGGTCAGGGGCATCTTGCGAAACTGCCCCGTCGCGGCTATGGCGCGTGCCGTTGGGGAAACGGAAACGCCATAGCCTTGGGGGGTTGCCACCTGGCGGCGCTTTTCGCTTTCGGCTGGGGAAATAGGAGCCGCTAACGCGTGCCGTCATGGGCGGTTGGTTGTTGAGGAGCTACTTGATGGCCTCGAAGCCTGCTGCCAGGTCGGCGATGATGTCGTCGATGTTCTCGGTACCGATGGACAGGCGCACGGTGGTGGGCTTGATGCCGGCGGCCAGCAGCTCGTCCTCGGTCAGCTGGGAGTGTGTGGTGGAAGCCGGGTGGATGACCAGCGACTTCACGTCGGCGACGTTGGCCAGCAGGCTGAACAGGCTCAAGGACTCGGTGAACTTGCGCGCGTCGTCGGCAGTGCCCTTCACGTCAAAGGTGAAGATGGAGCCAGCGCCGTTCGGGTAGTATTCGTCATAAAGCTCCTTGGCGCGCCCGGTTGCCAGGGCCGGATGGTTCACGGAGGCAACCTGCGGATGGTTGTTCAGGAACTCCACCACCTTCAGCGCATTCTCCACATGGCGGTCGACGCGTAGGGACAGCGTCTCCAGACCAAGAAGCAGCAGCCATGCGTTGAACGGGGAGAGCGTGGCGCCCTGGTCGCGCAGCAGCGTCGCGCGGGCCTTCGTGATGTAGGCTGCGGGGCCGGCGGCCTCGGTGAACACCACGCCGTGGTAACTGGGGTTGGGCTTTGCCACGCCGGGGAACTTATCGGCGTTCGCGGCCCAATCGAACTTGCCGGCATCGGTGATCACGCCGCCCATGGCCGTGCCGTGGCCGCCGATGAACTTGGTGGCGGAGTGGACGACCACGTCGGCGCCGTGCTCGATGGGGCGCAGCAGGTAGGGGGTGGAGAAGGTGGCGTCCACGATCAGCGGCACGTTGTGGCGATGCGCGATGTCGGCCCAGGCCTTAAGGTCGAGCACGTCGGAGTTCGGGTTGCCAAGCGTCTCGGCGTAGAGCAGCTTGGTGTTGTCCTTGATGGCGGCCTCGACGGCGTCCAGGTCGGCCGGGTTGACGAACGTGGTGGAAAGCCCCTGCTCGGCAAGCGTGTGCTCGAACAGGTTCAGCGTGCCGCCGTACAGGTTGGTGGAGGACATGATATGGTCGCCGGCCGTGGCGATGTTCTGCACGGCGATGGTGATGGCGGCGGAACCGGTTGCCACGCCCAGGGATCCGACGCCGCCCTCGAGTGCGGCCACGCGCTCTTCGAAGGTGCTGACGGTGGGGTTGGTCAGGCGGCTGTAGATGTTGCCGGGCTCGGTCAGACCGAAGCGTCCGGCGGCGGTAGCGGCATCCTTGAACACGTAGGACGAGGTCAGGTAGATCGGCACGGCGCGGGCGTCGGTTGCCGGATCGGGCTGCTCCTGGCCGGCGTGCACTTGCAGGGTTTCGAACGCGTACTTCTGATTCTCAGACATCTGGCTATCTCCTAAATAGATTACTATAGCTTTCTTGTTCTCATATAACGTGATGACGGTTGTAAGTTATACCGAAGCAAAGGAAGCGGGTCAATAGGAATATAGGAGATTCCGCTTGCCAGGTATTTCGAAAATCAGATACCTGGTTTTACATGCCCTCGATAAGCCTAGCGAATAAATGGGAAATACCGCTTCGGGTATGCCCCATGGGGGTATCCAAGTGCTACAATCTCCTAGTACTGTTAGCCAAAGCTAAGAAAGGTGGGACCATGGTCGCTACCGTGATCATCTGCATCGTCATCGCCGTTGCCGCCGTGTTCGCGGCTAGAAGGGCCGTTCGCACGTTTTCCGGCGATGGCTCGTGCTGTGGGAGGAAACGCACGAAGAAGGCCTCCTGCTCATGCTGCGGCGACGGAAACGCGAAGAAGGCTTCCCGCGGGAAGCCTTCTGAGTAGCGGATCGGAGGTTTTGCGAGCCGCGTTATGCCAGCAGCGCGCCTAGGCGCATGCATTCGGCGGCGGCGTCGTCATCGGGGTAGTCCTTGGCGATGACGCTGTCAACCACGTTCAGACCGGCCTCGTCGGCGCGCTGCTCCCACAGCTCCATCCATTCGCCGTCGTTCCAATCGTAGGAGCCGAACAGCGCCACCTTCTGGCCGGACAGGGCGGGTTCGACTTCGTCGTACATGGGCAAAAACTCGGTGTCCTCAAGCTCCTCGTCGCCCATGGCCGGGCAGCCGAAGGCGAACGCGTCGAAATCGGCGATGCGGTCGGCGCTGAAGTCGTTGCATTGCACCAGGTCGGCGGTGCCGCCTGCCGCGCGCACGCCCTGCGCCACCAGGTCCGCCATGGCCTCGGTGTTGCCCGTGCCGCTCCAGTACACCACTGCTACTTTGCTCATCTGCATATCCTTTCGTTTGCATGGGAAGCGTCGGTCTTGTGCCGAACGGTCGAGGCGCTTCGGGCAAGCGCGTCGACCGTTCGGCGCGAATGCGGCAAGGACGCGTTTCGCCGCCGTGCTCGATGTCTGCGTCGTTTGGGGGTTTGCGGGCTCCCGTATTCGCGGAGGCGGGTTACACTGCTGCCGCAAACGCCTCCTGAGCTGGGAAGCTCTCGTCGATGGTTGCCAGGCAGTCGATGGGCACGCCCTCGTCGAACAGGTCTTCGTAGGCGGCGGTGCAGGTTTTGTAGCAGCAGAAGCACGCCTGCGCATCGCGGGCGCGGCTGTACACCTTCCAGCAACCGCTGCACAGGCTGTTCTCGCCCTTGTTCTCGATGAAGCCCACCACGTCGTCATAGGGATAGCCCAAGAAGAACCCGATTTCGTGCGGGAACGCGCAGCTGCCGGAAAGCGTGGCGGCAAGGTCGGTGCCGCAGATGCGGCGGTGCAGCTTGACGATGCAGGCGGAAAGATCGGACGGGTCGTACCCTTCGCCTTGCAGATAGTCGAAGACGTCGGGCTGCGCAAGATATGCCCTCAGCATTGTTGGGCGGTACACGTACAACAAAAGGCCGGTTCTACGCCGGGCAAGTATCTCGATGCGAACGCCGCACGGTTCCAGCTTTTTGCGGCATATTCCCAGGTCGTGGGCGAATTTTGTGGAATCAAGGGTTTCGGGCCCGATGCTTCGGCTCGGAGCGTCCTCGGTCTCGAGGCCTTCGCGATACACGAACATGTTCGCGGGCTTCAGTCCGGCCAGCGCAGGGGAGCAGTGGTGCACCAGCTTGCGCTCGAGGTCCATGGTTCGGTTCGGCATCGCGCCCGATACGCTTGAGATCACGGAGGCTCCTTCCCATTCATGTAATCCATGGCTAACATAGTAAGCATAAGTAAGCCGTAGTCAACATGTTTGGAGAATCTTCGCATAAGATTTCGCACCAACGGCGAATGCGGCGCAAACGCCTTGCGCGCTGCGCTACACCAGCGTTAGCGCGATGAAGGTGGCGGCGATCACGCCCAGAATGATGGTGAGGGCGTTCGCAAAGCCGTCGGGTTTTCCTGCAAAAGACGGGAAAACGCGCAAGCCCCCAACCAAATCGAATCCCGAAAGAAACCGGTCAGGGGCCTGCGCGTTGTGCGACTTGCGTATGCGGTTGTAGGGCGAGGGGCTTATGCGGCAGCTTCATCCCCTCGCCGGGGATGCCTTACAGATGTGCGTTGATGAGCTTGGGGCGGAAGCCCTCGCCTTCGAGCGCCTTGACGATCTGCTGCTTGTGGTCGGTGCCGAACGCCTCGATGGTGACGCGCAGCTCCACGGCGGCCTGGCGGTTCGTGGTGACGAACTGGTTGTGGTCCAGGCGGATGACGTTGCCCTTGTTGTCGGCGATGACCTGCGCCACGCGCACCAGCTCGCCGGGGCGGTCGGGCAGAAGCACCGACACGGTGAAGATGCGGTCGCGCTGGATCAGGCCGTGCTGCACCACCGAGGACATGGTGATGACGTCCATGTTGCCGCCGGAGAGGATGGAGACGACCTTCTTGCCCTGGAAGTCCAGATGGCGAAGGGCGGCCACGGTGAGCAGGCCGGAATTCTCCACGATCATCTTATGGTTCTCGACCATGTCCAAGAAGGCGGCGATCAGCTCGTCGTCGTCGACGGTGATGATGTCGTCGAGGTTCTCTTGGATGTAGGGGAAGATCTTGTCGCCGGGCTCGAGCACCGCGGTGCCGTCGGCGATGGTGTTGGCGCGCGGCAGCTTCACCACGTGGCCGGCCTCCAGGGAGGCCTTCATGCACGCGGCGCCGGAGGGCTCCACACCGATGACCTTGATGTGGGGATTGAGCAGCTTGGCCAGCGTGGACACGCCCGTGGCAAGCCCGCCGCCGCCGATGGGCACCAAGATGTAATCGACGAGCGGCAGCTCCTGCACGATCTCCATGGTGATGGTGCCCTGGCCCGTGGCGACGCCCAGGTCGTTGAAGGGGTGGATGAACGTGTAGCTGTTCTCCTCGGCAAGCTTGAGCGCGTGCTCGTAGGCCTCGTCGTAGACGTTGCCGGCCAGCACCACGTCGGCGCCCAGGGCCTTGGTGCGCTCGACCTTGATGAGCGGGGTGGTGGTGGGCATGACGATGGTGGCCTTGACGCCGTAATGCTGCGCGGCGTAGGCGACGCCCTGCGCGTGATTGCCGGCTGATGCGGTGATCAGGCCGTGCGCACGCTCCTCGTCGGTCAGCGTGCTGATCTTATAGTAGGCGCCGCGCACCTTGTATGCGCCGGTGCGCTGCATGTTCTCGGGTTTGAAGAACACGCGGTTGCGGGAAATCTCGCTGAAGTAGGGGCTTTCGATAAGCTTCGTCTCCTGTGTAACTTCCTTGACTTTGGCTGCGGCTTCTTCAAATGCGTCCAGCGTCAGCATAGTCTCACCCCTTTTGTTTTCGGTTCGCGGCGGTTTAGTGTCGGTGAACATCATAGCCTTGCAGGCGCTACAATGGGGAGGTTCCATATCAGCGCGACAAAATTCGACGCTTTGCCTAGGTTTAAGGCTTGGTGCAAGGTACGAGAGGCGCTGCCCGGTATCCGGACAGTTAGTGCTACGTCCCCATGTGTCAGCTTGGGGGGCGGAGCGTGTGAAGCGCTACCGTTTCGCGCGCAAGCGCGCATGTTGGGGCGCAACGCCCCGGAAAGGACGACCATCATGAAGGTCATCGCAACCCCGAACGCCCCCGCGGCCATCGGCCCCTACGTACAGGGCCGCGTGTGCGGCAACCTGCTGTTCGCCAGCGGCCAGATCGCGCTCTCCCCGGAAACCGGCGAGCTTGTGGGCACCACCATCGAGGAGCAGACGGCGCAGGTCATGAAGAACGTGGCCGCCATCCTGGCCGAGGCCGGCACCGATTTCGATCACGTGCTGAAGGCTACGTGCTTCTTGGATGACATCGACGACTTCGCCGCGTTCAACGCCGAGTATGCCAAGTCCTTCGGCGACGCCCGCCCGGCTCGCTCGGCCGTGGGTGTGGCAAAGCTTCCCAAGGGCGCCCTGGTCGAAGTCGAGGTAATCGCCGAAGTGTAACTGTTTCGCCGTTCTGTCGAACGGCGAATGCGCTCGACGTTGCGGGCCGCTGCGGCAATCCCGCCTTCGCACGAGCCTGAAGGCTTGCGTACCAAAGTACGCGGCGTCTTCACGCTCCCGCGAATTCGGGGCACCGCTGCGGCCCTCGTTGACTTTGCCGCCACCTGCGAGTGAAGCGAAGCTGGCGCTTTCGGGGAGGGGTGACGCTGCGTCGTTGCTCATGTGCTTGCTTGCTGCGAACGGCGGCGTGCGCGGGGCGAACGGCGTGCGCATTAGAGATTGTCTGCAGCCTTGGCGCGTGCGCCGGACGCTGCCCTACCATGTACGCGATGAAAAGCCCGACCAGGCAGCTCGGCTTTGAGCGTTCGCTCCCGCCGTGCGATGCTTTCGGGCCGCAACCTACCTGTGAGGAGCAATCGCATGTGCGGAATCGTCGGTTTCACGGGCACGCGCCCGGCGCAGGGCATCCTGATCGAGGGCCTGTCGCGCCTTGAGTATCGCGGCTACGACAGCGCCGGAGTGGCCATCTACCAGGACGGCAAGCTCGAGGTGGTGCACCGCAAGGGCAAGGTTTCCAGCTTGGCGCACACGCTGGGGCATTTCAACTTCGAAGGCGCATGCGGCATCGGCCACACGCGCTGGGCAACCCACGGCCGCCCGAGCGAGGCAAATGCCCATCCGCACACCAGCTGCGACGGCCGCATCGCCGTGGTGCACAACGGCATCATCGAGAACTTCGCCGACCTGCGCGAGGAGCTGCAAGCCGCGGGGCATTCCTTCACCAGCGACACCGACACCGAGGTGGTGCCGCATCTGATCGAGCAGGCGCTGCGCGACGGCGCGCCCGACCTGCTGTCCGCCGTCCGTGCCGCATGCGAGCGCCTGGTGGGCGCGTACGCGCTGGCCGTCGTGTCCGCTGACGAGCCGGGCACCATCGTGGCCACGCGCAAGGACTCCCCGCTGGTGGTGGGCCAGGGCGCGGAAGGCGCCTATGTTGCCAGCGACATCATCGCCATGATCGACGCCACGCGCGACGTGGTGGTCATGAACGACGGCGAGCTGGCCAAGCTCACGCCCGAGGGCGTGACGTACTACACCGCCGCCGGCCAGGTCATCGAAGATCCCCGGGTCACGCACGTTGACTGGAACCTCGACGTGGCCGAGAAGGGCGGATACCCCGACTTCATGCTCAAGGAGATCCACGAGCAGCCGCGCGTCATCCGCGACACGCTTGCGGGCCGTCTGGTGGGCGGCGCCCTTTCCATCGATGAGCTGGACCTTTCCGTTGAAGAGCTCAACCTCATCGACCGTGTTTACATCATCGCGTGCGGCACCAGCTACCATGCCGGCCTTATCGCGAAGAACCTCATCGAGGGCTGGGCGCGCATCCCCTGCGAGTGCGAGGTCGCAAGCGAGTTCCGCTACCGTAACCCCATCATCACGCCCACCACGCTCGTGGTGGCGGTTTCCCAGTCCGGCGAAACGGCCGACACGCTGGCGGCCATCCGCGACGCCCGCGTGAAGGGCGCGCGCGTGTTCGGCATCACCAACGTGGTGGGAAGCCCTGTGGCGCGCGAGTCCGACGGCGTCATCTACACCAAGGCCAACAAGGAGATCGCCGTGGCCTCCACGAAGTCGTTCCTGGGTCAAGTGGTATCGCTCACACTGCTTGCCATGCTGTTGGCGCAGGTCAAGGGCAAGTTGAAGATGAATCAGATCCGTCTGCTGTTCCGCGAGCTCGCCGACACCGCCGAGCAGGTCGAGCGCATCCTGGCCGAGTGCGGCCCGGCGGTCGAGGAGGCGGCGCAGGCGTGCAAGGACGCCCGCAGCGCGCTGTTCGTGGGCCGTGGCATGGGCGCGGCGGTCAGCCGCGAGGGCGCCCTCAAGCTCAAGGAGATCAGCTATCTGCACGCCGAGTCCTATCCGGCCGGCGAGATGAAGCACGGCCCCATCGCGCTGATCGACGAGGGATTCCCCGTCATCGCCGTGGCGACGAAAAGCCCCGTCTACGACAAGCTGGTGTCCAATCTGCAGGAGAGCAAGGCGCGCGGCGCCATGGTGGTGGCCATCGCCACCGAGGGCGACGAGGAGATTCGCAAGCACGCCGATCACGTCATCTACATCCCGAAAGTGCGCGACGCGTTCTCGGCCATCACGGCTAGCGTGCCGCTGCAGCTGCTGGCGCGCGCCATCGCCGTGGCCCGCGGCTGCGATGTCGATCAGCCGCGCAATCTGGCGAAAAGCGTGACGGTGGAGTAGGTTCGCGTACAATAAGGGGCAACGTTGGTGCGGGCGCCGTTCGGGCGCCCGCTTTCCTTACAGGGAGGTCGCTTGTGGTCGAGAACGCGGGAGTAGCGGGCGAGGGCCGGCAGGACGGCGCATCGTCGCAGGTGGAAGCTGCGTTCGACGCCGCCGAGGGGGCCGTGGGCCTTGGCGTGGACATCGTGGAGATCGAGCGCATGCGCAAGATCCTTAAGCGTTCCCCCGCGTTCGCGCACAAGGTGTTCAGCGCCGAGGAGTGCCGCTATTGCGACGCCACCGCGCAGCCGGCCGTCCATTACGCCACGCGCTTCGCGGCGAAGGAGGCGGTGCTCAAGGCGTTGGGCACGGGCTTCTCCCAGGGCATCGGCGTGCGCGATGTGGAAGTGCGCCGCACTTCGAAGGGCCGCCCGTACGCGGTGCTTTCGGGCCGCGCGAAGCAGGTGGCGCAGTCGCTTGGTGTGCGCGAGTTGCCGCTTTCCCTGTCGTTTACGCACACCGACGCCGTGGCCTGCGCCATGGCGATCACCGAGGGGTCGGTGCGCGCGCAGCAGGAGCGGCGCGACCCCATGGAGGAGCTGGCGCGCCAGTTCAAGGAGGCGCGCACCATGCTCGATGACCTGGACGCAGCCGAGCCGGCAGCCGCAAGCCCCCAGGTCCCCGACGCACACGCAGCCATGAACATGGTCCGCGATTCACAGGGCTCCGCCGATTAGCAGCCGCGCCCGTGTGGCCCCAGGTGCCCGATGCGCATTCGGCCACGGGCGTCATTTGCGATTTGCGGGGTGCTGCCGATTGGCGCGGCGCGGCCCCGGCCCGATGTGCACGCTGCCATGGGCGTCGTTCGCGATGCGCGGAGCGCTGCCGATTAGCGGCCGCGCCCGCAAGCCCCCAGGTCCCCGACGCGCACGCAGCCATGAACATGGTTCGCGATGCACTGGGTGCCATGGGCGTTCGTGGTCCGCGATTCGCAGGGCGCTGCCGATTGGTAGCTGCGCCCGCAAACCTCCAGGTCCCCGATGCACACGCAGCTATGAACATGGTCCGCGATGCGCGAAGCGCTGTCGATTGGCAGCCGCGCCCGTGCGGCCCCAGGTGCACGACGCGCATTCGGCCATGGGCGTCATTTGCGATTTGCGGGGTGCTGCCGATTGGCGCGGCGCGGCCCCAGCTCGATGCGCATTCGGCCATGAACATGGTTCGCGATGCGCAGGGTGCCATGGGCGTGCGTGGTCCGCGATTCGCAGGGCGCTGCCGATTAGCGGCTGCGCCAGACCTGATGGCTGCTTCTCGCAAGTTGAACGCTGGCGCGAAGCGAGGCGCATGCTGGTCGCGGGGTATGAATTGCGAAGAGTCGCTCGTTTTGGCCTCAGCGGGACAAAGCGAGCGATTCTTCGCGTTTTCTTAGGCGCGGGATGGACGATTTGGACGGTATTTCGCGTGAATAGGGCGTGCTGCGCGAATAATCGTTTCTTTTGGCCTATTCAGTGGCGAAGAACCGTTCATTTTGGCCGCCGAGGGACAAAATGAACGGTTCTTGTCTGGGCGAATTTACGAATCCGTTACCCCAGCGTGTTCGTTCGCTTGTTGAGCCGGAATCGCTTGCTGTGGCTGTTTTGTTTTCGCGCTTGTGCCGTAATTGCCCGGCGAGCTTAGATGGCGCACGATCTAGGCGCTCGTTTACTTGGGGAAAGTGCGCTTGGTGGTTGCAGCAGATGGATTCCCGCCGGGTTCGGCGGCGCCCTTGCCTGCCGGTGTCAGGTGCGGCAGTCCCCCTGCTCGTTGGGTACGGCGGCGCCCTCGCCCGCCGGCGCCGGATATGGAGTGCCCTTGCCCGTTGGGTGCGGTAACGCCCACGCCCGCCGGGTGCGGCGGTGCCCTCGCCCGTCGGATTCGCTGCATCGACAAACTGGCTTGTCGAAAGGCTCGGGGTAAGCGACCTGCGCTGTGTCACGTGTGTCGAATGTGAAAGCGGCGCATATATTTCGGCGGAAAGTGCAAAAACCCTTATAGCTTGCTTGCCTGGACTTGCGCGGAACCTTGCTCATGTGCGTTCTTCGGATCGGCGCTGCGCTGGCTCGGCGATCTTGTCCACAATGGCGCTACTCGCTATAACGGGCGCTTTCCCAAATCGGTTGGCTGCTCAGACGCTTGCGAAGCTCGATTTGTCGACGATCGTAGTGCTCGCTCCTCGGCCTGATGCGCGTTCCGAGAAGCCGCGCGACAGTTGCGCCGACCCTTTTGAATTCCGACCTGTCTCGAAACGTCTGGTTTCCCACAGTGATGACCGTGATTCCCAGGCGGAGCAGG
This sequence comes from uncultured bacterium, assembly GCA_905215325.1. GTDB lineage: Bacteria > Actinomycetota > Coriobacteriia > Coriobacteriales > Eggerthellaceae > Senegalimassilia. Next base: position 60,160 of record CAJMPP010000001.1, on the reverse strand, counting down.
GCATTTCTTCGTGCGGCATCCGAGGCGATGCGCTCGGATCCGGAGTGCTCGGCATCGCTGTCGTATTCAATAGCGAGTTTTGCTTGCTCCCAATAAAGGTCGCAAAGGAAATAATTTCTACCGAGCGCCTTTTGCTCTGCCGCGTTGAGCGGGATGAAGCGGTTCAGCGAAGGCTGGGGGAGTCCCATTCCGCCGATTCTGCAGGGGAGCGTAAGGGTGAGCGCGACTTTCGTTTCGGCAGGCGACGCTGATCGGTCGAGCACGTAATCGAGCGCCCACCGCGCGGTTTTGACCCCATTTGCCCCCTGGTTTTCGCAAACGATCGTACCGAGCTTTTCGCGCGTGGTGATGGCGTTGCGCTGAAAGAATCCTCCGCGTGCATGGCGGTCGATGGAATACGTTGCACACAATTCGCACCCTAAACGCACGGTATCGATTCTGTTGAGCGCAGCCGCCGATTGGACGAAGGCGAGTTCGGGAGAGCAAACGTAAACGTCATCCGCGATTCTGTAAAGCGCCTGTGCTACGGGCGGGGACCAAACGTGGCAGCGGAAGCGCGTGCTGCTGTGGAGCGGTTTCGTGGCGGCAATATGCAACGGGATGCTGACGCGCTGATTTAGAAGCTGCTCGGCGCGGCGGCGGTCGGCGATGGTGGGACCCGCGGATGGGAGCTCGGTTGCCGCATGAGCAGACGTGGCCTTGGGTCTGAGCGACTCGTGCGCAAGCCAGTACTCGATTGCTGAAATATGTGAGATCACAATGGTCATGCAAGCTAAGGTATCAGAGTATTTCCCCAGGTGGAATCAGAATTTTGCAGTGCAAGGAATGGGGAAGGCTTTGGTAGGAACAGGGAAGGGGTCGGCAAGGTTTGCGTAAGGAATCGGCAAGGTTTGCGCAAGATAGTTGTGATATGGGTATGCGGGCATTTCTTCGGACCGGTTATGCAGCCAGCCCCAGGCTCCTGCGGTGCGGCATCGGGCTCGGTCAGCCCAGCTTCCTCTTCGGCCTTCGCTCATTGTAATGCCTGAGGTAGGCGTTGAGAATGCGGCAGTACTCGGGAATCGTCACGCCGGACCAGTCGCGATGGTGGTAGAACCCGGTTCCCATTATCGGCGTTCTTGAGCCTGGCGAAGAAGCCCTCCATCGCCGAGATTGGTGACGGGAGCGTTGCTTGTTGAGAATGGGGTTGGCTGTCGGTGGGGTGCGGGATGCGAAAAACCGTCAGTTTTGGTCGCTGGCGGTCAAAACAGACGGTTTTTCGCGGTCTCGGAAGTGAGAAACGGACGTTTTTGTCGGTTGTGTGCGCATGGGCTTCCTGATAGCGCAAATAATCGTGCGTTTTGGCCTTGAGGCTGCGAAGAATCGTCAATTTTGACCGCAGCTGGACAAAGTTGACGATTTTTCGCCGCGGGAACTCGCTGCTCGGCCCGGCTAATGCTCTGGGAATTTGGTACTCGGCTTGGATAATGCCACGGGAGCTTGGTGCTAAGCTTGATTAGCATTCCGAAGTCCGATGCTCGGCTCGATTAGCACCCCGAAGTCCGATGGTCGGCTCGGTTGACGCTCCGGAGCCCGGTTTTCGTCCCGGCGCGTTGGGGGCTCTGGCGCGCGTAGGGGGGTCGGCTTTCCCTGGCGATTGACGCTGTTGCGCTTGTGCTTGGGGTGGTGTTGTGGTTTGCGTGTTGTCGCCGGGCTTGCTGTTTGCGGGGCTGCTCGCGGTGGCGAACGCCATGTTTTACCTCGCTCTTACGTGGTTGGAGTACACTGGGTGCGAGCATGTGCGTGCGGAGCGCTTGGCGAATGGAGGGCGGATGCAACGAGCGAAGAAGTATACGTTGGAGCAGGTGGCGGCACTGCTTCCGTGGCCTGACGACCAGGCGAACAAGTATTCGCGCGGCAAGTTGACGTTGATTGCCGGTTGCGCCGACTATCCGGGCGCCGCGTGCTTGGCGGCAACCGCCTCGCAGCGCATGGGCGCGGGGTATACCGAAGTTGCTTGCGCGCCCGAATCCGTCGCGGCGGTGCGCGCGGCAAGCCCATCGCTTGTGGTGCGCGCGTGGGATGAGTTGGCGGCGTACGCGCAGCTTGACCCTGATGAACGGGGGAGTATCGCCGGCAGCCCTGCCGCGGTTCAGGTTACGCCCGCAAGCTCGGACGGGCGGGCGGGCGCCTATCGCGCATGCCGATCGGGCCGTCCGGTGCATGCGGCGCCGCGTCCGAAGGCGCTTGGCCCCGCGGCGCCCCGTCATCCGCTGGCGTTCCTCGTCGGCAGCGGCTTCGATGCCGCAGATCCCCTTTCCGCCCAGCTGACCTGCACCGTTCTCGAAGGCGCGGCCGCTGCGGTGCTTGTCGACGGCGGCGGTCTTGACGCGCTGACCTCTCCCGAAGGCCGCCTGCTGCTGCGCCGTCGCTTCATCGACGGCTTGCCCACGGTCGTCACGCCGCACGCGGGAGAGGCCGCGCGCCTTGCCGCTCCGCTGGCCCTGCCTACCGATGACCCGGCGCAGTTGACGTTGTTGCTTTCGCAGGCTTATGGCGTGACAGCTATGGTAAAAGGCCCCGTTACCTATATATCTGACGGTGAAACCATCGTGCGCATGTCAGATGGAACCTCTGCCTTGGCGAAGGCGGGAACGGGCGATGTGCTTGCCGGCATGGCCGCGGCGCTGCTTGCGCAGGGTTTGACCCCGGTAGACGCGTGCGTGCTTGCTTCGGCGCTGCACGCGCGGGCGGCGCGAGCGGCGGCAAAGCGCCTGACCAGCATTTGCGTAACCGCTGAAGACGTGGTGGCCGCCATTCCCGAGGCGATCGCCTCGTTGTCGTAGCGCCCTGCTGCGACAGGTGGGCGGGCTTGCGGATGCTATTGCAATCCGGCGAAGATCGGGCGAATGCGCATCGCGTATCTGCAGCGCGTCTGCGAAGGGCTGGACATCCTGCCAGCTGCCGGGGGCTGCGGCTCTCGCGCCCGCCGCATCGGCGGGCGTAGGCGGCTTGCCTTTTCGCTCGCGGCGGCTTTTATGCTGCGTCTCGGTTTGTCTTCTTCTGCGCCAGCGACATTCGTTATAGTAAGGGCGAATGAATCTGGATGGCGTTTTAGCGAACGGATGCGGGAGGTGCGACACCATGGAATCGGATCGACCGGAACATAATGAAATGCCTGCAACCGCTGTTCGCGATGTCGGGGAGGCGCCGGTAGCTTCCGTTGCGTCAGAGGCCCCGCAGGCGCCATTGCGGCCTGGCTGGAAGCGGTCGTTGAGCGTGTTCGCCGCCTGCTTCGTCGTGTACCTGGCGGTCCTTGAAGGCTTTCTGGCGGTCCCGCAGTTCAACGATATCGTGCAGATCCGCCCGGCGTCGGCGTTGGGGCCGGTGTTCGGGCTGTTCTTCGGCTTGCCGGGCGTTTTCGGTTGCGCGACGGCCAACCTGGTCTCGGATATCCTGCACGAAGGCGCCACGCCGTTCATGCTGGCGGGCTACTTCGTGATACAGGTCATGTACAACGGCCTGCCGCGCTGGGTGTGGTACCTTGTGAACGCGAGGAGCCCGCGCCCGTACCCGCGATTCGATTCGGCATCGAAGACGGCGCTGTACATGGCGCTTGCCCTGGTGGACAGCGCATGCGCGACAACGGCGCGGCGTTCAATCCGATGGACCTGGACCTTTCCGCTGCCGATCCCTGCTCGGCGGTGGGCATCCGGATGCTTCGCCAAGGCGTGCGAGAGGTGGAGTACCAGAACACGGTGGGGCTCAACAACGTGGTGGTAACGCTGCCGGCGCCTTCGGGAGCGTGACCTGGCCTTTCGCAAGCCTTATCGTGTGCGGTGCGCTTCCGATGCGTGCGAGGCCCCGTATTCGACATGCGACCCCATCAATGCCGGCGTCCTATCGTGGGATGTCGGCATTTTTTTCGCGATTCACGTTTTGGAATGTTTCGAAAACGGAATAATTCACGAAAATGGATTATTGCCGATTGACTAGCATACGAAGGTGAGAATAATATACCAATCAGCAACGAATTGTTCGCCGTTGCGTATAAAGAGGGGTAATCTCATCGCAAAGGAAAGGGAAGATATGAAGAAGCAACTTCGCATCGTGATCGCGGCCGTATGCGCGTTCGCGATGGTGGGCGCCTTCGCTCTGACCGGCTGCTCGTCCAACAGCGGATCCGCCGAGCAGAAGAACGATTCCGCCGCCGAGCAGTCCGCCGACAACAACAAGGAGCAGGTCGAGCTGCAGGTGTTCGCGGCCAACTCCCTGTCCAAGGCAATGGAAGAGGTCCAGGCCGCCTATATCGCCGACGGCCACGATAACGTGTCCTTCGCCGACACGCAGTACAAGGCCTCCGGCGAGCTTAACGAGATGCTGGGCGCCGGCTCCTACGCCGACCTGCTGATCAGCGCCTCGAAGGGTTCCATGGACACCGCCGTGGAGAAGGGCTACGTCGACTCCTCCACCCGCGTCGACATGTTCAAGAACGACCTGGTGATGGTTTCCAAGGAAGGCTCCGACATCAAGGACGTCACCCTTGACGACATCGCCGCCGGCAAGTACTCCATCTGCGTGGGAGACGATTCCGTGCCCGCCGGCAACTATGCCGCTCAGTCCCTGTCCACGGTAGGCGTGTACACCCCCGCCGCCTCCGACGAGGGCAAGACCGGCAAGGACATCTCCGGCAAGGGCGGCAGCTACCAGGCGTTCGTCGATGCCGGCCACAAGGTGGTCACCGACACCTCCGTGGGCAACGTGTGCAAGCATGCCCAGTCCGGCGACGTCGACGTTGCCTTCGTGTACACCTCCGACGTGTACCGCTTCGGCGGCGTGCAGATCGTCGGCACCGTGTCGGCCAACACGCATAAGAACATCGTGTATCCCGGCGCCGTCACCTCCGAGAGCAAGAACGCCGCTGCCACCCAGGAGTTCCTGGACTGGTGCCTGAGCAGCGACAAGGCCCAGGAGATCTGGCAGAAGTGGGGATTCGAGCTGGCATAGCAGCTGCGTTTGAAACCGCATAGCAGATAAGCGATAGAAGCAAGGGGATGGGGACGATTCGACCCCCATCCCCTTACCGCGTCCAAGGACGGGATATATGACGAAACAGGGAAAACGTGCGAAAAGGCTTATCGCAAGCCTTGCTGTTACGGCGGCGCTGGCGCTGTGCGCGCCGGCCGTGGCGCTTGCCGACGACGCGCTTGGCGATGTGGATACGCCCGCGGTGGGCGCGAAACCGGCCGCCGCTTCTTCGGGCCCCGATGAGCAATCCGTAAGCGATGTGGATACATCGGCGGTGCGGGTGTCCAAAGATGGCGATGCGGCGGCGCTCGACGGCAGCAGTTTTGCGATAAGCGATTTCTCGCGAGCGCAGAAGGGCTCCAACCGCAGCATCGATGGCGAGTATCGCGGCTACGCGTATCTGATCGGCCAAGGGGTCGGGCAGGCGGTGCAGCTTGTCGCCGTGAACAACCAGGTGGTTGCCTACATCCCGCCTGTCATGGCCCAGCAGCTCTCGCTCGATCTTGAGGACGGGCGGACGCAAACGCAGCTCAAGCAGCTGTTCTGCGCGCTCGATGCGGGGCAGTCGTCGGGTTCGGTGCCCCTAAGCGGCGTCTCCGCATGGCATTTCACCACGCAGCAAACCTACGACCTGGGCGCCGTGCGCCTGATGTTCGACCAGGAGATCTCGGGCAAGGCATACGTGCTGGCCATCGGGGTGGACGGCAGCGACATCACCGACAGCGAGAATGCGAACTACGCCAAGCCCTCGTTCGCCGACTTCGGCGTTATCGCGCCCGCCGACCAGGTGAGCATCGTCGCCAAGCCCACGGGCTTGGCCGCGGCGGGCGAGTTTTTGCAGAACCTGGATTGGAGCCCGCTGTGGGTGAGCCTGCGCACCACGGGCATCGCCATCGTGTTCATCGTCATCCTGGGCTTGCTTGCGGCGTACTTCTGCCTGAACCTTAGCTCGCGTGCGAAAAGCATCTTCGACGCCATCTTCACCATCCCCATGGTGCTGCCGCCTACCGTATGCGGCTTCATCCTGTTGTTCGCGTGCGGCTCGAACACGGCGTTCGGCCGGTTCTGGATAGAGACGGGCTTCCCGCTCATCTTCAGCCCTACGGCGTGCGTCATCGCCGCGGTGGTGGTGGCGTTCCCGCTTATGTACCGCAACGCGCTCGGCGCGTTCGAGAGCCTTGACCGCAACATGCTCGACGCTGCCCGCACGCTGGGGTGGAGCAACGCGAAGATCTTCGTGCGCCTGATGCTGCCGCTGTCGTGGTCGAGCATCGCGGCCGGTATGGTGCTCGCGTTCGCGCGCGCCCTAGGCGAGTTCGGCGCCACGCTGTTCATGGCGGGCAATTACGTGGGCATCACGCGCACCATCCCCATTGCCATCTACTTCGAGTGGATGAACGGCAACAGCGACGTCGCCTGGTTCTGGACGGGCGTCATCATCGTGTTCTCCCTGGTGGTCATCGTGTTCATCAACCTGTGGAGCGGGCACACCACCAAATATCGCAAGCGTTCGGAGTAAAGCATGAGCCTTGAAGTAGACATCGAGAAGAAGTTCAAAGGGTTCCAGCTGCAGGCACGGTTCTCGGCAGGGGACGAGACGCTGGGGCTGTTGGGCGCGTCGGGGTGCGGCAAAAGCCTGACCATGCGCTCCATCGCCGGCATCGAGCGTCCCGATTCGGGCAAGATCGTGGTCAACGGCAAGATGTTCTTCGACCGCGCGCCTGGCAAGAAGGCGCGCGTGGACCTTACGCCGCAGCAGCGCAAAACCGCCCTGCTGTTCCAGAACTACATGCTGTTCCCCAACCTGACCGTGGCGCAGAACGTGGCGGCCGGCATCGCCAAGGACGTGTCGCCGGCCGATCGCGACGCCATGGTGCAGGCCGAGCTCAAGCGCTTCGGCCTGTCGGGCTTCGAGAAGCGCTATCCCGTGCAGCTTTCCGGCGGCCAGCAGCAGCGCGTGGCGCTCGCGCGCATGCTCGCGGCGCGTCCGGGCATCCTCATGCTCGACGAGCCGTTCTCCGCGCTCGACGCGCACCTGAAAAGCGTGCTCGAGCAGAACCTGGTCAGCCTGTTCGATGCGTTCCGCGGCACCATCCTGTACGTGTCGCACGACATCGACGAGGCGCTGCGCTTCTGCGATCGCATCGCCGTGGTGGAATCGGGCCACATCATGGAGATGGGCACGGGGGACGACCTGGTGAATCGCCCGCAAAGCCAGGCCGGCATCAAGCTGTCGGGCTGCAAGAACGCCACGCAAGCGCAGCGCCGCGGGCCGCGCACGGTGTGGCTGCCGAAGTGGGGCGTTGAGGTGGAGACGGACGCTGAGGTGCCCGAGGGCGTCAAGTGCCTGGGCGTGCGCGCGTTTTACCTGCAACGCGCCGATGGCCCGGGCCGCAACTGCTTCCGTATGCGCGTGGACCGCGTGAGCGACTCGCGATTCGAGCGCACGGCGTTGCTGGGCTTTCTGGACCGCAGCCCCGAGGCGGCGCCTGCGGTGGAGCGCACCGAGGACGAGATGAAGTACCTACATCAGCACCTGTTCTGGCGCGTCGACAAGCTGAAGACGGATGCCTCGCTTCTGCCGCATGAGGGCGAGGAGCTGTGGATCCGCATCCCCGACGACAAGCTGTACCTGGTGCAACGCTGATCCCGGCGTGCTTGGCTGGGGTCGGGCGCGTTTCGGTTCGAGGCAGCGCCGCGGGCGCTTCGGCTTGAAGACGTCGCCAAGCCCGGCGTTGGCAGCCATCGCCGCGGCACAAGAAGTTTTCGGCGAACGGGTCTGCTGGTTCGGTGGGGCAATTGCAACCGAGCCGGATGCATTCGCTTCGCCCGTGGTACACTGGCCATTCCGAGACGAGAGGGGACCTCATGAAGGACGGACACGGCCGCACCATCGATTACCTGCGTATATCGTTGACGGACCGTTGCAACTACCGTTGCATCTACTGCATGCCGGAAGAGGGCGTGCAGTCCATGTGCCATACCGACATCCTGCGCATCGAGGAGATCGCGCACGTGGTTCGCGTGTTCTCGAGCCTGGGCATCAAAAGCGTGCGCTTGACCGGCGGCGAGCCGCTGGTGCGCAAGGGCGTGGTCGACCTGGTGCGCGATATCAACGACATGCCCGGTATCAATAACATCTCGCTCACCACCAACGGCGTGCTGCTGCCGCGCATGGCCGACCAGTTGCGCCAGGCGGGGCTTTCCCGCGTGAACATCTCGCTCGACACGCTCGACGCCGAGCAGTTCCATGCCATCACGCGCCGCGGGTACCTGCAGGAGGCCCTCGACGGCATCGATGCCGCGCTGGCAGCCGGGTTCAACCCCGTGAAGATCAACGCGGTCGCGGTGCGCCAGCTGCATCAGGATTACCTGGCCTTCGCGAAGCTTTCCATCGACCGCCCGCTGCACGTCCGCTTCATCGAGTATATGCCCGTGGGCGAAAGCTCGGGGTCCAACGGCTGCGGCTGGGGTCCCGACGACGTGATCAGCTGCGAGGAGCTGTACGAGATCATCAACCGCCAGGCCCGTGCCGAAGGCCTGCCCGAGTTGGTGCCCGCAGGCAAGCACCAGCCGCTCGGCTGGGGGCCCGCGCGCTACTTCGAGTTCCCCGGTGCGAAGGGCACCGTCGGCTTCATCAGCCCTATGAGCAGGCATTTCTGCGGCGAATGCAACCGCATGCGCCTTACGGCCGACGGAAAGCTGCGCCCGTGCCTGTTCAGCGACCGCGAATACGACATCCGCGGCATCTTGCGCAGCGGCAAGCCCGAAGAGCAGGTCGACCGGGATTTGGCGGACGTGTTCCGCACCGCCATCGGCGCGAAGCCCGACGATCACGACGACATCACCGGCACCGAACGCCGCATGTCCCAAATAGGCGGCTAATCGGTTTCGTTTGCCTGCCGGCAAACGAATTTACTTGACGTTGCGGCTGGCTGTGGCACGCCGTCTTGCACCTTAGCTGCGCGGGCATGGCCCGAAGGCCAATGCCCGCTTGCTTCGGCGCAATACGGCGTGCCGCAAGCGCCCCCACTGACTTTGGTACGGTCCCTGAGGTTTTAAACCATACTCGCTGACTGCAATGAAGTCCTCGAGGTTTTATCATTGTCTTCAGCGGGTTTCATCTTTAAGGAGAGCGAATATGACTGATCAGCAGCATTTGACGCATATCGATGAGAAGGGCGATGTGCGCATGGTCGATGTGTCCGAGAAGGACATCACCAAGCGCGTGGCCGTGGCCGAGGGCTTCATCAGCATGCATCCCGACACGCTGGCGCTTATTGTGGAGGGCAAGGCGGCGAAGGGCGACGTGCTGGCATGCGCGCGCGTGGCGGGCGTCATGGCCGCCAAGCAGACGAGCACGCTCATCCCCATGTGCCATCCGCTCAACATCACGAAGGCGAAGGTGGAGTGCGAGCCGGTGCACGCAGGCGAGCGCGAAGATGGCCGCGTAGGCATCCATGTGACCACCACCACGGGCGTCACGGGCAAGACCGGTATCGAGATGGAGGCGCTCACCGCCGCAAGCGTGGCGTGCCTGACCATCTACGACATGTGCAAGGCGGTCGACCGCGGCATGGAGATCATGGATGTGCGACTGCTGTTGAAAGACGGCGGCAAGACCGGCCTGTGGACCCGCGAATAGGTTCCGTTTGCCTGACGGCAGCCGGACCGCTCGACGTTGCGGGCGCTTGCGGCATGCCGCCTTCGCGCCATCCCAAGGGCTCACGCGCCAAAGTACGCTTCGCCCTTGGGCTCCTGCGAACACGACGCACCGCAAGCGCCCTCGCTGACCTGAATGGACTTGTGATTCCGTGTCGAATTCCCTAGGACATATCCTTTTGATAGCCAACCCCGCCGCGCAAAGCGGGGCAGGGGCCGCTGCAGCCGATAAAGCGGCGGCGAATCTGCGCGCCGTGCTTGGCGAAGATGCGGTCACCGTTGCCCGAACCGCGGGTCCGCGCCATGCGTGCGCCATCGCCGAGGGCGCGCAGGGCGCGCGGACGGTGGTGGCCCTCGGCGGCGACGGCCTTATCCATGAGGTGGTGAACGGCCTCATGGCGCGCCCGGCTGGCGATCGCCCGCAGCTCGGCGTCATCCCCGTGGGTTCCGGCAACGATTACGCGCGAACGCTGGGAGTGCCGGCGAAGGTCGATCGCGCATGCGATCTGCTGCTGTCGGCAAGCTCTCAGCCTGCCGACATCGGCTGCGTGAACGGGAGCTTCTTCGCCGAAACGCTGTCGTTCGGCTTGGATGCCGCTATCGCGCTCGACACCATGGAACGCCGCAAGCGCACGGGCAGGCACGGTGCGGCGCTGTACATGGCAAGCGGTTTCGATCAGCTGTTCCATCACCTTGACCAGCGCGAATACCGTCTGCAGCTTGACGACGGCCCTGTGATGGAGGGCAAGTCCATCACGTTCGCGGTGCAGATGGGCCCCTATTACGGCGGCGGGTTCCGCATCTGCCCCGGCGCCCGGCTTGACGATGGGCTGCTCGATGTGTGCATCAGCCATCCGCCCATCACGCCTGCAGGTGCGGCGGCCATCTTCCTGATGGTCAAGGGCGGCAACCACACGCGCCTTGGGTGCATGGAGCTGCATCAGGCGCGCAAGGTGCACGTGGAGTTCGACGAGCCGCCCGCCGCGCAGGTCGACGGCGAGCGCATCGATGCGCGGACGTTCGACGCAGAGGTGCTGCCAGCGGCTTTGCGCGTGCTGCGCTAGCGCGTCATGGCGGCGTTCGTCTTCGGGTGCGAAGCTGGAAGGCCGTTTCGTTTCGCGTTACCTTCTTGCCCGCAACGCCTTGAGCGCCAGGTAGCAGATGAGCGCGCCAAGGGCGGCGGCTATGGTGTCGACCAGCCAGTCCATGGGGTCGCAGCTGCGGCCGGGGGTGAATATCTGGTGGAACTCGTCGGTGACGCCGTACAGGCTCGACAGCGCCGCCGCAACGATGGGCGCCCACTTCGATAGCGCGTTTATGGGCGTTGCCACCAGCAGTGCGCCGGCGGGTCCTTGCGGTTTCAAGTGGAAGCGCAGCGCGTTGCAAAGCGTCGCGCCGAGCACCAGGTATTCGCAGAAATGCCCGATGGGGCTTACGTCCACTTCGTGCCCGAACAGGGCGGCGGCTTGCGTAGATAGCCATTGCTTGACCGCGGAGAAGATGCCGGTGTTGTTATCGATGTCGATACCGCTGCGGCTGGACATGAAGAAGATGAGCGCCAGCATGGCAACGGCGGCAATCCAGGAAATGATGCAAGCGGTTTTGCGCTGGATTTTGCCACTGACCTGCGGATTCTCAGGATTCGAAGCGTTGTTTGCTGTGGTTTGGGAAGCGTTTTCGTTAGTCATAATGCATCCCAGTCTAGCAAAAACGTCCCCGCGCGCCGGGGGCGTGCGGGGACGTTCGCGAAAGGTGCGGGGGCTGATGCACCGCTTTCGGCAGGTTTGCCCTTCGCCGAAGCGCGGGCGGGCGAAGGCGGTGCGCTCCCGGCGCCCGGCTACAGCTGACGCAGGACGTTGACCATCTCGATGGCGCCGACGCCGCACTCGAAGCCCTTGTTGCCGGCCTTGGTGCCCGCACGTTCGATGGCCTGCTCGATGGTGTCGACGGTCAGCACGCCCATCATCACCGGCGTGCCCGTTGCCAACTGCACCTGCGCGATGCCCTTCGACACCTCGTTGCACACCACGTCGTAGTGTGAGGTGGCGCCGCGGATGACCGCGCCCAGGCAGATGACGGCGTCGAACTTGTCGCTTTGCGCCATGCGCTGTGCCACCACGGGAATCTCGAACGCGCCGGGAACCCAGGCCACGGTGACGGCCTCCTCCGGCACGTCGTGGCGGCGCAGCGCGTCAAGCGCGCCGCCGAGCAGCTTCGACGTGATGAACTCGTTGAAGCGGGCGCACACGATGCCCACCTTCATGCCCTCGTTGATTACCTTGCCTTCGATGATGTTGACGGCCATGATGGCTCCTCTCTGTTGTACGAAAGTAGTGCAACGTTTAACGGTACGGATCGGTTAGTCTTCCACATGCTCGAGCAGGTGCCCCATGCGGTGCGCCTTGGTCTGCAGGTAACGGCGGTCGTGCTCCTGGGGCTCCATCTCGATGGCGACGCGCTCGGAAATCTCCAGGTTGAAGCCGGAAAGGCCGTACACCTTATCGGGGTTGTTGGTGAGCAGGCGCAGCGACTTGCAGCCCAGGTTACGCAGGATCTGCGCGCCGCTCCAGTATTCGCGCAGGTCGGGAGCGAACCCCAGCGCCTCGTTGGCCTCCACGGTGTCCATGCCTTGCTCCTGCAGCTCGTAGGCGCGCAGCTTGTTCATCAACCCGATGCCGCGGCCTTCTTGGCGCATGTACAGCAGCACGCCGCGGCCCTCGGCCTCGATGGCGGCAAGCGCGGCATGCAGCTGCTCGCCGCAGTCGCAGCGCTTCGAGCCGAACACGTCGCCGGTCAGGCACTCGGAATGCACGCGGCACAGCACGTCGCGCCCGTCGCCCAGGTCGCCCTTCACCAGGGCCACGTGCTCCTCGCCCGTGATGTCGTTCACGAAGCCGTGCGCCTGGAACGTGCCGTACTCGCAGGGCAGCTGCACGCATGCCTGCTCGTGCATGTGGTTGTCATGCGTGCGGCACCAGTCCTGCAGCTGCTTGATGGACACGATGACCAGGTTGTGCTCGCGCGCCAGCTCGAGCAGCTCGCTCGTGCGCATCATGGTGCCGTCCTCGCGCATGATCTCGCAGCACAGGCCGCACTGCTTCATGCCGGCATGGCGCATGAGGTCGACGGTGGCCTCGGTGTGGCCGTTGCGCTCGAGCACGCCGCCGGGCTTGGCCACCAAGGGGAACATATGGCCGGGGCGGCGGAAGTCGCCGGGCTTGGCGTCATCGTCCACGCACTTGAGCGCGGTGATGGAGCGCTCCGCCGCCGAGATGCCCGTGGTGGTGGTCACGTGGTCGATGCTGACGGTGAAGGCGGTCTCGTGGTTGTCGGTGTTCTCGGAGACCATCTGCTCAAGGTTGAGCTTGTGCGCCAGGTCGCGGCTCATCGGCATGCAGATGAGGCCCTTGGCAACGCTGGCCATCAAGTTGACGTTTGCCTGGGTGGCGAACTCCGCGGCGCAGATCATGTCGCCTTCGTTCTCACGGTCGGGGTCGTCCACCACGATGATGACGTGGCCGGCGCGCAGCTCATCGAGCGCTTCGGGGATGGTGTTCATGCTCATAGGAAAGTCCTCTCGGTTGGGGTTTCGGGATAGGGAAGGGGTCGATGCCGCTGTGCTAGAAGCCGTTCGCGGCAAGGTATTCCAAGGTCAGAGGCGGGGAAGCTGGCTTGCTCGCGTGTTCGGCGTCAGGCGTTTCGGCGTTGTGGTTCTTGTTGTACAGCAACCGTTGCACGTACTTGCCCACCACGTCGTTCTCCAGGTTCACCGTGCTGCCGGGGCGGTGCGAGCCCAGCGTGGTCTCAGCCGCCGTGTGCGGGATGACCGACACTTCGAATGCGTCGTCGTAAAGGTCTGCCACCGTCAGGCTGATGCCGTCAACGGCGATGGAGCCTTGCGCTACGATGAGCGCCATGATGCCGGCGGGGGCGCCGATGGTGAAGCGGACGGCGTTCTGGTCGCGGCGCACGCGGCGCACGGTGCCGGTCCCATCGATGTGCCCGGAGACGATGTGCCCGCCGAAGCGACCGTCGGCCGCCATGGCCCGCTCCAGGTTCACGGGGCTGCCGGCGCGCAGCGCACCTAGGTTGGAGTGCGAAAGCGTCTGCGGCATCACGTCGGCGGCGAATCCGTCGGCCAACAGCTCGGTGGCCGTGAGGCACACGCCGTTGACGGCGATGCTGTCGCCGATTCGCGTGCCCTCGAGCACGCGGGACGCCTTGATGGCCAGCCGGCCCGCGCGTCCGGGCGCGGGAACGCTCGTCACGCGCCCCGTTTCCTCTACGATGCCGGTGAACATAGGTCGCCTCCTTCCATTGCGGGGGCCGTTGCGCCGAGCGCGTCGCGCGAAGCGGGGGTGTGATCGGCCACGCGGGCCGCGCCCGCCGGCGCGAACGTGATCTTCAGGTCGTCGCCGAGCGCGTGCGCCCTCGGGCGACCCAGCACCGCGGCCTCGGCCATCCGCGCGGCGCCTGCGCCTGCAACGGGGCTTGGCGCATCGGCGCCGCCGACCACCTTCGGGGCAAGGTAGACTACAGCCTCGTCAACCGCGCCTTCGTCGAAGAACGCGCCGTGGATCCCCGACCCGCCCTCGACGAGCAGCGAGTCGATGCCCTTCTTGCCCAGCGTGCGCAAAAACGGCTTGATCGCAACGTGGCCCGCGCCGTCCTGCGGGACATGCAGCACTTCCACGCCCAGCGCGCGCAGGCGTTGGGCCTTCGTGCCGGCATCGGTTGCGGGGTCGTCCACGCTGGCGCAGGTGGCCACTGCGAACGGGGCCTCGCCCTGGGCGCACGAGCGCACGAGCGCGCAATCCTCGGGGATGCGCAGGCGCGAATCGAGCACCACGCGCAGCGGCTGGTTGCCGGGCTCATCTTCGCGGCGGCAGGTGAGCAGCGGGTCGTCGGCCATCACCGTGTCGATGCCCACGGCGATGGCTGCCAGGCGATGGCGCAGCTCGTGGACATCGCGGCGCGATTCGGGGCCGCTCACCCAGCGGGCATCGCCGGATGCGCAGGCGATCTTGCCGTCGGCGCTCATGGCCCATTTCGCCACCACGTACGGGGTTTTGCGGCTGATGAAGCGGAAGAAGACGGGGTTGAGCTCGTCGCATTCGCCGCGCAGCGCGTCCTCGTCCACGCGAATGCCGGCTTCGCGCAGCTGGGCCGATCCCTTGCCCGCCACCAGCGGGTTCGGGTCGCGGCTGCCCACCACCACGCGGGCGACGCCGGCGGCGATGAGCGCCTCGGTGCACGGGGGCTGCTTGCCGGTGTGGCAGCACGGCTCCAGCGTCACATAGGCGGTCGCTCCGAGCGCATGGCCGCGAGCCGGGTCGCCGGCTGGCGCGTCATCGGCGTCGACGCGTTGCGCATCCGCTGCGCCATCGGCGGCTCGGTGCGCGCAGTCGGCAAGCGCGTTGCGCTCGGCGTGCGCCTGCCCGCACTTCTCGTGCCAGCCCTCGCCGATGATGCGGCCGTCGCGCACGAGCACGCAGCCCACTAGCGGGTTCGGGTTCGTCCAACCCCAACCGCGCCAGGCCAGCTCGATGGCGCGGCGCATGAAGCGCGCGTCGTCGGCGCCGAGCAGGCTTGTCGCCGTGGCGCCGCCCTGCGCTTCGGCGGTCGCGTTCGCTCCGCATCGTTGTTCGGATATGCCTGCCATAGGGTGTCCTTTCTCTTGCGGCCGCCCTGCGGGGTCCAGGCATGAAAAAACGCCCGCAGGGAATCTGCGGGCGTTGATAAGCGACGAAGGGGACGCGCGACAGGCGCCGAAGCGCCGCCATGCATCCAAGCTGCTGCGATATGCCGCAGCAAGCACCGGCCACAGGCCGTGTGCGTTCGTGCTCCTGTTCTTCCATCCGGACTGTAACCGTTGGTCCTGGATTCTCACCAGATCAGCCTGACGGGTTGCAGCGCCGCGGCCACGGGGCCGCCTGCTTGCAACCTGCCAGGGTCGCGGACTTCGCCCTGCTGCTTCGCGCAGCGCAGGGACGTCACCGCCAGTGAGGGATTTCGCCTCGCCCTGAACAGATATCTTGGTTGGGAGTATAGGAGCGCCTTGTGCGCCCCGCAAGGGGGCACTTTCCGCGATTTGGCGCATTTCCCAGGTGAACGCGCTGGGTTTTTGCAGGCAAACGGGAGTTCCGGCGCGAAAAAAGGCGGCATCATGCGCGATGCCGCCCATCGAAACTACCGTGGAGCCCAAGCTATTCCAGGCAGGCGCTGCAGTTCGTCTCGTCGCCGAACAGCAGGTTGTGCTCCTCGCCGTCAAGCGCATCGCGCGCCTGATCGCGCAGGTTGTTCATGCCCGAGAGGAACTGCCGGTACAGGATGAGCGTCAGATAACGCCCCATGGTGGTCAGCGTCAGCTCGTCGCGGGTGTCGGTGGCGAACGCGCGATGCGCACGATAGAACGCCATCTCCGCCGGCAGCAGGCGCTCGATGCTGCAGCCGAACTGCTTCTTGAAATCGTTCTTGTCCAGGTGCAGCTGGTAAAGGTGCAGAAGGAAATAGTAGCGGGCAAGGTCGCGCTTGCTCATGACGCACTTGCCCATGATGGACATGTGGCCGGCCTCGATGGCCTCGTTGTATTCCTTCAGGCTGAACGTGTTCACGTACAGCG
This sequence comes from uncultured bacterium, assembly GCA_905215325.1. Classification (GTDB taxonomy): domain Bacteria; phylum Actinomycetota; class Coriobacteriia; order Coriobacteriales; family Eggerthellaceae; genus Senegalimassilia. The sequence continues at coordinate 43,869 of CAJMPP010000001.1, read as the reverse complement.
CGCCGTTGAGGTGCGTGATCGAGCCGCTGCCGATGCCGGGGTATTCGTTGTAGGCCACCTGTAGCTCCTCGGCGTACAGGCTATGGTCGTGGGCGCCCTGCTGGTTCAGGCGGTTGAACGTCCAGATAGTGTCGCGGCTGAAGAAGGGGTGCTTGCCGCCGCACAGCACCTCGTCGAGGATCTGGTAGTAGCGGAACTCGCGGTTGTAGTCCATCTTGCCGAGCGACTTCTCCATCTTGCGCGTGGTGGCGCTTGAGACGTACAGCGGGCTGAACGTGGTTTGACGCGCCCCGCAGGCCACGATCTTCTCCAGGTCGTCGAGCAGGATGTCCTCCGTTTGGCTGGGGAAGTTGAAGATCATGTCCACGTTCACGCTGTCGAAGTAGGGCGCGGCCTGCCCGATGCGCTCGAAGATCTCCTCGCCGCTGCCGTACTTCTTGTAACGGTCCATCTGCTTGAGCAGGTCGTTGTTGAAGCTTTGCACGCCCACGGACAGGCGCTGCACGCGGCCTTTCATCTCGGAGAGCCACGGCTCGGCAAGGTGGTTCGGGTTCGTTTCCACGCCCACTTCCTTGATGTGGAAGTTGTCGCGCGCAAGGTCGATGGTCTCGCACAGCTCGTCGAGCAGGATGGTGGGGGTGCCGCCGCCGAAGTACAGCGTCTCGAAATCCCAGCCGCGCTCCTTGAGCATCATCATCTCGCGGCGCAGGTTCTTGAAGTACGTGCGCGCGATGTCCTCATGGAACACGTAGCGGTTGAAGCTGCAATACGGGCACAGGACCTGGCAGAACGGCACGTGCAGGTACAGCATGTACCTGGTGCCGGGCTTGGGATCGGGAAAGAAGTGCTCGTCGGTTGGCTGAAGATCGAGATGGCGTTTGGTCATCCCCTTGACAAGATTCGTGAGAAATCGTTCTGAAAGCATGTGCGCCCCTTACGCATAATTGCTCAGTAATCGGTAAGTGACCATGATAGCCCTTTGAGCGGTCATAAGCCGGACAAGGTGAAAAAGCACAACGAGGAACACAAACGCTAGGGAATACGCACGGATACCTTGGACATTTCGGGGACGTAGCACTAACTGTCCGATCGCCCGACCGTCCGGTGCCTTGCGGAGGACATTTCTGACACTTCGGGGACGTAGCACTAACTGTCCAGCCGCTCGATCGCCCGACTGCTCGGCGTCTTGCTGTCCGGAGCGAAGGGCGCGCACCTTGTTCGTCTTACGCCTGCTCGGGCGGCTTCCGGGAACCGCAATCGTTACCAATTTGCTTCGAAATGCGGTATAGTGGCGTTTCCGTGAATTCTTGTGCATTCGCGCAAATCCGGGGAATAGGTTTCGTATCGGGAAAAGGGGAAAGCCATCATGGATTTCAACGCATGGCTCGTCGATGTCACAGGTGAGATCGACGGCTTCATGTACACGTACATCCTGCTCATCCTGCTGGTCGCAGTGGGCGTGTACTTCACCATCCGCACCAAGGGCGTGCAGATTCGCTTCATCAAGGACATGTTCAAGCAGCTGACCGAGAAGAAGCACGTGCAGGGCGAGCGTTCCATCTCGTCGTTCCAGGCGCTCATGGTCTCCACCGCAAGCCGCGTGGGCACGGGCAACATCGCCGGCGTGGCGACGGCCATCGCCACGGGCGGCCCGGGCGCCGTGTTCTGGATGTGGCTCATGGCCCTGGTGGGCGCGGCATCGGCCTTCGTCGAGTCCACGCTCGCCCAGATCTGGAAGGTGCGCGGCACCGATGGCGAGTTCCGCGGCGGCCCGGCCTACTATATCCATCAGGCGCTCGGCAGCCGCAAGCTCGGCGTGCTGTTCAGCGTGCTGCTCATCCTGTGCTTCGCGTTCGGCTTCAACGGTCTGCAGGCGTTCAACGCATGCAGCGCGCTTGAGTACTACATCCCCGACTACGCCACCAACGGCGTGGCCGTGGCGGCCGGTCTGGGCCTGGTGGTGTTCACCGCCGGCGTCATCTTCGGCGGCTCGAAGCGCATCAGCGTGATCACGTCCATCATCGTGCCGGTCATGGCCATCGCCTACATCGCCATCGCGCTGTGGACCACCATCGCCAACATCACCTGGCTGCCCGCCGTGTTCGGCCTGATGTTCCAAAGCGCCTTCGACTTCCAGTCCATCTTCGGCGGCTTCGCCGGCTCGGTGGTCATGCTCGGCATCAAGCGCGGCCTGTACTCCAACGAGGCCGGCATGGGCTCGGCTCCTAACGCCGCCGCTACCGCCAGCGTTTCCCACCCGGTCAAGCAGGGCCTCGTGCAAAGCCTGTCGGTCTATATCGATACGCTCGTCATCTGCACCTGCTCGGCCATGATGGTGCTGGTGTTCTACGTGCAGGACCCCGCCGCGGCCGAGGGCCTCAACGGCATGCCGCTCGTGCAGATGGCCGTGAACAACTCCGTGGGTCCCCTGGGCATCCACTTCATCACGTTCGCCATCTTCATGTTCGCCTACTCCAGCCTCATCGGCAATTACTTCTACGCCGAGAGCAACTTCCGCTTCATCAAGAACGACTCCAAGGCGGCGCTGATCATCTTCCGCCTGGCGTGCCTGGCGGTCATCTTCTACGGTGCGGTGAACAGCTTCGATCTGGCTTGGAACCTGGCCGACATCTTCATGGGCCTCATGGCCATGATGAACCTCATCGCCATCCTGCTTCTGGGAAAGTGGGCGCTTGCGGCGCTGAAGGACTACTCCGAGCAGCGCGCGGCCGGTAAGGACCCGGTGTTCGTTGCCGACAACGTTCCGGGTATGCCCCATACCGACTGCTGGCACCTCGACGAGGTGAAGGACTTCGGCGAAGGCCCTGTGAAGGAGTACTTCGAGGAGGCCGTGGACGCCGACGTCAACGAAGCGTAAAGCCAGCGGCTGCTGCTGTGCGCTCGGCCGTTTAGACGACGCACGCGCATAGAGCTGTTCGCGTCGGCCTTTTCGCATGACATAGGTTCGCAAACGAAGCGCCGCCCGGAAATCCGGACGGCGCTTCTTGCGTTGTCGGGAACAGGCGGGGTGTGCTAGAACAGCGAGATCTGCTGGGGTTCGCTGGCGTATTCGCAGGCGATCTCGTCGTCCAGGAACTCGACCTCGTGGGATTCCCAATCTTTGATCGGGGCGATGAAGTTCGTCCCGTCCTGCCAAAACACCAGGTTCGCGCCGACCATGCCCGAGCATACGCCGCCGCACACGTCCGCGAAGCCTTCGCCTTCAGGCAGCTGCATGGTGTGCGCGTCGGGGGATGGCCCGCCGAAGTAGTACGGCGAAAGGTCGAGCGCGTCCTCGGGCGAGAAGCCCGCCTGTGCCACCGCATCGACGTTTTCGAGGTTATCGGCCGCTGCGCCAAGCTCGTGGCACGCCGCGTCGAAGCGGTAAGACGCATCGGCAAGCAGCTTCGCCTTGAGCGATGCGCGCATGGTCTCGGCAACGCCATCCTGCGCGCACAACGCCGCTTCAAGTGCGCGGGCATCATCGGCGCAGGTGAAGCGTCCGACGACGCGCGCTGCGCGGGCGCCTTGCTCGAGCAGGCGCTCGATGCCGCGCGTCTCGCTCGAGATGCCCGCCTTCACGTAGCCCGGCGCGAAGTACGCCAGGTACACGTAATGCGGCGTTCGGTTGTACTCGCGCTGCTGCGGCGAGATGTAGCTGCTGAAGTAAAACGAGGGGTTGAAGCCGGTCGCCTCGATGCACGCCGGGCACATGTCCTCCTTGCCGTCGGGCAGCAGCTCCGCGTTCAGTGGGCACGTGCTCCGTTCGTGCGTTCGAAGGTCGATGCGCCCGACGCAGCGCCGGCGCGGCAGCCGGCGCAGCGAGAACGTGCGCCCGAGCACGGGCACGTAGCCGACCGTGCCCTCGTTCAGGTCGTTGATCGTAAGGTAGGGCCCATCGACGCTGAAACCGTAGCCGGCAAGGACGACGGTATGGTCTGCGAATAGGTTCGGCATAGCGGCGCTTTCTGTGACGACGTTCTTGTTTGCTTCGCCCGCGTTGTGTTCATCCCGCGTTGCGAATAGGAACGATTATGACGTTTCGTGCCCGAAAAGGGGAGTTCTCCGGGTCTTTCGCCCGCTTCTGCAAAAAAATCGGTCAAGTTTCTTGCTTTATCACTCTACTGTGCTAAAGTATCGGACAGCACTTGGGGATGTTGCAGCGGAAGCGCTCCGCGCTCGCAGCGATCCCCTCATCTGCAAACAAACACGGGTCGATGCCCGCAACCGCACGATGAAAGGCAGGATGGACCAGATGAACTTCGTGACGCCTTCGGGTTTCCGCGACGTGCTCACCGACGAGGCGGTGCTGCGCGAGCAGGCGGCCCAAGCGGTGCAGGCCAACATGGCGGCCAAAGGCTATCTTCCGGTGGAAACGCCCACGCTCGAGGTGATGGACGTGCTGCAGGCCGGCGGCAGGCTGCCGGGCACCCCGTTCAAGCTCTTCGACGCGCGCGGCGATTTGCTCGCCATGCGTCCCGACGTCACGCTGCAGATCGCACGCATGTGCGCCACGCGCCTGGCGGGCCAGCCCGGGCCGTTCCGCTTCCGCTATATGCAGCGGGTGTTCCGCGAGGCCGAGGGACAGACGCGTGCCGAGCCGCGCGAGACCACGCAGATGGGCGTCGAGCTCATCGGCCAGGCGGGCGCCGAGGCCGACGCCGAGGTGGTGGGCCTGCTGGCCGAATCGCTCAAGCTCGCTGGTGTGGCCGATTTCAAGATCGCGCTCGCATCGGTGTCGGTGCTGCGCGCGCTGCTCGCAAGCTGCGGCGCTGCGCCGCAGTGGCGCCAGGCGGTGCTCGATGCGTACCACACCTCGAATTTCGTCACGCTCGACGAGCTGACCGCAGGCGACGGCGCGCAGGGCGTTCCGCCGGTGTTCGCCCAGGCCATCGGCAGGCTCGCCCGCATCCGCGGCGGGCGCGCCGCCATCGCCGAGGTGCGCGCGCTGGTGGCCCCGCTGGGCTGCGAGACGGGCCTTGACGGCCTGGAGCAGGCGTTCGACCTGCTGGAGGCCGCGGGCCTGGCCGATAGCATCCAGGTCGACTTCTCCGTCATGAGCAGCTTCGACTACTACACCGGCATCGTGTTCGAGGCCTACGCGCCGGGGCTGGGAAGCCCGCTAGGCAGCGGCGGCCGCTACGACAACACCATCGGGGCATATGGCGAAAGCCGTCCCGCCGCCGGCTTCGCGTTCTTCCTCGAGCGCGCCATGGCGGCCGCGGCGGCCGCCGACGAGCGCGTCGCATCCGGCGACGGTCAGCGCCCGCTGCGCATCGCCGTGCCGAAGGGCTCGCTCAACGCCGACTCCATCGCGTGCCTGGCGGCATGCGGTTTGGACGTCACGGGACTGGACAACCCCGGCCGCCAGCTCATCATCCGCAACCCGGGCGTGGAGTACATCATCGTGCGCCCCTCCGACGCCCCGGCGTTCGTGGAGCTCGGCGCGGCCGATTGCGGCATCTGCGGCGAGGATTCGCTGCTCGAGGCGCAGCCCGAGGTGGTGGAGCTTGCCGACCTGAAGTTCGGCTCCTGCCGTTTCGTGGTGGCCGAGCCCGCCGGCGCCGCCGAGCAGACCGCCGAGCACTACCGTCGCCTCGGTTCCATCCGCATCGCCACGAAGTATCCCAACATCACGCGCGCCCATTACGCGAAAACCGGCACCCAAGTCGAGATCGTGAAACTGCACGGAAACATTGAGCTGGCACCATTGACTGGATTGGCCGAGCGCATCGTCGACATCACGGCCACGGGCACCACGTTGCGTGAGAACAACCTGGTCATCGTGGAGGACGTGCTCTCGTCGACGGCCCGCTTCTTCGCCAACGGCACCTCGCTGCGCACCGATGCGCGCATCGTGGAGCTGGCCGACGCCATGCGCGCCGGCGCCGCGGCGGGCAAGTGGGAGGCCACGGTCATCGCCGGCGGCGTGCAGTCGTCCGAGTCGACGACCGAATAACAGCTGGTCAGGGCTTCGCGCCCGCAGGCGCCCAGGGGTCGGGCGCCGCAACGTCAAGGCCGGAGAGGCGCCTGCTCGCAGGCGCGGCCGCGACAAGGTATCATCGTGGAAGAAGCCGGAGGGGTCATCCGGCGTGTACATGGAAAGAAGGACAACATGCGTCGCGTCATCCTGAACAAAGGCGAGCAATTCTCCAACAAGCACCTCAAGCGCACGGGCGCGTTCAACGCCCGCGCCATGGAGGCGGCAACGAACATCATTGAGCAGGTTCGCGAACAGGGCGATGCCGCCCTGCGCGAGCTGACCGAGCGCTTCGACGGCGTGGCCATCGAGAACTTCCGCGTGCCGGCCGAGGCCATCGAGGCGGCCGCGGCGAAGGTCGATCCCAAAACCGAGGAGGCGCTCAAGAAGGCCGCCAAGCAGATCCGCGAGTTCCATGAGCGTCAGGTCAAGCAGAGCTGGTTCTCCGTGCGCGAGGACGGCGCCCTGGTTGGCGCGAAGGTCACGCCGCTCGAAAGCGTGGGCATCTACGTGCCCGGCGGCCGCGCGCTGTATCCGTCCACGGTGCTCATGAACGCCCTGCCCGCCGCGGTCGCCGGCGTCGAGCGCATCGTGTGCGTCACGCCGCCCACCAAGGACGGCAGCATCGACCCGGTGGTGCTCGAGGCGTGCCGCCTGTCCGGCGTCACCGAGATCTACACGGTAGGCGGCGCGCAGGCCGTGGCGGCGCTGGCCTACGGCACCGAGACCATCGAGCCGGTCTGCAAGATCACGGGCCCGGGCAACGCGTTCGTGGCGGCTGCGAAGAAGATCGTCTCCGGCGACGTGGGAATCGATATGATCGCCGGTCCTTCCGAGGTGTGCGTCGTGGCCGACGAGACCGCCGATCCCGCGATGGTGGCCATCGACCTCATGGCCCAGGCCGAGCACGACCCGCTGGCAAGCTGCTACCTGGTCACGTTCGACGAGGGTTACGCCGACAAGGTCGAAGCCGCCATCGAAGGCCACATGAAGGCCTCCACGCGTGCCGAGATCACCACGGCCTCTCTGGCCGATCAGGGCCTTGTGGTCATCTGCGACTCCATGGAGCAGGCTATCCAGTCCGTCAACGTCATCGCCCCCGAGCACCTGGAGCTGCACTTCGACGGCGCGTTCGAGCAGCTCGGCGCCATCCGCAACGCTGGTGCCATCTTCGTGGGCGAGTGGACCCCCGAGGCCGTGGGCGACTACGTGGCCGGCCCCAACCACACGCTTCCCACCGGCGGCACCGCGCGCTACGCCTCGCCGCTTTCCACCGACGAGTTCGTCAAGCACTCCAGCGTCATCCAGTATTCCGCGAAGTCGCTGGCAAACGACGCCGACGCCGTCATCGCCATCGCCCACCACGAGGGCCTGTGGGCGCATGCCCGCAGCGTCGAGCTGCGCAAGGCGCTCGTGGAGACCGGCGACATCTACGGCTTGGACGGCTCCGATGAATAGCGTTCGCGCATCCGCCCCGCAGCTGGCCGACATCACGCCCTACGACCCGAAGTACCTTCCGGCGCGCGCGTACCTGTCGGCCAACGAGAACCCTTGCGATGTGGAGACCGAGGTCCGCAACGAGATCAAGCGCGAGATCAACAAGGTGGCCTTCAACCGCTATCCCGACCCCTTGGCCAACGAGCTGCGCGACATGATCGCCGAGGCCAACGGCCTTGACCGCGATTGCGTGCTCGTGGGCAACGGAGGCGATGAGCTGCTGTTCGACATGGCGCTGGCATGGGGCGGGCCGGGGCGCAAGTTCCTCAACATGCCGCCCACGTTCTCGGTGTACCGGAACAACGCCGAGCTCACCAACACCGAGGTGGTCGACATCCCGCGCCGCGCCGATTACGCCATCGACGAGGAGGCGGTGCTGTCCCGCGTGGCGCGCGGCGACATCGATTACGTCATCGTCACCAGCCCGAACAACCCCACGGGCGACCTGGCCGACGAGCGCTTCATCCTGCGCCTGCTCGACGCCACCGACGCGCTCGTGATGGTCGACGAGGCGTACTTCGAGTTCTCGCGCGGCACGGTGCGCCCCTACCTGGCGCAGCACAAGAACCTGGTCATCTTGCGCACGTTCTCCAAGGCGTTCTCGCTTGCCGGCGTGCGCGTGGGTTACCTGCTGGGAAACCCCGAGGTCATCCGCGAGTTTTTGAAGGTGCGCCAGCCGTATTCGGTGGACGCGGTGTCGCAGGCCATCGCGCGCGTGGTGTTCCGCAACCGCGCGAAGTTCGAGCGCGGCATCATGCAGATCGTCTCGGAGCGCGGGCGCGTGTTCCGCGAGCTCTCGCAGATGCCGGGCGTCACGGCGTACCCTTCGAACGCCAACTACATCCTGTTCCGCGTGGAAGGCGCGGGGGAGGTGTGGCAGCGGCTTTACGATCGCGGCATCCTCGTGCGCGACTTCAGCCGCGCGCCCATGCTGCAGGATTGCCTGCGGGTCTCCATCGGCAGCCCCCAGGAGAACGACGGGTTCCTAGCCGCGCTGCAGGAGATCTTGTCGAAGTAGGGACCGGGCTCCGCGGCGGAACGAGGCCGTGCAGCGTTCTTCGGACCGCACCCTGCGTCTTCTGGGTGGTTTTGCGGGAAATGGAGGTCGTACCCTGCGTCTTCTGGGCTGTTTTGCAGGAAACGGGGGTCGATTTGCCCTTCGCTCCCTGCCATCTGGGCGGTTTTCGCGGCATGAGATCGACAACACGCGATAAAACCCCAGGTCAGTTTTGCAGCATCCCGGCAAAACGGGCTTTCGCGCTTGCAAAACCGCCCAGAACTTCAAATCGGCAAGGGATGACGCCGCGACGGACGCTCCGGACCCGGACACTTCGGGGACGTAGCGCTATCTGTCCGGAATCGCTGCGCGCATGACGAAAGAAAGGTGAACGGCAATGAGCGAACGCGTTGCGCATATCGCACGCACCACGAAGGAAACCGACATCGACCTGTCCGTCGACCTTGACGGCACGGGCGCTACGGACGTGGAGACGGGCATCGGGTTTTTCGACCACATGCTCACCGCGTTCGGGCGCCACGGCCTGTTCGACCTGCAGGTGCGTTGCGATGGCGACCTTGAGGTGGACGGCCACCACTCGGTGGAGGACACGGGTATCGTCATGGGGAAGGCATTTGCGCAGGCGCTTGGCGACAAGCGCGGCATCCGCCGCTTCGGCGATATCGCCATGCCTATGGACGAGGCCCTTATCATGGCGGCCGTGGACATCTCGGGGCGCGGCCAGCTGTACTGGGACGCCGATGTGCCCGCGGTGATGGTGGGCGCCTTCGATGCCACGCTGGCGAAGGAGTTCTTCATCGCCTTCGCCGCCAACGCCGGCGTCACGCTGCACATCCGCCAGCTTGCCGGCGAGAACACGCATCACGTCATCGAGGGCATGTTCAAGGCGGTGGCGCGCGCCATGCGCCAGGCCTGCGAGCCCGACCCCCGCATGGGCGACGCGCTGCCCTCCACGAAGGGGATGCTGTAAGCGTTCAAGCATCGTTCGGGCGCGCACCGCCCTTGCTGACTTTTATTGGACCTGCGAGATACGAAGAGACGCCTATGATCGCTGTTGTTGACTACAAGAAGGGCAACCTGCTCTCCGTCGAGCGCGGCCTGCGCGCCATCGGCGCGGATGCCCGCATCACGGACGACGCCGCCGAGATAGCCGCCGCCGACGCTATCGTCTTGCCGGGCGTGGGCGCGTTCGCCGATGCCGCGGCCACCATGGACGAGCTCGGCCAGACCGAGGTCATCCGCCGTCGCATCGCGCAGGGGGTGCCGTTTCTGGGCATCTGCCTGGGCGAGCATCTGCTGTTCGAGGAAGGCGTGGAAGGCGCCGCCGCAGACGGCAATCCGCGCGGCTTGGGCGTGCTGCCCGGATGCGTGGATCGCATGCCGCGCCAGGATGCCGAGGGCCGCGCGTACAAGGTCCCGCACGTGGGCTGGAACACCGTCGATTTCCCCGCGGGAGCTCCGGAGAACCCGCTGTTCGCGGGCATTCCCTCAGGTACGTACTTCTATTTCACCCACAGCTATATCGCGCCTGATGGGCCGTTCGCCATCGCGCACACCACGCACAGCGTGACGTTCCCGTGCGCCGTGCAGAAGGGCAACGCGTTCGGCGTGCAGTTCCACCCCGAGAAAAGCTCGGACGCCGGTGCGGCCGTGCTGCGCAACTTCGTCGAGATCGTCAAGGCGGCGTCGCCCGCCTTGCAAGGTTAGGAGGCCGCCATGTATCTGCTTCCCGCAATCGATATCCTGGGCGGCAAGGCCGTTCGCCTGGCGAAAGGCGATTACAACCAGGTGACCGTGTACAACGACGACCCCGTGGCGCAGGCGCGCGCCTTCGAGCAGGCCGGCGCCCGATGGGTGCACGTGGTCGACCTGGACGGCGCGCGCAGCGGCGTCCCGGAGAACATCGCCATAGTTGAGCGCATCGTGCGCGAGACGTCGCTTTCCGTCGAGATCGGCGGCGGCATCCGCAGCCTGGAGACGCTCAAGCGCTTGGCCGACGCCGGCGCGGCGCGCATGGTCCTGGGCACTGCGCTGGTAAACGACCCGGATCTTGCGCACGCGGCCATCGCCGCGGTGGGAGGCGACCGCTTGACCGCCGGCATCGACGCGAAGGGCGGGGAAGTGGCCGTCTCGGGCTGGATAGAGGGCTCGGGCGTGGCTGCCGCCGACCTGGCGCGCGCGATGGGCGCCGCCGGGTTCAAGCACATCGTCTACACCGACATCGCGCGCGACGGCATGCAGACCGGCATCGACGTGCAGGCCTACGTCGATATGGCGAACGCGTTCGGCAACCCCGTCATCGCCAGCGGCGGCGTGGCAAGCCTCGCCGACATCGAGCGCCTGGCGCCGGTGGCGGAAAGCATCGAGGGCGTCATCACCGGCCGCGCCGTGTACGAGGGCACGCTCGACGTGGCCGCCGGCGTCGCCCTTTGCGCCGAGTTGGCCGCTTCGCGACCTTAACGACGCAAGAACGTCGAATGCCGTTCGCTTCGCGGCGAATCCAAGCGCTGCGCGCACCTGTGCGCGACGTACCCGGGTCCCGTAATGCGGTCGCCGGCGCCATCCCGCTGATTTCCCCTTTCCCCGAGCCGTTGAGGAGCAGATATATGTTGGCAAAACGCGTGATCCCCTGCATGGACGTGAAGGACGGCCGTGTGGTGAAGGGGGTCAACTTCGTGAACCTGCGCGATGCGGGCGACCCCATCGAGCTGGCGCAGCGCTACGACGAGCAGCGCGCCGACGAGGTGATCTTCCTTGATATCACCGCCACCAGCGACAAGCGCGAGACCACGGTGGACCTTGCAAGCCGCGCCAGCGCGCAGCTGCACCTGCCGTACTGCGTGGGCGGCGGCTTCCGCAGCGTCGCCGACATTCGCCGCATGATCGCCGCAGGAGCCGACAAAGTGTCGGTCAACAGCGCGGCGGTCGACAACCCGCAGCTCATCTCCGATGCCGCCGCGGCGTTCGGCACGCAGGCCATCCTGTGCGCCATCGATGCGAAGCAGGTTGCCGGCAACCCCAACAAATGGGAGGTCTATGTGCACGGCGGCCGCACCGCAACGGGCATCGACGCCGTGGAATGGGCGGTCGAGGCGGCATGCCGCGGCGCGGGCGAGATCTTGCTGACCAGCATGGACCGTGACGGCAGCAAGGACGGTTTCGACTGCGCGCTCACCCGCGCAGTGGCGCGCGCGGTGGACATCCCCGTCATCGCCAGCGGCGGCGTGGGCAAGCTCGAGCACTTCGCCGAGGGCATCATCGACGGCGAGGCCGACGCGGTGCTGGCCGCCAGCGTCTTCCACTTCGGCGAGTTCACGGTAACCCAGGTCAAGGAGTACATGCGCAGCCAGGGCATCCCCGTGCGCCTATAGAAAGGACCATCCATGCAAACCGAGCTTCCCGAGCTGAAATACAACGCCGATGGGCTAATCCCGTGCATTGTGCAGGACGTGGAAACGCGCGAGGTGCTCATGATGGCGTGGATGAACGCCGAAAGCCTGGCACTGACGCTTGAGCGTGGCGAGACGGTGTTTTGGAGTCGCAGCCGCCAGGAGCTGTGGCACAAAGGCGCCACCAGCGGCAACACGCAGAAGATCGTCGAGCTTCGCTATGATTGCGATGCCGATACGCTTCTAGCCCTCGTGCATCCGGCGGGCCCCGCATGCCACACCGGCGCCACCAGCTGTTTCTTTCGCACGCTTAAACCTTCGAATGATACCTTTGCTTCTGCAAATTAGTTCGCAGAAGCGAGCGCATCGTTCGCATACCAGAAGCCAGCAAACTGACGAAGAGTGAAAGGCGCTGCTTTATAATCAAACAAGTTCGCGAATCGTAAATGTCATGCTGTATGTTGCATTCGATGGGAGTCTATATGGCGAAGTCGTTTTCGTCCGGCGATGCAAAACGCTTGCTGCATGATATTGCTCGGCTTCAGGAGCAAGTTCGCCGGGCACCCACGAAAGCGGACGAGTTCAAGCGCAATATTATTCAAGCGGCAGAGGCAATGAAAAGCGCTGAGCTGACAAAGGCTTTGCTGAAGCTTCCCGTAGAGGACCTCAACAAAAGCAAAAAGGGGCTGAGGACTTCTCTCCTTAGGGGAAATGGCTATACGTCAATAGCGCATGTTTGTAATGCGTCTGTTTGGAACTTGTCAGCAATACACGGGATAAGCGAGTCTTCTGCGCGGGACATGAAAAGAATTGCTGCAGAATACGCAAGGCAAGTGCAGGATGGCGTTCGAATTAGATTGAGCTCGGACAATCGCACTCTGGAAACCACTCTGTTAATCCGTTCTGTGGCGAAGTATCGCCAGGCTGCTGTCCTAGCTCGCGCTATTAGTGATAACGCGGTGAGCGTATTGAGCAGCATTGAATACGCCCAATCAGATTTGTCGTCTGCGATCGGTGTTAGATGGCTGCTGTCCTCGAAAGCGAAAAAGGCCCGCGCTGAAGAGGCATATGCTTCTTTGCGAAAGACCTATTTAGGGGTATATGGAAGCGTCCAGCGTGCTGCGTTGAAAGAACTCGATGACGTAGACGACATGCCCGCCGAAGACGCTTGGCGTGCGTTCGAATCCGATCCTGTAGGTTTTTCAAGCACTATCGAGCAGGTTGCACCAGGCTTTCTCGGTTCGAGCAATTCCTTGGGTTATGGCTTGCCCGAAGACTTGGCCTTGCAAATTCAAGAGGAATGCTTTTATCCCGATGGCTTGCTTGTGAAATTAAGGAGCTATCAGGAGTGGGGTGTCAAATACGTACTCCATCAGGGGAAAGTTCTGCTGGGTGATGAAATGGGTCTCGGCAAAACTATCCAAGCTATCGCAACGATAGTTTCTCTCAAGAATACGAAGGCAACGCATTTCGTTGTCGTTTGCCCTGCGAGTGTTGTTGCCAATTGGTGTCGTGAGATAGCAACGAAAAGTAGGCTTCGTGTAGAGAAAATCCACGGTTCGAAACGGGAAGCAGCGTTGTCTACGTGGTTGAAAAAAGGCGGTGTTGCGGTAACCACGTTTGAAACTGTGGAGCATTTTGACCTTGAGGACAGTTTTCGCTTTTCCCTTCTTGTGGTGGATGAGGCGCATTATGTCAAAAATCCCGGCGCGCGTCGTTCGTGCAACGTGGCGAAGCTCAGCCTGCACGCTGAGCGCTTGCTTTTCATGACAGGTACGGCGCTTGAAAACAACGTGGAAGAAATGGTTTCGTTGATTCGGTTGTTGCGCCCAGATATTGCGCAATCGATTTCTGGGATGACTCATATTTCATCTGCTCCGCGTTTCAAGGAGCTGATAGCGCCGGTGTACTACCGGAGAAAACGAGATGATGTTTTGTCCGAGTTGCCTGAACTGGTCGAAAGCGAAGACTGGTGCAGCCTTTCTGCGAAAGAGGAGCTGGTTTATGAAGACGCCATCCGAAGCAGAAACATGATGGCGGCGCGGCGTGTCTCGTGGAATATGGAAAATGTCAATGAATCGACGAAGGCCCAGCGCTTACGCGAGATAGTTCAGGAAAGCAAAGAAGATGGTAGAAAAGTACTAGTTTTTTCTTTCTTTTTGGACACTATCAAAAAGGTAATGCGGGCATTTGACGAGGACTGCTATGGGCCTATCAACGGCTCAACCCCTTCTCAGCAACGCCAGGAAATCATAGATGAGTTCGACAGAGCATCTGCAGGAGCAGTGTTGGTGGCTCAAATTCAGTCTGGTGGCACTGGATTGAATATCCAATCGGCAAGCGTGGTAATTATTTGTGAGCCCCAATTCAAGCCGTCGATTGAAAACCAGGCCATATCTCGCGCTTATCGTATGGGACAAACAAGAAACGTGATGGTTCATCGCTTACTGTGTCTCGATAGCGTTGACGAACGCATTATGGAAATTTTGGATGAGAAGCAAAGGGTGTTCGACGCGTTTGCTGATGAATCTGTTGCAGCAAAAGAAAGCCCCTGCATTGATGAAAAAACGTATAGCAACATCATTGAAAAAGAAATTGAGAGAATTAACGCTAAGCGAGGGGAGGGACCTGAGGAGGTCTCGAGCAAAACTAGTGTAACTGGGGAGAAAGATGATGCTGTCGAAATTCCTATTTCCAACGAAACAGTGGTGCCTTCGGGCGCTTCTTCTACCAGGCCAGGCAACGAAAAAATTTCCCGTAAAGTTGCCGAGCTGCTAAACACCGCTAAAGGCGTGTCGGTTACGCATCGAGTTAAGGAGTGCCTGCAACCTAGAGGGGGCTATCTGAACCCGGATCTATTCGAGGTGGTTCAGCGTGATGGCGGGATTGCGGATTTGGCTCCATATGAAAACGTTGCACCTGGTTTGGTGGGTTCCGCTGTTGATTATCTGACTCGTTACTTGACTGGTTCTTCCGCCGATGATGCATTCAAAATTTCCAGCAAGGGTGCCGCGAACGTTGGCGAGCTCTTATTGTTTGACGACCTTATTTGCATGGTTGAAGGTCTTGACGATGATTCGGTTGCGTCGGCTATTCAGCTTGCAGGGTTTGACGCGGCGTATCGTGTGGGCTTTCGGGCGTACAAACCGGTCCAGATGATTCGTCCCGATATGCAAACAATAGAAAACGTTAGAACCATGGTAAAAAGAAGCTGCGATGTTCTGCGTGAATACGGTCCGAAAATTCTTGATGGATTGACGTTTGAAGGAGGCTATACCGACATCGTTTCAGCTGGCGATGGCGACTTTTTGACTGCTGATACCCTTTGGGATTTCAAGGTATCGAAGAATACGCCGACATCGCGACAAACGTTGCAGTTGTTAATGTATTGGCGTATGGGACTGCATTCGGTTCATGCGGAATACCAGCAGGTGAAGTATCTAGGTATATTTAACCCAAGACTAAATCGTGTGTACAGATTGCCGGTTGAAAAAATATCCAGTGAAACCATCGCGGAAGTAGATAGAGATATAATCGGCTACGGAGCATGATAAGCCCAAGTTGATTTTCAGTGTTAGCCGAACACTTGTGGCATGAACAACGTTTTCGTAGTTAGCCGGACGGGCGCGTGGGCGCCCGTCCGGCGTTTTCCCGGGCCGATTCGGCCCGCGCTTCGGCGGGTCGGGGCGTCTGGTCGAGTTCGGTAGCGAAACCGAAGCGTTCAGATGAACTTGCAAATCAATCGCAATGAAGGGATATGAGTGTTGGCATGGCAGTTGAATAGATAACCTGGAAAAAACGAATGAGCGCCGTTATACTAGTATCAACACCGGCGAAGCCCGTTCCATAGGCTGTCGAACTTTTGGAGTGGCGGGCGGCGCAGTGTTATCGAATCAATAGCCGGGTGCCAGCCCGGCTATTCTATTTCTTCTGCCCCATCCGCGTGCGCATATACTTCCTGCACCGTCTCGCCGCCTTCGCTAGAAAGGTGATGATGGTTGCACTTTGTGCCGTGGCTGCAAGAACTTCAAAGATACCCATAGGCGATCGCCTCCTTCTTAGAAGCGCCGCCCGCGCGTTGGACCTCGCCGGCTAGGCAATGATAGCAGATGGGCTTCGAACGTTGTCGTGCCCGGTCGTGCGCTTCGGGTGGTAATCCGCAGGGGCGTGCTTGCGCGCACCCGGCGCCTGCGCTATTCTGCCCCTAGCTTTATTTTCTCGAAGGAAACCCTTCCCATCATCAAGTTCCCGCTTCCCATCAACGCTCTTTCTATGCGCAAAGCGGGCAACAGCCCATATATATAAGGAGGAATAAGGGTGAAGTTCTTTCTGGACACGGCAGATCTAGCCGAAATCGAAGAGGCTGCTAGCTGGGGCGCGCTGGCAGGCGTCACCACCAACCCGTCGCTGTACGCCAAGATCGGCGGCAAGCTGGACGACTTCCATAACCACATGAAGCGCATCTGCGACATCGTCGGCCCGGACTGCCCGGTTTCCGCCGAGTCCGTCGCCATGACGCGCGACGAGATCGTCGCCGACGGCCGCAAGCTGGCCGAGATCGCCCCGAACATCGTGGTGAAGATCCCCACCATGGTCGAGGGCCTGGCTGCCACGCACACGCTGGCCGCCGAGGGCATCCCGGTGAACATGACGCTGTGCTTCAGCGTGCCGCAGGCGCTGCTGGCCGCACGCGCCGGCGCCCGCTACATCAGCCCGTTCATCGGCCGTTTCGATGACATCTCCGAGGACGGCCTCGAGCAGGTCGGCAACATCGTGACCGCCATCAACAACTACGACTTCACGGCCAACACCGCCAACGGCGAGCAGATCGAGATCATCGCCGCCTCCGTGCGCAGCGCCAACCATGTCACGCAGTGCGCGCTCATGGGCGCCGACATCGCCACCGTCCCGTTCGGCGTGCTGAAGAAGATGGTGCAGCATCCGCTCACCGACCGCGGCCTGGACTCCTTCATGAAGGACTGGGAGAAGGTAGCTAACGCATGAGCGACGAGCAGAATGTAGCGGAGGCGCCGCAGCAGGGCGCCCCCGCGGCCGATGCGGCGCCGGCTGCTCCCAAGCGCCGCCCGGGCCGTCCGCGCAAAAGCGCCGCTTCGTCGGGCAAGGCTTCCTCCGACGCCGCATCCGACGCTCCGGTCGATGGGGCCGATAGCGCCCCGAAAACGCCGGCCAAGCGCCGTCCGGGCCGTCCTCGTAAGAACGCCGCGCCCGCTCAGAAGGCCGAATCCGCCCCTGCTGCGAAGGCCGCTTCCGCGGCGAAGGCGAAAAAGGCGAAGGAGGCTCCTGCCGAGCCCGAGGCCGCCGCATCAAAGGCGCAGACCGCCGAGGCCGCCCAGCCCGTCGAGGCGGTAACCGGCACGCCGGCAAGGCGCCGTCCGGGCCGTTCGCACAAGAAGATCGCCACTGCGCCCGTCGCCGCTCAGGCGGTCCCTGCGCAGGACGCATCCGGCAAGCAGCAGGCCTCCGAAGCAGCGGAAACCGCCGAAGCCGTGCAGACTCCCGCCGAAGCAGCCGGCTCCGACCAGCAGGCACCCGCCAAGGATATGGCCCCGGGCCGCGCGGCACGCGCCGCGCGCACCCCGCGCAAGTCGGTGCGCGCCCAGGGCGCCAATCGCGAGGGCCGCTCCGAGCAGCATGAGGGCCGCAGCTCCGGCAACGCCGGCGCCGACCGCCATCAGCGCAGCGATCGCAGCGATCGCAACAGCCGCAAGAACGGCAACGACCGCAACGACCGCAACGACCGCAACGACCGTCACCAGCGTCATCAACGCAATAACAACCGCGAAGTGGTCCCCAGCGTCAACAAGGACGACCTTGCCAAGCTCAAGGTGGCCGAGCTGCGCGCGAAGGCCGCCGAGCTCGACGTCGACGTGGCGGGCCTGAAGAAGGCCGAGCTCATCGACGCCGTGTACGACGCGTCCCTGAAGGCGGAGGGCTTCGTGGAGGTCGAGGGCATCCTCGACATCATGCAGGACGGCTACGGCTTCCTGCGCACCAACGGCTATCTGCCCAGCGAGCAGGACTGCTACGTGGGGCTTTCCACCATCCGCCGCAACGGCCTGCGCAAGGGCGACAAGCTCACCGGCACCACGCGCCCGGCGCGCCCCAACGAGAAGTACGCTGCCGTGCAGAAGGTGGCCACCGTCAACGGCAAGCCCGTCGAGGAGCTGGGCCGTCGCGTGCGCTTCGGCGACCTCACGCCGGTCTATCCCGACGAGTGCCTGACCATGGAGCATGGCCAGACCACCATCACGGCTCGCGTCATCGACCTGGTCAGCCCCATCGGCAAGGGTCAGCGCGGCCTGATCGTCAGCCCGCCGAAGGCCGGCAAGACCACCATCCTGAAGGACATCGCCGCGGCCATCAGCGCCAACAACCCCGAGGTGCACCTCATGTGCCTTCTGGTCGACGAGCGCCCCGAGGAAGTCACGGACATGCAGCGTTCCATCAAGGGCGAGGTCATCTCCTCCACCTTCGATATGCCCACCGAAAACCACATCCAGGTTTCCGAGCTGGTCATCGAGCGCGCAAAGCGCCTGGTGGAGGACGGCAAGGACGTCGTGGTGCTGCTCGACAGCCTCACGCGCCTGGCGCGCGCTTACAACCTGGCGCAGCCCGCATCCGGCCGCATCCTGTCCGGCGGCGTGGATTCCACGGCCTTGTACCCGCCGAAGAAGTTCTTGGGCGCGGCCCGAAACATCGAGGGCGGCGGCAGCCTGACCATCCTCGCTTCGGCCCTGGTGGAAACAGGCTCGAAGATGGACGAGGTCATCTTCGAGGAGTTCAAGGGTACGGGCAACATGGAGCTCAAGCTCGACCGTAACCTGGCAGATCGCCGCATCTTCCCGGCCATCGACCCGGTGGCATCGGGAACGCGCAAGGAGGACCTGCTGCTCGACCCGCAGAAGGCCCCGCTCATCTGGGCGGTTCGCCGCATCCTTGCGAACACGAACAACACCGAGCGCGCCATGGACATGCTCATCAAGTCCTTGAAGCGCACCGACGACAACGACGAGTTCCTCATGCGCACGGCGAAAAAGGCTCAGCACAACAACGGGAACGCAAACGCAAACCTGGAGTTCTAGGGGAGACATATATAGATGGCGACAATGCATGACAATAACGAAACGGTTGTCTGGCCCAAGCGCGCGGTGGTCACGGCCGGCATGCCCTACGGCAACAAGCCGCTGCATTTCGGGCATATCGCCGGCGTGTTCGTGCCCGCCGACTGCTTCGCGCGCTTTCTGCGCGACCGCATCGGCGCTGAGAACGTCCGCTTCATCAGCGGCACGGACTGCTTCGGCTCGCCCATCAACGAGGGCTACCGCAAGCTGGTGGAGGCCGGGCAGTTCGACGGCACCATCGAGGATTACGTGCTGCGCAACCACAACCGTCAAAAGGACACGCTGGATTCCTATGACATCAGCCTTGATATCTACGAAGGCTCCAACATCGGGCATTCCGGCGAGGTCCATCAGCTCATCAGCGAGGCGTTCATCAAGAAGCTGTATGAGAACGGATGGTTGCAGAAGCGCGCGACGCTGCAGTTCTACGACCCCGAGGCGGGCACGTTCCTGAACGGCCGCCAGGTACAGGGCCACTGCCCCGTGCAGGGCTGCAAGTCCGAGCACGCCTACGCCGACGAGTGCGACCTGGGCCACAGCTACGCGCCTGAGGACCTTATCGCACCGAAGTCCTCGCTCACCGGCGTCACGCCCGAGATGCGCCCGGTGGAGAACTGGTACTTCGACCTGCCGGCGTTCAATGGCTTCCTGAAAAAGCACGTGGAGGCCCTTGAGGCCGACCCCGAGGTGCGCCCCATCGTGCCGCAGACCATCAAGGAGTTCTTGGCCCCGCCGGTGGTCTACATCAAAAACGAGCTGTACGACCAGTACCTGGAAATCGCCGACAAGCTCGCGCATCACCAGTACCATGAGGCCGAGAAGGGCAAGCAGTCCTTCGAGATCGAGTTCGACACCATCGACGACCGCGATGCGGCGCGCGATGTGCTTGCCGCGGCGGGCATCCGCTTCCGCACGGGTAAGGCGCTCGTTCCCTTCCGCATCACCGGCAACATCGAGTGGGGCGTGAAGGCCCCGGTCATCGACGGGCTCGAGGGTCTGACGGTGTGGTGCTGGCCCGAAAGCCTGTGGGCTCCCATGAGCTTCACCATGGCCGTCAACGACAAGATGGGCCTGCCGCGCGGCAGCTGGCGCGACTTCTGGTGCTCGGAGGACGCGCAGGTCTACCAGTTCATCGGCCAGGACAACCTGTACTTCTACGGCGTTGCCCAGCCGGCGCTCATCGAGGCGCTGCGCCCGGGCGATATCCTCACGCCTGGCGAGACGGACACGCCCCTGCGCCAGACCAGCCTCATCGCCAACCATCACATCCTGCTCGGGAACAAGAAGGCCTCGTCGTCGGGCTCGGTCAAGCCGCCGACGGCCGATGAGCTGCTGGAGCACTACACCGTCGAGCAGCTCCGCGCGCACTTCCTGGCCCTTGGCCTGGACCAGAAGTCCGTGGGCTTCAAGCCCAAGCCCTTCGACCCCGACGAGGCGAAGCGCAACGACCCGCGCGTGGCAGACCCGGTTCTCAAAGAGGGCACGCTGCTCACTAACGTGTTCAACCGCCTTGCCCGCAGCTGCTTCTATGAGGCGCAGAAGAACTTCGAGGGCTGGATGCCGCTCGGCGAGGTGTCGTCTGAGGTGCGCGAGCGTGCGCACGCCTGCATGAACGAGTACGACAAGACCATGCACAAGGCCGAGCTGCACACGGTCATGTCCATCATGGACACGTTCATCCGCTGGGCGAACAAGTACTGGACGGACAACATCCGTACCGCCGAGAAGGAAGGCGACGAGCAGCTGCGCCGTCAGGTGCTCGTGGACTGCTTCTACCTGCTTCGCGTATCCACGCTGCTCATGCATCCCGTGGTGCCGAAGGGTTGCGAGAAGATCGCCGATTACCTCAGCTTCGAGTTTGACGACTTCTTTAGCTGGAACTTCGATTTCGAGGGCATGGACGAGCTGTGCCACGGCGCCGAGCTCGAGGACGGACGCCATCGCATCCGCGAGCTTCCCCCGCGCTTCGACTTCTTCTCGAAGCATCCCTCGCAGTTCAAGTAGGGTTTCAAAGCATGGCATCCCATCAGGCTGGCCAGCTGCGGCAACGCGGCTGGCCGGTCTTTTCATGGGTGCGGAAAGATTGGTTTGCATATGCACGTTGATTTGTATTCCGACGGCGCCTCGCGGGGCAACCCCGGGCCGGGCGGGTACGGCAGCATCCTGCGTTTCATCGACAGCAAGGGCGGGGTGCACGAGCGGGAGTTCTCTCAGGGGTATCGCTGCACCACGAACAACCGCATGGAACTGCTCGGCGCCATCGTGGCCCTCGAGGCCCTCAAACGCCCGTGCCACGTGACGCTGTACTCCGATTCCCAGTATCTGGTGAACGCGTTCAACCAGCACTGGGTGGATGGCTGGCTCAAGCGCGGGTGGAAGAACTCGCAGAAGCAGCCGGTGAAGAACTCCGATCTGTGGAAGCGCATGCTCAAGGCGAAGGAGCCCCACGACGTGGAGTTCGTTTGGGTCAAGGGCCATGCCGGCCATGCCGAGAACGAGCGCTGCGATGCGCTGGCAACCTCTGCGGCCGACGACCCGTCGCGCCATAAGGAGGACGCGGGCTTCCGCGGCTAGGGGAACGCGCTAACCGTTGCGAGGAGCGGGCGGATGGGGCATGCCGGGGCAGTAACCCGGTTTCGCCACACCTGCCCGTTCTCCATATTTGCCGAGTGCCTCACCTGGGCGTATGCCCGTTCAGTGCAAAAGGTACCGCGCTTGTTGCCAGGGTGATACAGTAGCGGGAACGACTTTGAAACCGAGTAGGAGGTTTGTGCATGCAACAGGAAATGAAGCTGCGCCGCCGTATCGCCAGCGGGGCTATGGCTTGCGTCCTGTCCTGCGGCCTTATGGTCCCGCAGCTGGCATTCGCCGCCCCTGATTCAGCTTCCAAGCAGGCCGAGGCCCAGGCGGTCCTGGCCTCGCTCAACTCCATGCAGTACCAGCTCGACCAGGCGTCGGCCGACTACGGCCAGGCGCTCGAGGAGCAGGCTCAGGCCCAGCAGTCCGCCGATCAGGCGCAGGAGCGCATCGACCAGATCAACGTCGAGATCGCCGATGTGCAGTCCCGTTTGGGCGATCGCGCGCAAAGCATGTACCGTACGGGCGCCAGCTCGTTTTTGGACCTGCTGCTCGGCTCCACCACGTTCAGCGAGTTCGCCACGAATTGGGACCTGCTGAACAAGGTCAACGATAACGATGCCGAGCTCGTCCAGCGCAACAAGGACCTGCGCTCCGAGGCTCAGGAGCAGAAGGAAACCTTCGAAGAGCAGACCCGCACCGCCGCTGCCAAGGCCTCCGAGGCCAAGCAGATCCAAGACGAGGCCCAGGCCACCGTCAACTCCATGCAGCAGACCTATGACGGCCTCTCGGCCGAGGTGGCAACGCTGGTGGAGGAGGAGCGCGCCGCGCAGGCCGCTGCTGCTGCCGCAACCGCTCAGCAGACCGTCGACCAGTCCGCTGCTCAGGCTACCCAGCGCATGGGCATCGCCGGCGCTACGAACAACAACGCCAATGCCGGCGGCAATGGCGGTAACGGCGGCGCTGCCGATAACGGCGGTGGCAACACGTGGACCGACAACTCCGGTAACACCGATGACTCCGGCTGGGCCGACAACGGTAATTCGGGCAATACCGGCAACTCGGGCGGTTCCAGCAGCTGGGCTCCGTCTTACAATGCCTCCACGGGTAACGCCATCGTCGACCGTGCATACAGCTGCATCGGTGCACCGTACGTGTGGGGCGGCGTCGGCCCTGACGGCTTCGACTGCTCCGGTTTGGTCAGCTATGCGCTGACCGGCAGCAATTCGCGCTACGGCACCACGTACACGTTCATGGCCATGTCCCAGGTCTCCGACCCGCAGCCCGGCGACATCTGCACCAGCTGGTCGCATTGCGGCATCTACATCGGCGGCGGGCAGATGATCCATGCACCAACCTTCGGCCAGACGGTATGCGTCAGCTCCGTGCAGTCCGACATGATCATCGTGCGCCCCTGGTAGCGCTTCCTGCTTCAGCGGCGCATCGGCAAGCATGTAAGCCGGTAGCGCCGAAATACCTGTAGCAAACAACGAGCCCCAAGCTGTTCATCGGCTTGGGGCTCGTTCGCGTTTGCGGGGGTGTTGGCTAACTTAGCCCTCGCAGGCCTGCGCGATGAGCTTGCGCAAGGCGTCGAAGCCGTCGCGTTTCTCACTTGACGTCACCAGCATGGGGACGTCGTCGGGCAGGGCGAGCTGGCGGCGCAGCACGGACACCTGCTTGTTCTGCTGGTTGCGGGAAAGCTTGTCGGACTTCGTGAGCACCACGGCGAACGGAAGCCCCGCCTCCATAAGGAAGTTGATCATGTTCAGGTCGAGCTGCTGGGCCTCGTGGCGGATGTCCACCAGGCTGACCACCAGCGCGAAGTTGCGGTCCTGGTTGAAATAGCCCTCGATCAGCTCCGCCCAACGGCCTTTCTCGGATTTTGCCACGCGCGCGTAGCCATAACCGGGCAGGTCGACGAAGCGGGCGCCTTCGGTGGCGAAGAAGTTGATGGTGGACGTCTTGCCGGGCTTCTGTGAGACCTTCGCCAGGCTCTTGCGGCCGAACAGGGCGTTGAGCATGGACGACTTGCCCACGTTCGAGCGGCCTGCGAACGCCACTTCCGGAAGCGTCGAGGGCGGCAGCTGCGACGAGATGCCGAACGAGCGCTCGAAGGTTACGTTGTTGAAGTTCATATGGTGCTCCCACAGGTTCGATGGTAGAAACGCGACGGGTTGTGCGGCGCATCGGGTCTAAGGCCCGCTGCAATCGCGTCGCGCGCCTTCCATGGTAACGGCTTGGCGGCGCCTTCGTGCGTGGCGGGTTCACGATTCGTACAAATCCCGTATGCTGCGGTTTACCGTTATCTTTCGGTAACCTTTGCGCCGCCTGCCGGGCGCTAGATGTGTTACTTGTGCTTCTTACCAGTGTAAACGCACAGGCCCATGCACACGCATGCGGCCATGGCGAAGAAACGGTGCCACTTCATGCCGGCCTCCTTTCGGCGAAATGGGAGTTAGACAGTATCAACGCAGATAGTTAACCATATTTTAACCATTTGACGCTGGTTTTACGTGGCACTATTCTATCCCGGCAAGGTAATTGTGGGCGTGAGAATTCGATGCCCGAGATGGCGGCGGGACGCCGCAAGAAAGGATGGAACTCATGAAATTCGGTAAGCGTGATGGTTGGATGGTCGCTGGCGGTTTCGTGCTGGGCACGCTGGGCGTGAAGGCGCTCACCAGCAACGCGGCCAAGAAGTGCTACGTGCAGGGTGTTGCGAAGGGCCTGCAGGCCAAGGCTGCCTACCAGGACGTCGTTGAGCAGGCCAAGGCCCAGGTCGACGACATCGTTGCCGAGGCCAACTACATCAACGAGTCCGCTAAGGCCGACCAGCCCGAGGCTGCTGCGGAATAGCGCAAGAAGCGATTCGTTATGAAATATCAAATTGCAAACGAGCTTCCGGGCCGTTTGCGCGTGACGCTGGCGGGCCATGTCCCGCCAGCGGATCTTGACGCGCTGTATCGCGTGATCGGCCAGTGCCCGGACGTCGTGAAATCCACGGTGTATCCGCGCATCGGCTCGGTGGCGCTGACGTATCGCGCTACGCCCGGGGCTCGCGCTCGCGTGCTTTCGCACTTATCCGGCATCGACGCGGCGGCCATCGCGAAGGCCAAGCAGGGTTGTGGGCTGGAGCTTGCCCCGCGCGCCCATTCGCTGCTTATGGACTTGGCCGAGCTGGTGGGGTCGTTCCTGCTGCGCCGCTGGTTTCTTCCGAAGCCCCTTTCCGCTGCTTGGGCCATGTGGAGCTACCGCAAGTTCCTGTTCGAAGGCTTAAAGTCGCTGGCCAACGGGCGCCTGGACGTGCCGGTGCTTGACGCGGCGGCCATTGGCATCTCGTTCTTGAAGCGCGATCCGCGCACGGCCGGCACCACCATGCTGCTGCTGAATGTGGGCGAAACGCTTGAGGAATACACGCGCAGCCGTTCGGAAGGCGCGCTTATCAATGCGCTTTTGGACCTGCCCGAAACCGCTCAGCTTGTCGAAGGCGACACTGAGGTGCAGGTGCCTGCGAACACGTTGAAGCCCGGTCAGCTCATCGCCGTGCGCACCGGCATGCCCGTGTGCGTGGATGGCACGGTGGTGCGCGGGTGCGCCATGGTCAACCAGGCGGCGCTCACCGGCGAGCCGCTGGCCGTGGAGCGCACCGTCGGCGACGACGTGTTCGCCGGCACGGCGGTGGAGGACGGCGAGATCATCGTCGAGGTGAAGGCCAACGAGGGCAAGACGAAGCTGCGCACCATCGTGAACCTGGTCGAGCAGACCGAATCCTACAAGTCGCGTACGCAGTCGCGCATGGAGCGCCTTGCCGACCGCATCGTGCCGTGGAACTTCCTGCTGGCGGGCATCGTGGCGCTTGCCACGCGCAGTCTGGTGAAGACCTCGGCGGCGCTCATGGTCGACTATTCCTGCGCGCTCAAGCTCACCGGCTCCATAGCCGTGCTGTCGGCCATGAGCCAGTCGGCCCAGGCGGGCTTCACCGTGAAGGGCTCGCAGCACTTCGAGTCCATGGCGCAGGCCGACGTCATCGTGTTTGACAAGACGGGCACGCTCACCGAGGCCGCCCCGCAGGTGGCGCGCGTGCTTTCCCTTGACGGGTGGGACGATGACGAGGTGCTTCGCTTCGCCGCGTGCTTGGAGGAGCACTTCCCGCACCCGGTGGCCCGCGCGGTCGTGCGCGCCGCCGCCGACAAGGGCCTGGAACACCGCGAGCGCCACGCCGAGGTGGAGTACATCGTGGCGCACGGCATAGCCAGCTCGCTTGACGGCAAGCGCGTGGT
The DNA here is from genome assembly GCA_905215325.1 of uncultured bacterium. Taxonomy (GTDB): domain Bacteria; phylum Actinomycetota; class Coriobacteriia; order Coriobacteriales; family Eggerthellaceae; genus Senegalimassilia. The sequence continues at coordinate 17,986 of CAJMPP010000001.1, read as the reverse complement.
CATCGGCTCGGAGCACTTCGTCGTGGAGGACGAGCAGGTCGAGATTCTCGAAGCGCAGAAGGACCTCATCGCGCGGGAGACCGAGGGCCTCTCGCCGTTGTACCTGGCAGTCGATGGCAGGCTCATGGGCGTCATCGGCGTGCAGGATCCGCTCAAGGCCGGCGTTCCCGAGGCCATCGCCGACCTTCGCCGCCTGGGGCTTTCGCGCGTCATCATGCTCACGGGCGACAACGAGCGCACCGCGGCGCGCATCGCCGCTCGCGCCGGCGTTCCCGAGTTCCATGCCAACCTGCTTCCCGAGGACAAGTACGCCTTCGTCGAGAAGCTCAAGGCGGAAGGCGCGCACGTGGTCATGGTCGGCGACGGCGTCAACGACGCCCCGGCGCTGGCGCTTGCCGACGTGGGCATCGCCATGGGGCAGGGCACCGCGGTGGCCAAGGAGGTGGCCGATATCACGCTCACGGGCGGCCAGCTCGGCTCCATCGTGGCGCTGCGCCGCATGAGCGAGGGCCTCATGGGCCGCTTGAACGGCAGCTTCAAGGAGGTCATGGCCATCAACTCGACGTTGTTGGCGGCCGGCATCGGCGGCGTCATCTCCCCGCAGATGTCCTCGCTTCTGCACAACGCCTCCACCATCGCGCTCTCCATGCGCAACGGGAAGCGTTACGACGCATAGGCCCGTCGGGAGCCCGCGGGCACAGGCCGATGGGCGGTCGCGTGCCCGGGGTCCGCGACCTTACCCGTCGGCATTTCGTGAAAACATGGACGAACATCGACGCCCCCGTTGCAAACGCCCGGGGGCGTTGTTATAATCCGAGGGCTGTTTTATCACACATGCGTGTGCGACCCTTCCCGCTAGTGGCCGAAATCGGTTGCGGGTGAAAGGGGATGACCGCACGCAGAGGACTAACGAATGGAGAGTGTCATGGCTAAGATCAGCATCCAGACCCTGCTCGATGCAGGCGCGCACTTCGGTCACCAGAAGCGTCGTTGGAACCCCAAGATGAAGCCGTTCATCTTCGGCGCCCGCGGTGACATCTACATCCTGGACCTCAAGCAGTCCCTCATGGGTATGGACCAGGCTTACACCTTCGTCTCCAACGTCGCCAAGAACGGCGGCTCCGTCCTGTTCGTCGGCACGAAGAAGCAGGCCCAGGAGGCCGTCGCCGACGCCGCCAACCGCTGCGGCATGCCCTACGTCAACGCCCGTTGGCTCGGCGGCATGCTCACCAACTTCGTGACCATCCGCTCCCGCGTCACCCGCATGGAGGAGCTGGAGGCCATGGAGGCCGACGGCCGTATGGCGCTGCTGCCGAAGAAGGAGCAGATCTTGCTGCGCAAGGAGCTGTCCAAGCTGCAGCTCAACCTCAACGGCATCCGCAACATGAAGCGCGTCCCCGACGCCATCTTCGTGATCGACACCAACCGCGAGGAGATCGCCATCCGCGAGGCTCATCGTCTGAACATCCCCGTGGTGGGCACGCTCGACACCAACTGCGACCCCGATGACGTCGAGTACGGCATCCCGGCCAACGACGACGCCATCCGCTCCGTCAAGCTGCTGGCCGACTTCATCGCCGACGCCGTCGTCGCGGGCACCGGCGCCCCCGTTTCCGCTGAGGAAATGGCCGCTCCGGCCGAGGCCGAGGCCGCTCCGGCTGCCGAGGCTGCCGCTCCTGCTGCCGAATAAGCACGGGGCCTAACCCACTGGTGTTGCACGCCGTCGGTCCCCGTAGGGCGGCCGACGGCGTTCGAGGTTATTAACGGCGACGCTCCCAGCGCCGCCGCAACAAGGATAGAAAGGATCCAACGTGGCTGCTATCACCGCTTCCATGGTCAAGGAACTGCGCGAGATGACCGACGCCGGCATGATGGAGTGCAAGAAGGCGCTCGTCGAGGCCGATGGCGACATGGAGAAGGCCGTCGACGTGCTGCGCACCCGCGGTCTGGCCGCTGCCGCCAAGAAGGCCGGCCGCGCCACCAACGAGGGCACCGTCATGACCGTCCTGGCCGATGATGCCAAGTCCGCTGCCGTCGTCGAGCTGAACTGCGAGACCGACTTCGTGGGTATGAACGAGAAGTTCAAGGCCTACGCCGAGAAGCTGGGCCAGGCCGCTCTGGCTGCCGGCGCTGCCGACGTCGAGGCCCTGCGCGCCTCCACCTTCGAGGGCGAGCCCGTCGAGGACATCCTCACCGACGCCATCCACGTGCTGGGCGAGAACATCCAGCTCCCCCGTGCCACCACCGTCAACGCCGGTGGCATCGCCTCCTACATCCACGGCGGCGGCAAGATCGGCGTTCTGGTGACCTTCGACGTCGAGGGCATCGACCCCGCTTCCGAGGGCTTCCAGGCTTACGGCCGCGACGTTGCCATGCAGGTTGCCGCCGCTTCCCCGGTGTCCGCCAACCGCGAGTCCGTGCCGGCCGAGGTCGTCGAGCATGAGATGGGCATCTACAAGGCTCAGGCTGCCGAGTCCGGCAAGCCCGAGGCCATCCAGGAGAAGATGGCTACCGGCCGTATGGAGAAGTTCTACAAGGAGAACTGCCTGACCGAGCAGGCCTTCGTCAAGAACCCCGACCAGTCCATCAACCAGTACACCGACGAGTGCGCCAAGAACCTGGGCGGCACCATCAAGGTGACCGGCTTCGTGCGCTGGGCTCTCGGCGAGACCGCGTAACTTACGCTTTTCGCCATATAGCCAGCGAATCGCAAACGCTGCGGGCCGTTCCTTCGCCCTGCATTCGCATCCATGTTGCGACATCGGCCGTCGATGCCGCAGCGGTGGGCGGATGCAAGGTGCGGGGCGGCCCGTTTTCCTTTCTCGGACCATCATCGCTTCTGCGCGCCCGCGAATGCGTTGATACGTTTGCTTTCATCGTGGAGGCCCGCCTTGTGCGGGCCTTCGCTTTATAATGGGCTTTCGCAATCTAGTTCATCCAGGGGGGTTTGCATGTCTGAGAAAGAGATCATCGTCGTCGAGGGCAACAACGTCCTTTCCGGCGAGGTGAGGGTTTCCGGCGCGAAGAACTCGGCTTTGAAGCTCATCGCCGCCTCGCTTTTGGGCCAGGGCGCCTCAACGCTGCACAACGTGCCCCTTATCAGCGATATCGTCGTCATGTCGGAGGTGCTCGAGTGCCTTGGCGCCACCGTCGAGCGCGACGGTCACACCATGGTCATCGACACCGCCCAGGTGACGTCCCATGAAACGCCGTACGAGCTGGTGTCGAAGATGCGCGCTTCCATCAGCGTGCTCGGCCCGCTGGTGGCGCGTTTCGGCCAGGCGCGCGTTGCCATGCCCGGCGGTTGTCAGATCGGCGCCCGCAAGATCGATATGCACCTGGTGGGCCTTGAGGCCCTGGGCGTGGAGTTCACCGTGGACCACGGGTACCTGAACGCCCACACGCCCAACGGCCTGCACGGTGCCGACGTCACGCTGGAGTTCCCCAGCGTCGGCGCTACCGAGAACTGCCTCATGGCCGCCGTCACCGCTCATGGCACCACTTGCATCGAGAACGCCGCGCGCGAGCCCGAGATCGTCGATTTGGCGAACATGCTCAACGCTATGGGCTGCAAGGTCAGCGGCGCTGGCTCCTCCATCATCCAAGTGGAGGGCGTGCCGCTTGAAAGCCTGCATCCCTGCGAGCACACCACGGTGGGCGACCGCATCGAGGCCGGCACCTTCTTGGCGGGCGGCGCGCTCACGGGCGGCCCGGTCACGGTGCGCGGCATCGACCCGTCGTACCTGCATATGGCCATCATGAAGCTGCGCGCCATGGGCTGCTGCGTCGAGGCGGGGGAGGATTGGATCACCTGCAGCCGCAACCAGCCGCTGCAGCCCACCGATATCCAAACGCTCCCGCATCCGGGTTTCCCCACCGACCTGCAGGCCCAGTTCATGCTGCTGTGCAGCTTGGCCCACGGCACCTCCATGGTCACCGAGAACGTCTTCGAGAACCGCTTCATGTTCGCCAGCGAGTTGGCGCGCATGGGCGCCGACATCACCATCGAGGACCATCATGCGCTCGTGCGCGGCGTCAACGACCTGCAGGGTACCGACGTGTCCTCCACCGACCTGCGTGCCGGCGCGGCATTGGTGCTGGCGGGCATCGTGGCCGAGGGCGAAACCCGCGTGCACAACATCAAGCACATCGATCGCGGCTACGAGGACTACTGCGGCAAGCTCTCCCAGCTCGGCGCGAACGTGTCGCGCCGCCAGGTTGGCGCGGCCGAATAGCCGGACGGGAGCGTCATGGTCAGGAAACGCAAGGACATCACGCAGATCAACTCCAAGCTCACCTCGCGCCGCATGCGCAGCGCAACCTTGGGAACGCACGTCCCCAAGGTGCGCCCGGCGCATATGAACGCCGACCAGGTGGGTTTCTCCAGCCCGCGCAGGCAGAAGCGCGCGCAGCGCGGCTACGTGAGCAATGTCATGCCCAGCGCCCAGGGACCGCGAAGCCGTACCGGTTATGCCAGGGGGCTCGAGTTCTCGCCGGGGGTCAAGCGCCGCACGCTCGCGAAGCGCTTGGGCATCGCCGTTGCGGTGGTTGCCGTGTTGGCGGCAGTGGCCTACGGCGTGGGCTCGTTCACCCTCATGGGAAACCTTAACGGCAAGCTGGCGCTCAAGGATTCCGATGCAGCCAAGGCGCTCACTGCCGTGAAGTCCGGCGATCCGTTCTACACGCTCGTCGTTGCCGAGCTCGATACGCCGGGCATGCCGAACTCCGCCGAAGGCCCCGATGCCCTAGCCTTGGTGCGTACCGATTCCTCGGGCAAGAACGCTTGTATCATCAGCATCCCCGCCGACGTGCAGGTGTCTCTGAAGGACGGCAAGTATTACCCCATCCGGCAGGCGAGCGTGCGCGAGAGCGATGCCAGCCTGGTCAGCGCCGTTGCCAACTTCGCCGATGTGAAGATCTCGCATGTGGCCAAGATCGATGCGGCCGGCCTGGTGCAGTTGGTGGACACGCTCGGCGGTGTGGACGTGGACCTTTCCGAAGAAGTCGACGACCCCAACGCCGGCAGCGTGTACTTGCCCGCAGGCAGCCAAACCCTCACCGGTGAAGGCGCTCTGACGCTGGCGCGCGCCACGAACTTCGCCTCGCCTAGGCAAACCCAGGCGGAAAATCAGCGCAAGCTGCTCGAAGCGGTGTCGTTGCGCATGGTGTCGGGAGGCAAGTCCAGCCTAGTCGGCCTGCTCGACCAGCTGCAGGGGGCCTTCGGCACCGATATGGGCTCAAGCGATGCACTGTCTTTGGCCGAGGGCCTCAAGGGCATGAGCGCCGACTCCGTTACCGGCGCCCTTGTGCCCGGCTATGTCACGCAAAGCGATGGCCAAGAGGTGTTCGCAGTGTCGAACTCCTCGTGGTCCGAGATGATGGACCGGGTCGATTCGGGTCAGGAACCCGCCGAGCAGACGCAGGCGGCCACCACCGATCCCGGAAGCTTCACCATCACGCTCAAAAACGGCGGCGGCATCACGGGCGCGGCGGCCTCCATGGAGTCCACGCTCACCTCGAAGGGCTTCAAGGTCTCGGAGACGGGCAACACCGACACCTCCGTGTACGGCGAAACGCTGGTCATCTACAACTCCAGCGACGCGCAGCCTGCTGCGCAGACCGTGCTCGATGCCATGGGGGTGGGTCGCTTGGTGCAGAACACCGGTGCCTATTCGTTCGGCACCGATGTGCTGGTCATCCTCGGCAAGGACTGGAAACCATCATCGTAACCCCATCCAAACGCCCGATGGCCCCATCGGGCGCTGTGGTAAAATCGCTCATGATGAACAAAAGACCGAAAGGTAAAGGAGAACCCCATGGTTGAGAAGACCGATGTTGCAGCAGTGCTCGAGCTCATCCGACCCAGCCTGCAGGCTGACGGCGGCGACGTGAAGCTCGTCGACGTCGACGAGGACGGCGTGGTCACCGTCGAGCTGCAGGGCGCTTGCAAGGGCTGCCCCATGTCCCAGATGACGCTGGCCAACGGCGTCGAGCGCATCCTCAAGGAGCGCGTGCCCGGCGTCACCCGCGTGGTGCCGGCGGTCATGTAAGCAGGCAAACATCAGGTAAGCAGGCGGAGAAGGGAAGCGGAAGGCATGAAGTGTTGGGAGTTGCGCGGTTGCTACGAAGATGCCGAGATGAACGGCCGATGCCCGCATAACATTCCCGGCGAACCGTGCCCCGCAGATTGCCACTTCGCCGCCTGCTTCCGTCCCACCCACGTGGTGTGCACCGATTTCGGCAAGCTGCTCAACCCCAGCCGCGATTTCGACGCGGCGGCAAAGGAGATCTGCCGCTTCTGCGAGTTCTTCTTGGAGCACGGGCCGAGCACGGCCGATCGCGCAGACGAGGGCCCCACTCGTCAGGGCAACCCGAACAGGTTCTTGCTCTAAGGGCGTTTCGGTGGAGGCCGTGAACATACATGCCTCGTGCCCTAGCTGCGGGTGCAGCACGTTCGATATGGCGCGATACCGCGCCATCATGGTATTGGGCCCCGAAACGGCCCTGTTCACCCTTGATTGCCCCAAGTGCGGCGCGCAGGTTCAGCTGTTGCGCACCATCCCCGGCCCGCTTCGTGAAGAGGTTAGGGCAAGCGCTCAACAGGTTGGCGCAGGGGGCTTGAACTAAGGTATCCTTTTCTCCGTTCGACTGCTATGGAACGGAGTTTTTCCCATGTTAAACGAGATATATCGCATGCTTGACCCGGTGGCGTTTTCCATCGGGCCTTTCGTCGTGCGTTGGTACGGCATCGCATATGTTGCCGGCTTCGTGTGCGCGGCGCTCGTGTTGTGGCGGGTGGCAAGGCGCTGGAAGGTGCGGGTGGATGCGGATAGCCTGCTCACCGTGGTGCTGTGCGCCATCGTGGGCGTCATCTTGGGAGGACGCTTAGGCTATGTCCTTGTCTACGGCGACGGCTACTATTTCTCCCATCCCGCCGAGATCTTGGCGTTCAACCATGGCGGCATGAGCTTTCATGGGGGTCTTATCGGCGCACTGCTCTCGGGTATCGTCGCGGCGCGCTTGACCGGCATCCCGTATCTCACGCTTGCCGATATGGGCTGCATCGCGGCGCCCATCGGCTTGTTTTTCGGCCGCTGCGCCAACTTCGTGAACGGCGAGTTGTGGGGCGCGCCCACCAGCTTGCCCTGGGGCGTGGTGTTCGGCGGCACGGCGGGCGCGATGCCGCGTCATCCCTCGCAGCTCTACGAGGCCCTGCTCGAGGGCGTCGTGCTGTTCTGCGTGCTCTACATCCTGTCGCGCAAGCAACCGCCGCGTCCGCAGGGGACGTTTTTGGGCGTGTTCCTGGTAGGTTACGGCCTGTTCCGCTTCCTTATCGAGTTTGTTCGCCAGCCCGATGCGCAGATCGGCTACCTGTGGGGAGGGTGGTTGACCATGGGTCAGGTCCTCAGCGTGCCGCTCATGGTGACGGGAGCATGTGCCCTTGTTTATGCCGTTCGCGTTAAGAAACCGCAAAAAGGGCTTCCGGAAATGGTATAAAGTTAGTATCATATAGATACGCAACAGACGGGCTGCGGAAGCGTAACGGGTTGGCGAACATCTACCCACGCGCCCTCCGCGCTTGCAAGGCGTTTTCTATACTAAGAGCAACGGCACCACGGGGGTTGCCGTTGAAACCTGAGAGGGGTTTATTACCATGGACGTCAAATTCTTCAAGTGCATGCATTGCGGCAACGTGGCCATCAAGCCGTTCGACCAGGGCGTGCCCATGTCCTGCTGCGGCGAGAAGATGGTCGAGCTGCGTGCCAACGATACCGACGGTGCCAAGGAGAAGCACGTGCCGCAGGTCGTCGTCGACGGCTCCACGGTTCACGTGAAGGTGGGCGAGGTCGCCCATCCCATGACGCCCGAGCATCTGATCGCGTTCATCGTGCTCGTCACCGAGAAGGGCTACCAGATCGCCCCGCTCACCGCGCAGGACGCCCCTGAGGCAACCTTCGCTCTGGCCGCCGGCGATGCGCCGGTGAAGGCGTACGAATACTGCAACCTCCACGGCCTGTGGGTCAAGGAGGTCTAGCACCCGGGCAACGCGCGCGAAAAGGACGGACCCGCAGCGGGTATGCTGCGGGTCCGTTTTCGTCTCGGCGCGCGCATCCGCATGATGCTCGCTGTTTTCGCGGAGGCTTTTGCGTTGAGTCTAGTGCAAAAGTGGGGTTTTCCGATTGCCGATAAATCGCAGCCGTTTAGCGGTATAGTTTTCGATTATGTGAGACGAAAACCGCAACGGTAAGGTGGCTGCATGGCAAAGCGAACGAAGATCGTGTGCACCCTTGGCCCGTCCGTCGACAGCGAATCGACGCTCAAAGGCCTGATCAGCGCGGGTATGGATATCGCCCGATTCAATTTCTCGCACGGCTCGCATGATGAGCAGCGTGCTCGCATGGACCGTTTGCGCAAGGTTCGCCGAGAAATGGACAGCCCCTGCGCCATCTTGCTCGATACGAAAGGCCCCGAGATCCGCACGGGCGAGCTGGCGGGCCATAAGCCGGTGCAGCTTATGGCGGGCAATTCGTTCACGTTCACCGAGGCGGATGTCGAAGGCGGCGATCGCATGGTCAGCCAGACGTGCAGGGGTCTGGCTGGTGTCGTTTCTCCTGGTACGGTCATCCTGGTCGACGACGGGCTTATCGAGCTTGCCGTCGATAGCGTCGAGGGCGGCGACATCCATTGCACCGTGCAAAACTCCGGCTTGCTCGGCGAGCGCAAATCCATGAACCTTCCCGGCACATCGCTGCCCCTGCCGGTCATGACCGACCAAGATCGCGCCGACCTGCTGTTCGGCATCGAGCAAGGCGTCGACTTCATCGCCGCATCCTTCATTCGCGACGCCGCGGGCGTGCGCGAGATGCGCGCGTTTTTGAACGAGCACGGCGGCGGCGACATCATGTTCCTCTCGAAAATCGAATGCCACGAGGCCGTCGAGAATATAAACGAGATCATCGAGGCGTCCGACGGCATCATGATCGCCCGCGGCGATCTGGGCGTGGAAGTCCCGGCGTATAAGGTGCCGCACATCCAGAAGGAGATCATCCGCGCTTGCAACCGCGCGTCGAAGCCCGTCATCACGGCAACGCAGATGCTTGATTCCATGATCCGCAACCCTCGTCCCACGCGTGCTGAGGTGGGGGATGTAGCCAACGCCATTTACGACGGCACCGATGCGGTCATGTTGTCGGGCGAGACGGCGTGCGGCCAGTACCCGGTTCCCGCCGTGCAGATGATGGCCCGCGTCGCCGAGGCCAGCGAACCGTACCTGTTCGACGAGCGTTTCCCCGATCGAACGCGCGTTGCCGCGCGCGTGGCGCTGGCCGTGGGCCTTGCCGCCGTGCAAACGGCCGAAACCGTCAACGCCGCCTGCATCGTGGCGCCCACTATGTCGGGCCGCACCGTGCGCTTGGTGTCCAATCTGCGTCCGCGCGTTCCCATCTATGCGGTCACGCCGTCGGAGCGCGTGATGCGTCAGCAGCAGATCCATTGGGGCGTCGTGCCCATGCTCGGCGATGTGCAGGGCGATATGCCCAGCGTCGTGGACAATGCGCGCGATGCCGTGGTGTCCAAGGGCCTTTTGCGCCCGGGCGATGTCGCCGTGTTCACTGCGGGCGATCGCTCTACCAGCCCTGTGGTGTCCAAGGGTCCTGATGGCGCGGAGTCCGTCGCAGCCACCAACGTCATGTACGTGGTGCAGATCCGGGAAAACGATATAACGAAGCAAAAGGGAGGGAAGTAATGCCGCAGCAGCGTTACTACCTTGCCATCGACATCGGGGCGTCGAGCGGGCGCCACGTGCTCGGTAGCGTGAACGGCAACGGCATCATCGAGCTCGAGGAGGTGCACCGCTTCGACAACGTGCAGGTGCGCCGCCGCGGGCACGATTGCTGGGATATCGACATGATTTGGGAGAACATCCTGATCGGCCTGGAGAAATGCCGGAAAGCCGGCAAGATTCCCGAGACGATCGGCATCGACACCTGGGGCGTCGACTTCGTCTTGGTCGATGCGCAGGGTCGGCTCGTCGGCGACGCGGTGGCGTATCGCGATGCGCGCACCAACGACGTCGCGGTCGATGTGGATGCGGGCATCGGCCTGGAGAGGCTCTATCGCGCCACGGGTATCCAGCGTCAAGCGTTCAACACGGTCTATCAGCTTGCGGCGCTCTCGCGCGAGCACCCCGAGGAGCTTGAGGCGGCCGACCGTTTCCTCATGGTTCCCGAATACCTGAACTACCTGCTCACGGGCAATATGGTCAACGAATACACCAACGCTACCACCACGAACCTCGTCAACGCCCGTACCTGCACGTGGGATGCGTTCGCGCTCGAGGCGGCGGAGACTCCCGCGCGCCTGTTCGGCGACATCGCCATGCCCGGCACGGTGGTAGGAGGGTTCGCGCCCGAGGTGCAGCAGCGTGTGGGCTTCGATGCGCAGGTGATGCTGCCCGCCACGCATGACACGGGCTCGGCGTTTCTGGCGGTGCCCGCGCGCGACGCGCAGGCCGTCTACCTCTCAAGCGGCACGTGGAGCCTGCTCGGCGTGGAGCACGAGGGCCCCATCACCTCCGATGCCAGCAGGTACCAGAACTTCACGAACGAGGGCGGCTATCTGAAGCGCTTCCGCTTCTTGAAGAACATCATGGGTTTGTGGATGATCCAGTCCATTCGCCGCGAGCTCAACGGCGTCAGCTACGTCGCCGGCAAGGGCGCCCAGCTCAAGCGCGCCGCCAAGGAGATCGGCTTCGGCGAGCTGGCGGATGCTGCGCGCGCCGAGCAGAAGCTGCATCCCGACGCCCCCGTCCCGCACGTCAACGTCAACGACGACCGCTTCCTGGCCCCCGATTCCATGATCGAGGAGATCAAGGCCGCCTGCCGCGAGACGGGCCAGCCCGTGCCGGACACTGTCGGCGAGTTGATGCGCTGCGTATACGAGAGCCTGACCGGCTGCTACGCTGATTCCATCAACGAGCTGTCGGCGCTGACCGGCCGCACGTACACCTCCATCAACATCGTCGGCGGGGGATGCCAGGACATCTACCTCAACGAGCTGACGGCCCGTGCTTGCGGCATCCCCGTGTTCGCCGGCCCCATCGAGGGCACCAGCCTGGGCAACCTTATGGTGCAGATGATCGGCGACGGCGTCTTCGCCGATCTTGACGAGGCGCGAGAGGCCATCCGCGGATCGTTCGACGTGGTGGAATACCAACCTGAATAACCCGTACGCGCAGGGCCCGCCGCGCGTCGGCTCTGCGCATCCGAATCGGTTCACCGCCGCATCGCGGCTTGAACATAGCAATTCATCCAAGATAGGAGCGCACATGAGCACAGCTTACGAACTGGCACGCGAGGCATACGCTGCCGAGGGCATCGACACCGAGGCGGTCCTGGCGAAGCTGGCAGGCAAGGCGATCTCCGTCAACTGCTGGCAAGGCGACGATGTCATGGGTTTCGACCAGAAGGACAACGCGGCCTCCGGCGGCATCATGACCACGGGCAACTACCCGGGCCGCGCCCGCACCTTCGAGGAGCTGACGGCCGACTTCGAGAAGGCGTGCAGCCTCATCCCCGGTAAGAAGCGCATCAACCTGCACGCCAGCTATGCCATCTTCACCGATGAGAACCCCTGGGTCGACCGCGACCAGATCGAGTACAAGCACTTCGAGCCCTGGGTGGCATGGGCGAAGGAGCACGGCTACGGCATCGACTTCAACCCCACGCTGTTCAGCCATCCCATGGTCAAGGAGGGCCTGACGGTGTCCTCTCCTGATAAGGACGTGCGCGACTTCTGGATCCGCCACTGCATCGCATGCCGCAAGATCGCCGAGCGCATCGGCGAGGAGCTTGACGACATGGTGCTCAACAACTTCTGGATCCCCGACGGCCTGAAGGACTACCCGGCCGATCGCTTCGGCATGCGCGAGCGCCTGCGCGATGCGCTCGACGAGATCTACTCCTTCGACACGCCGCACGTCATCGACGCTATGGAGCAAAAGGTCTTCGGCATCGGCGTCGAGGGCTTCACCACCGGCAACCAGGAGTTCTACGTGTCCTATGCCGCGAAGAAGGGCGGTAACCACGTGGTGCTCATCGACGCCGGCCACTTCAACCCCATGGAGAACATCGCCGACAAGCTCTCCAGCTTGCTGCTGTTCTTCCCGTATGTGCCGCTGCACGTCACCCGCTCCATGCACTGGGACTCCGACCACGTGGTGTTGTTCGATGACGACATCAAGGAGATCGCCGGCGAGATCGTGCGCTGCCCGGGCGGCTGGGACAAGGTCATCATCGGCCTCGACTTCTTCGACGCGTCCATCAACCGCATCGGCGCCTGGGCGACCGGCACCCGTGCCATGGAGAAGAGCCTGCTGTTCGAGCTGCTGCAGCCTGTCGAGCGTCTCAAGGAGCTGCAGGATACGTATCGCTTCTCCGAGAAGATGGTCGTCACCGAGCAGTTCAAGACCATGCCGTTCGGTGCCGTGTGGGACGAGTACTGCCGTCGCGAGGGCGTGCCGACCGATGGCGGGCTGTGGGCTCCCATCAAGGCTTATGAGGACGAGGTGCTCTCCGGTCGCGCGTAGACGGACGGCCCTTTACGTTCAATGAAGAGCAAGCGGCGGGCGCGGAAAGCACATCCGCGCCCGCTCAATCCGCGCCGTAGTTTCCGGCGCATGATGGAAAGGCAGGAACATGGGAATTTTGGATAGCGCCCAGGACGTGCTGGGCCGTGGCGCGCAGGCCGCGCAAGGCGTGCTCGACAAGGGCGTCACCGTTGCCAAGGGCGCCGTTTCGGGCGTGGCCGTGGAGCAGCAGCCGTTCATGAAGGCGTTCGTGCGCCTGTGCACCGACGGCTGGGACCAGGGCTGGCACGAGCGCAACGGCGGCAACCTTACATATCGCCTGACCGACGAACAGGTTGGCGCATGCCGCCCGTTCTTCTATGACAACCCCTCCAGCTGGGTGTCCATGGGCGTGCAGGCCGACAACCTGCGCGGGGCGTTCTTCGCCACCACCGGCTCGGGCCGTTACATGCGCAACGTGCAGCTCGACCCTGCGGCCAACGTGGGCATCGTCGAGATCAACGACGCCGGCGATGCGTGGCGTATCGTGTGGGGCCTGAAGAACGGCGGCGTTCCCACCAGCGAGTTCCCCACGCACTTCATGAACCATAGCGTCCGCGTGGCCGCCACCGATGGTGCATGCCGTGTGATCTACCATGCCCATCCGCAGAACGTCATCGCGCTGTCGTTCGTTATGCCGCTCGATGCGCGCACCATCACGCGCGCCCTGTGGAAGGCCATGACCGAGTGCATCGTGGTGTTCCCGAAGGGCGTAGGCGTCGTGCCGTGGATGGTCCCGGGCGGCTCCGAGATCGCGCAGGCCACCTGCGAGCTCATGAAAACCTACGATGCCGCTATCTGGGCGCAGCATGGGCTGTTCGTGTCCGGCCCTGATTTCGACACGGCGTTCGGCCTTATGCACACCATCGAGAAGGCGGCGGCCATCTACGCCGAGGCGCGTATGCTCAACGGCGGCAGCGACGAGTTCCTCAACACCATCACCGACGACGGCCTGCGCGCCATCGCCCGCGATTTCAAACTCGACATCAACGATAGCTTCCTGGACTAGCGCAGTTGCCGGCCATAGGAACAAGTGAAAGGCGAATCGATCATGGCAATGTCTCAGGAGCGCAAGGGCACCATCGCGGTGTCGTTGACGAACTTCCTGGATTCCGGGTGCATCGTGGCGTCGTCGGTGGCGCTGACGGCGTGGGCCGCCGCATTCGGTTTCGGCTCGATGTGGACCTCTATCCTGGGCGCCATCGGCGCGAACGCGTTCGGGGCGGCCGTCGGCGCGCTCATCGGCGGATTTCTGACCGACAAGTACGGTCGCACCATCATCTACCGTTATAACCTGCTGGTATACGCTATCGGCGTGGCCATCGCCATGTGCGCTATGAACCTGCCCATGGTGGTGGTGGGCGTGGTGCTCTCCGGTCTGTCGGTGGGAGCGGGCGTCCCCGCTTCGTGGAGCTACATTTCCGAAACGTCCACGTCCACCAAGCGCGCCGCCAACATCGGCATCAGCCAGTTCGCATGGAGCTGCGGGCCGGCCATCATCTTCCTTCTGTCCTTGGCCCTGTCGTTCGCGCTCCCCGGTTTCGCGGCTGACGGCAAGACGCTGCTGCCCGCCGGTACCTACGGTCCCTTCGACGGCCTGCTGTCCACGCGCATCCTGTTCCTGGTGCTGCTTGTGGTGGCCCTTGTCGCATGGAACCTGCAGCGCCAGCTGCAGGAGTCCAAGGATTGGGCGGAGAAGCGCAACGAGACGGGCGAGCACGAGTCCTTCGGCCGCATGATGGCCAACGCGCTGAAGAACCCCGTCAACGTCAAGACCATCGTGTTCCTGGTGGCCGTATACCTGACGTGGAACCTGGCGGCGGGCACCAACGGCCAGTTCATGCCGTATCTGTATGCCGCAGCCGGTAACCTGGACTCGGTGGGGCAGAGCCTGCTAGGCGTGGTGCAATGGGTGCTCGTGGCCGTCTGCTCGCTGGCGGTGTTCTCCAAGCTGGGCGACAAGGTGCCGCATCGCGTGCTGTTCGGCGCCTCGGCGCTGTTGGCGCTGGCCTCGTGGGTATGCATCGCCATCTTCGGCGCGGCGCTCAACAACGGCACCACCGATTCCATGGGCTGGTGCCTGTGGGCCTACGTCATCCTGTGGGGCGTTTCGGCCGGCTTCTCGGCCCAGTGCTTCTACGCGCTGTGGGGCACCGAGCTGTTCCCGACGCGCTATCGCGGCGGCGCGCAGGGCATCATGTTCTTCCTGGTGCGCGCGGCGCTCGGCATCTGGTCGCTCGTAGGCGTCGGCGCCATCATGGGCGACATCTCCACCAACCCCGCCGGGTTCTTCCCGGCGGCGCTCATCATGTGCGCGGTGCTGGTGGTGTCCCTCGTGGTCGGCGTGGCGTGGTGCCCGGACACGCAGGGCAAGACGCTCGACCAGATCACGGAAGAGCGTTACGGCAAGCTGCAGTAACGTTTTCATGCATGCCCGGGCGCACCGCCCGGGCATGCGCGTTTCGCGGTGCGTATGCGTCGGTAGGGAAGGACGTGTCCTGTGCAACCGTGCCGGAGGTGCCATCGTTTTAGGGCGCATATGCGCCCGTAGGGCAGGGGGTCCGCAGCCTGCCGCCCATCCCGGCGCTGCCGCAAGCTCCGGCATGCTGCGTTTCGTAGCGCGTACACGCGGTGCGCACAAGAGGCGGGCAATCCCGGGTCCATGCGCGACTGCGTGCCCATATCCGCAACAATAACGAAAGGAATAGGCGATGACCGTACGTAAAACCGCAGAAGGCCGCACCATCAGCGGCTTCAAGATGAAGCTGTATCCCGGGTTTGCCGAGGAGTACGAACGCCGCCACAACGAGCTGTGGCCCGAGATGGCCGACATGCTCCACGAGTACGGCGGGCACAACTACAGCATCTTCATCGATGAGGAGACCGACATCCTGTTCGGCTACATCGAGCTCGACGATCCCGAGCGTTACGCGGAATCGGCGGAGACCGAGATTTGCCGGAAGTGGTGGGACTTCATGGCCAGCGTCATGGAGACCAACGCCGATAACTCGCCGGTAAGCGTCGACCTGCCGTGCGCGTTCCATCTGGATTAGCGCACGCCTCGGCAGCATTGCCGAAATGGAGATAGAGGGAATTCCGCAAGACCCTCTCCATATCAATAGGTAAGCGCCCGCAACCTGGCTTGTGTGCAGGTTGTGGGCGCGAATCGTTCAGGCAGGTTTTTCTTGAAACCGCACATTCAGGCTCGTATAATATCAAGTTGCGTCTGGTGACTTATGGATACACCCGGGCGCGTGGATTGACGGAGTCGGTGCGTTCGGCCTCAAACGAGCATGCTTGGGCAATCGCCATATCCACATCTGTAGGAAGGATCTCCGGTGCATGGTGAGGCATGCGAGCGGAAATCCAGATCGAAAGGTTTGAAATGGGAGTCAAACAGTACAGGCCGACTAGCCCCGGTCGTCGCTTCCAGACGGTTTCGGACAAGGCCGAAATCACCTGCGACAAGCCGGAAAAGTCCCTGCTTGCGCCGCTGAACAAGAAGGCGGGTCGCAACAACCACGGTCACATCACCGTCCGTCACCAGGGCGGCGGCGTGAAGCGTCGTTACCGCATCATCGACTTCAAGCGCAACAAGGACGGCGTGCCTGCAAAGGTCGCTACCATCGAGTACGACCCGAACCGCTCCGCTCGTATCGCTCTGCTGCACTACGTTGACGGCGAGAAGCGCTACATCCTTCACCCGAAGGGCCTGAAGGTCGGCGACATGATCGTTAGCGGCACCGATGTGGACATCAAGCCCGGCAACGCCATGCCGCTGTCCTGCATCCCCGTCGGTACGCTCATCCACGCTGTCGAGCTGCAGCCCGGCCGTGGCGCCGCGCTTGCCCGCTCCGCCGGCACGAGCATCCAGCTGATGGGCAAGGAAGGCAAGTACGCCATCCTGCGCATGCCCTCCTCCGAAATGCGCCGCGTGCTGCTCACCTGCCGCGCCACCATCGGCGAGGTCGGTAACGCCGAGCACTCCAACATCACGATCGGCAAGGCCGGCCGTAATCGTTGGCGTGGCATCCGCCCGACGGTTCGCGGTACCGTCATGAACCCTGTGGACCATCCCCACGGCGGTGGCGAAGGCAAGAACAAGACTTCTGGCCGTCACCCTGTCAGCCCCTGGGGCGTTCCGACCAAGGGTCATCGTACGCGCAACCCGAAGAAGGCCTCTAGCCGCCTGATCATTCGCCGTCGCAAGAAGTAGCGCTAAGCGTTAAGGAGTAATAGTGAGCAGAAGTTTGAAGAAGGGTCCTTTCGTTGAGCCTCGCCTTCTTGATCGCATCGAGAAGATGAACGCGGCCGGCGAAAAGAACGTCATCAAGACCTGGTCCCGTGCCAGCACCATCTTCCCCGAAATGGTGGGCCACACCATCGCGGTGCACGACGGTCGCAAGCACGTGCCGGTTTACGTTACCGAGTCCATGGTCGGTCACAAGCTGGGCGAGTTCGCCCCCACGCGTACCTTCAAGGGTCACGCAGCCGACAAGAAGAAGCGATAAGAAGGGGTGAATCATGGAAGCTAAAGCAATCGCACGCACCGTGCGCATGTCGCCCCGCAAGGCACGCATCGTCGTCGACCTGATCCGCGGCAAGTCCGTTCCGGCTGCTCGTGAGATCTTGATGTTCACCAATCGCGCAGCCGCCGAGGTTGTCGAGAAGACGCTGAACTCCGCTGTGGCAAACGCTGAGTACCAGCATCATGTGCGTCCGGAGACGCTGGTCGTGAAGACCGCCTTCGTCGATGAGGGCCCCACGCTCAAGCGCATCCGTCCCCGCGCTAAGGGTTCCGCTTCGCGCATCCGCAAGCGCACCTGCCACATCACCATCATCGTCGCTCCGCGAGAGGAGGCATAAAGTCTATGGGTCAGAAGGTAAGCCCTACCGGGTTCCGCCTCGGTATCACCGAAGAGTGGCGCAGCCGTTGGTACGCCGACAAGGATTACGCCCAGAACCTGGCAAACGACTTGGCCATTAGGAAGTTCCTGGACAAGCAGCTGGCCCGTGCCGCCGTCTCCAAGGTCGAGATCGAGCGCGCAGGCGACAAGATCAAGGTCATTGTCACCACGGCTCGCCCGGGTGTCGTGATCGGCAAGAAGGGCGCCGAGATCGACGCTCTGCGCAAGAAGCTCGAGAAGGTCGCCAACGGCCCGGTCAACATCGAGGTCGTCGAGGTCAAGCGCCCCGAGCTGGACGCCAACCTCATCGCCCAGTCCGTTGCCGAGCAGCTCGAGGGCCGCGTCGCTTTCCGTCGCGCCATGCGCAAGGCCGTGCAGTCCGCCCGCAAGTCCGGTGCCAAGGGCATCCGCATCCAGTGCGCCGGCCGTCTCGGCGGTGCCGAGATGAGCCGCC